>JBHLQH010000099.1:0-3762 GCA_048884965.1 Candidatus Thorarchaeota archaeon | reverse complement strand
ATGGTTCTTCTGTCTGGAATTCTCGGTGCCTTCTTTGGCGTATATTATGAGAAGTTCTCTTCAGGAAGGACACTCTACGGCACGATAGTTTGTCATACACTGATAAATTTCCTTAATGAAAGTTTCAAGATCGGAGCGGACGCTTCGACTCAAGGTCCAGATTTTGCATTCAGTGACCCCACCTTCATGCTAATCTCTATTATTATCTTCTTTAGCATGATGATACTGTATTTTGGATTTACTTGGAGATTCAGGGTTGAACAGGCTGAAGGATTGGGCACAAGAGTCAGAAATCAACTTGCTAGACTGATTGGAAATTAATAAATTACGGAGAAAATTGAAATGCAACTAGCAATAGAAATAACATTCTGGTCAGGTATTCTTGCAGGCGTAATCGCCATCTTAGGCGGCGTCTATTTGGCTAATCTGTGGCGCAAACAATCCACGCGTCTGCTTACAGATCTACCTCTCGTGTTTGCTTTCTCCTTTATTCTGCAAGGTGTGAATATGTTCATTCTATCCTCGATGAATGCAGGGATACTGCCCGACACATTGGAGGTCTTCAAGATGCGTACTTTTGTAATAGGGGGATCTGTATTTCCATTCCTAACCATAATTCTGCATATCTGGGCCTCCAAGTTCAGTAGATACTTTAAGCACGTGATTTCCACCCTAATGATCTATTGGACAATCGTGACTATCCTCGGAACAACCCAATCGTTGATCATGGTTCTTGTATTGCCTATAATGATGGTCGTGATGTTCGGAATGATTTTCACTTTTGCAGTCACATATAGGACAGGTCGGTTGCAGGAAGTACGAAGCGGCCTCATCTTGATTGCGATGTCTTTCATGGCTTTCAGTCAGCTTACCAAGGTCACATTGATGGCTATGGGTCTTAGCTTTATTGCTGATACAGCCACTGTCATAGGCTCAATTCTCATTGTCTTGGCAGTCGCGAATCCTTGGAAACCTCGGTCTAGGGAAAAGAATGAATCTGTGCCAGAAATATATGCATAGAAAAAGGAGTGGTCGTCAAGGCTATTTGAAGCTTTGACGACTCTTCTTACTTGAGCCTTTCGCTCTTGATTCAGTCAAAGTAATTCCCTTGTAACAATGCGTCGATCATGCTGCTGCTTCTGCTTCACAGAGTTGCAGAACGGACAGATCTGTAGTTAATGGTACAGGTTTGGATTGGATATGATACTCGGATGCTCTGATTTCAACGGGGGACTGTTTCAAGATTCGCAAACGAGTTCGGCCAAGACTTTCCATATCCCGGACGATTCTGAATTCTTCATTGCTTTCTCTGATATTATTCTCAAAAGCATTGATAAAAGCCTCTGAGTCAATATCTCCATTAACTAGTGCTGCAATCGTGTAATGTCCCTTCCCAACCATCTCATCGGTTTCACCAACAACTGAATAGTCGGTAATCTCTGTGCCAGTGATCTTTGAAGCATAGGACATTGCGTTTTGAACATGGGCTTCACTTAGTTTCTCTCCTGAGAGATTGACCACGCGTCCTCTTCGGGCGATATTGCAGATAGTATATGGCTTTACACTTGTGAAGGTAACGAGGTCTCCAAGGCGATATCTGTAGTACCCCTGTAGATTGCTAATGACCATCTCATATCTTTCGCCAACCTTGACCTCTGACAATGGAATGACCGTAGGATTGTCGTTTTCCACTTCATCAAGGGGAATGAATTCGTAGTATGTAACATGTGGCGTTAGGTAGACATCAGGTTCTCCAGTCAGTTGCGTGCCATGAAATCCTTCCGAACCGCCGTACATTTCCCAAATAGTGGCATTGGGTAACATCTTCTGAATCCATTTCTTGTATGGGTCTGTATTGATACCAGTTGCTACGAATAGCTTGATGTTTGGACATAACCCAGCAATATCTAGTGTACCATCTTCTCTCAGATTCTCTTTGACCTTGCTCTCATATTTTGTGCCCTTATATTCCTCTAGCAGATCCGGTCCATATTGCTCAGATAGTCTCCGAAGAAGAGCCATGTTAAGAGTTGAGATTCCCATTATGGCAGTTACATTGTGCTCAACAAGATACTTTGCATAGATCCACATCTTCTCGTCCATGTTCTTGATGTTGTACACATCTGCACCTGGTTTCATCAGTCTAGCGAAGATAGGATTTTGATGCTCCGAGTATACACCTGTCGCATATCCGACAGGTATTCCATTGATATGGTCCATCACTGCTGGAGCTCCCAAGGTGACCATGTCGCCTTCGACCAACTTTGTGTTCTCAGGATTCTGTGCCATGAACGCCATGAACCCTAGCATGGATCCTTGAGCTACCATCTTCAAACCGGCCTTGGTCATGGGAAGACGTTTGGGTTTTCCTGTGGTTCCAGAGCTCTCTACATACCAGATTACAGGTTCTGCAGTGAGGATCTTACCTTCCGGGTTCTCGTAGATCTGATCCCAGTATTCCTGTTGCTTCGTCGAATCCATCAATGGGACTCGCTCTCGATATTCGTCGGGTGAAGTTATTGTGTCAAAGCCAAACTGGCGTCCAATGACTGTGTCACTGTTTGCCTTTAGCATAGACATCAGTGTGGAATCAGCCATCTCTATTGGATTCTCCATAATCTCTTTGACGAGCTTCATCCTCTTCTTCACAACGACTGAAATTAGCCGTCTCATAATTGACATCTGTTTGCACCCCATTCTCAGCCCCCTTGTGTTTCCCTGCTTGAGGGGCTGACCAGTTAGCGAATTCTCATAAGTAAAGGATAGTAAAGTCTGTTAAGTCGAAACCATGTGAAATATATTATAGCTCTAAACCAAATAAAAAACAATAATAGGATAATGTATGGCGAAATCGACATTCATAGTACTTATTTAATGATTCTAAGAGAATTCTATGAGGGGCTGGTTTGAGAGTAAATGGCAGAGAGCAAACACATTATAATGACTAATCTGGCTCACTAGCTACATGGTCGATATTGAGATTCATTCTTTTGAAACATTTGATGTGGAAGCACTCACTGCATTCACATTGGATGCATACTCCGATTTCGCAATCCCCTACAAGTATGGTTCTACGAATTCCCAAATTCAGGATTTCTTCAAGGATAAGACGAACTGTCCGGATTTCATTGCCATTGCAAAAGAGGAGAACATGATCTTGGGGTGGGCTGGTCTCTATCATTGGACTGACTCAATGTCGTATCTACTTAGCTGGCATCCTCTCGTCAGACCCTTCGATAGTACAGTTGGCATCAAGCTTCTGCAAGAGTGCATAAATTATAGTGAGGTATCAGGTCGCGATAGAATGGAAGTATTTCTCATGAATTTGACAGAAAGCTCACGAGGCTATGCTTCCAAGTGTGGAGATGAATACTATCTTCCCGTTGGCATGAAGCGTGGATTTGAATGGGTGTATATGGAAGCAGACCTATCTGATTTGGAGATGAGTTTTCCACAAGTTCCCAGCTCAATGGTATTCCGGTCACTTGATGATATCTCCAATGATGATCTCTGGCCAAGCTACGATCATGCATTTTCTACAGGAGGCGATAGAAGATATGCAGATCAATCAGAGGCTCAGAGACGAGAGAACTTTGATTCATTCTTCAGTCGAAAAGTACCTTTCGACAAGGAAGCCTCACTTGTCCTGATTGATCAGGAGACCATTGTTGGCTTTGTCAAGATCGATCAAATTGACGAAGGTGCATATGTTCATGGAGTAGCTATCATCCCAGAATACCGATCACAAGGATTGGGAAAATA
>JBHLQH010000098.1:0-3828 GCA_048884965.1 Candidatus Thorarchaeota archaeon | reverse complement strand
GTTCAAGTCATCTTTGGCAGGTCTCGTTAATCTGGCAGAAAAAGTTGAGGTAACAGACCGCCTGATATTATCGATGCTTTCTATTGGCTCAATTCTACGGAATCGGAATGTTATGGAATATATCAATACCAATGCGGATGTTATAGAGAAGGCCATTACTGGAAAGAAGAATCCCGATCTTGCGACATCTCTATTGAATGCCATTTCTTCATTGCCAGGATCACCCTGGGCTTTGGATGACATGAAAGGCTCCATTACATTTGATACCTTACAGGAAAATCTACAGAAGACCATTTTAGGTCGATTTTCAAAGATGATTCCAGAAAGAGAGAAAATCATTCTTGATGGAAAAGCAGGACCTACAGTTTCAATGAAGGTTATTGAAGATATGATTGTAAAACTGGGATGGTGTTTTACTCGCCAATACCTGTACTATCTGGCAGAAGTAAGTAAGGCTATTCCCGAGCTTGTGTATCCAATTGTATTTTCGCAGGAGCCCATGGGCAGGATACAGGAGAATTACATTCTATATTGCCTCAGGAGTGGTATCCAACTTCCATATCAAATTCTCCAATCTGCACTTGGCAAACCAGAGGAATATGTGGTGGACTTTGATGTGTTCGAAGCTGATCATCCTGTCACAGAATTCGAGGCAGATTGCCCAGACCGAAGGAGCTTCATTGATTTTCGAAATATAAGGGAGGATCAGCTCATCAATGGACGCACAGGTCTTAGACTCGATGAAACATATCTGGGAGCCAAAGGTATAATCAGAACACTCCTTGATAGAAATGAGCAGATACCAGCGGAAATTGCAGTAGAATTCCTCAGGGGACTTCTAGTTGAGCCCTCAATACCAATTGCTATTAAGAAACGAGCCAAAGGGACATATGAAAGGGCCCAAGACAGGTAGTCGAAGGCCGCTATTGCAATAGTCTTAAGTAAATCACAGGAGAAGTATCTTAGTTCTCTGGAGAGGAGTGTAGTGGATAAGGAAGAAACTCTAGCCTTTATTGACAAGCAAATCGGGCTTGAATTGAGAATAATCAAGATCGTTGAAGAGAATGTGTCTCAACTTGGAAATGCATTCATCAAGGACTTGCTTCTTGCTGTATCGCAGGACTCGCAGAAACATGCAGCCCTGCTCAAGTCACTTAAGAAAGCCGTACAGGGACCAACTCCCTTCATCAGCACTGAGGAGCGCGATAAGATCGCTAAAGGCATCCAAGCGCACATCGATATGGAAGCGGAGGCGATTGAAACCTATGGTGAGCTCATAGAGAAGAGTGATAGTGATCAGGTCAAGAGCATAGCTTCAATGATCAAAGAGGATGAGATCAAACATCATGCCCTGTTGAAGGAACTCCACAAAGCGGTCATTGAACCAGAAACCCTGACTGAGGATATGATCTGGGACTTGATGTGGAAAGACTCACCTTGGCATGGCAGTCCTGGTGGATGATATTCAACGCGTCGAACACCCGTGTACAACCACGGGTGCCTTCATTTCTTTTTCAGAGATTTCTCACATAGATCCTTGAACTTGAAATCCAACTGTTCAATTCCAACGCCGGTCTTCGCGGATATCATTGCAGTTTCAGTTCCGTACTTCTCAGAGAAGCGATTCAACTCTTCTTCGACCTTTGAGAAATCTCCACGAAGGAGATCGATCTTATTGGCTACAAGAATGAATCTCTCACCATCGCCCTGAGAGAGATTGAACCCACCATGTTCCTGTGTAATAGGAATCCAGTAGTTGTAGAGATTGTCCAAACTTGGGAGATAGGAAGCATCAAAGAAGAATAGGCCCACCTTTGCACCCATGATCATCGTCTTCAAGGATTCGATGAAACGTTTCTGACCTCCAAAATCCCAAACGCTCAGAGTTACATCTTCGCCATTTGGAAGGGTCGTTCTTAGAGTGTCGAAGGAAGCACCGACTGTAGTCTTGAGCATCTCCGGATCCGGAAAAGTTCCCTGGGTCCATCGCTTGGTGAAGCTGGTCTTCCCAACTTCAGAATCACCAAGGACTACAGTCTTTATTATCGGCATTTCAGCACACCATTGTTTCTTTCTAATGATTTCTTTTGCATATCATCGTTTTGCGAATGGATTCCTCTGAGGACTGCTCAGTATCAGCATCACACCAGCCAGCAATAGAAGAGGAACTAGGAAATCCAGAGGTATGTTATCTGCGAACATAGCAACTATTCCTAGAAATAGAGCTGCGAACATGAAGAAGATGAATCGTAATCCTGCTCGACCAGATCCCACCTTCCAGAGCTGATAGGACATCTTGAAGAATACTATGAAAGCAATCGCGAGGAGGCCTATGATTCCAAGGTATAATGGATCAAGCTCCCATCTTTGGATCATCTCACCATCAAACTCGACCCATCGCACGATAGGATGACCCAGAGTCAATAGCATCATTGTGAATGCAAGAATGACTTCTCGTGATGCATGACGAACGTTGGCTGAGAAGCTGGCAGCAATTGCAGATAGTGTGAATGTGCTTACTGCAAGAAGTCCGAAGAACCAGTCAATGAAAAGAATTCCCTCATCCCATAGTCCTATCGCACTATTCGCAATCGCGAAGTTGTTCCCGTGTGTCAGGGCAAGCAATCCAATAGATAACAGTGACACAGAGATGTAGAGCGCTGTCGTAGCTCGTGTTTCCACTGCTTGCCTAAGAAAGAACGAGAAGGGAATTGTCAAGCATAGTAATGCAAATGTCAATGACACAGTGAAGAGGAAGATAGTCATGTTATTTGCCAAAAATGCAGGAATGATCAGGGCAGGTCCTGTACTCAGAATCAAAGTCAGAAAGGAAAGGGTGACAATATTCCTCCAAGGTCGCAACATCGAGCTCAAAACACCAGCTGCTACAACAATTGGGAGAATCTGTAAGAGGAAGTACTGTGGGCTTGATGAGATGAATCCTAACGTCGCAGTAATTGCAGCAATTAAAGTGAATACGATGATGATAAACATTGATACCGTAAATGGTGACGGTGACTCCCTTAGAACATAGAGAGCGCCCAAAAATGAAACTACCAATAATGTGGGCAGTGTCATGATTAGCATTATTGGCGGAAGTGGATATGGAACTATGAGTTGTCTTGCGATACTCTCAATGATGAATATTGATACCAAGGTAGATAGGGCGAACCCGATTCGGCGCACCTTCTGCTCATCATCGACTGATAGATAGAGTTGTGAGATGATCAATCCTAGAAAGACACCTGCAATCCAAACTGGTACGAAGCTAGACTCGATAATTCCTGTTGGTCCAATGAATGAAAGGAACAGGGCAGCAATCCCAAAGGATCTCAATGACCGTTTTGTTGCTAAGGTAATTTGGTTTGAGATAGCTTGTAGCCTATTAAAGAAGACAATGACTGATGCGACCAATAGGCCAGATGAAATCAATCCTGAAATGATAACTGATAATGCAAAATCCATGTATTGTGTGCCTCCCGTCTATCTCCATAAATCTCCGATTTCCTTACCCCGCTTGTGGACTATCTTGTCCAGTTTCTTTGCAATCTCTTCAGCTGAAGCATGAAGAGAACCTAAGACCGCATTTAGTGCATCGTGAGTTTCTGACTCGACATCCCCTTCGCATATCACGACTGTAGGACCCTGTCTGCAATAGCCAATCACTCCTCTTCCAGATTTCATGAAACGTGGAGTGCTTGCATCTGAATCGTCGGATCTATCAAGGGCAGCCGAAACGAGCTGAATAATACCAGTGAGTAATGCAATTCTCTCTTCATCTCCTCCACCAGTTGGATATAGGACCGTTGGTTCCATGGTGGTAAGATG
>JBHLQH010000097.1:0-4391 GCA_048884965.1 Candidatus Thorarchaeota archaeon | reverse complement strand
TATGGCTACCTGGAGTGCTTGTGACACTCAATGTTGTTGATTGGGTCATTGATTATTCGGTATATGTCGTACTGAATGTCGCGGGAGGTGCAATCCCATCCATCTTAGGACTATGCTTCATCTTTAGGACTGGTGGAAGAGATGCTCTTAAGGAAGCCCTCTGGAGCGGCATCGATGTGCGCCGTATCAAGAGATTCTGGTGGGTAATTATCCTCTTCATGATGCCCATTATTCATGTGACAGCACTCTTGTTGGGCATCCTTGCCGGAAGTGCAGTTCCAGAACTGACATACCTTCAACAATGGTGGTTGATACCCGTCCTCTTCATCGTAGGGTTCATACCAATCTCGAATGCGTTCCGTGAGGAGTTCGGTTGGCGCGGGTATGCTATCGATCCGCTGCAATCAAGATTCAACGCACTGGTAACCTCTGCCATTATTGGTCTTGCATGGGGATTATGGCATCTGCCATTATGGTACTTCCCAACTGGCGTACAGCAATATGCTTCAATGCCATTCTGGGGCTTTTTGTCAAACACCGTCATGCTCTCAATAATAATGACCTGGCTCTACAATAATACGAACAGGTCAATACTCTCCGCAGTCGCGTTCCACGTTGTGATTAATATCTCGCCTCAGATATTCCCATTCGCGCAGACCGATATCGGCATCTATTTCAATATCATCCTAAACATATGCTTGGCTTTAGCAATAGTTATCAGATATGGGCATGGGGAACTGAAGCGTACTTACATGGATTCGTAGGCAGAGGAATAGAAATTGAGCGAGGAGATTTACAGAACACCAGCGGAAGATGAACGAAGTTCGGCAACAAAGAAAATCACAGCTTTCCTAGAGGTAGTCGCAGTAAGGCACCTCATCTACGCTCTACTTGCCATGGGCTTGCTCATCCTTCTCTATGGAACAACAAACCCAGATCCATTCCCGCTTGAAGCGTCATATTTCGTGGGAGCCCTATGGTTTGTAGTTCCAGCCCTCATGATATTTGGGCTTCGTAGGAACAGGGCAGACTACGGTCTGACACTCAAGAAGGGACCAGAGAGTCTGGATCTAGCATTCGGAGCGTTCCCTTACTTTGTTCTCACCTTTGCAGGATACATTGTCTTGATGATGGTAGGATGGTCGTATCTAGAGCCATTAGGTGCCCTCATTATGACAGGCATCTTTCTCCTGTCCACATTCCTTATTGTCCGATTGATGTCAAAGAACTACGATGATTTCGACGAGATGCAGATTTCTCATACCAAACATAGGAATAATGTAATCGGACTTATTATTCTCCTGCTGTTCCCAATTCTTCTCGGACTTGCAGTAGGCAGGCTTTCTGTAGGAGTTGTATCGACGGTAGTATGGCAGTTCGTCTTCTCTGGATTTGGGGAAGAGATGTTCTTCCGAGGATACATCCAATCGAGATTGAACCAAGCCTTTGGACGACCGTACGAGTGGAAAGGGATACAGTTCGGACTTGGTCTGTTCATCACAGCAGGATTATTCGCGGTCAGTCACATGCTCAATACTGCAAGTCTTCTGGCAGGTGATTTCACAATCAATTGGTGGTATGGAACCTTCACCTTTGTTGGTGGGATTCTCTTTGGCCTCTTGCGAGAGAAGACAAGGTCCATCGTGGCTCCAGGAACCCTTCACGGTCTCGAAGCGATAGGAGAAGGAATTGGAGCTATCTTTGCATAGAAAAAGAGGGAACATCGATATGAGGGCGACTCATATCGACGTTACATATTTGCGGATATCTATTCAACATATAGATTCAAATCGTTCTCAGTCAGGTGTTTGACTTCACGCTTGCTCTTGCGCAGCCACTTAGAACCTATGACTACGAAGATGAAATAGGCTGGGATGATGACAAGCATGCCATGGAATGGTACCAGAAATACGCTGATAGCATCTTCGGGTCTGCTAATGCCCATGAAGTAGTTGAATATCACGAAAAGTGAGAGTATTGTCGAGAATCCAGCAAACCCTTTCAAATAGCTCGAGTAGGTCTTGTAGACTGGCTCAATCTCATAGAGTTC
The DNA here is from genome assembly GCA_048884965.1 of Candidatus Thorarchaeota archaeon. Taxonomy (GTDB): domain Archaea; phylum Asgardarchaeota; class Thorarchaeia; order Thorarchaeales; family Thorarchaeaceae; genus MP5-2226. Next base: position 2,341 of record JBHLQH010000097.1, on the reverse strand, counting down.
ACCCTTCTCTTTAGCAGGCAGCTTGTAGTGAATAAGGGATGCATCTTCCATAGCCCATCCAACAGACCATAATGCAACTGCAAGGGGAGCCGTGATACCAGTCATACAGAAGATGAACGAGATGTTGTATTGCGGATCAATCGGGGAGGGAAAACCTCCGGTTGGAAGGAATTGAGTCGCATCAAATAGTGATCCCACTGTGGTTACTAGTGCTATGATCAGTAGGTAGACATAGATCATTCGCATTAGCATCTTTTTACCACCCATAGAAGACACATCAATGTCAACATATCCATCACTGTATCCACGATTCAATGCCTTCTTGATGACCATGAACAGTGGTGCTAGTATCCTCGGAACCAATAGAATTGAGAGAATACTGCCAGCAAGAGGAATAACGACCCAAAAAACCAGGTAGGTCATTGATACAGACCAACCGAGTAGAGGAACAGTTCCAGTCTCTTCTGGACCCACGAACCCATTGAGTAATCCGACACTGACAAATACGATCTCAGCTAGGGCGATTAGTAAGAAAATTATTGCGAGTAGCTTTTTTGCCATTCAAATATGCCTCCTAAACATAGGAAACGTGAATTTGAGGTAGTTCTGTCGGTCAGTTACAGAGCGCAATAAATCTCTTCGCTGTACACACTTTGATTGAAGATAGAGGAGTCTACTGAGATCTCATATCAGTGGCTTCTGACATGTGCTGCTGACAAATCCTCCAGATACCTTCACGCCGGTCCAACGGATATCCTTTGCTCCCCATTGCGTTCCATCGAACTCCCTTTCATCGTCGACCACAGCAGAGAACCACTTAGTATCATCCTGTTGTGAGATGACTATGCGGAGGTCTCGGATCTCGAATCCTGTGGCGACATTACGGGGGTCCATCCACCCATCAAGGACTCCTTTGAACTGATCCCATCCTCTGACGATGCTCTTCGATTCTCAATGAGGTTGCGAAGAGAAATTTCTACCTGCATATTGAATAGTTATCATTGAGGCGGTAATTCGTACTAATGGATGGAAAAGAGAGAGGGGCTCGATAAGAGTAGAGCTCCTCTCGAAATCACATAACAGGGAGCCCTCATTCTTCGTAAAGATTCAAATCATCTTCACTCAAATATCTGATTTTACGCTTATTCTTGCGTAGCCACTTTTGTCCTATCATTGCGTAGAGAAAGTATGCAGGGATAGTACTAAGCATTCCATTGAACGGAATCAGAAAAGCACTAGCTGCACTAAACAAATTGCCTCCGTCTAAATAAAAGTTGAAAATCACGACGAGAGAGAGCAGAGTCGATATACTTGCAAAGCCCCTAAGGTAGCTGGAGTAAGTCTTGTAGATAGGCTCAATCTCAAAAAGATCGCCCGCCTCTCGTGAAGGAATCTTGTAATGGATGAGCGATGCGTCTTCCATAGCCCAGCCAACAGCCCATAATGAGGCCGCCAGTGGTGCTGCGATGCCGACCATACACCAGATGAAGACCAAGTCGTATTGTGGATCAATAGCAGTGGATGAGATTGGAATGAACTGAAGCGGTTCAAAGATTGAACCAAAGATCACCGAGAGAGCCACGATGAGCAGGTACAAGTATATCAACCTTGGACCCATCTTTTTCCCACGTAGAGGCTTCACTTCAACATCGACATAGCCATCATGATATCCCAGATTCAACATCTTCTTGAGAAACATGAAGAAAGGAGCCAGTATCCTAGGGATAATCAAGACCCCCAGAATACCACTGACGACGGGAACAAGAATCCAGATGACCAGATAGGTCATGGTCGACTCCCATCCAAAGAGTGGAACAGTGTCAACTGTCGTCACTTGACCCAGGAGTAGCATTGTGATTATTATTGCATAATCAATAATCGCAAATATTAGAAGCGCTATTGCTAGTTTCTTATCTGACATGCATTTGTGTCTCCATAGCACGCGAACTTGAATCATATCCGACAATGAAGGAAGCAATAAACCATTTGGTTATCCATCAGCCACTCGATGAACGCGTTCTTTCTTAGCTGAAATCAATCGGATGCGAGAGAGCTATAAGGATATCACATTCCGTACTCGTCTTTTCTGTTTTAAGTTGCAAGAAGAGACTTCGCTTGATGAGTGTCGCCTTGTATTTTTCTGACAGTTACTGAGCGTGTATCCAGCATTTTGTATAATAATATAACAAGCTCATTCAACTAACTGGTCTTCCTCAGAACCTCCCGCAAGATATCTAATATAGACTCCAAAGCTTCTAGTCCCTAAATGCAACCCATGAACGATTTGGAGGTATCCGTGTCGAGCGTATCTCTTCCTGTGGCTCATCCTCAGTCGAAGGAA
>JBHLQH010000096.1:0-4453 GCA_048884965.1 Candidatus Thorarchaeota archaeon | reverse complement strand
CTCGAGAATCATTAGAGCTAAAATACCTGGTACAATCGACCTACAACGATCAGAGATGTCCTGCAACAACGGAGTCATAGAAGTTAGAATGGTAAAAGCAAATGGAGTGCAGAAAGAAGGCACTATCAGCGTTACAAACTGATGGGAGTAATGTAAGATGACTGAAGATACGATTAGATTGAAGGTAGCCGCTGCAATGCCAAAGGATCAAGGTAGAGGCATTGTGAGACTCAATTCAGATGTAAGAAACCAACTTGGAATTCGATCTGGTGATTATGTCCTCTTGAAAGGACCCAAAGAAACTGTGGCTGTTGCATGGCCGGGTCTCCAAGAAGATGAAATTCTTGATATGGTGCGGATGGACGGATTGATTCGAACGAATGCAGGAGTCAAACTAGGTGAAGTAGTGGAAGTGGAAAAAGTAGAACTTCCCGAGGCTCAGAGAATTACTCTTGCTCCAAATCAACCTCTTCGATTTCAAGGAGGATTCAGTGATTTCATTAAGCAGCAGATTGTCAACAAACCTCTAACAAGAGGTGATATCATTCTTATCTCCTCAATTGGACAGGGTCTGCAATTCACTGTTACAGCAGCCAGTCCTGGCAAGCACGTCAGGGTCACTCCAAATACTCAAGTGGAACTTAGAACTGAACCTGCTAAACCTGAAGATATCTCTGTACCTCAGGTATCATACGAGGACATAGGTGGTCTAGGAAAAGAACTCCAGCGTATCCGCGAAATGATTGAGCTACCAATGAAGTCTCCAGAACTTTTCAAACGATTGGGGATATCTCCCCCAAAGGGTGTACTCCTCCATGGCCCCCCTGGGACTGGAAAGACTCTGATTGCAAAGGCAGTAGCCAATGAGTCTGGGGCCAACTTTAAGGTCATCAACGGACCTGAGATCATGTCAAAGTTCTATGGTGAATCAGAAGCCAAGCTTCGAGAAGCTTTTGAGGAAGCTGAGAAGAACGCTCCAAGTATCATTTTCATTGATGAACTGGATAGCATTGCTCCCAAAAGAGCTGAGGTCACAGGGGAGGTCGAACGAAGAGTTGTGGCACAACTTTTGGCTCTAATGGATGGCTTGGCTGGCAGAGGACAAGTCATCGTTATTGGGGCTACAAATAGAGTAGATGATATTGATGAAGCACTTCGACGACCTGGACGATTTGATCGGGAAATTGAGATAGGCGTTCCTGATAAGAAAGGGCGGCTTGAGATTCTCCAAATCCATACGCGATCAATGCCGCTTGAAAAGGATGTTAACCTAGAGAAGCTAGCTGCAATCACTCATGGTTTTGTTGGAGCTGATTTATCTGCTCTTGCTCGAGAAGCAGCAATGCAAACACTTCGGCGTGCATTGCCTCATGTTGATTCAGAAAGCGGAGATATCCCCCAAGACATCCTTCAAAACCTCTATGTAACACAGTATGATTTCGAAACAGCAATGGCTGAGGTATCACCATCTGCACTGAGGGAAGTACTTGTTGAGAAACCCAATGTGAAGTGGGATGATGTCGGAGGACTGGAAAAAGTCAAGGCGCGACTACGTGAGGCTGTGGAAGCTCCTCTCAGACATCCTGAAGTCTTTACTGAGATGGGTATTCGTTCTCCGAAAGGAGTCCTGCTATTCGGACCTCCTGGGACTGGAAAAACAATGTTAGCGAAAGCTGTAGCAACCGAAGCCGAGGCGAATTTCATTTCCATCCGCGGACCAGAGATATTCAACAAGTATGTTGGTGAATCTGAAAAAGCTGTTCGAGAGATCTTCAAGAAGGCACGTCAAACTGCTCCTTGCATCTTGTTCTTTGATGAAATAGATGCTATCATGAGTTCTCGTACAGCTAGAGATGACACCGGCGTAAGCAAGAGAATTGTAAATCAATTCCTTGCAGAATTAGATGGGATGCAGAGTCTCCAGAATGTCCTTGTAATAGGCGCAACCAATAGAGCTGACATTCTTGATCCTGCTGTGCTTCGTCCTGGTCGATTTGATGCTGTCGTATTCGTACCACCTCCGGACCTAGAAGCACGAAAGGAGATACTCCGTGTTCATACAAAGAATATGCCATTAGCTGATGATGTCAATCTTGATACCCTTGCTACCATGACCGAAGGTTTCTCTGGCGCTGATATCGAGGGGTTGACTAGAGAGGCAGCAATGGCAGCAGTAAGAGCGGATTGGAAATCAAAGCCAGTGACCATGGAGCACTTCAAGCAAGCTCTGAAGGAAGTTCATCCAACCATCTCAGAAGAAGATGCGAAGAGATTCATGGAAATGGCAGAGAGTGTATTGAAACGCCAGCCAAAGCGAAAGGATGAGCCTTTGCCTCAATACATGTAGAAACACTAAGTCACCAAGACCCGTCGAAGGATACCACCATTTCCTTTAAAGACGGGTCTTATATTACCCATGTAGACATATAACTGAGGATTGTGTCATCAAATGGGTGAGCGTTGGACCATATCGTTCTGTCCGTTCCTACATTTCGACAATGCCAGAACGCATTCATACGAACACAATGTTAGTATTGTATCTTGGAATGTCAAGAGCGTATTGGATTTTCTTGAAATCGATCCGTCGCACAAATTCAGTTTGGATCAGATAACACTTCTTGAAGGCTTTAGAAGACTCTTTCCAAACTATTGGGATACACTTAGTCAAAGAGTCCTAGAGGGGCGGCTTGAGGTTGTTGGTGGTACCTATGTTATGCCTGACCTCATTCTCCCTGATGGTGAGTCGATAATCCGACAATTCGAATATGGCATGCAGTCTCTAAGGAAGGAGTTGGGAGTTACAACCAAAACTGGCTGGGCGATTGACTCTGCAGGACACTGTTCGCAAATGCCTCAGATTTTGCGGCAGTGTGGGATAGATTCCTATTATTTCACCAAGGGAATGCCATACAATGCCTCTACGGAATTCGTTTGGCAAGGTCCAGACGGAAGCAAGGTAAACGCCATCTGGTTAAAACGAGGATTCAATCAAGCAGCATGGTTATCTGAGGACACCAGAGAAGCCTTTTCGAATTTGATGCAGCTTATTGATGACGCAGGGTCTTCTAGCTCCTCTCATAATCTATTCATTCCGATAGGTGGTGAACTTGTTCCCCCTCCTATGCATCTTTCTGATATTGTGGGAAAATGGAATGAGGTGTTTCCAGATAGTAAGGCTGACATTGGGAATGCCCGTGACTTCTCTGAGAAACTGAAGACTGTCCAATCCGATTTACCCCTAATAACAGGACCGCTTGAGAGTGGTCGCTTTCGAGGCATTAGCAGCGGTGGATTGACAAGTCGCTCCAGATTGAAAATCCTGAACCGTCATCTAGAGAACCTGCTCTATTTGGTCGAATTGTATCTTTCTTTAGGAGGCGACTTCTCCCACACCCAAGATTTGGACAACATTTGGAAGATGCTCCTGTTCAATCAGGATCACAACATCATTAGAGGGACGATATCGGATGATCCATACCGATTGGCCATTAGAAGGTATAATCAGGCCATTGAGAAGGCAGAGGAGTTGCTTGAGAATGCAGTTAGCAAGGTTTCTGCTACCATTCCCACTGATAGCTCAGGGCCTTCATTTGTAGTATTCAATCCCTTGCCGTGGGTTCGAAGCGATATCGTCCGTATCACCGTCGACAGAGCCATGATTGGGAGCGAATCATTCATCGTTATTGATGATAAAGATACTAGTGTTCCATATCAAATCCTAGCAGCCTCTCCTGATACGAATGCCTTCGAAATCGTCCTTATCGCTGAAGATGTACCATCTCTTGGATATCGAGTATTCTCATTACAGGCATCTGAAAAGATGCCAGAGTTTGATACTGGTCTACGTTCTGGCAAGAATTGGGTGGAATCCACTGATCTCATCCTTGAATTCGATAGTTTCTCGGGTGCACTATCACGATTATATGATAAATCCCTCCAGGCCGAGTTCATTGATTCTCCTGGTTCTCATATTACACTGGAAACTGATGTAGGAGATTTGTACAGATTTGATCCATCCCAGCTAAGTGATCAAGACTCCCTAATTGATTCGCGCAGGATTTCTGGAGACCTGAAGGTTGTAGAAACTGGACCAGTTCGCGTAGTATTTGAGATTTCATCTGTTCTCTCGAAATCAAATATTGCCTCTCGCGTCACGGTTTACAGTTCAATAAAGCGAGTCGATGTTGAGTGCGATATTGACTACCATGAAACGAATAAGAGAATGAGATTCCTGTTGCCTATCCCTATCTACTCGAATCGTGTTTCTACAGGTTCTCAATTCATGGTGGAAGAGAAGCATGTTACGCATTCCGAATTGTCTTCCTTTGAGGACCATGGACACGGTATCTTCTCTGCTTTGGATTGGGTTGATTGCAAGAGTCCTGAATTCGGATTGGGCGTTTCTGCGATTGGTATTCACGAATTCCAGTATGGAGATGGAGAGTTTGGTTTG
>JBHLQH010000095.1:0-4674 GCA_048884965.1 Candidatus Thorarchaeota archaeon | reverse complement strand
TGCGCGAGTTGAGAGCGCGCTTCAGCAACGAATGCCACAAAGAAGATCTCTGCTTGAAGTACCTTTCCAGATTCCAACGTGATTCTTTGCAATCGACCTGGAACTGGAAATTCGATTTCCTTTATCTTCCCCTGAGTCCACTCGAATGGTGATTCGTCCATCTTCGATAGATCCTGTTCCTCGAAGGATCGATAGGCATCTTCAGTCATGAGAATCCTAACCTTCTGAGTGAAACGCGTAAGCGAGTTAGCTACGTGCAATGCGCTTCCAACCGAGCCAGCATTCACAATGAGGACATCCTTGTCCTTGCACAAAGGAGCTTCACAATCAGGACAATAGAAGGCTCCATTCCCGACATTTGCTACTGGTAGCCAATTCCGCCACTTCCCATTTACCTTAGGATGCTTTCTTGAAGTACCTGTTGCGAAGATGATGGTTTTAGCGAAATAGCAGGATTCGTCCTTGGTTCGATAGCTGCGTCCGGTATCCACTTTGAACTCGGGATATTTTCCCGATACTTTGATCACATTTGCTTCTTTGAATTTGGCTCCTGCTGATTTTGCTACACCTTGTAGCTGTCGAAGAAGGGTTCTTCCTTCTTGATAAGTTGATGCTGAAGGAAAATTCATAATCGTATTGGTATGAAAATGCATCGGACTTGTACCACGGTCGAGGACTAGGACGGATCTCTTTTGATATGCTAAATGCAAAGCAGCAGCGCAGCCAGCCGGTCCACCACCAATGATTATAGTATCGAAGGACTTCTGTTGGGTCAAATTCTCTCGCCTCCTCAAAGTCCTCTTCTAGTTCTAATAACTGTATTCACATGTCCCATGCAGGGCATAATAAAACGGACTTTTACGAATGAAAAACGCTGAAAACAGGCCATGCGATTTTACCAACCCTAACCTAATGAATTCTCTGCATGGTTCAATCATGCAGAATTCTCATAGCAATATACCTTTGTGGATAGTGTTTTATCAATAGACTTCTACATTTTACGATGTGAATACGGAGGAACTAAGATTGCAGGCGAAGGAATCCCCTGTAGAACAAAAATCAAGTAGAATTGCACCTAAGAATGTGGGATATACCCTTGCGTTACTAAGCTTCATACTCCCTTCCGAGCTTTCAATGATGCAAAGATCAAACCTTTCTCTCTCGATCACTAATTACATCTGGTATCTCCGTCTAGAACCATATATCAACTTCAAGGTATATTCGATTGAGACGATGGCATGGGGAGTTGTAATCTTCACACTCTCAATGCGCCTGCTCTTTGCATTCCAAGTAATGCGACTCTACGAAGGTAAGACTACTGGAAGGACGGTCTATTTCTCATCATTGCCAGCGATCTCTGTCGAAATGACCTCATTCTTGGTGAATATCACAGCTCTGTTTTGGAATCCTGAAAGCCCATACCTGTTCAGTTCTATTCCGCTGCCTTTTCTTCTTTTGATTGCTATTTTGATTATCATAGTCTTTTCACCAGGAGAAGCCAATAAATCGTGGATTGAAAGAGAACCCGATGCGAAATGGTGGGGTCCACAAATATCGGTAGGATCATCAACGGCATCAAATTCGAAGTCAGTAGAAATCTTGAATGACTCTTGAATACCAACCCTAACCTACTGAATCCTTTGCTGGTTCCTATGGGCATTGAAGTTTACTCTGGAAGATTTAGGTCAATTCTGAAAACGAAATCATGAATTTACGCTAACGTTTTGTACGGCCTTATTCATGAGGACTTGGTTCTTTCTAATCCACATTCAAATTAGGGGTCGGTAAAAATGTATCGCTTCGACCCATGAATTTATCCTCGCGGTGAATCCATTGCTGCTATTCGATTTATGCTAAGGCAATAGGAAAAGATTTGTGGGATTTGATATAGCAACTGAAGAATATCGGATATCTCATGAAGAAGGAGATTTATTCAGTTCTTCCTATGAACTTCTTCGAGAAACTAGTCAGAAAGCAATTCTCTGCCAACTAGATGTAGTTATGCATCTACTTTGTCATGGTAGTTGTTGCTTTTCTGTAGATTGCTTTTCTATACATAGTTCATTTAATGTATTTTCAATTCTCTCGAACAAGCGTTTCCATTTCGGTGCATGCTTTCGAGCATCATATAGGAATGTACAACCCTCTTCTTGTCGTCCATTCTCGAATAGAAGTATCCCTAGTCTGTATAAAGATAGGGCATGGAAAGAATCCAATGCAAGTGCTTTCTTGTATACCTCCTCAGCTTTATCGGATTGACCACTATCACTCAGAATGATCCCATAGATACACATTATATCGGGATTCTTCGAATCAATATCCAAAGCTTTTCTAATTGCTTGCTCTGCTTCATTGAACACCTTCTTTTTTGCCAAAACCTCTCCAAGATTGGACCACGAAAGGGCGTGTTTAGTATCTGTTTCCAAGGCGCGTCTATAAGCATTCTCAGATTCATCAAGTCGATTCTCCTCAAAATAAAGGACTCCGAGATTACACCACGAATCTGTATGTTTTGAGTCAATTTCCAATGCGTGCAGGTAGAGGTTTTCAGCCTCATCGGTTCGTTTCATATCATCAAGATGGCTTCCAAAATTGCATAGTATCTCAACATTCACGGGATCGATTTCTAGTCCTCTTCTAAATGCTTTTTCTGCTTCTAGAGGTTCGTCCATGTCACTGAGAATTATTCCAAGAATATTCCATCCATCTACATAGTTGGGATCGAGTTCTATTGCTTTCCTGCAGACAACTTCAGACTCCTCATATCGCTTCAATTCATGCAACAGAATTGCAAGGTTATTGCATCCTTCCACATGGTTGGGATTTAGTTCCAAGCATTTTCTGTATGCTTCCTCAGCTTCCTCATATCTCTTTGAGTCACTGAGGATAATCCCAAGATTATTCCAAGTGTCCATATCTCGTGAATCGAATTTCAACGCATTTCTGTAAGCAGTTTCTGCCTTCAGAAATTCCCTTGCATCACTTAAGAGAACACCAAGATTGTACGATGATAGATTTGCTGTTTCAAAGTCATTTTTTCTGATAGATATGGATATCACGCTATTGTAGCATTCTTCAGCAAAATCCTTGTCACTATTTCCGACAAATGCGCCGATATCATTTAGGATACTATGATAGTCATCAATCCCCTTCAAGCATTTGGAGATCTCCTTATCGTAATGGGTTCCCATCAACAGAGAAGCAAGCTCTTTAATGCGCAACATGAAGTCAGGATATTCAACTACTTCATAAGGCGAATCTGGAGCTACCAAGGCATCTTCCTGCAAGAAAAACCACATCGAGCCATCCAACCCTGCAATAACCTCTGTGAAATCATTTCTATTGAAGAAACAACGATAGATACCAGAAACAATAGACATCTCAATATCTGTTGAAATTCGTTTGAGCATTAGAATGGTCCTAATGAAGTCTTTTTGTGAAGGGGTTGACAAATCCCAGCTTCGTGTGCATATGCTTCTCATACCGTCAGGAATTCTCGCACAATCATCCATAGTGAGCTCTGGTCTTTTGTATTCAATAAAGAGGAAAAAGATATACAAGATGGGTTCATGTGTTTCAATGATTTTCTTTGCAAAACTTAGAGAAACCTCTTCTGAAATAACAACATTATTTCTTTTCGATTCCTGTAGGACTAAGGTGTATACGAAATCAATATTTGCCATTGAATCATCTAGATTGCAATCGATTCTTATTGGATTAGAACCAACTGGAGAGATGTGTCTTGGATGTTCTCTCGATATACATACTAGAAGACCATTCATTTCTCCCAACTCGAACCTTGTGATAAGATGACGTATTGATTTCTGATTTCGCTTTTTCAGATACTGGAAATCATCAATAAGGATCAGAACTGGCTCCGTAAATTCTGGCATTCGTACATTTTCAATACCAATTATCGTTTCATTCATGAGAAGTAGCTTTGGACGATGTAGAATGGCTCTTCTCAGTCGTTTTCTACATATTGATGCTAATCGAATTGCAGCTGTTGACTTACCTGTTCCTGGAGCCCCAGTAATATAGATTGGTCTTCTTTTCAGACTTTCCAGTGGTTCTTCTTGGAGCATTCGTTCTGCATTAATTAGAGCAGGATGCTGGACATAAGTTGCTTCAGGATAGCTTGAGACCTTCAACTTCGCCCAGAGGTCAGACTCGGTTACTTCATCAAGATGATAGATTTCGATTCCACTTGGATATAATACATAGAACCTCATATTGAGAGTCCGCTTGATCAATGCACCGAAAGCAGTCACATAGATACCTGTACCAGTGATCGCTCCGATGATATACTGACCAGAGTCAGTGAGAATCAAAGTATAGAATAGTGGGAAGATGATCCCAGCTAGAATGACCAGTACAGCAAATAGGATGAATACTGCAGCTATCTCCTTCCACAACCATCGTTTGGTCAGTCTTTGTACCGTTCCTTCCACGCTCCCCAAAAAATTACTAGATAGCCAATTGCAAATCTTCTGAAAAATGATGCGATGAATGAATTCCTGTAGTTGAAGAAGCAATCGCGACAAGGCAAACTGGGAATACCTCCTCGGGTTGGTAAAATAGACCTGAAAACATAAGATTCAAAAAGTAAGAACGACTCACTGTTTTTCGTCTCGAAACACTTCAAAATCTCCTAGCGGAGCGAAGGTTTGGGAT
>JBHLQH010000094.1:0-4722 GCA_048884965.1 Candidatus Thorarchaeota archaeon | reverse complement strand
AGTGGATTCTAGTAGTCACTGCACAGTCTATCCTTACGATTTATAGGAAATCATCATTGATGTTAATTTTCTGATTCCTTTCGGTACCTTCAAAAAGATGCTTTGGCAGTAATTAATGAACTATCTAGAGGTAAAACCATTACCGTAAATACATTCAGGTGATATCATGGAACTGAATAGATCAATAAACTGTCGAGATATAAAGAAGGCTGACGTAGTTGGAATGGATGGTGAAAAGATTGGCAATATTGGGGACTTTACATTCACCTTCGACGGAGATCTGAAGCTCTCTCAATTCATACTTACAGGTTCAGTTTTCGAGGAGTTTCTCGAGGCAATCAAAGCACGACCTGACAAGGATCCGGTATTCAACTCTTCGATGATTAAGAAGTTGGATGATAAAGTCCACCTTGATACTTCTAGGAACGGACTTAAGACTACACTCGACAAAGGAGCAATTAGTGAAGATGAGATTAGGCTTTCAACTATTGAGAAGCTATCAATCTATGACAAGAACGGTATTTCGATTGGCAAGGCCATCGATGTCGACTTCGATGTAGACGGATCAGCATCGCTCATTGTCGGTGGGGGTTTCTTTGAAGAGAAACTAGAGGCGTTGGGGCTCAAGAAGGATATAGACATAATCGTCCCCGGAAATGTGATTGAAGAGATAAGTGATAGGATTCAACTCAAAGTCGAGAAACAGGATCTGTCATTGACAATGGAAGAGGTTGTTGCAGAAACAAATGTCCCCAGTGTTCGTGATAGTGTTGCTACTCACCGTGAGATTTCCAAGATCCGACTTTACTCTCACAGACCAATCTAGTTTAAGGATACTATATGAGCGACTCACTAATCTTAATCATCTGATTTCTGTGGGCGCTCTCCCCTTTTATTTTCTTCACAAGTCCTGCTGCAACTTTCATCTGTTTCTTCAGACCAATCTGCTTTAGCACTTCCATAATCGAAAGAACTAGTGACTTCATACTCTCATGGATAAGAGGATAAATTGACTCAGCCGCCATGGTCTTGCTAGATTTTTTCACATAGTTATCTGTAAATGATATAATGGATGCCAGAAGAGTTGTACACAAGTCTGCCGCACTCTCATTCTGAGGAATGAGCTGCATAGATCTCAATGACGATACAGTAGTCTGGAACAAACCATCTGTAGCATTGATGGCATCAGTATATTCCTCTTGATCAGTTATACTCGCATTAGATAGATTACTGAATGCTTGATAGGCAATTCCCATTTTGTACTCTAGCTTTTCCTCAAAAATGTTCATGATATCTGATATATTTTCTAGCGCAAACACTGGCCGTCCTAATTTCATAAGGCGTCCAAAGCTATCAGAGGCATAATCCACATCTCTGGCATCTATTCCAAACAGATTCCATTTGCATTTAATAAATTGCTTCATACCTTGGTAATCGCCCAGTTTCTCAGCATTCTTTGCTCCGACATCATAGACTTTCTTGATGCTATCTCGTGTCTTCTCATCGAGCAACTTGACATCAATCTCGTTTGCTATGCGTGTGATTGTCTTTGCCGCTGATATTGTTCCTGATAGGTTTGTTAGGGCTTCTGAGAACTCAGGTAGCAGAATGATATAGTCCATTGAGTCAAGAAGAACGAGTCTCTCTGCGGCTTGAGTTATGATTACCCCTTTTCTATCTATATCGCTTACTTTTCCACTTCTCCATTGAGCGTTTAGTTTTACTAATGCTCTTCTCAAAGCCCGTGATAGACGATTAGGCGAAACTGATTCCTGAGCCATGAGCTCTTCGAGAGCATCAAATCTAGTCTTTGGAACAGTTCCTTCCATTTCAGACAGCTTTGATTCTACAATCTTTGAGATTCGCTCTCCCATCTTTGGAAATACATCCTTGAGTCGATCAAGTTCCTTTAATCCCATTTCAGCTACATCGGAACTAGACATCGAGATAACTTGCTTTGAACCCTCATCTGGATATGATTTTCCAGTGACTAACGAACTCTCTTGGTCTACTTTTTGTTCTCTTCTTCCACCAGATTTCATGATTTGATCAATATTCGGTCCTGTTATGGCAAACAATCCTTGACTTAGTGGATTATCCATGTGTTTCGTTGCCAACTCAATCGCCAAAGGATCGAGTTGACCAAGTCCAAAGTTCTTCGCTGCAAAATAGCCGTATGCAAGGAGTGGTTCCAGCCCTCCTGCAGGGTCGATATCATATTCTCCCTTTACGTGATTCCAGCCATCAGCAAGTGCATCGCTTTCAATAGCTTTTCTTCCAGTGGCCCCCATCTCCTGTGCAAGCATGCGAATATCTCCGACTATGGGATGATCAACTCGTCCACGCAGGACATCTGCAAGCGTATCGTGCATGAATTTGAGAGAGAAGAACCTCGGGTCACGGGCAAGATATTGTTTGATGGCATTAAAGGGTCCGGGGGCATCTGATGGTGTCTTAATCTTGAAGAAGACCTGATTGAGATGGACCTCATGTGTTTCATAGTTGGGCATATCGGCCAGACAAAGCAATGTCTTCAGAACAGGTAGGGCTCCAGCTTTTGGCTTGTATATCGTACCATCCAAATCGAATAGGATACGTGCAAGGATTCCTGCCACATAGTCTGTCATACCCTTTGGAGCCAATCGTACTCTTTCCTCAGTCAGACGAGGTGGAAATCCTGCCTTTGCCTCAGTTCCAACCTCCTCCACGACATATCGGATGTAGATCGGACTCCCACGAGCATTCTCGACAAGTAGATTCAAGCAGTTCTCGTCATACTTGATGTTCTGACTCTCAAGGTGCTTGATTGCAATTCTTGCCATAACCTCATTCGTCAACATAGGTAGATTGATAGAAACGAATTTGTTGCGGAGTTCGATTGGTAATCGAATCCATTCTTGTTCTCTAGCTGTAGTGACTATACCACGGACATCCCTTTCGATAATAGCTCGAACCAGTTCCCGAGTCTCAGGAATATCGTCATTGAAGAGGAGAATACCGTTCTTCTCATGAACTCTGCTCACATCCCTAGTATCCCATACCAAAGCTGTGTCGTGTTCGTCATCAAGCTCCTTCCAAAGAGCGTACAAAGCTGTTGTCTTGCCTGAGCCAGGAGCTCCAAGAATCACAAGATTCTTTCCTTCCCCTATCGACGCCAACGCACTATCCAGGATATTCCGCAAGGTTTGATCAATAACCAACACCTCATCGATATACAAAGGCAGTCTCCACACATTCTTGATTCGACTGTGTGAGTCAGGTATCTCGAAATATGATACAAGCTCACGGATGATGCCTATCTGCTGAAACAAGACTGTTAACTCAGATTTCATGGTATCGACGAACTGTCCTGCTTCAGGCCGGGCCGCGCCAAGCTGATTGAGTGCCATGGTCACATTCGATGCGACATTGACATCTCCCTCTGCTACAGCGTCTTTTAGCGAATTCCTTACCTCTGGGTCCTGAATGGCCTCCTTGAAGAAATCCAGTAGCTTATCCGGCTTGACCTTATCCTTCTCATCTTGCTGTTTCATAATCGTACCTGCAGCGATTGCCAAGAGTGGAGAACCAGATGCTATCATAGCGAAATTTGTCACAATTGCACTGGCTACACCTAGTGCTCTCTTCGCTCGAGGATGTTCATTGAAGTAATTTCTAATGGAATCAGCAAGGCCCAAAGTTACCACCGTCAGGAAATTGATTGCATGATGTAGGGTACAGGTAATGAGAGTCACCATAAAATAATACCCTTTGAGCACAAATCTTTCGGTTTCTACTATAATCCGTTACTGTTTAGAGATATTGCTATCCATGATCTCAATGTGATATTTGTTGAGAGGATGAATATTCAAGGAGTTTGGAATCGAATATGACAAGAAACCATATGCAATTAGATATCACAATTGAACAGGACGAGCTTCAGTCGCTTGGACTGCAGAACCAAACAGTATTCAAGATTCAATCAAACTCGCAATACTTGCTCCTTCTAATGATGTAACAAAACGAGCTGCAACAAAAGATATCATTGCGAGTCATCCAGTGAATGTGATCGAGACAACTGACGAATTCTCTAAACTTAGAATTGATTTTGATGCTTGGTATGTGAAAATAATGGCGCCGTCGGGAGGGCTCGAACCTTTAGCCGCTCATTACGAAGTGTAATGAACTCCGACCAACAACTGTCTGGTGGTTGAGATGACTCTCGCACCAATAACAGGCTGTCGCTCTACCGACTGAGCCACGACGGCTTGGTCGGGAGTCAACTCGGGTGTCAATATTAACGTTGCTGTTTGGTGCTCATTTGAAACACAGTAACTGAACTATTCCGATGGCGTATCATTTCTTCTCGAGAAAGGCTCATAACCCTTCAATTCGATACTGATGTAGGTGTAGGATTGTGTCGCCAGTTGATACGGATGTCTCAGAATTATCCGAGCTACCATACTATAGGGATACTAGATGCGAGGAAGTGGAAGACATTCTGAGAGCCGGTTCCAAGTATAGCTCATGTGCAGTAGAACGCTTGAAACAAATAGACGAGTTTCAAGAATTTGGGGACCTGTTTGATGTCCAAGATGAGAATGAGAACCATCTAGTTTATCTCTATGAGCATGAAGTCGATACATTGGATAACGCTGAACTTGCCGTCTTTGCATTTGTGCAAGAAGAGCGTGAGAAGGCTTCAGATGGCCTTGTCAAATGGTGGGGATTGGGTTTCATTCT
>JBHLQH010000093.1:0-4899 GCA_048884965.1 Candidatus Thorarchaeota archaeon | reverse complement strand
TCTGGAAGACCGCGATGGATTTCTATTGGCCCCCACCACGATTTGAGTATGCCCTCAAACAGGATGGCATTAGAACTTTCAAACTAACGGTTACCAGATGTTTCACAAGTGAGAATGTCAAAAAGGTCGGAATTGAAGAAGTCTATGAGTGTGGATGTAGAGGGATGAGAGAGGGATGGTTTGAAGCCATGGGTGTTAGTGCTGAGCAGGAAATCAACAAGAGCCTAAAAGATGGCGACCCTCATTGTGAGATTTGCATTATATTGAAGTCAATTGGCAACATCTGAGATTTTCAACCCTTAGAACTACATCTGCTTTTCTTGTCTGCACACAAATAGGCGAGAGAACTATCTTCAGTATCAGGCTCCTAAAGGAAGCTCTATTGGTTCTAATCTTAAATCGTCATCGCTCTTCTATCAATTCCCGAGAACGCTATCTGAAACCTGAAGGTTCTAAATGCCTATCTTTTTGATCTGAGGACCAGCACAATCACCAGTACTCCAATAATGGCAGACCCACCCATAATCAGGATGGTAAGGTAGGGAGGATAGTCTATTGGAGCCTCAGATGATGTCGAAGTCCCTGATGTTGCTGTAGTTGTGTCTGTAGTCTGAGATGTTGTCAAGACCTCATAGGACAAGCGGTAGATCTGTCCCGAATGGGTACACAATAGCTCGTTCATTGCATTCTCAAACAAACCGATATTATCAATTCCTACCTTGTTTTGAGCGAAGATATAGGAACCACTTCCATTGACAGGCCATGCCTGTAAGTCATCGTTTCGACACAGAATGACAGCATCTAGTAGGGTTGAGAATCCTATAGGCGGAGTAACCAGATATGCATGTTCAACAAAATTGCTGAAGAGGACTTGAAGATCATTCGTGCCATCCGAGATTTGATACAGTACATTGTCTGACCGTTCCGCCACATAGATATTTCCATCTTTGTCCACAGTGCAATCACCGATTGATGCGTTCTCGATCGTTACAATCTTAGAGAACTCATATGGACTATCGACAGGTAGTCTCCACAAATCGAGACTATTATTCGTGAAAACGAACGTCATTAGTATCATTTGGTCGTTTTTGGAGTCATAAACAAGCGACCTCGGAAATCCATCTATCAGTCCGGTTCCGACAAACCATGTTGAGTTCGTGCCATCTGTGTTTATTCCGAGAATCAGGACTGAGTCGTTGTTGAGACTGGCATAGATGTTCTCATCGTTATCTAGCACAAGACTACCGCAGGAGTAGGGCAAGTCGGAGATGAACATATTGAACGAACCTGTATCAATTCGATAGATGGAATCCTCCAGACCCACGAGGAGTAGTCCCTCTGATGTTTCAATGATTGGCTTGACGCTCACTTGTGGAGTCAGTCTTTTTGGTTTAGTGCCATTTGGGTCATATTGAACAACGCATCCACCACCCCCCGGTGTAGCTAAAATCGATTCGAATTTCCTAGACCAGCTAATTGAGCCTATCCCATACGCCGGGTTCATGATATTTTCAAACGCAGAACCATTGTATTTGTAGAATCCACTATCAGTGCCCTCAGCCACTAGGTAGTAGAGGTCTCCAGTAGGACTAGTGGCGATACTGATACCTTCTCCAGTGCCAGGAATTGCGATACCGGATGTAAGAGTGGTCGTTGTGTTAGCAGTAAGATTTAGGCATGTTATCCTTCCGGGATATGTTTCAGAATAGTAGAGTAGATTAAGAGCTGGATCTAGTGCGACCTGAGAACAGCCAAGAATCCCTGTTCGTACAGTTGAGATGTATTCGCCATTGGCGTCAAAATGATATATGCTTGAATCATTTTCAGAGCTCGCAGTATAGATTGAGTCATCCATTGTATTTACCGTCAATGTAGTAAAGCTCACGTTTGAAGGTTGCTCTTTGATCACTTCAAACGATGCCTCATTTGAGATGAAGAAAGCGTGCTCGCCAATACCAACTATGCGGTCTGCATTTGGTTGGTATCCAATGGAATCCAATGATATGTTTCCAGTCGGGAGATATGTGGTAATAGTACCATTCAACTGAAGCTCTAGTAGCTCGTGCATTTCCCTATCAAGGATAAGAAGCTCAAAGGCATTCGTTTCACAGATTGCAATGGGACTCAAGGGACTAGTCTGATAAACTGTTTCTGATTTCCATCCCTGGGGCAAGTCAGTCACAGCATCAAGGTAGTCACCAGTACCTGATTCGACAAGGAATAGTCCATCAGCCGATGGACACGATGCGAGTAGCAACAAGAGTGAAAGCCCAAGAACATACGGGGTCTTTAACAAAGTACTCAATCCTCGTTTGGAGTATAGAACCGTACACATCTTCTGCTTATTACTATTAGTCATCTTTTCGTTTCCGACCCTGAAATTCGTATATTGGGTGTTAATGAGAAGAATGAGGAAGTGTGAGACCCAGTTGGATTCGAATGTATGAAGATCTGAATTGCATGATATCTAATCTATGAAGTACAACAACTGGGAGAGATTTACAATATGGACACACTCTATACTCGTGTTACGTATCTGAATGAAATCGATATGAAATCTGAATCATAGATTTTTATCAATGAAGTTCAATGTGTGATGCATTTGAATCAAGAGGTTTTTTATAATAGAGTTTCCTATCTCGCAGAAGGAGATTTCAATGGCCTGTAACCGAAAACTAGTGTTATTTCTATTTCTTATTCTGAGTATGTTCTGTCTTTCATCCACAACAGCTATCAGTGCCCCTACTGATGTTGGTGTCGTTGAAAAGAACTTCAAAGAATCTGGTGCTATGGCAACACAGATGCTTCCAGATCCTGATCTCGATGAAGAACCCGATGTTGAAGTTGTAGGAGGATCTGGTGAACCTTTTGCTGTGTATGATATCAATGCAGATACAGGAGACTCATTCGTAGTTTTGAACTGGAGTCATACCGCTGGAGTGCATGTAGATACCAATGACCTCATCTATTTCTATCAGGAGTTCGATTGGGAGAAGGAAACTATGCCCACGGATGCTCTTGTGCGGCTTAATTTCAGCATCAGCATCGGAGGTGAATTTACTGCAGTCGAGAACAATAAAGCATGGGGCTGGTTCCAAGGTCACATGTGGCTAATTGACTCATCAGGCAATTGGATTGAGGTCCTTGTAACTGATTCCTATGCAGCCACCGGGCCAAGAAGCTTTCGAAATGATTTGAATTATTTTCAAGTAGCTGATGCTTGGAGAGGTATGATCGAGAATGATGAGGGCTATCAAGATGACCCTGAGGATACCCTCACTGTGGCAGTAGGTTTGGCACCGACTGATCACTTCGAATCTGATGGTGCCTATACGCCATGGGACAATTTCACAGGTTATGTAGCTCTGAATGTGACATATTTCGAAGTTATCGTCGTAGAGTATGTTGCTCCCGATCCGTCAAGCCATCTTACAGCGAGTTTCAATCAGACTTGGAGTCAGACGATAGGTGACTTCTATCCTGGTCACGAAGTAGCTAGTGAGCTTGTATCGGTATATTTCAATGATTACGTAAGAGTTGAGGATGGATCCATCTATGTCCTTTCTAGCTCTCGTACAGACTATGAACTTTATCAGCAATATGGATTGTATACAAGTTACCAGTTCCTTCAAAAATACGATTCGAGCTTGAATTTAATTTGGACACAACGAAATATCAACAGGTCACAAGGAATCAGTCTTACCTATCACGAAAACTACCTATATTCAGCTGGATTCACCTTTGTTGATGGCGGTGGGCGAGACTCAGTTGTCACCAAATGGACCCTAGATGGTCAACTTGTATGGCAAGATGTCTGGGATGGTGGCTTCTATGAGACTGCAGCGGCTGTGGTTGTTGATACTGATGGATCGGTCTATGCCATTGCTGATCATATCGACCAAGTTTCAGGAAGCATCAGTGAGTCAATGATTCTAAAGTATGATAGTAGTGGAAATCTCCTTTGGAACGAGAGCTATTATTATCCAGTGTATGAGAACTGTCGTTTGGTCATTCATGAAGGATATCTCTACGCTCTTACATCTGTAATGCTATGTTTTGACATGAATGGTGAGATTCAATGGGAAGGAACCTTCGTCGCACATGATTGGGCGTTCGATGGCGAAACGTTCTATGCAGTTACACCATACAATGGAATGACATTGATTGCCTGTGACGAGTCGGGATCAGCATTATGGAACACCTCTTACAATGAAGAGTTACTTGGAGGCCTTGCTGAATTCTTCCAGACTCATGATATCGCTGTAAAACCCAATGGGAATATTGTTGTTCTCAACTTTGGTACAAGGTATAGTAGCGAATTCAAATTGCTTGAATTCAATGACGCTGGGGTTCTAATTGATGTCACATCTATTGGTCAGGATTATTGGCCATATGGAACCGTACTTATGAATCGATTACTCTATGCCAACAACGATCAGTTCTATGTTGGTCATATAGTGCCAACGGAAGGTGGCTGGGTCGTGGGCATTGAAACATTTGGTATGGAACGGACCGCACCTGCTTTAGATATTGGATTCTTATTGACCATTGGAGTTGGTGCTGCAGCTGTAATTGCAATCGTTCTAATAATTCGGCTAAAGAGATAAAATGAATACAGGGAGCGTCACGCTCCCTTGATACCAGTAAGAGCATTTAGATTTGAGACTCGATTTTCGTGCCATCAACCATTCTAAAACGTAGAATGATATAGAATTCATTTCAAGAATGCGTGAATATATGGAGTGTGATGTAAATAAGAATCATCAAACTAATCCTATTCGTATTGATACTTTCATACACTGTTCAAGGTGTCAATGCCATTGCAGTTACTGGACAAAGTAATAATGCAGGATTCATCGGTCATGGCATCTTTCTGGATAGTGTCGGAGCTGTCGATCC
>JBHLQH010000092.1:0-4993 GCA_048884965.1 Candidatus Thorarchaeota archaeon | reverse complement strand
GATTGACACAATTGCTTCTTCTCCCACATAATCATTCACATTACGTAGGAGATTGGAGAAAACCATTGGGAGTAGTCTTCCTCCCGATACGAATTTCTCCGAGCTATCACCTGAGAAGTGAAGGTCTATTCTCATCTTAGGATGGGTTCTCTTTCCATAATCGACAATGGAATTCAGGAGTTCTCTTACATGATATCTGGATTGCTTGCCTTCAGCAGTAAAGACGGTCAGGACTTGTGCCATACGTTCTGTTGACCTTTTCGTAGCTTCGATTATCTCCTTGGTGCGTTTCTCATCAATACCTAGGATCTCGCCTGCTTCGATCTGATTCATAATGACCATTACATCATTTGCAAAGTCATGCCTCAGTATGGATGAGTAAAGCTCGAGGTCTCTCAAAGACGAGCGCAATTCATTCTCTATCGAAACCCTCGAGATGTAGGTTGAAAACATCTCGGATGCGGTTCTCAGTAATCTAACATCATCGTCTGTCCAATCTCGTTCTGTATCTGTGTCATCGAATCCAATGAATCCATACCATTTTGATTGAACCCATAGGGGTAGAACGAGTACTGATTTCACATTCAGACTCTCAAGACGGAACCTTTCCTCATCTGGGAAGCTCTTTGATTTGCCCATGATGATTCTACCGTTGGAGAGTTCCTTCTCCCAACGCTTGTATCCTACGCTGTATGGAGTGATGAATTGTCCAATGTCCTCGCCCTCTCTTGACACATCTTTTCCTGCTACCTCACTCACAAGCCTCATACAAAGCTCTTCGTCGGAGTTTACAATGTTCTCAAAGAGATACACCCTATTTGACACCGATACGCTTTGCAGTATCGATAGTGCTGATTGAAATGCTTCAGCTGAAAGATTATTACTCATCAGGAGGGATTGAGAGATGTCTGCAAGAGCCTTCTCATATTCCATTCTCTTTGCAAGAGTTGTCTCAGCAATCTTTCGTGCCGTGATATCTCGAGAAACCGATACGATACTTTTTCCATCTTCGTGGAGTGCCATGTTTGCAGAGAACCACATCATCTTGCCATCAATCTCTAAGGCATAATCAAGCGTCACAGGCATCTCTGTTTCTCGTACCTTCTTTAAGGCTCGAAGAATGTCCGATGCAACCTTTGCAGGAACAACCTCCGAAACATGCCGCCCAAGGAGTTCTGCTGGCGGCTGTAATAGTAGAGAGAGATCATCTGTATAACATTCCGTATATCGATCTTCTTCATCAAAGACAAAGACAATGTCTCGCATTGATTGTAGGACTGTTCTGTATTTCATTTCGCTTTCAGCGAGTGCTACCTGAGTCATTCTTCTTTCAAGAACAGTAGCAAACATGCCTGCTAAGACCTCAAAGAATGTCTTCGATTCAGTTGTATCCTCCTTCTTTGTATACGATGCGAGGTTCAATACACCGAGTAGTATTCCTGTGGAACCAGTCAGCGGATACATCACGATCGCTTCAACGCCCATTGCTTCCATACGGGCTCCTTTGCCAAGAAGACTAGGATCAGCTTTTACATCCGGTGCGAATATCGAAGTCTTGGAAAATGCAGTTTCAGTAGTAAGAAAACCTGTTTCTTCAAAAGGACGAACGGGTAGTTCAGCAACCAAGTCATCATTCTTCATACCAAGACTTGCTGTGAGAATGAGACTGTTTCGATCCTGATTGTATAGTCTAACTGTTCCTATATCATACATCAAGGTTTCAAGAATGCCTTGAAGGATTTCCTGACATAGATCCTCGACAGAGGATGCATCAAGAGCTGCTTCAGCAATAATCCTGTATGCATTCCTTTCTCTATCCAAGACGGATTGTGCGCTCTTGTATTCGGTGATGTCATGTATGGCTATCACATAGCAGTATCGTTCTTGGAGCGGATTGAAAGAAACAGTTACTTCGACAGGTACCAGAGTATTATCCAATCTAATGACCTCTGCCTCAAATGTCTTGAAGCCAGAGACCGCTTCCTCCCTCAGCTCCTTCGCAGCATTCTCAAGAGTCCAGCGGAGGCGAGGATGTAGAATTCTTGTGACATTGAGTCCCATCACAGCCTCTCTTTCATGTCCTAATAGCTCACGTACCTTCGGATTCCAATGTGTGATCTGTAGCTTCGTATCTGTTGCAAGTATTGCATCGGGCATTAGATCGAGGAGGGCTCTTTGACTTGCTTCTGCACGTTGTAGCTTGCTTACTAGTTCTTTATTCTCCATTGCTACTTCAGCTGCATAAGACAAGTCACTTCCTAGAACGAGGACTGAGACGGTTCTCTTATTTATCCGGTTCAATCCTTCATCTGTTAATCCTATCTCCAGATCTGTATCGAACCCCACAATTCTCAATCCTTCTCTAAGGCTTAGAGATTGCTTTAGCTCATCAAAGACAGAATTTGACAACAATTCTCTTCTAAAGATACTAGAGAAAATGATTCCTAGAACAGGCTGTTCGATGTTACCTCGAATTACAGACTTTCTGAATGCCTCATCTCCGGCTTCTACTAGATCGTTTCCTTCCGCTTTGACCACAGTCAGCCTAGTTCCAATTGGTTGAGAGGTCGATACTCTTAGGGATGCGCTATTCGGATGCTCTTCGAAAATGATGTTCCGAAAACAATTCAGATTATCTACAATGCCTAGCATTATGTTGGGTTCTTCAAGTTGTGCAAGTCGTTCTCTTGCCGGAATCCCATCCAATTCAATGATTTCCTTTTGATCTGCCTTTGTGACAAGCATCGATATTGGGGTCGACGAGAGTCCATCTGCAGTGCCAATTCCAATCCTTAGATTCGTTTCCAATACTAGTAGTAATAGTGCATCTTCATATGACTCATCATAGTAGATGAGGTTGGCTGCACCCTTACCTGATACAAAAAGAAGTCTTCCTCCGATAAATGGAATCTGTCCATCTGAATTTTCACGAAGAAGTGTTAGTGCCTTCTCAACTTCTAGATCGCCATTTCCAAATTCCCCTGTACAGAGTAGTATTCCTACGGCTGATTTTCCAATGCTTACAAGCTCTTTCCAATACTGCTGACTATTCTCTCCAAAATAGTTATCCATCTCTTCCGATGCCATTGCTTCTTTTGCTGCGGTCTCAACGTCACCCGTTTTGCAGGACCCCATCCCTACAGATACCGTAAGAAATGGTGTTCCTATTGCTATGGCGCTTACTTCCACAAGGTCTGATTCATCACTTCTCTTTGATGTAATGCCAATGACCGGAGCATCTTCAGTCACTGTGGTTATTCCATCTAGCACACTGGATACATCATGCGTTCCTTTTACATGAACGAGCATCAGAGCCAAAGGATGCTCTTCGAAGGCTTCAACAGCGGATGAGGCTGCTTCAACACCTACTTGAAATGACTCGCTACCCTTGGAAGTACCATATCCGACTTCCACATTTGGGATTGCTCGTCTTTCTGTCATTTTCATCATCCAGCTGAAAGTGTGTTATCCATAAGAGTTGGTGAAGCCGTACAAGATGGTTGTGGCTCTTAATGATTCCGCACCTGTCAAAATCTATATGTGTAATGAATTCTCTTGGTAGGTCATAGTATGATGATGTACTCGGAGGACGTTACTATGGTCAAAGCCACGATTTACACTGCACCCAAATGTCCGCACTCTGAGAACCTCAAGAAGTTCCTCCAAGAGTCGGGAGTGGATTATGAGGAGAAGTGCGTGCTCGCAAATCCTGAAACGATAGAGGAGGTCTTTGAGAAATCCCAGCAAAAGGGGATTCCGTTGACCATTGTTGACGCTGAAATTTTCGTTGGATTCGATCGAAGGACAGAACGTCGGTTGAAGAGGTCATTGGGGGTTTAAGGAAAATGTATGATCTGATTATCATTGGAGCGGGTGTTACCGGCTATGGAGCTGCCATGTATGCAGCCCGTCTGGATTTATCTTGTGCTGTCATAGGTGATGTTGAAGGCGGTACAATCACCCTCACTGATGATGTAGCTAATTATCCTGGTTTCAAACAGCTGACTGGTCAGGAGCTTGCTGGAAATCTAAGGGCACATGCGGAAGCATATCCTGTCCACATTGAAACTGGTACTATTATTGATGTCTTTAAAGATGAACAGGGATTCTACTATGTCGTTTCGGATAAGAAGACATTCTTGGCTAAGTCAATCCTCTTTGCTACAGGGATGAAGGAGCGAGAGCTCGAAGTACCAGGTCATGATGAGCTTCGCAACAAGGGTGTGAGCTATTGTGCTTTATGCGACGCGCCCCTATTCAAAGACAAAGTGGTTGCTGTAGTTGGTGGTTCAGACAGTGCAGCAAAGGAAGCGCTCCTTCTTGCAAAGTACTGTTCCAAGGTCTACATTATATACAGACGAGAAAAGATCCGCCCTGAACCAATAAACGCTCGACGGATTGAGAAAGAAGCAAAGATCGAGATTATTTCCCAGACGAATGTCACTGAGGTAATAGGGACCGATCGCGTAACAGCAGTGAAGCTGGATCGTCCTCACAATGGTTCTGACACACTATCCTTGGACGGAATCTTTGTCGCAATTGGTGGTATCCCCCATTCTGAACTAGCAAAGAAGCTGGGAGTTAAGCTGAACGAAAAAGGCGAGATTATGATTGATCGCTCAAGCCGGACGAATGTAGATGGGATATTTGCAGCAGGCGATGTAGTCGATTCAGAGTTCAAACAAGCCATCACAGGTGTTGGCGAAGGCGTGAATGCGGCGTATCAAGCATACAAATATGTCAATGAGAACGAGTGGGTCTTCACCTGCTAGGGTTTTACGGAATAGGATCGAGAGCTATTCTCCACTTGTACAGTTCGCCATGGAAGACCTTTGCTTTGATTGCAGGGTCTTTCTGCATAATTTCCATTGCCTCTGCTCTATCTCTCACTGTGACCATAACAAGTCCAATCAAGACATCTGAGAATCTCCCTGCCATCAAGACCTTGCCTGAGCCATGCAACTCCTTCAAGTACTCAAAGTGCGCTGAAATG
>JBHLQH010000091.1:0-5001 GCA_048884965.1 Candidatus Thorarchaeota archaeon | reverse complement strand
AATCATGCTTTGAGCTATTTGGGTACAATCACTTTTACTGTCTGGTGTTTGAGAAGTAGTGGTGGACCGGCCGAGATTTGAACTCGGGACCTCCTCCACTTTGGTCGCACGCGAAGTGCGTCGCAGTTGCCAAGGAGGCGATCTGACCCTGGACCGCACACGAATGAACGGACCAACCGGGCTGATCTACCGGCCCAATGCGTGGTTCGTTGTTCGCTCTCGAACGGTTAAAAGAATTGTGGAGTGAAACTATCCAGTCCTACATGTGAAAAACCATTATTCATGTATCAAAGGTCAATGGTGAAGCACTCACACAACATGCTTCATATCAGAGTTTGTGAATCAATGCTCATGGCTGTAATCTTCTTGTATGTGATACTAGCGATCATCCTACCAGTTGCATGTGTCATTGGGGGATTAGTATCATTAGTGGTCAATCGATACCCAGATATGACCTACAATGAGAGATTGGGAGTCGCCATGGTTCTTGGAATACCTCTTGCTTTTTGCGCATGTGTCCTTGTACTTGCGCTGGTTTCAATTTCACCAACAACCTTGCTGACTCCTCTCACTGCACCCTTTGTTCTGATAACTGTCATCCTACTCAACCTCAGACTCATCAGAAAGAATCAGTAGAATCTCAACAGAGTCGGTCATAAGATACGCAGAGAATTAGGAAACCCAGTAGCGAATTCGGATCTATTGGCATACTTCCAGTCTAAGCTACTGGCCCAGTGCCTGAATCGTTGTTTGATGTCGAATGGCTAAAGGAATTGTGGAGTAAAACTCAGCAAACATTTATTCAGGTTCGAGATAGATGAATTTGAGGGTCAGATGCTTTGATAAAGAAATTCGTGAAAGCTCTAGTATATCTGACATACTATAACATCTGTCTCCTGATTCTTGCGAACAGCATCTACCTTGATTTGATCACCCTGACTATTATCGTTCTAGACCAACTCGTCGCTTTTGCAGATATAATGATACGTCCTTCAACACCACTAGAAGATGCGGACACAACAACAAAGATAGTAGGTATTCTATTGCTATTGCATCCGTTCATCTTAGGCATTCTATTCTATGAGAATCTCTTCCTCACCTCTATTTATCTCCCCACTCTTGATACTCAGATTATCTCATACATCGGCATTATCGTCTATATGGTGGGGGGTGCAGTTGTCTTGACGAGTAGAATTCGGCTTGGGAGATATGGCGATGGGACCACTGCGATAAAGGGAGATCATCAACTCCTTAGCGATGGCATCTACAAGCATATTCGTCATCCACTCTACTCAGGGGCCCTCTTAGGACGTGTTGGAATTGGTCTAACTTTTCGCAGCTATTTTGGCATGATTCTATTCTCCGCCGTCTATCTGTGGGTCTTCATGAAACGGATGGATATCGAGGAAGAGACTCTCAAAGTAGAGATTGGCAAGGACTATGAGGAATATATGGCACGTACCAAGAGACTCATTCCCCATCTCTACTAGGATCGCGAGCCCTATCCAATCTTCCCTTGCCGGGTATGTACGATTACAGCGACAATGATTACTGTTCCTACACTTGCGCCTGCGACGACCAAGAGCTCTAGAGGGATGGTAAAGAGTGTGTTGTTGCCAATCCAGACAGGATTAGTGGTGATCGCTGGGGTATACGTACCCGCGGTGCCGTTGGGATATCTGTCAACGCTCCCTGCCTCGCCAGGAATCACATAGACAGCCCCAAGGACCGCATCGTCCCAGAAGTTTCCACAGTCTACCTCGTTGTCCCAGAGATTGCCATAGCCTTGGTCCACGGCATTCTGTCCGTTCCTTCCAAAGGTGTTGTAACAGATGGTACTCCCGGAGCCTCCTACCCCTAGCCCAAGCTGCTCGTTGTCAACGAGGACATTGTCAAGAACAGTACACGCACTTGCACTAGCGAAGCTTATTCCCTGATCGTTATCACAGATCGTGTTATTGATGATAGAGATCTCCTGAGAAAGCTCGCTTAGAAAGACACCATAACGGTTATTGATCATCCAACTGGCACGCACTTGAGAATCGACCGTGTGCTCGAAGGAAATCCCGAAGTTGTTGTCCTCTAGTGTCATGCTTGATATATTGCACCTGCCACAAAAGGCAATCAGAACTCCTGTAGTCGCATTCTGGATGTGTCCGTTCTCGACAAGCACATCACTACACTCCACAAGGATAAGCTGTCCGAACTCAGATGCGTCGATCGACCGCTCTGTTTCGAAGGAGAAATAGCCTAAAGGGAGACCATTGACCATGTTGTCGGATTCCTCAATGACATAGTGCGCCACCTCTGGCCCATTAAGGACCAAACCGTTCTCAACGAAGGTATTATTCTCGACTTGCAGATCGAGGCAGCAACTCATCCAAAGCCCATAGGTATTCCTACTAAAGGAGTTGTTGGCAAGCGTACATCTATCAGACCACATCAGTTCAAAGCCCACACTGTCCTCACTAATACCGTATTGCGTTTGCTCGTTCCCAATGAGAAAGCAGTCATCAGAATCGTATACCATGACCATTCCTGCAATGCTGTTGTCGGAGATAAGACACCTGTCGGACTCATAGACAGTCAAAGGAATATTGGATTCGTTCACTGTGCAATTGTTCACGACACATACATCAGCATACTCGAGCATAATTCCACCATTAATGTAAGTGAAGATACAGTTGTTCACAATGCCATTCTGCAACCGACTAAATTTGATGCCTTGTCCAGCAAACGGATCTGAAATCGCAGAGAAATAGCAGTCCGAGATTACAAAGTGCGCTAAGGTTCCGGATATCTCAATGGCAGTAGCATCAGTTGTGAATTCGAAGCCAGATAGGCGATAGGGATCCTCAACGGTTCCACTCCCTGCCCAACCCTGAGCGGCAAAGTCCTCATCACTCTGAATGATGATAGAGCTATGAGGAGAGTAGTTGGCAGGAAGAGAAAGGCGCTGCGGTCCATCGCCCCCCAAATTGCTTGATTCGGAGGAAACCAGAGCAGGTAGGACAAGAATCGATAAGAGAATACCGATTCCAATTAGAACTGAAATCTTCATGAAAACACCCCCAATGACACGATAACAGTATACTCAAATTCAGATATCAAGGCTACGAAAAGAGAAGAATCGAACCAAGAAGAATCAGCGAACAACATCTGAGATTCCTTTTTGTTATACTCGAGTCAATGGTGCTTGGGCGAATACACTGACAGAACCAGCTAGGTCGAAAGCATTCGAGCGTTTTGAACACTATATGTTCCAGATGGAGGACAATACCAGCAAGCTCCTCTATCATATGATAGATCCATGGATAATAGATGCCTTGAGTGAGGAGGAGAAACAGATAGCTCAAGGTAGGCTAATGGCTGCACTGGATAGATCATTTGACAGAAGGTGGTTGTGGGGATTGGGTGAGCTTAGAACTGCTGAATCATATGATTTTGTGATTGGTCTGTTCGAGAAGGAAACAGTTCATGCTATGAAAGTAAAGTATGCTAAGACCTTGATATGGATGAACAAGGACTCACCCGTCCTAGAATATATCCAAGAGATTCTGAAGTCTGATGAGATTGAGGATGTCAGGATGGAGGCTTTGAGCACTCTCTATCCACTCTATGACAAGGAATTTGAGAACGAGGATAGACATCAACTCTACCTTACTATTCTATTCGACACTATGAAGGATGAAAGCAAAAGGCTCAGGACCTACGCATATGATATGCTCAAGGACCACTATGAGATGAAGGAATATACTCCGATAGATGATGAGATTCTCACAATCCTCTCGACAGGGCAGAGTAGAGAAGACTACGAAAGAGCGAGTAGACTCTTTGAGGAACGAATCGAATCGATAGAGATTGTCCCATTCTCTCGACAGGTGATATCTCAGTGGGTTGACAGTCGACCTGATAATCCCCCTAGCATTGATCTAGCTAGTTGCGAAATATGCAGTGAGATACCTGATACTGCAGCAGCTGATATGACTGTCGGAGAGTCTCTTGATGCATATACTTCCAAGCTGGAAACAGTCATTCGATTCGCATACTACAAGAATTGCGTGTTGCGATGCCCAACTTGCGGCAGATTCTATCTCTACAAGTACGAATACGAGTATCTGATTCCTCGAAGTGAGGAGGACGAGTACCTTGAGCGGACAGATATAGTCAATGTGATTGCGTTTGTAGACTCTTTCATCAAGTTCTATGACTTCAAGAAAGTCATTACGTGTGGTAACTTCCTGAAACTGTCGTATTGATATTGTAGTTCCTAATACCCTGATGTCACAGGATCATTATCCAAGCGCTCTAGCTTGAAACATACTGGTTTCTTCCCATCCGTGCATGAGGTGTATTGGATACCTGTGCCCATAGCGAAGTTGCCACCGAAGAATAACACTGCAACATCCTTGTAGAGATCCCGCCAAGCCCATCCGCAGAATCCCTCTGGTTGTTGCATCACACTATCAACGATGAATACGTCACCCTCTTTGAAGAGGCTGCACTTGTTGATCTTCTGACCAGATGGGAGATACAGGTCATGCCCAAACACATCCTCTGGGCTGAAGATTTTCATAACTGTAATCTTGACCTTCCACGCTTGAAACATATCAGTTCAGTCGCCAACTCTGAACTAAAAATGGTAAAAGGAAGACTGATGACGCAATGATGGGACTTTTAGGAAACTCATACAGCAATACTACTATTGGAGTCGATTCAATTGCACAAACTTCTGCTAGACCTACCGACCGAATTCGAAACAGACAGGTTAGTCGTCAAGAGATACGAGAGAGGAGATGGGAAGCATATCTTTGATCTCCTTGAGAGAAACAACAATCGGGAACTGCTCAAAGAAGAGGTCGATGAAGCTACAGATTTGAGAACAGAAGAGGATGCTGAGATAAATGCTAGAGAACATGCAGCCGAGTGGGAAGCACGAGAGAGATTCGTGATGGGAATCTGGTTGAAGGAGAAGGGTCTTCACATAGGACAGATCTGGAT
>JBHLQH010000090.1:0-5010 GCA_048884965.1 Candidatus Thorarchaeota archaeon | reverse complement strand
TCTTTGCGGTCTTCGGCATAATGTCTGCCTCCTAGGGCTGACTTCACTCAATTGACTGAGCTTTTAATCCTTTTGACCAGACAAATCTTGTATCCTATTATCTTCCATTCGGTCTACACGTTTCTTGCGAATTCATTCCCGATGCAGTTATGAGATGCCTTTTTTGGCATCATAATCGCAACTAGCTCTCAGCACTTCGCTTTTTCCCTCAGAATCTATGCTAATGATATTAACAGAAGAGTGAAGGATTCCGAGCTTGTCAATTTTCGGACGAATGACATCTATGTACCGATTGTAATGCGAGAGTCCAACGGCTACCCAAGAGAGTTGTTCCAAATCCTTTCGACTAAGGAGGTCTCTGTTGTCTCCAATTGAAAGAATGATATTTATTTTGTTTATATCCGCTTGAATTGAAACCTCTTCAATAAGCATCAAAGCTAAGAAATGCTCGAATAGTTGTCCATTCTTGATCAGGTTAATGAGACTATCTGCATTACTGCTGTATCTATCTAGAACAGTAGGACTCAATCTATCATACTTCGTATCAAGTACATCTGCAAGTCTGAGTATTCCAACATGAAGAGGCGATGTAATATCATCATCATCAGGTTCGGAATGATCCGCTATCATTTCTTTGATTATCTTCCAGTCATCCTCAATCGAGGCGGCGGTGCGTCCAGAAGCGGCAAGTATCTTGCGAATATACGGTTCAGATTCCTTTGCTGAAGTTGCTGCATGATCTGAACGGCCAAATGCAATACCTACATCGTGCCACATTCCAGCAAGCATCGTACAATTATTCGCAGTTTGTGAATCCTTCGACAGAACATGGTTTGCCCATAACCAAGATATATCGTCTTTCAGCACCTGTAGAATCTGAAGCGCTGTTTGCGTCACATTCAACATATGATATCTGTCATGTCTGTTGTAATCCTTTTCAGCAACATTTTCTTCGGAGAGTTGGCAAAGCTCAAGATACCTATGCTTAGAGATGTCATCTTGTGGAGATTCTATTAGTTCTTTGACTACCCCATATAACTCCGAAGTCACCATTGACTCGATGTACTCATTTCTCAAAGTTTCCTCGCTTTGTTCCTTCAGAACCTTTTGGTATGTTATCTGAATTACTTTTTGAAGAGTTCTTCGTACTGCTAGCTCTGGAGGTATCAATAAATCCCGAGGGAATCTCAGATAGGACGCTCTATCAAGTTCCTTCTTTCCTAGCAGTTTGATATTGACCCCAAATGTCGCTTCAATCTTTTTCGAGATAAGAATCTCTTCATTGGAGATCTCTTTCAATGCAATTATTGCTCCAATTCTAACATCTGCATTATGAAGCCATTCTGCAAATCCCTTTTGGTACTCGAAATCCAGTTGCTGTTTCACGAATTGTGCGCGAATTCCGAATTTCCCTCCAAACATTGAGAGGAGACTAGTTCCCGTTTTGTAGATATGATCCTCGAATATAACAGAATTTCTATACGTTTCCAGATTGTCCTTATCAGTACTAATGAACTCATTTCTTGCTTTTTGTACATCGCTTTGAGATATATTTGTTCTATAGGCGATTTTATCGTAAAGAGCACGAATCCAATTCTCAGGAGTCCTTTTCTTTCGAGGTATTGATTCATCAATGTGAATAAGCAAGGTATAGAGAGCTCTATACGAGTCCAGTACGACATTCTTATCATCAGAGAATGCAACTCTTGAGGATGAGAAGTGACGCTCCTCAACTGGAATTCCATAACTTTTCAACTCCTGAGAGGCAGTTTCCAGTGCTCGATTGAGCCCAGCTACAGATTTCTGGTAATGTTCAAGTGTGTCTTTGTCGCCAAGTTCGTAGTATAGTTCCAAGACGTGCGACATCGTCTGAACGATATACTGCCACACTCTTTTCAATAACTCACCAAGACATAGTAACCCTTTGAGTTCCATATCCAACGGATTATGGACTTCATTATGATTATAGTTATCTAGAATATCATCTGCAATTGGACGAAGAGAATCACTTGCTTGGCCGTTGGCAATTTGCTCTAACCAATTTCTTAGCATGGTAGAAAAATTCGTGTTCTTCGCTGCTCTAATCTTGGAATTGAAAGAGCTGGCGGACTTTCCCATGAAGAGTGCTTCCTTATCAGTAAGATCAAATACATTCAGGTTATGCTCCAATCGGTCTATGATTGTTCCAAAGTGCTCTGTGAAATTATTGAGATTGTACCGTAAACATGTACTAAGGATATTGACAGATCTTTGCAGACACAATACATTCAGGTTTCGCCCACCTTTCTCCACCTTGGTTCCTGCCCAGAACTCACCATTGATAATATGACCGTAGATTCTTCCGAGTTCGAACATTTCGATTATTTTAGTTCGGTTCAGTTTTGCGAGGGCCCTTTCATAACCTTTCAGTCCCCGAGGAGTCTTCTTTAATTGTCGGTACTTCTGGAAAAGAGAGTCGAAAGAAGAGGGAGTCAGATACCAATGATCATTACTTGGCTTTCGAACGGACCAAATATCATGATTCGGGCCAAAATTCATTATAGATTCCAATCTTTCATGATATCCATATTGGTCTACATTGTATTTCATCACTGGAACAGGACCATGATGATGTGCCCTCCAATCTAATGCCTTGATTGCTTCGTCGTCAATAGCCAGATTTGCTAGTAGCTTTGCCACCTCGACCTTACCAAGCTCTTCTCCAACAATTGAATGGACTCCTGCAAGAAGAAATCCAATCATTGCCATTGCCTTATGGAAGTCCCTTTGTGGATTGCCCAAAAATCTACCTCCTAGAAATCAATAGATGTTGATATCAAATTCAGAATCTTCACTACAATAGAAGAGCTCTGAATTGTCGTCTAGGAGATCGTGTTCATCTTTCGTCTTAGTTTCCAAGAAGAAATCAAAAATATCCAAGAGTGAGTTTCCAAGAATCTCACCAGCTGGTATATAGCTCCGCACAACAACCAAGTTACTCTCTGATAGACAAACCTCTTTCTGACGGGGTCTGACTATCCCACTATCCAAAAGGATATCTAGGCTTCGACTAATGTCGTCTGGCTCATCGATATCTTTGAACATACTTATCAGCTCGGAAAATGAAACACCTAGTGGAGTTCCCAATTCATCTCTTTTTCCTGACTTGCTTGTTCTGGTAATGGCGCTCGCTACTCTAAATGAGGTAGCCATCTCAAGTGACAGTCCGGGTATCTCCTTTGCAGTTTCAGATGCAACAAAGTACCTTTCACTACAAATTCTTTCAAGAGACCTTTTTAGAATCTCCTGGAAAAGTTCAGAATTCGTATCATGGTAGAAAAGAGATCTTAGCCGTTTATCTATCAAACCCTGAATAGATGGATCGAGATATCGAATTGGAGCACATGGGTGTCGAGTATGTGATAGCATATTTCTCTGGTCTTTGGTGGATTCATGCATCAATCCAACATAGTCCACCATTTGGGACAAAGTGGTTCCATCTGATTGATTATGTGTGGACAAAGCCAAGAAGTCCTCTAGTATTGAAAGAGAGGTATTTAGAGCGGTGCAATCGAAGCAGATCTTCTTACGGAGATCCGGATTTAGACCTTGGAGTGATTTGGTTCCACAGAGGGATGTTTGGTTCCATTCCGTTTTCTTATCACAGACTCTGGGATTCTTAGGCACACGAACTGCAGGATAGAACACCGGGAAGATGTACATAGTATCATTGACAAAATTAATCCTGATCTTACAGACTCCTTCATTGAATATCTCTGGAAGAGCCTTCTTCTGAAACATGGATTCTCGTGGTGACCATTCCAGCGTGAGTCTTGAGATTTTACCATCATAGATTGTAGATATTCGGTACAGGTTTCCCAACTCCGAGAGTTTGAGAAGCACACTTTCCTCCGTCGATGTCGCTTTTAGCCTTAGGATAATGACAGGGTGATCCACATCTAAGGGGATTCCCAGTTTCATAGTTTCGCTTATGATATACTCATGAAAGATATCAATAAGATCATCAGTTACTCTTAGAGCCATATCAGGAAGATAGTCTATATGAGATTGGTCCTCCAAGTCCTCATGAATGAGAAGAGCAGTAGAGAGAACCGTAAGGTTATGCACCCTCTTCTTTTTAGATGCTTCAACTACACACTGCTTATCTCTTCGGAGTCTTTTCCCTCTGACGACAACATCATCGACCAATAGAACTCTCTTATCTGCATATTTCTCTAATTCCAACAGTAACGAGTTTTTGTAGACAATTGGAATGTCAATCTCATCATCGTCAAACAGAAGTTGAAGTGTCCTAATACCCTTGCGTTGAATGGGTACAAGAACATCAACGCGATCTATCAAATCCATGAGGAATTCTTTAGATGCCCTAAGGATGTCACGAATCTCTTCCTCCATCAACCACTCACCTTCATCCACTTGGGGCATAAGTCTAACACGTTCCTTATATTCGTTACTAGTTTGATTTGTTGGCTCTGTATTCAATTCGATTGGTTGTTAACATAAGTTCATGTATCACTTCATCCTATAAGCCCATAATATTTTCTCATGTATGGTATTGTGGATATGATGAGAGAAATCGATGAATTCTGATGCGCCTATCTGCTATCATCACAAAGGCATGGAGTTTCTCTGCATCGGGAACAACTGTTGTTATATTTCTTGAACAATACTTCTCCAAGGTTCATTTCTAATAGGTTAGCAATAGATATTACCCAAGCAAAAACATCAGCCATCTCATCCTCGATATCTGCAATAGGTTTTTTTTTGCTAATCGCATCACTCAATTCTGCTAACTCCTGAAAGGTTCTCAGGAGTGTTCTATCAATTCCTCTATTCTGATCCCGCTCAAAGTAAATACGTCTAATGAGACTTTGAGATTCTTCTAAATCCATGATGTTATCTCCCGTGTGGGGAACCCGCCTTTTGACGGGTTTTACTTGAAACGAAGATGTGCGTATGCTTCTGTCTCAGTGTCAAAAGCATAGTGGACCTTCTGGTAGTCCTTCTTGA
>JBHLQH010000089.1:0-5296 GCA_048884965.1 Candidatus Thorarchaeota archaeon | reverse complement strand
CATAGAATCCCTGAAGACCAATACCGAGTATGGCTTACAGTGAGTACTGGCAACACTTCTGCCTACAACCTATATTCTCACCTCGGATTTGAGAATCGATATACAATTCTGATCTATTCTTGGGCTCCATGAAAATCATTGATTCACTCTAGGAATCATGTTAGGTAATGTCCGTCGTGTTTGCAGCTCCATCTAATGCTATTAGAATTCAAAGGAGAGCTGGCAAGTTCTCCTTCTTGCTTTCTCGCTTAATTATACTAATTCATTCTCGTCAATTATACCTTTCACAATTCTTTGATGAACTGCAGGTATAAACACCATTACAACACCTACGATGATTACAATCATTCCAATCCAGAAATCTAGGATGATATCAAGAAGTGACGCTCCCAGAAGCATGAATACGCTGCCTACAACAATGATTCGTTTCGCATTGGTTGACCAATTAGGTGTGATTTTGGTGCCCAATAGCAAGCCAACTCCAAACCAGACGCCCACCATCATTCCAACAAATACACCCAAAATCATAATCCAAACATCTTCAGGGGCAAAATCAGCTGGCGATGGTCCAAATTCTGAGAATATTGCAGATTGAATTCTATTCATTATCCAAATAAAACCAATGAATGAAAAAATCATAGCTGAAACCACAATTTTGGCTTCTCTATCCGTTAATCGTAAATCCTCAGATTCACATTCGTCCCCTTCATCTGTATTTACCACATCTTCTTTCAATTTCGAACTCACGATCTGACAAAACTCTCTCTATGTCAAAAGAGTTTCCCCCTTCTTTTTAATCTTCTATCTGCTTCTATGATGGACTTGTCGTTGAAGGTCGCATAATTCGAACTCGAGGATTATCAAAGAAGTTGGTAGCAGTACTTGATAGCTTCTGAAACTCAGCATCTCCCCATAGTTTTTACGAATTTATATTCGTCTTCAAAGAATAATAGAAAGACAACGTGGCCCGTATTATCATACCAAAAGCTGTAGTTCTTTATGACCTCGTCCTGCTTCATCTTCTCAATGTATGGTAAGGTCTTCTTGGAAATATCCCAGTATTCCTTCCAACGTTTTTCATCTTTCGGAGTGTCCCACTCTATCATCATACATGTTTCCACACAAACACCTCCCTTGGTTAGAAACCTGTATGAATCAATTTACTTCTATAATTATTTTATCATATCAGTAGAATACCAAATGAATTTCTTTCTCCTTAGGAATTCATTCACTTTTCTGAATTAATATCAGAGCAATCATCCCTCACTATGTCTAAAGCGTACTTGAACTCAAAGGAAATTCAGCTATTGTTTTCTACGCCATAGAACCACTAATACAACCAGCGCCACTATAGCCGATCCTGTAAGAATCATCAGTGTGAAGAATTCTGGAGGATTCTCAGGATTCCAGTCAGTCCTAAAGGCCGAGTCTTTAGAGAAGAAGTTGATCATCTCAAAGAAGATGTCCGTGTTATCAATGACATCTCCATTGACTTGCTCATCAAAAATATCACCAAACGCAAAAAGTGGAACTGTAGTATTTGTGTGGGCTGTTGTTGACCAGAAGGCAGTTATGTTCACTGCTCTAGATGTACGGAGTGTCCTTCTCTGTTCCTCGTTCAATGCTGAATTCGGTAGGTCGTCAGAGAGAGTATCGCCTGCAATCGTCAGGCCTCCTGTTTCGTGGTCCGCAGTCACAATTAGGATTGTGTTGCTGTGACCTTGCATGTACTCTATTGCTACTGAAACTGCTTCATGAAATGCAATGACCTCAAGCGCTACTCCAGCTCTGTCATGATCATGTGCGGCATAGTCAATCTTACTTCCTTCAACCATTAGAAAGAATCCATCCGAA
This sequence comes from Candidatus Thorarchaeota archaeon, assembly GCA_048884965.1. GTDB lineage: Archaea > Asgardarchaeota > Thorarchaeia > Thorarchaeales > Thorarchaeaceae > MP5-2226. The sequence continues at coordinate 3,442 of JBHLQH010000089.1, read as the reverse complement.
TCTTGAGAAAGCAATTCCAGTGACTTGCTTGTCATCTCAGCAAGGGATGGTGTCGTATCAAAGATGCGATGCTCCTCATACTCAAGATATTGCTCTGCGAAGAGACCAAGCAGACTTCCTGATGAAATACTGAGCAAATCAGAACGGTTGTAGACGATTGAATATCCTGCATCTTCCATTGCTAGCAATTGTGAATCTGAGAAGTATTCCCGACCACCACCAAGCAGCACATCTACTCCTACCTCCTCAACTAGCTGTCTTGTTATCTCGGAGTAATTGTTCCTGTTTTCCACATGAGTCATAAATGCTGCAGGCGTAGCATGTTGAAGGAGCGTTGTAGCAACAAGACCTGTTGATTTTCCATTAGCTTGAGCGATCTCTAGGATCGTATCGATGGGTTCTCCATCAGGGAGAACAGAAATCTTGCCGTTATCGGTCTTTCTGCCAGTCGCCATAGCTGTTGCAGCAGCCGCTGAGTCTGTAGTGCGAGAGTCCGCATTGTGTGTTGTCACATTGAGATGTAAGGATGCTTGCTGCATTGACAGATTTCCGAGAGCACCAAATTCTACTAGCTTACCCAGTTCGATATGCTCCCACCCCATTCCATCTCCAATCATAAGAATCACGTTGTACGGTTCATCTTGGGCTGAAACGAATTGAAATGAACCTAATACAGAATTATAGCACCCTCCGGAAAAAAGGAGTGCCAAAACTAGTGATACTACTGAAGCGAGTCGGATGTGATTGTACATAGGAACTCCACTCAGTTGTGAATATCTGCTTATATTCTTCTTTGCAGGTAAAACCAATCTTTTTTCCGAAAGATCTCTTTGGGTGTGATATGAGTAGGGTGCTTGGTGGGGGCCAGGGCTAGATTCAGAGGAGTTGATAATACGATTTTCGATATCTGGTTATAATATCCTAAGTTGATACCATCGATGGATGTTCCCATGTGGAAGCATATCGGTGTTGCAAATGTGGTATTTTGCATCATAATAGACAACCGCTATCCATTAGAGAAACTGCCATGCCCCAATTGCGGAGACTGGGACGAATACAAGATGCTAGAAAGCGATGAGAAGTTGAGAACCTGTCCTACTGCCTATTCAAATTCTGAATTCATATAATGGGGTCAACATGTGCGAGAGGAATTCACAAGAACAAGCGCCAAGAATGCTCTACCGAAGTAACTTCGTTTGACAATAAATCCAAAGGATGAGAGCAACTGGTCTAGTTCCCCCATCGCGAAGTAGCGCTTGAAGATGGAGAACTCGCGGCCATCATCCAGTCTGCGCTTCTGAAGTCCTTCTTTCTCTCTATATTGCTGTCTTTCCCCACTCCATGAGGAATCGATAATCATGAGTTCAGACTCAGCAGTTACAATCTCTTTTAGCTTCGAGAGAAAGCGTGTGGTATCCGAATCGGTTAGATGGCTCAATAGGAATCCTATGATTGCGCTATCAAAATGTGAGATCTCAAGTTCTACCTCAAAGAAATTGCCTTGCACGAATCTACATCTCTCAATAACCAATTCTTTTTTCGCTCTTTCTTCTGCAAGTAACAGCATCCGCTCAGATTGATCCAGCATAGTTATCTCAGTACAATTTGCAGCGTAATAGGGAAGCCAGAATCCTGTCCCACAGGCGATGTCAATCATCCTACCTTTTCCAAATTGAGATGCGATTTCTTGTATTGTCGAAACATCTGTTTTGTAGGCTTCAGGATTAGGAAATGCAGGTCCCTGTCCCGCATAGACTTCATCATACTCAGACGCCCTCTCATCATAGTATTGAGCCAGTTCCTCCCACGAAGCATCTTTCTTCATTATATCCTCTCGAAAGAAGCAGTCAATATGAACATATTCGCTCTACCAGAGTACACTCGGTCCTCCTCTCTCCTTCTTCTTTCTATCATCTTTGGCGAAAACCACACCCTCCAGACTATTCTCGCGAGTCATCCTTTCCATCTGTTGAATGGAATGCCACTCTAGTCTTCTATCCTCCCATTCTTCATTTCCTTGAACTGCTGAGGAGAGATCTGACAGCTCCTTCGCGGTTCCCAAAATAAGGAATACTACACCAACCGATCCATGTATCTCTGACGTGATGCCTACAAGGTCCAAACCCTCTTTTATGTCCAATTTGACTTCCTCATGAAATTCTCGAAGGCATGCATCTTCAAAGCTATCACTTGCATCTGTGACTTCCAGCATCCCTCCTGGCACACTAAAGAATAGGGGGCAGTACATAGAGTTTTTTGACCGTTGGCCTATGAGGATGTGCTGCTTATCTGGTGTAAGGACGATTAGTTGCATACCAATCGTACCATAGGGCTTCAGACGCTTTCCTACTTTCTCAAGGGTGAGAATGCGAGAGAATCTAATCGTGTTCATACGAAGAGTCATGCTATTCTTTGTGTTTTCAAAGCCGCTAAGTGTGAGCAAATGACCATCATAGGTATCGGGATGGTTTCGTTGAATGTCTTCCCATACATCTTTTCGTAGCTTCTCAAGAGCGTCATCCAGGAGATATTCTTCATCCTTTAGAATCCATCTTACATCTTTGCATCGAATTTGCCCTGTCCAGTAGATATCCATTGATCCAAAACCCCTATCACAAAGGATCGCAATACAGTAAAACAATATCGGCGTCGATGGGTTGATTGAGATTCAGTTCCCTAGAGTACAGGCTATCACTCACGTTCTTTGAGAAACAGCTATAACAAATGGAAGAACTTGTTTCACGATGCAAGGAGTATTGATTGGAATGGAGCTTGAAGATGCAATCCAAGGAAGAAGAAGCATTCGAAGATTCAAAGAACGTCTAGTCCCTGAAGAGATGGTGCTTTCACTAATGGAGGCCGCAAGGTGGGCTCCATCAGCCAAGAACCTTCAGCAATGGCGGTTTACAGTATTAACCGGACAATCAAAGGATGATTTACTCATCGAATTCCGAACTGCACTTGAGGATCTCTCCAAGAGAATCGGCATGAATGAGATGGGCTCAGCTCTGCATACCTGTGCAATCATGGACACCGCACCAATTCTTATTGTGGTCTGGAACGCAGGTAAATATGGTTGGATCACAGAGGGTCATAGTGTAGCTGCAGCTGTGCAGAATCTATTGCTTAAGGCACATGATTTAGGACTCGGAGGTCTTTGGATCGGAGATGTCTGGTATTCACCGGAGGTCTTTACAAAACATCTGAAGAAAGAATGGAAGCTCTTTGGAGCTTTATCTATTGGTTGGCCTGACGAGAATCCAGCGCCACGGCCTCGTCGATCAATTGATGAGTTTGTCGAGTTTCTCACGTGATGTTGACTCTTTTCCTATCTTCGAATTGAATTCCATGCAATTTCGCACGCCTCGGAGATTCTCTTCTCATCCATCTTCAGTATACCCTCGAAATGGAACTTGAGCAGGGTGATGATTGGCATGAATGC
>JBHLQH010000088.1:0-5574 GCA_048884965.1 Candidatus Thorarchaeota archaeon | reverse complement strand
GGAGAATGGGATAGCTGTAATTGAGAGTTGAAGCTATCCTCATCTCCGCAATTTCCATACCACTATAGCAATATTCTTGACGAGTCTTTTTAGCGACTTAGAATTATTGCTACAAAGGTAGAACAGGTTTTAGGAAATGGGATATTTAGTGAGAAATATGGGTGAAATGACACATCATAAAGAATATCACGATGTTTCATCGGATTAGAATCATTACTCTTGGAGGGTAGCAGAAGCATCGTGCAGGACATCTTTCAATTCTTCGTGGAATATATCACCCTATTCCTAACTCCTTTTGGTCTACAATCATATGCAATCTTGATTGCGGCCGTGCCGTTCTTTGTGTTGATATATTTCCTATATCTAGTTATCATCAGATCACTCAAGATATCCTTCAAGAAGATCGGGATGCCACGAGAAGCTATAGGGGGTACCATCTTCGGAACTAGACTCTTCTTCTTCGCGGTCGCTTTTCTTACACTGATGTCGATTCTCGGAGATGAGATACGAACCTATGTCCTTGCAGGAGGAGCCCTCATTGGTACAGCAGTAGGTCTTGCATTCTCGCGAGCTCTTTCGAATATTGTAAGTGGTATCTACCTTCTTGTCGCAAGACCATTCAGAGTAGGGGACTACATCAGATTGGGGGACACTGAGGGTCTTGTTCTTGAGATTACCTTGAACTATACGAGGATTCTTCGATCTGACCACACGCGTCAATTCATTCCCAACTCCTTGACTATAGATTCGCGAATGACGAACTTCAGAGTTCGGATTGATGATTATCTGGATGAGCGAGGTCTTGAATATCACCGCGAGGACTTTGATTATGATAGCGATGAGGACACCAAGCTGGATAATGCCATTGAGAGACTCAAGTATCTTACAAAGGGCGACGAAGTCTATCGATATACCTTTGACGAAGAGATAGAGAAGACATGCGACCGTGTGGCCAAAGAAGCCTACTATACATCTCTCTGTGAGAAGTGGGCTGAAGAGTTCATCCTACTGCCCGAGTTCTTCTTCTGGTCCAGCACGGCTACAACAATAACATACCGATTCGCGTTCATGGTTATAGATCCAAAGGAAATCATGACCAAAGGTGTAGCGTTCAGGACTGAAGTAACAGTCCCTGATGACAGCATCAAGAAATCTGCTTGATCGAGCTGCAGAGGAGGATTTGAATGCAACCTCCATCTATCAGTTCCCGAATGACTCATTAGTAGTATAACGCTTTGATTATTCTGATTCTTCGAGGTGCATTTGGATGATTAGGGATTTCATTCCGGGAGCTGAACCTTTGTTCCTTGAGGGGAGTGAAATTGGATGCCTCCTACTTCATGGCGGTGGAGGAGGAACGACGTGGGACTTGAAGGAATTTGCCAAAATTCTTCATTCAAGAACAGGCATGACAGTCTGGCTGCCAGCTCTTAGTGGATATGGGACAAAATCTGAAGATCTCGAAGCTGTAACATTCGAGAACCTGTGTCAGGATGCACATGATGGTCTGGACCATCTCCTCACGACATGCAAGAAAGTATTTGTCGTTGGACACAGTGCAGGAGGACTTCTAACGCTGGTTCTTGCCTCTGAGCGTAAAGAGATCTCAGGTATAGTGACCTGGGCTGCACCTCTTGCAGTGAAGGAGCGAAAGCTCTCTTTGCTTCCTACACTGAGCAAGATTCCGCTTCTGAAACGTGCGATTCCAGAGAGATATCCTGCACCAGTACCTCAATGGTTGAAAGATCAAGGTTGGATTGGCTATGAGAGCTTGCCAATATCAGTTGGCTTCATCATGCTTGAGGGCATAGAACGTATGAAGAAAGCATTGGTTAATGTGAGATGTCCAGCGCTTGTCATTCAAGGTGCCATGGACAGTATGGTTTCGGAGAATAGCCCTAAGAGAATCTATGAAGAACTTGGATCAGAGAGAAAGGAGATCCTAATCATCGATGGAGCAGATCATCCAATGATGAATGAGGAGAAGTATAAGCACGTTCTTTTTGATCGTAGCCTTGAGTTCCTGCAATCCATCACTTAGACGGGATTACCCCTAATATTGATTCAAGAGGATAATTCTATTAGCAACAATTTACATCCATCTCTATTGGGTCAGAATATTGGATGTCGAAATGGACAATATGGACCCCAGAGTGATACGGAAAGGACTCCTTCAGAGAGAGGAAGAAGGGGGAGTAAGATGTCTTACATGTGGTCATAGATGCCTCCTTCATGAGAACGGGGTAGGGATTTGCGAAACCAGGACGAATATTGATGGGTCCATCAAGACGTTGGTCTATGGAAATGTGTCATCCATCAATAGCAATCCCATAGAGAAAAAACCCTTCTTTCACTTTGCCCCTGGGACTATCGCGCTCACGATTGGTAGCTGGGGGTGTAATGCCTCCTGTGGGTTCTGTCAGAACTTCAGGATATCCAAGCAAGCACCAAACCCACAGAACGCTCGCTATTTGAGTCCTGACGAATTCATCAGGATCGCACAGAACGAGGAATCTCATGGGACATCAATCTCATTCAGCGAAGCAGCGACATTGATGCTTGAATGGAACATCGAGGTGTTCAAGCTAGCAAGAGAGGCAGGGTTGTACAACACCATCGTGACCAATGGCTACATGACTCAAGAAGCTTTACACCTCATGTTCGAGGCAGGTCTTGATGCAGCAAATGTCGATATCAAAGGATGCGAGCCACAGGTTCGAACGGTGTGTGGGATTAGCCTTCAACCGGTCTTGGATAATATTCTACATATGATAGAGCTTGGAATTCATGTAGAACTCACTACCCTCATCGTTCCAGAGTTGAGTGACGGAATGGAATGTCTTGAGGAGATAGCAGTATGGATCCTTGAGAATACAGGTGAGAAGACACCTTGGCATTTGAACCGGTATCATCCAGCATATCAATATACCAAACCTCCAACTCCATTGAATGCCCTTCTAGAAGCAAGAGATATGGCAAAGGACAAGGGGCTACAGTTTGTCTATGTGGGCAATGTTGGAAGAAAGGGTCTAGAGGACACCATCTGCCCTAGATGCGACAAGGTGTGTGTAGAGCGTGTCGCAATGACCTCACAGATGCAGGCAGTGGATAAAGAGGGGAGATGTGAGAACTGTGGATACGATTTAGCGATTAGATTTCACAATTCTCACGATTGAACCATCTCTCTAGAAGTCGTCTTTGAAAAGGTCTAGCTCCTCACCAAGCAAGTAATGACAGAACCAGCGATACATGTGCAGTCCTATCGCATAGTTCTCACAGGGGTGAATGAAACCATGTCCTTTTCCTGGAAGGATAAATAGCTCAGTATGAACTCCTTTGTCCTTCAAAGCTCTATACATTTCTTGAGCGCTGACCACGGTTATTCGCTCGTCATTCGCACCATGATGCAAGAGCATAGGTGTTTTCGCAGTTTCAATTGCAGCAATTGGAGCACTCTTGACATATCCATCTCGGGATTCCGGCTCGAAGGGAGTACCATCAAGATGCACTGTATGCCTAGCATCTGATCCAATGTAGTACAAGTACCAGCTACTTACTCCTGCAAAGACTGAAACTGCTGCACATCTGTCAGTATGCATTCCAAGATACGCGCTGAGATAGCCTCCTTGACTACCACCCATGCTGCCAATCCTATCGGGATCTACAAATCCTTGATCAATAAGATAGTCGATAGCTGATTCCAAATCCCATAGATCATGGCTACCTAGGTTTCCGTGATTCAGGTTCATAAAATCACGGCCTCGTCCAATACTTCCTCTGTAGTTTGGCTGCAGGACGAGAATTCCCTTTGCGACTAGTGAGTTGACGGGCTGTGCATATTCGGTATCGACAAGGGACAGGGGTGAGCTGCCTCTGGGTCCGCCATGGGGGTAGAGGATTAGAGGATACTTCTTAGATGGATCGAAATCAGAGGGCTTTCTAAGAACACCCTCAATCTCGACACCATCTCGACTGATCCATCTGATGGATTCTACTGTTCCAAGGTCCCAGTGATCGAAATCCTCTGTATTGGTAGTTATCCGCTCAATTCTTGGATTATCAGTCTCAAGAGAACCATAATACACTTCCTGCATTGCGGTCGGTGATAGACCTGTGAATGCAATGTCGCCATTGTCATTGATACTGAATTGGGATTTGGGAGAAACATTCCCAAGGTCGAATGTTTCGAAGTCACCGGATTCATGGAGTTTTGAAATGACACATCTGCTCTCATTCCAATGGGATACAAAGATGCCCTGCCTCGTCCAATGAATGTCTTGAGGCTGTCGATCGAGCTTCTCTGAGATTAGCTTTAGGTTCCGCAAAGGGTTACCTTCATCCCTAGTCAAACATGCATCCGAGTCGGAGATAAGCCAAAGGTCATCTCGAGGCTGTACAGAAGCTCCGGGCACGGGTCCACCCACTAGGAGTGTCGCTCCATCAGGTGATACAGCCTTCACTGTGAAACCTTTGGGCAATGCTAGTTCCTGGAACGACAAGGAAGAGAGAGCCTGCTCAAGTGAGGTCTCTTCAGCCATGTCAAGGATGGTTTCGGGATTGACCTCGACCTTGAAGCAGATCGTTTCGTATTCGTAATAGAGATCAACGCCAAGCTGGCAATTGAGGTAGATTGAGTTCGTTGTTGGTGAGAGCATAAAGGAAGTGATTTGATACTTCGAATCAAAGCCATGAGTTATCTCGAATCTACATAGAGGACCAGAGTGATTCTCTTTCTCAAAGTAGAGCCTTTCAAGCTCTTGCTTTTGGAGAGTTCGTTGAGTGCTTATGTAGAAAAGTCCATTCTGAGGTTTTTCGTTCTCAACATGAACGAAATCACCAATACGTTCTGTATTAGTGGCTCTACTCGTTAGAAAAACCAGACCGTCTGCATAGGGAGAAAAGAAATCAACTCGTGATGGATTACTAAGTATTCTGGCTCCTTCACCCATCATCTTTCTTACGATGCTGACATCAGACCATCGAGGATTGCCTGAAGGAGCATGTCTGTTGACCGCAAATGTATTGTTGTCTATCCACATTACCTCAGATCCATCTGCAAACACGAGATGTGTTTCTTTTGATTCTGCATCATAGATAAACAACTTCCCTAGTAGACTATTGCAACTGAGGTCCAGCTCGATTTTTGTGTACGCTATCTTCTTCCCATCAGGAGAGATTGAAGGTCTGTGATAAAATGGTCTCGTTATCAAGTCCTTCACTGTGGGTCGTCTTTTTCCCGCGTTCGATTCTTTCATCATCTCTGTCACAATCTCACATATACCACTGGTATCAGGAATTTTGAGAGCATATTTAACGCTGAGTCACGTTTCAGGGTCACAGATTGTTACAATCAACGCAATTTTCGTCCTCGTTTCACTTTCGTTGAATCTGAAACCAATGTCATTCCCATATACTTAGAACACGTGTTCCAAGCTGACAGCATAGGAATTTATTTCGACCAATAGTCACAGAATCCAAGTAACAAGGTGAGCTAGTGAGAATAGCAGCTGTCGCAGATATTCATAGCCCGAGATACCTAAGTGAGTTTGAGAGCTCATTAGAGACCTGTCACCC
>JBHLQH010000087.1:0-5945 GCA_048884965.1 Candidatus Thorarchaeota archaeon | reverse complement strand
TAGCCGCTGATACAGCATCATTGGATCTCATTGCTGAGACTGGCTTGAATGAGAGGTTGGTTCGCAATATACCTGAGATGTATCTCAGGGCTAACCTTTCCGGTGGGAAGGATCTTCATCCTTGGCAGATGATTCACGGTCCGATGAAGGACCCCTATCTTGTAACTAAGTATGGTGAAGATTTAGGTCTTGGTTCAAGTGAGTACGAGCTCATTGAGATTCTAGCTGCTGAGGAAACATCAAAGAAAGAACCGCCAAAGCATGTCTATGAAGCAGGACCCACTTTCTTCTAGAGGAACCAGAAATTCCTTGAATTCAATCTTGAAGAATATGGGAATTCTCATGTGTAGTAGTGTTGAGCGAACCTAACAAAGTCGCTCACACTCCTCGGTTATCAATAATAACATACCATCTAGCTGTATGGGGATTGTCTAAGAAGCATTCTTCGGATTAGTGGACTGAAGAGGCGTACGATGTGTCTCAAGGCACCAATGTTATCCTTCATGTTAGCAATGTATTCGTCGAATGTTCGTGTTTGATAACTCAGTAGATCTTCAGACTCCCGTGTATCCATCCATGAGGTGTAGAACCATCCATCTGAACCATTTGGATTCTTGAACGCATTTTCTGGCAGCATACCAATTCCCATGGCATCCAATAATCTGCCTACAAAGTCTGAATAGAGTAATTGACACCTTTGTCCACCACCAATCAGCAATATCTTTCCAATCGTATCTGCTTCAACGGAGTTCGCAAACGCCAGACCAACATCACGGGTGTGGCAGAACTCAATCTTTTGCTTCAAGGGCATCTCGAAGAGCATTGGATCTATATCAGTACTAATCTCCAAAGGTGGAATCGCTGTCAGGCGCAGAATAGTCCAAGGAATCGAGCTTTCACGAAGCATGGTTTCGCATTCCACTTTGTGGTGAGTATAGTTATCCGTGGGCTTTTGTGGCATATTCGGAGTCAACACTGGCATATCTGGTGATCTCGGTCCATGCGTGGAGATCGAGCTTGCGAATATCAACTTGGGTGGTTTATCAAATAATGAGACGCCACTAAGCAGATTCTTCATCCCTCCTACATTCACATTCCTTGCGAAATCGGGTCTTGTTTCGCTTAACGGAGGAATGATTGCAGCCAAATGGATGATCACATCAACATTAATCAAAGCAGGCTGCAATTGCTCCATCTCGGTTATTGAACCCCAGACAACCTCAAAATCACCATGAGATTTCAAGTCTGATGCTTTCTCTTTATTTCGTTTTGAATCGATATCAAAACACCTTATGTCATAACCTTTTGATAATAATGATAGTAGTGTGCTTTCTCCAACGTTACCAAATGCTCCAGTTAGCAAGACTCTCAAGACAGATTACCAGCATTCTGAATTGGTTAAGACTCTTAAAGCCAAGTGTTTGGGAACAATTTCGTACTCATTTGCTAGTCTTCGGATTGCTAAAAGATGAAACGATACTTACAAATGTTAGTTTGCAATGCCTTCAGGAAGGAATTTCAGCACGCAACATGGATGTGTGAGGGGATTTCATAGTAGGTGTTTGCAATATGTCGTTTGATCCAGAAGAATTTGCCAAAATTGCTCCAATGATTGTGTTTGGTTGCAATATCGGCTATGGCGTATTTCTCATAATGATGATGTCATTCCCGCTCATATGGGATGTCCTTTTAGGAGTGATTGGAATGGCGTTTGGCGCAGTTATTGCTATTGTAGCTTGGTTGTTCCTTAAACCGCCGCACAAGAATGAAGGATGGTTATATGCTTTCATCTTGAATATTATCTCAATACCACTGGCATTTCTCTTTATAGATTACCCAGTAAATGTATTTCCGATTACATTTGCAGTATTGATCATTATCATCATGATCATTCCACCGATAAGGAAGCCATACACCTGATACTATCAAGGGCAATCTCATGGATTGCCCATTGATTTCTTTTAAAATGGCGATGAAACCTCACTGATTGCTAGGAGAGCCACCACTTCTAAATAGAGTGCAAATCAAATAGCGTGTATGTGCAAATGTGAACTCGAAAAGAGCGATTCTTTTGGATGGCGAATGGAAGAAAGGCAGGTTATAATCAGCAGGGTCCCAAACTCATTTCAAGTCACACCAGAGCAGAAGAGAGCCGTCATAGCCTTTTGACAAAAAGGAAGGTAGGCGTGTGTTATTCATTATGCCTTTCGAAACTTGGTTCTCTTATGAGATTATCTTCAAATTTTTGAAGCCTAGGCTCATAGTGTCTATTCTAACCAAGAATTAGGTAGACTAAAGAGCCGGTTGTTCTTTTCATATGAACGAAATTCTACGCGCTCAGGATGTGCGTTGATAGAATTTCGTTGAAGGTGATATATTCGTTGTCAGAAACAGTAGGAATTGAGCAAGTGGCAGATAAGATTGTCACTTGGTTGAACATGGGATATGGCATCTTTATAGTAGCGATGACACTATTTGCGATAATCTTCATAGATCCGATTGCGATAATCGGATTAATCATTGGAGTGGTGCTTATGTTCGTATCCTGGAAATTTCTAATGCCAGTGAAAAAGGAAGGATGGCTCTACGCATTCATCATAAATATCATCACAGTACCACTTACTGTAATTCTAGTGGGCTTCCCAATGGCCGCGTATTTTGTGACCTTTGCAATCCTAATCATAATCATCATGCTTGTACCACCGATTAGGAAACCATACACATAAGGAATGAATTAGGGCAATCCTAGGAGATTGCCCTCGTGTTCTTTTTTGAGAGTAATGCAATTATCCTCACTAATCAATGACATCCACTAATCCTAAATAGAGTGTAATCAAGATAGGGATAGGTGAAATTGTGAGCCCAGCTAGGGAGATTCTTCTGGATGGCAAATGGATGAATGGCGAGGTTACAATCAGCAAGGTCCCAAACTCATTTCAAGTCACACCAGGGCAGAAGAGAGCCGTCAAGGCTGAATGGCTCAACAAACCTCCGGATGCCCAAGACCTTCCACTCTGGAGATTCGAAGGATTCTCACAGGTTGATAAAAACTTGGAATTACAGGTAAGTTTGTGTACATATAGATGGCATTTCATTCTGAAACACCAAAACTACATGAATCAGAGAGATTACCCCAATCCCTTGAGTGAAACTACATTGATTCATACTGCTGATGATAAGCTGATACTCGGCATACGTAAAGGAAGCGACCAAGGAAACACATTACATGCAGTTGGAGGAGGATTTATCGACCCACTAAAGGATGCCAACGAGAACTACCTCCCGGAGAATCCATTTGATACTTCAATGCGCGAGATGCTTGAAGAAACCACACTAAATTCAAAGGATTTACAAAAGGACAAACTGACCATGCTGGGGCTAGCATGGGGGAGGAACCATGACACTACCTGTGTCATTCATGCGCCAGTACGGGCATTAGCTGAAGATATCGAGATTAATGCACCTGAGCACTCAGAGCTCATCAAGGTGGATGTCGATTCGCCGCTCCTAACTGAAATTGTATGTGATGGCCACCTGAGGAATAGAGAATCCATACCAGCAACAGACCACCTCATCCTCGCACTCAATCTGTTCCTAACAAGAAAGTAATGGTATAGCGAAGGAACCCTAATGATTAATTAGTTACCTCGCACGACATGAGCTCGCGTTGGCGAGGGATTGGAATGGCCTACCATAGTAGATTTCGTAAATGGATGAGCGACTCACTTCTTGAGGGAAAAGTGATCTTTGCTGTGTATCTCTTCTTGCTAGTGACATTCGTAGTCTATCCAGACCTTGCTGTCTTCATAAGCAACTATCTGGGCTCATTACCTGTACCAGGGATCGGGCTTCTATCAGGGAGCACTAGCTTAGTGATAATACCCATCTTGGGCCTCATCATCTATGTAGGGTTCATCTATCTGGGAGTTAGAATACTGTGGGCAATGGATACAAGCGAATTCGAGGATAAAATAAACCAGAATGTAGCGAAGATTGCTGAACTGCTTGGACATAGCAGCTATGTTCAGCTAAAATCGGATAGCGGTGGAAAGAACTTTCGAATGGTTCTAGGAACCCTCCCAAACTCAAGACCTAGATGGGCTTGGATTCAAAGAGCGTTGTTTGGTATGTTTTCGCATGAGTCTACGCCAATTGGAATCATAAGAAAGAGCTTTGGAATATCCATCTGGAAATTGTTCTATCTGACGAACTATGTACGAATGATAGAAACAAAGATGAGGCAGTCCACACAAGCCCCCACTAGCATTCTAGAATACCCTATTCCAATCTCCGAGATTGACTTCCTATTTCCAAAAGGAATAGAGTCTCCTTTCACAAAAGAGGAGTTGGAGATCATCTCCTATCGAATAGACAAAGAGGTAGCGTTCACACTTAGAAGAAGGATTCAGCATCGTATCAAGAAGAGATGGATAAGTCCTATCGTCCTTTTGGAGAAGGGAATAGTATCTAGGGACTATGAGAATGGGAATGTTGGAAGATTCGTTAAAGTAATGACATGTCTGATAGAGAGCCATGATGACGAGAGAAGCGATACAACCTTACCTCCGATAGTCAGCAGAGAATCGATAGCAAGTATTGTACGATTCACAGACAAGCAGTATGATTTCAAGATAGGAAAGAGAGATGTAAACCAGACTGCAAAGGATGTATGGACTCTTTTGTGGCAAGGGGAATCCTCAAAGAATACATTCCTAGTCAACGACCATAAGATAGCAAATGACTCCGATTGTGGTATGCTAAAGTCTGAGTCGCTGTATAACGAGATTTTCGAGATTCCACATATTGACGGCTTCAGGTTCAGCCTCTATAAGAAAAAAGAGCCGGAGCCAGCATTAGCTTCAACCTCTCTCGATGTTGAAGGATATCGCGTACATAATAGTGGTGGCTCAACGAGTATCCAGATAGCTGACAACATCAATGCAGTTGAATCTCTCGACAGGATTCAGAGATTGCTGCTAGATGACTTGTTTGGCGCAGCAATAGAGGGAAATATACTTACAATCAAGGACCCAAGTAACCTTAGGATGCTGATTGAGGCATTCATCAATCGCCAACTGGCAATGAACAAGGCACTCCTGCCAACAACATTCACAGATCCGAATAAGACTGCTTATGCACTGCTGAGTCTGAATGCATTGGGACAGACTCCGGATTTCCCAGATCTATTGAATCCTTCAGAATCTCTTTTCAAAAATATGAGAATTGACGATATCAAGGGAGCACAAACACTTGCCACATCGGGACTATTGGGATTGGACTGCATCAAACCAGATACGAAATCAAAGATAAATGCGCATATCGCAACCAGGGTTAGCAAATCACCTGCAGAATACCGCAACTCAATACAAGCTATTCGGAGAGCATCATTTCCTGTCCACATTCCGCAACTGGGGCTGGGGGGAGAACATGTACTCTCAGAGAACAGAAGAACTGAACAGATAACTGCTACAAATGTGCTCGTTTGGGCGGCAACCGGTGCAGGAGCTTGGATTATTGAAAGAAATCACATGAGCTATTTCACTCAACCAATCCCAACAAATGAGAAGAGAGGTCTCTTACTTATCCATCACCCACTACGAGAACAAGTTTTCCTCGAAACGCTTACTCATCGTAACTATCATTATGTTTGGGAGATCTTGCGGAACCGAGTACACTTTCAAGAGATGGCACCTATAGCGGAAGCAGACGAGGCAGCTACAATCAATGTTGAATTCGTATGGGTAAGGGAAGCCTTTCTTCCTTCTGGCAACTCCTTCATCCTCAATGATGCCAGCAGACAGGTCCTTCAGGAAGTCACAGACGTTTGCGAACAAGAAGATACTCCTCGCTCTGATTGCTGTGTTATGTTAACGCGGAGCAACCAGCTAATTCGAGGACCAGTCAATGGACTGAATATGATCTTTGCAGAGAATAAAGACTCTTTG
>JBHLQH010000086.1:0-6198 GCA_048884965.1 Candidatus Thorarchaeota archaeon | reverse complement strand
CAAAGTGCATCTCGCACAGTACCTAGAGCTGTCAAGGTTGTATATGAGCCATGTACGATCGGAAAAATAATCATCCTCTGCAGACTATTCCTATTTTTGTAGTAGTCTTTCACATGAGTGGAAACTAGGTCAGTTCTAGGATTAGAATGAAATCAGAGTACTCGCTACTACACATAGAGGTAATGTTGGATGGGAGTACTGAAACATAGTTTGCTTTTTGTAATGGTCATTTTGCTAGCCTCCACATCAGTTCCCAATCAAGTTGATTCGATGATGACAACCGAAACTTATGATTCACTGGTTCAGCTCAGCTATTCATCAAGAGATCGAGATGGCATTACCATAATCGATGATGGTGATACTGCATGGGGCGATCATGTCATACTCAATGCAACATTCCTTCTTCTAAATGAAAACGTTACAGGATCCAGTCTGTATCTACTCACTGGCGATAGTAGCAATATCACCATCTCATCTGCAAACCACACAGTTGTCTACGATACCCACATGATTGGAAAGAATGCAACTGTAGCAATCCAATTCGATGTAACCTTGGAGAATGCCACCCTACTTTCTTTTCATTACGATTCGATAACCTTTACCAACTACTTCCGCCCACACATCTCTGAGGTTTCTGTATCAGGCGCAGGAGCAGTCAAGACCATTGAATGGAGCATGACAGACCTCAATGCTGGTGACAATCATATCTACGATATTTTCATTCGACATCATGACAACAATAGATGGTGGTTGTGGGCAACCAATGTCACTGCTAAACATATTGATTGGGATATGACTTTCCATTATATGGGGCAATGGCGTGTTCGTGTGGAAGTGCACGATAACGATACGGAGTTTCATCCGACGTCAGTAGATAGTAGTACTATTTGGCCATCATTAGAAGACTCTATTGATTCAGCTGCTTTCGATGGCGGAACAATGGGCTATTCAGGATCTATTCCAAGCAGCAATGTTTCCATATATCGATGGGGTCCAAGTATACTCAACCTAACTGAAGGATACACCTCCCAATCAATCTCATGGATCAAGCGAGTATCAATGTTCGATGCACATCCTGACTTCAGCGATTCGACATACTACATCTTCGAAGATGGGAATATTGTTCGTACGGCAAATATCTCCTATGGTGGAATCTCCTTTGCTCTCGATGGACTTTCACTGGGCACTCACAATATCACACTCTACGTGACACACAAGGGGTTCTCTGCGAAGGATAGCGTCATCGTTAATATTCTGCCAGACATAGCTCCCTTTGACTACTTTTCGGTCGCCATGATTGTGTTCATTTCAATTGTAGCACTTGGGGCTGCTGTATGTATAACGAGGGATTCTGACAAGACTTAGTATCATCTGTTGCAGACTATTCCTGTTCTTGAACTGATTCTTCAGATGAGTGGGAACTAGACTTTGAGTCGGAATATAGCTCTCTAGCATACAAGAGCACTCCCAACGAAAAGGAGGGGACGGGAATCAGAACCAGTAGCTGATTCGAAACCACTAGGTTATACAAGGTGAAACTAAGGACACTCAAAGAGAATAGAAGAGTGAGAACGATTGGCAATAGAAATGCCCTGTAGCTAATTGCGCCGTTTTCATATTTGATGATTCCAACGATTGTCAGAATAATCAGAGCTAATCCCACTAATGTAGTTTGCATCATAAGCAGTGTAGAATAGAAAGGTATGAACGGTAGAATAGGAATTGCCACTTGAGTTATTGTAGCCCCAAAATCAGAATAACCATAGATGTCCGCTTGGAGATCACTATACTGATACAGAAAAGGAATCAGAAGTCCCATCAGTAGATACCTTTTCCTGAGCATTCTTCCCTTCGCAGCATCGACATTTGCCCTCGATTGTAAGAAGAAAGGATAGGCAACAAGGATAATCAAGCTCAGCGAAAGCGATAAGGCAATGTATGTGAAGTATACCGGACTAACCCTCCATCCCCAATGGTCACCATGTGAAGTTCCCTGCCAATCCGTTGTCCAATGATGATATTGCACCAACCGACTAGTGGCAAAGAACAGTATCGCATCTATTACTACAATAACCATTAGAATATTTGGAACGACATCCTCACGCACTCCCATTGTAACCATATCTCCCGTGACATACCTTGAGCATATCGATATTATTCTATTTATGAAAGTGAATCATCCTCTGCAGACTATTCCTCATTGCATAATATTCCTCGAAAAGAATGCATTCTAGACTCTTTTTCTACTTGATTGCTCCAATGACTTGTTTTTAATTTCTAGAATCTAGAGTGGCCTATAAGGGGGTATAAGGAATGAATAAGAAGAGTGTCAGGTCCCGAGTGCTAGCGTCCCAATCTTATGCCTTAGTAGGTGCAATAATGTTAGTCATCATCATTCCCCTGTGTGTCAATCTCCCTTCTGTTCAGGCATTTACACCGAACGACCCCGTAGGAGATCCTTGGCATCTGGAATCAATCAAGATTCATAGTGTCTGGGATTACGGATATTCGTTCCAAAGTGCTGAAGCTGTGGGACTCTGCGTTATTGGAGAGGCGATTATTGATGATCAGAACGGGGACTTGAATGTGACAGAAAAGGGCAGCTTTGCTTGGAATGCTGATTACACCTCATATCTGCCCTATCCAAGTATAGAAACAGGCTCTCATGAAGGTGCAGTCGCATCAGTCGCCGCTTCCGCAATCAATAATGGCATAGGAGTAGCTGGTATAGTAAATGCCCCACTATACAGTGCATGGATTTGGAGTGTCTATCCAGATGATACTGTCTTCGGATATCGGATGTATGTCCAACAGATGATAGACACATTTGACTGGGGTGCAAGTTTTGGAAAAATGGTCTTTACTATGAGTTTTCTAGCAACCGTCTACCAACTCGAGGATGATGATACAAAGCTAGTTGAACTTCGAAACAAGGTTTCAGACCTATATGAAAGCGGTCAAGCTCTCTTCTTTGCAGGAGTCGATAATATCCTATGTCCTCTTCATCCAAAGGATGTTCCTCAATCTTTGCCATATGTTCGTGCTATTGGTAGATTCGATAGAAGTGGTTCATTCCTCGAAGGAGGCTATGGGGCGTCGCTGTTCTTGGTTGCTCCAACAGGAGTTCCTGCCTATATGCAGGTAACAAATAGCTACGGCACCTTTGGAGGTTCTTCATGTGCAACACCAATAGCCGCATCTGCAGCAGTCCTTCTCTGGAATCAGTTCCCATGGGCTACGAATGCTCAAATTGAGGACGCGTTGTGTTGGGGTGCAACGGATCTTCTCGAAACGGGGTGGGATGAGAAATCTGGATATGGTGCGTTGAATGTTGAAAAGGCACGGGAGTACCTGACTGAATATGTTCCATCTGCTAACTCATACCGACTCAACCGGTCCGCCATAGTTACTAGCACCTCCTCAAACACTGACACCACTAATAACACCGATTCCAGTCTGCCATTAGTTCCGATTTATGTGGGCATTTCAATCCCTATCATAGCTAGCTTAATCGTGTTTACCATATCCATCAAGAGAAAAAGAACCTAAACTGGGACATTGAAATCACTAGAGCTGTCCAATGATGATAGCACAACTCAAACAATATAGCTAGAGAATCTTCCTCGCACACTTTTCCTATTTTGCGTTAGTCTTTCAGGAGAGTTGAACAACGTCAGTTCCAAAATCTATGAAGCCGATTCTGTAGAAGATTCCTCGTCCAATGCGTAGAAGGGTCCTGGAATCAACTCAACTCTTTTAGCAACGACAATTCCAGTGTTTCCAAGCTCCTCAGCATGCACCTCCACAGTATCTCCTACTGCAAGACTCTCACATTCGGTATGTGTGTCGATCTTTACTTTAACCTGATCACCATTTTCTTTTCGAATTGTCACATAGCCATAGAGTCTTTCCTTCAATCCAAAAGTGCCGAGCTGGGAAGCTATTATCCTCCCGCGTATAGTAATTTCATCACTCATGGTTAACTATAGTAAACTTATCTTATAACCTTTCGTGAATATGTTCACACCTCTTGTCCTTGTACGAAGTTCAATGGTGTGTCTGGGTCTGCTCAAAGATGGACTCTCCGAAGCCACAAACCTGATAACTTCTTTCAACATTGAATGGGAGTGGATAGGGAGAGGTAACTTCTAATTGATAGCAGTTCTGGAATCGATCAGGGTTCGTATCAGTAGGTCAGACAAGCGAATTCTTGGGATGCTGATAGTGTGCATCCTAGTATCTGCAGGTGTTCTTGCCTTTGTAACCTCATACCCCCTTTCTGACACGTTCACATTCGAAAGGAGTTTCAATGGCGATGCATTGCCAGTAAGAATTGATATTGAGAACATGAAGGATTGCGAGCTAACTCTAGAGTTCATTGATGATAACGCACTCATGTACAGAATAGATGTTGAGTTCTATGAGATGCATCGCCTGAATCTGGATTTCACGTTCAGACATATCTCAGAATCTCGGCATTACATCGGTCTAGATGGAAGCGGTCTGAGAATAAGAAGTATACATGTCCTCCTAGGGTCTGCCGCTCCCTATGACATCGGCTTCTCTGGAGGTCTCTCGGACAATGTGACATGCTTTGCAACCTATTCGAATCAAGCCTGTCTAGGTGGCACCTTTCTTTGCGCGTTCCTGAATTCTACGTTATCGTTCAATCTCACAAGCGATGTCAAGTCTATTAACGGATACGCAGAAACGATGCTCTTCCTTGGAGCAAGCAATAGATATCTGGATTCTATCACACTCAATGTTGATCTAAAAGATGCAGTCAATGGCCTCGCATACCTTCGAAATGAATCTCTGCAAGTTTCATGCTCCGGCTGGATGTATACTTATGATCATAATGGAGAATCTAGATACAGTACCAATAGCACCGACTTTCCCAGAGTTACTATCCTTGCAGAGTCGCATGCAATCAATGCAGTACTCACTGCGCCTTGATACATTACAAGAAAAATGAGGGACGTATAGCCTCTCAGATTATCGATATCTGCGGCTATACGTTATCGTACCTTCTTCGAATATCCCATGAATAGAGGATGTAGAAGATTGGCACAAAGACAATTGTCGCAATCACTGATTGAAGTGGGATGAGCGGACTCATTGGATTCAGGAGGAACTGGATATTGATGTACGTGATATAGAATGCCAACGTAGTAACAAAGGTCATCACCTTAGAATCGTTCCTGTACCGATTCTGAATGTTACGTACAGCATTGATAGCAATGATGGATTCCTGTCCCTGATCCGTGAGAATGTACTCCCCACTACTGTCCGTTCGCACAAGCGATGAGAGCTTCCTGATGTGGTGTTGAAGATTTCCGCTGCTAGAGATACCCACTTTTCTCTTCAACTCGGAGAATCCTAGGGATTCTTCTCGTAGAGCAAAGAGCATCTTGATTCTTGCTGGATGGGATATCGCTTCAAAGAGAACGATATCAGCATCGCTTTCCATTTCGTCTTGACCATTCATTGGTGTCATTGATTTCCACTGAGATATGTAACTTCAGAATTGATATAATACCTCTTTTGAGGACCACTCTATTTCCGTGTCCTTTTAGTGGCTGTAATTCTAAGTACTATCCCTGATGATGTGGGATCCGGGCACCTAACGAATTCTGTCGTTATGCCATCCTTGTTGATAACCTTCTCATAGGGCGTATTCTTGTAGCTCCACCCCAAGCGGCCATCATACATGAGCACATGGATCATGTGACTAGCACTATAAAGCAACCACGGACAGATTTTACCATTATCCTTTGGATACTCGAATTTCTGTCCTACCTTATGCTTGGTACAACTATCTCCTTCATAGATTTCCAATTCGATATCTTTCATTTCTTCACATTCCTATATATTCTCTTGATAGTTAGAACACGTGTTCCAATTACATTTCCATATAGTAAAGATCAGCGGATCCGAAGACCCACTGATTGCTGAACTAAATCACAAAGTCATCCAACGTCAATGTACCTGAACCTCTCGCAACCTGATAGGACGGTTGCAGCATCTCCGAAGAGCTCTTCTTGGTGAAACGAAGAGGTGCATGTGTCTGAGTTATCAGTCCCATCTCTACAAAGTCCTGAAGGTACAGTGGTAAGGTGATATCACTGAAGTGTGCCTTCAGGTCGTCATATGTGACTTCCTCCTTCTGCTCTAGGAGTCTAAGCACAGGCTGAGCAA
>JBHLQH010000085.1:0-6312 GCA_048884965.1 Candidatus Thorarchaeota archaeon | reverse complement strand
CTTCTTCGTTGGCACTCCCTTGTGAATGGTGACCCTGCAGGTAGTGCATTTGGCTTTTCCCCCACAGGTATGGACTATGTCAACCTCATGGTCAATGAGTGCTTTGAGAAGTTTCGTTCCCTTCTCCACTGTGAACTCCTTCTGTACCTCGCCCATGAAATCGACAACTGTGACTTTAGGCATGTTGTGTAATCGGCGTCACTGCTAAAGTGTGTTATGTCCTCTGTTTGCACATGTCCAAGATTATCTCTTGCGAAGACTATGAACGAATTGCATTCCACGCCATCTTGCATGCATGCTTGATATTCTCGTCATGCTCGAAATCGTATAGGTCATATCTTAGGAAAAAAAGAAGAATGAAGGAGCAAGAAGCTCCTTTGGATATTATCTAAGTTCTAGGAACTTCTTGCACTGCTACTGTATTCTTTAGCAGACATATCGAGTTCCGAATTCACTGATTCAATTGACTCGTCAGCAGAAACGAGCGTACCAAACTTACCTAATTGAAGTCTTAGATTCCCCTTGAAGAGACCTGTGTATCCGTTCGTCAGGGTATAGGTTTCGCCTTCTTTTATCGATTCAATGGTTTCGTTCCAAACAGGCATCATGATTGTTCCTGTGGAATCACCAACCAAAGCATCTCGTACGCGGTAGGTCTCTCCGTCTTTGCGGGATTCGACCGATCTTTCTTCACTGGTACTCATGACCTTGAAGGTAATGTTGACACTTTTCATTCCGGGCTTGAGCTCGGCAATTGTGGCCTCGATGGCCTCTATCTTATTATCATTCATTGTATATCACTCGCTGTTGCGAATTCAGGTCATTCAAAACTAGGGTAGTCTTCATGTGGAAGTACAAGAAGGTCGTTAATCCTCAATAAAACCAGATTGAGAAGCTTTGCATAGTTGCTATGCCTGTGCCTATTAGTGCGGGAGTTTGCTTAAAGCAATATGTATTGCACAAAACGCAATATCCGTTCTTCACATTACTGCATTCTGGAAAGTAATTGGTAGGAAGAATACATGATTGATTCATAGAAATTAAGAACCATTTACGACTGGCTTCCCACTCTGATTTATTAGTATGATACGAAATCATGTAGTCTAAAGTACGTCTAATTATTTGGAAGGTACAGGAAATTAATGGATGCCCGAAAATTCAGAAGATCCAGAAATCATCATCAAGAAGAATATGCTCGAAGCAGCTGGCATTGACCCTGATCCTGAGCTCTTGAAACAGCCTTTTAGTGTGATTCTACGAGAGATCCAGTTGGTCCAGACGGGAGTAAAAAAGCGGACTCCCTCGGTAGAAAAAGCAGCTCCGCTGAAAGAGAGTACTACTCCCAAGGCGACAGAAGAATCTGGTGCGCGTCTCAAATTGCAAGAGTATGGAGGAGAGACGAAACGCAAGCACGATGAGATGCTAGTTAGGATAAAGACGTTGAGCGATTCGCTAATACCCATCGAGTCCGAAACAATTGAGTTGGCAAAGCAAATTCGCATGGAAATAGCTCCTGAACTTGAGGAGATTGTGAGTCAACAGGAAAGACTGGCAAAGAGCGCGTGGGTTGATGAAAAGACCATGTGCGAACGGCGAAACAAGATTGATTCTCTTGGGAAGGATGCGTTGAAGAAGACTGAGCGATTCATCAAGAAGCCCAATGAAGTAAAGACTCTTTCAAGAAATACATTGAACCGGATTGAAGCTCTCCGAAAATCATCATCTAGTCGTCAGAAGCGCGTTGAAAAGATCATAATGGAACAGCAGAACCTCATAGCTGAGATTCAGCGTCTGTATGAGGAGGCCAGTTAATGACTACCGAAGCGAAGAAGGAGTACTATGATGGACTCCTTTGGGGCACTACTATGACCCAGAGCATTGGACCCGCCGGGTCGCCTGTGATCATTCTGGTACCCTTCGAGGTGAAGATTAACCTGAGCGGTGTTGGCACCAATCTAGAAGGCACCTACGAACTGAGCGCCACACCTCGCATTCTCTCTCCGCGTGCGCCTATGCAATATCCTGGTCCACTGGATATTTTCTCTCCCGGTTCATACCCTGCACAGATACCTCGACTTGATGGATTTCCCTCAATGGTGCTTTCATCGACCTTCGATGTAGTTCCAGTCATGTACAAAGGTTCCGCTAAGGTGACGGTGACAAGGACCAAAATGTCCATAGAGCTGGTCGGTATCCCGAGGTCCACACGCGTCATGTGCACTGCTATCGTTGACAGGAGCGCTACTATGGACTCCATCTATCAAGAGATGTGTCTACCAGTCTTTGCAACAGGTGAGGTGGATCTTGGATTCTTCAGTAGCAGGTCCGCTATCTACATGCCTAAGTTCGAGCTCAACTTCAGTCCCAAACGAATAGCCTATGTCGGTGAGTACAAACTCGGAAAGGAAACGAAAGGTACATTTCCTGTCGGAGGTGTCCACCGTGGGAACGCCGAGTTTGTGGTGGTCAAGGTCGAGAGCTTCTACTCGGTTATTGAAGATGGCGGCGAAAAGTACGTAGAACAGACTGACCTGGAGGATGCAAGGAAGCTCTTTCTTGAGACCCCTGAATTGCTTGCGAAGATACAGTCTGAAGCGAAGCGTCAAATCAGACATGGCGTGGATGATGATCATGTTAGCAGGAGTCTTGTAGAATCGGTCCTTAGTGCCAAGGATAAAGATATCCCAAGCAGTTCGTCGATAGAGGCAGAACCGAAATCCGAATCAGGAGTCGAGTATTTAGATTTGGAGGAGGCATTCCTCGAGGCTCTGAAGGTGCTGGTACAGTTTGGAGGTAGCAGCAATCATGCAATGGTAGTGAGTTGTGGATGGGCAAAGTTCATGAGAATAGAGAAGGGCAAGAAACTACAGCTCGACGTGGCAGGCAGTATGTATGTACAGAGTATTTGCAAGTTGAAAGAATCCCACATTGACATCCTCAAGGAGTTGGGACTTCTGCTTGATTCGCACTCTGTAGAGATATATACGAGGAAATTCGATGCGACTTCTGAGAAAGAACTTGCCAAAGCAGCTCGACTCATCCAACCAATCTTCTCAAAGGTCTACCGCAGAGCAAAAGGCCAAGAAGCATATCTCGAGATGATTTTGGATGTGAAGACACCCGAAGCAATAGCCGCACTGAACAAGCTTGCAGCCTATTTCCCTCATCGTGACGGTAATAAACTGCAGTTCCGGTGGTGAAATCGTACAGGAACAGACTTTCCATAGGACTCAACCACCAACAATCTTCAGGCACTCCTGAGAAGAGCAGCTTCTCCCTCTCAGAGGTCATCATGAATAACACATAGTTCTCAGTCGATTCCCCACCAACCTGGAACTTTGGTCCAACCATTTGGGGTCGGGTGCGATTCTATCTTCTGTATCATTCCCAAGACTGTCACGGATCACGCGATTGAATGTTTCACTTCACATTATAGGCGCTTCAGCCAATTCCCCCTCTAGTCCCATAGTATTCCCCAGACTCTTCATGCATCAATAGCCCCCTCTGGAACTTGGTCATACCTCTAATGCACTGAACTTTCTCATAGTATTCCAAGATGAATATGATGTCGGGAAACATCGCAGACATTGCCTTGATCACCGGAATCGGTGGAGTTCCTATGGTACGAAATGAGTACTGATGCCGTGTGTTCCCTTCTTTGAATGGATAGATTTCCTTGACTCGCATCATATTCGATCTTGCTCCCCAATTTGTGACAAACCACTCATTAAGGTCAATTTCATTATCTGATGGGCTGGGAATATACGATTCAGCATCTATATGCGTTTGAATTGATTTGCTAAAATTATACTGGATGAACCGCTTGATCTCGTCAGACGCTTCTGCAATCAATGTCAGGTCACAATCGCACCATGTCGGCATGGAAAACCTCTCAGTGCTTGAACGACTCTCAAGGGACATATCCCTTTTGATTATGCCCGTCGTATTCTCTGAAATGTAACCCTCAATATCCTAAGGTTGTTGTGGGAATCATAATTGCTTCTCCTGACTATGAGACTGATTGTCAGGTTCGAAGATCTCTTTCGTCACGATGATATACTGCTTTGACACAATAAAAGAAGAAGGAGAGGCGATGGCCTCCCCTATTATCAACTTGTCTTGGAATCGATATATCTACCCAGTCGTGGAATTATGACTAGAAATGCAATCACATACCATAGAAGGATACCCAATGCGATTCCAATCCATGCAAAATTGGCTGGATCCGGAGTACCAATGCTTCCTGCTAGTGCATCTTGACCAATCCACAGCAGAAGGATTGGAACTAATACGCACACAAGTAAGAGCACCGTCTTTAGAGCCAGATTCTTGAGGGCACTTCTATTGATTCCAATCATTGAGTCTTCGTTGTTCATTTGTCCATACTCCTTTGATTCTGAGTGACTACCCTCCTGTTAGATAAATCACCCAATCAACAGTCCAACAGCATATGTTCCACATTGTGAGTGACCGTGCAAGAGATTCCTTGACTGTCTTCGACACATCGAATATTGAGGATGTACTACTTATCAGATGATCCACAGCGGAATACACTAGGATTGTACAGAGCAAATAGATACCTGTACGCATCATGAATCTTGCCACTGAACCTACTCCAATTCCAAGCATGGCCAATAGCGACACAAGTATTGGAATGAATAGATCCGCTATGAAGTTGCCTAGCAACTTTCCAATCTGAGTAAATATTGAAGAGTAGCTTGCACTGCTCAGAACAAGCGAAAACATTGAATAAAGCACTAGCGCCGCTCCATTCTTCACAACAGCATTCATCAATATAATAGCTGGAGTTCCAAATGCTAAGATAACTCCAACAACCAATGCCGCCACCGCAATCTTCACGATATCCCACAAATCAATAGTACTCCAGAGTACCTGGATTTTGAACATCTGATTCATACCAGTGAATTCCCCTAGAAGTTCTACGATGACTGAGATTGACACGATGGTTGCTGCTATCACACTCAGGATTTTAGTGGCTGATGAACTCATGTTATCGAGTAGAATAAGCAGTATTGTTCCAGTCACCATTAGCATTATCTTTGCGCCAGTTGCACTGTTCGTCCATGTATCCTTAGGAGCTGGAGTGGCTGCGGTCACAACATCCACATATCTGCTGATAGCTGCCCAGTTTGCAAGCGGTCTATACAAATCGGGACGCTCCTGAAGACAGGTCATTCGATCCAAGAACTCTGATGTTATACTTGCCAGATGGTCAGAATCGCCCCCGAACAAGGAAACTAACAAAGCACTACATGCGAGAGCACTAGCAGGTCCATCAACATCTCCTTCTAGTGTTATCGCATCAGGTAGGTACTCCTTTAGGTTATCACTTTGACAAGCTAGGATTATTGGTAGGGATGCTTCAGTTCTTCCAATTGACTCTGCAACATTCTCCCAAGCGAGTAAATCCTGTTTTTCTGCTAATCCTAACTCCGAACCGTGAGCCAAGATGATTATGCATGTGACTCTATATGATTCTAGGCTTCTTTCGAAATTAGAAATCTCTGTATCAATCTGCACCATGCTAGGTTCTCTGTGCTGAGGTAATGATTTGCTAATCGCTGCAGTTATTTGATTGGAATTTGCACCTTTTAGAAATCCATTGAGATTCTCAGCTTCTTTGATATCGGTCCTTGAAAGAGTGGACAACAGGTTGAGGTTCGTTTCCAATATGGAACCTGCCTCATCCAAAGTAGAATCTGAGCCAACCTTTACAAAGAGAATATCGCTATAACTTGGAAGTCCTCCAAGAAATCTAATCGTATGATAATTCATGCCAATTACGCTAACGCTTAGAATGACTATCATCGCTGCTGCTATCGACTTGATATTTCTGGATTGAACTACTTCTCTCCTAATTATTAATTCCTCCAACCCACGAATGATGGGTATGTGTTCTCAATCTCGAAGCCAAAAAAAGGTTGCTCTATTTTTTGTTCATATTTCATTCTTTCCAAATTCAGTTTTTTAGTGGAATGATAAAGAAGACAAAGGGCAAAGAGCTCCCATAATAATCATATTTTCTCCATTCTTAGATTTAAATATCTGACATCCTATTAGTAAGGCTGTGTCATTAGTAGCTGTTGTAAAGGGAGAACGTGGGGTTGAACCCGTATTTAGAGCAATGGAATTGATACCATTCAAGGAAGCTCTCGAACCATATGATACTGTCTTAGTGAAACCAAATCTGATTACAAGTCACACCTTCGAGACAGGGATAACGACCGATCCCATCGTTGTGGAGGCAGTGATTACTAAGGTTATGGAACTAGACAAGAGAGTCATTGTGGT
>JBHLQH010000084.1:0-6626 GCA_048884965.1 Candidatus Thorarchaeota archaeon | reverse complement strand
AGTAGAAAGTCGAAAGTCAGTGATAGAAGAGAAAGAGATACACAAGGAAAGTATACCCCGCGCTGAGGAATCGCACCACAAGATTGACATCAAGCCAGGGGAAACAATCACATTAACAGAGAGAGATATGCCTGATATAGAAGAGGCACTATCTACTGTGGAGGCTCTTAGTGATTCATTCATGGCAGCTCATGAGAAAACACCTTCTATAAACTCCAAGCCACAAATTCGAATCTCAGTCGGTGGGACAGATGCTATCGAAGCCTCTGACGCCTCCACTGCCAGTGATCCCAGTCTAGCAGAAAAAGAAGCCGATGACAGGATAGAACCAATTGATGACGAAGGGATAGAAGCTCCTGAAATCGATCTTCTGACAGAAAGCCCACCAGTTGAATTGACAACTTCTGTGGAGGTCAAAGAGCCAGAAGTTGAGATTTCCATAGAAGACGTCATAGAAGAATTCGTTGTTGATACAGAAATCGCTGTGGAAAAGGATACAGAATCTGACATATCTATGCAAGGTTCGGTCACTCTTGAGGAAGCAACATCAAAGCGGGTGCGACCAACTCCTACTCACGCAGTAAAACCTCTTGTGAGTGCAAAGGCAGTCATCCTAGGAGAGGATGGTGTTGGAAAGCACAGCCTTCAAGAAAAAGCAGATCTCAAAGTTGAAACAGATGATAACGACGAGGAACTTCTATTCATTCGGTCGAACATCATTCAACTTGCGGACTTTAGAGTCAACTTACAGGTATGGTCATTCGATGATGCAGCGACAATGAGAATTCCGAGAAAGGAATTCTATCGAGACGTAGATATCATTATAGTTGTATATGCTGTTTCAGATAGATGGAGCTTTGAAAGTGTTGATTTCTGGCTTCGTGAAGCAATGGTCAAGAACCAAGAAACTCCACCAATAGTAATCGTTGGAAATAAGAAAGATATCAGAGAGGCTGGAGACCCTGATCCGTTGGAACCTGCTGTGACCAGTGAGGAGGGCTTCAAATTCGCAGAGGCTTTGTCAAAGCGCCTAGGAACAGAGAATAAGCTACATCCTGTCGCATTCATTGAAACCTCGTGCCTCACTGGTGAAGGAACCATTGATGTATTCAAGACGGCATCAGAGTTTTATACTGCAATGCTATAACAGAATATTACATACAGCCGAATATCGCCAGACGGACACCTACTGACAAAAGAAATAAGGACGTCAATCTAATTGGATGGCGCCGTATTTCTCACGCCAGCATGATAGGAAGTTGATCACTATAACTGGAAGCCAATGTGAAAGCTGTGGAGAGGACATCGGACCAATCCCTGTAGCAAAGACACTTGAAGACAGTTTCATGGTCGATGAGATGAAGAAACTAGGTATCTGTACAGAGTGCTTTCATAGAAGATTCAAAATCAACACAAAGAAACGTAGTGGCTATGGTGGTACAATTTACGAACTTGAGGAAAAGCAATCTCCCCGTTTCGGACTGGGTAGTCGAAGACTAAGCTGTTTGAGATGTGACTGGGTGGCATGGACGGAAGAAGGATTGACTGCTCATACTCGAAAACGTCATCCATGAAATATTGGATTATTCAGGCATGATCAAGTGGTCGGCTACTTTTACAATAAGATGGCCACGAACACGTAGACCGGGCACCTTTGATGCTGCACTCTCTAGCATTCCCATCCGATACACAGCAGTTCGAGGACCAACTCCATGAAGCCACTCAAGTGACGTAAGTTCTAATGTTGCATTGTTTGAGAAGTATGCTTCCAAGTCCTTGGCAATCGCTGAAGTCCTATCAAACATGCTAGCAGAGAATCCAGCACTTGGTGCAGCGAAACCAACTATGACCCAGATGAAGATGAAAGGATCAGTTCCAAAATATCCGTAAAAGAACACAAAACCAGCTAGTATAGGTTCAATAAGAGATAGCATGACAAGAAACAGAGCTATATGCTGTGTTATTTCATCACTACCTAGCCCTGCAAGTCCAATGACATCCTGATCTGGGGGGAAGAGAAAAACAAGCACACTTCCCGAGGCAATGGCGACAACGAACGCAGAGGATATGATGAATATTGCATATCGAAATGGCTGTTCGACCCATGCTTGAGGGAAACTAATGTATGCTTGGAATATCAGTGCAACAGTGGTCACAGCCGCGCCTGCAATAGAACCCTTGATACTAAAGAACTCGTATCTCATTGATTGGATATTGCTAGACATGGGTAACGGACTCGCTCACTGTATTATATGCACAAAGAATACATACACCGAAATAAACCTATGGCTTCCGAAATGAAGTATTAGTGATTTGTTTAGAATTGCATTTCAATTACTATCTGGATAGTACGTTTCTTGGTTATTCCATGATTAAAAAAGGTGAATAATCATATTCGTTCCAGTGGGATGCTTGTCCACGAGTTAGAACAGCTGTTCCAAAGAGTAGAATAATATCAAAACCTGTAAATTGGTCGGTGTACTTCAAAGGAAACCCTGAAAAGGCTTCAATAGTGCATCAATCAATGTCCTTTCGGAGAGGGAATAATTGAGCAACGGAATAATTGTTGATATTGATAATGTTTCGAGAATCTACTCGATGGGCGAGATAGAAGTAGCCGCTCTTCGAGGAGTCACGTTACAAGTACACCGAGGTGAAGCGATTGGCATCATGGGACCATCAGGATCAGGTAAGACAACATTACTGAACCTCATAGGTGCATTAGATCGACCAACCACTGGGAAAGTCGTCATCGATGGTGTAGACATCACCACTATGAACGAGAAAGAGCTTACTAAGGTCAGACGAAACAAGATTAGCTTCGTCTTCCAATTCTTCAATCTACTTCCAGTCCTTTCTGCATATGAGAACGTAGAACTACCCCTCCTGATAGGAGGTATGGAAGAGGACCTTCGGAAAGAACGCGTTGACCATCTCCTCGAACTTGTAGGACTCTCTGAAAGAGCAGAGCACCGTCCCGATGAATTGAGTGGCGGTGAGCAGCAACGAGTGGCAATCGCTCGTGCATTGGCAAAACCACCGCAATCAGCAACTAGCGTAGTAGTCCTTGCTGATGAGCCAACGGGAGATCTCGATACGAATACTGGGGAGGAGATTATGCGAATCCTCATTGACCTAACGAAGGGAGAAGGTGGCACATTACTAGTCGTAACCCATGATCCGGATGTTGGCGATAAAATGGATCGCGTATACAACATGCGGGATGGACGAATCGAAAACGTCACCTGAGGTCATGTCTATGTCTGCCATCCCAGTAGAATATGAGGCTTTACAGGGGCTTCGTCGAAAAGCTGTTTCATTACTCTGCATCCTGCTTGCATCCTCTATGGCCATGGGCATACTTGTCTATGTTGATTCATACTCAATTCATGAGTGGAATGATCAGATGGGACAAGTTGGTTCTATCGACATGACAGTTGAAGGAGATAATATCCTAAATTATGCCAGTGTGATTAGAGAGTTCCCAGACGTTATTCAAGCAGAGGCTTTGGAATATATCTACGGGGACTTCAGGAAACCAAATGCGACAGATTATGATTATTGGTTTGGTGGAAAGATGATTCATCTTACCGACGAATATCAAGAAGCTTTCCCAGACCGTTATACTTTGCTTGAAGGTGCCTATCCTGTGGATGATACTGAGATAACTCTATCAGACAGTATTATGGAAACAGGACAGTTTAGTATTGGCGACCAGGTGAACTACACATTCTATTGGGAATATCCTGAGACTTGGACCTTGCTTGATATAGTGGGAATCTTCAGGGTCGAAGGTGATCGCGATAACGATTATTGGTGGCGACCCTCTGCTGTTGCAGTCATCGATCCAGACCTTTTTCCGCCAAATAATAACGTAGAGATATCCGTAAATGTAGATAGATCCCCTCTCACACCCTTCAATGCCGCAGGCTCATTATCATACCTCCTCGGGATAGAGGAGAGCATCAGAGAGCTTGACCCCCTATATGGTCCACCTTCCTATCGCTCAAGGCTCTATATCGATGATTCTCTTGCATCAGCTATATCGCAGTATATAGCTTGGCAAATGGGTATGCGAATGTCACAGATAAGTAGGTCAGCAGGAGCGATGCTACTTGTGACGCTTGTCATATTTCTAGCCATACGTCACAATATGAATGAGCGTCGGTATGAGAATAATATGCTTATGTCAAGAGGTGCATCACGAGGTGATATTGAGAAGCGCGTGCTCAAAGAAGTAGTTGCCCTCTCCGTCCTCGGCACTTTCATAGGTCTAGGTGTCGGAGTGGTCTTTAGCAGAATCGGATTATCTGCCACAGGTTTCTTTGAGTTCATCTTCATCCAATTCTTCACTGAACCATTTCTCATCAGTCTAGAATCCATCATTATAAGTGTCCTAATCGGGCTATTACTTCCTATTGGTACGTGGTTCGGCTACAACTTCTTCTATTCTACAAAGAAGAAAGTTGAAGTGAGCACCGGGAAGATTGAGAAAGCTACTAGGATCCTTTCCTTCATTCGCTGGGATGTCATTGTATTCGTCCTTTCTACTTTCTTCCTTGTTGGGTTGCTTAGTACTGGAGATTTCCTACTCTATAATCCGCTCTTATCTTTCATCGCAAGCTTGATTCCTCTGGCAATGTTTGTTTCGCTCGGTAGCCTTACAATCAAAGGACTTAGAGGCGGCGCAAATCTCATGTCAAGAGGGATGAATCATGTGGTAGGGATACTACCATCATCAGTAGGAGTACGCAGGCTTGGGAAGAGTGCATCGTCAGCAGGTCCTGCAGTCCTCGTGCTTGTACTTGCGATTAGCATATCCTGGACCTTTGCAGTGGTTGGCGCCTCGATGCCACTCACTAAACAGAATCAAGGAAGATTCGCCTTCGGAGGTGATGTTGCATTTCATCTTGGCAGTTATCCTACTCCGGAATGGTCCAATTTCACAACTAATGTCACAATCCATGAATCATGCGAAACAGCCTCTATGATTCATCTTACCGAGGTTCTTCTTTCATCAGAGTATTGGGACTTTTCGCACATTGTAGCAATGGATCCTGCAGAATACAAGTACGTTGGATACGACCAATGGGGAAATCAACTGAATGATTCTGAATTGACTCCTCTTATGGATACACTCTCAAGTTCACCATCTGGGGCCATCATAACTGAGGATATTGCAGCTATTTACGATGTTTCAGTTGGAGACACTATTCGAACCTTTTCGACGAACTACTATGAGAATGAAGAGGTTTTCGTATTCACCGTTGTTGGAATCGCAAATGCCCTGTCAAACTCCATGGTTACAGATACTGGCTCATCAAGCTCACCTTACGGCTACTACAATTCGTATGATATTGGCAAACAGACGATGTGGGTAAATGAGGACTATCTGGGTTCACTTATTTCACTCTCCAATGAAACTGAGAACATCCTTTGTGTCCGCACTCAATTAGGAGCCAATGGGACTCGATTCGTTGAGGAAATACTTGAAAACGGAGGGGACATGCTAATATCTAGATACAATTGGGCAGCTGCTACCTACGAAATGGAATCGTACACGAATGATGTATCCTATCAAATCGATAGGGCCGTTGACACTATGCTCTCAATAGCAACCTCGTCGATCATCTTTGCTGCGTTCGTGATCTATTCTTTCGAGGGTATTACATCAAGAAAACGAGAGATAGCCCTTATCCGCTCCATGGGTGGTAAAAGAAGCATGGTTATCAAGGCACAAGTAGCTGAAATGACCGTTCTAATCCTTACAAGTTTCATTCTGCTTGCATTGTATGGACCACTGCATATCATCAATGCCTTGATCGGATATCGCACATCGATCTATACATTTCCAGTTACTGTATATCCAATATTCCCCTTGTCAACCATGCTCCTTGTATTGCTCTTCTTCGTAGGGTCTGCAGTCATGTTCGTCATTATCGTCGCATTTCTAAGCAGCAGGGTGAGTCTAGCACAATCATTGAACGCTTCATGGGCAGAAAGTGGACCATATGGAGGTGACGTATAGGATGTTTCTCTTCTCACGACTAATGTCAAAGAGACCTCAGCTTCTCGCTACATTCCTAATATTCTCCCTTTCAGCAGGGGTACTAGGTGGAATCCTTTTCTATCTAGAAACCTCAAGCCCGGATGTATTAGCAGATCTAACGCAAGACATAGATGTGGATATGGAGATTTCGATGACATCATCCTTCTATCGGCAGAACACTACTGATATTGAGGATATAGAAGGACTGATGGATTTTGAGGAAATTGAGAGTGTCGAACCCATCAGTGTGATAGATACATATCTTAGAGATGATTGGTACTACTATTACTATACGCATGCAGTATATCTTGGCGTAGAAAACTCATTCTTCGAATCGTTTCCTGATGCAGTGTCTCTAAATGCAGATGCACCAACCTTGACTGACACTACTTGTTATATGGAGATTGCATTCTTCAATGATGGGGATTACTCTATTGGAGATAACTATACTGCTGAAGTAATCACCTATGACGAGTTTTACGATGAGGTCATTGTTGAGTTTGATTATGAGATTGTAGGGACATTCGTTTCATCGATATTCATGGAAGAGTACTATCCATATTATTACTATGATGAC
>JBHLQH010000083.1:0-6739 GCA_048884965.1 Candidatus Thorarchaeota archaeon | reverse complement strand
AAATGCAACCCATGAACGATTTGGAGGTATCCGTGTCGAGCGTATCTCTTCCTGTGGCTCATCCTCAGTCGAAGGAACTATAAGTAAGGCACCATCCAGCCCAACCCGCAGAGCATGCAACATTATGATGCAAGAGGTAGTTTACGATGCATTTTGAAGAGTCGGATGAAGAACGAATGTTCCGCGAAGCGGTACACGAGTTCGCTCAGAAGTATGTCGCTCCCGAGTGGAAGAAGTATGATGAAGAGACTCATGAGATTCCTAGAAATCTAGTCAAGAAGATGGCAGAGCAGATGCTCTGGGCACCTACTGTTTCTGAGGAGAACGGTGGTGCGGGACTCTCGTGGGTGATGGCATGTATCGCCGCGGAGGAACTTGCAAAAGCAGACCTCTCCATTGCGCTTCCGGTCATGTATCTTGTCGAGGCCTCATGGGCGTTCATTTTTGACAGATACGGTACAGATGAGGCAAAAGCCGAGATCCTTCCAAAGGTCACTAGTGGTGATCTGTTCTTTGGTATCGCTACTACCGAGCCTACTGGTGGATCAGACCTTGTCAACTCGACCAAGACCACCATCAAGCCAAAGGGTGACGGATATGTCATCAATGGTGAGAAGGTGTACATCTCAGGTGTCAATGAGTCAGAGAAGTACGGTGGTGTCTACTGGACGCTTGCCAAGTCAGACCTGAAGGGTGACCACAAGGCGTTCGATGCGTTCATCCTTCCACTGAACATGGGGAATGGTCTGAACCCTGGTATCACGACCACTCTCTTCGAGGATATGGGTCGAATGGGTGTCTCATGTGGTGGCTTCAACATCGAGAATGTCGAGATTCCGAAGCACTACTTGATCGGCGAACATGGCAAGGGCTTCTATCATGCGATGGAAGGCTTTAGCGCAGCCAGAGTATTGATCGCTGCCACCTGTCTTGGTGCTGCACAGGCTTGCTTCGATATTGGTGTCGACTATGTCAAGCAGCGCAAGCAGTTCGGTCGCCCACTTGCTGCTTTCGAAGGAATTCAGTTCGAGGCTGTTGATTCATGGATGGCATTGCAGGGAGACAGGCACTTGACCTATCATGCAGCATGGATGATGGATGAGGTCTATGGCAAAGGTAACAAGGCTTACAACAAGCTTGACATCGCCAAGTATACCGCTGCTGCCAAATACAAGGCACCTCACGACGCGCTTGACATCATCACACGTGCGATGACCTGGCACGGTGCGTTCGGCTACTCCAAGGAGTGTCCACTTGAGGCTTCCTACAGAGGTGTTCGTTCATACACCGTCGGTGCTGAGGGCGGGTCGCATATCCAAAAAATTGTCATGGCACGGGAAATATTCGGACCTGATTACCTCCCGTATCGTCAAGACAAGCAAATCTAATCATATCTATAGAAGGGGGCGCATAATGCCCCTTTCACTTTCTTGTTTATCTAATTCTCCAAAATTCAGCTCTTCGTTTCATAATCTCTTCAATTCGGGAATCCTGCAAGATAGACTTGTGAGTTGGATGCATCTTTAGTTCTTGAATTGTTTCAAGATAAAAGGGATCGTGTTCCAGACTAGCAATGGAAGATTCCAAGATAACAGGAGGAATTTCAGGAACTTTGTACTTGTTGAATTCTCTCAGGATATAGTGAGTCTTTCGTGGGTCAATTCCTATTCTCTTGGCAACTGACGTGGTAAATTGCTGATTCTCTAGTATATCCGGAATGGCCAATAGAATACCTATCACAATTGTTGGACTAGTGAACCCCACAACTATCTGCGAAACTCTATCCATATTCCCCACGATTACCTCATCCCCATATTTTCCAAAGACAGTAAGTCCCACAAGTGCAGAAAGGCATATCTCTTCCCAAGAGTGAAAGAGGGCTTTTTCCAGAATCGGCAGTACTTCAAGATTTTCAGTTTTGCCTAATGCAAGAAGGGTCGTCTGCATCCTCTTTGAAAAGCCACTACTCCATTCCGAATCGTTTCTAAAAACCGCTTTACCAATATCTAAGAGATACCCTACTGATTTTGTATCTCTCACATGACCTATTGCCAGTATAGCATTAGTAGCAATCTCGTGCTTTGTTTCAGCAATGGTTTTGAGTGCTTGAAGAGCCTTGGGACTTCCGATTGCAGCTAGTAAATCTATGAGCTGATATCTTACTTGCTTTGAAGATGGTGATTCCAATTTTCTAACAAGGATATCTATTGGTCGAGAATCGCAAGTAACCAACAGACTCTCAACGGCTGCTTCTGTTGCATCTCTTCCCCCAATTCCTAGAGAAAGAACATCTTCAAGCAACTCTGCTTTTTCTTGTGAGCATTTGAACAAGTTGGATCGTAAAAATCTACCTTGATTGGCTTCAATCGACACAAACCCTCCGAGGGATTCAATAATCTGCGCAATAGCGGAATGTACTTCCTTCGATACCCCTACATTTTCAGTACCAATGGTTCCCTCGAGTGCGATTTTAAAGCCATAGTATGTCGATACAATGTCCTTTAGCTTTGCATTCTCACCAAGAGATAGCAACTCTTTTCTTCGGACATCAATGATACTATTAACTAAATCATGATATGGGGAGGATAGCATCTTCTCGACTTCGAAAAAGAACGTATCACCTCGTTCAATCTGGTCCCAGAGAATAGGTGTGGCAATCTCACGCACACCATCCCTGAGAGAATTGAGAGAATTGCCATTTAGTTCCGAGAAGGAATCAAGAAGATTGGTATCAATTCCAGTAACGTCATCAAGCATCAAGATTCTGAGAATGGCATCCCGAATTTTTCCCCTAGGCACTTGATTTTGGATGCCATCGAATCGCTGATAGGCATTCTTTGTAAAGAAGTTATAATATGGACCTCCAGGAGTTGTATCCTTGAGCGTTCCAAACTGAACCTCCAATGGAGAGATTTTGATATCTCCGCTCTTATCCCAAATCTCACGAAAATCCTGAACCAGAGAATCCCAACTACTCAGATGGAGTTGCTTTTCAACTTCAGCTTCAAGAAGCTCATAGTTTCGAAGTTGCATAATTTGAAGATAATATGTATTGATAGCCATCCTACACTCCCATCTCAGTTATATTACGATGTAATGAAGTTTCTCTCAATATCAACAGGCAACTTTTTTCATCATGGCTAGGGAAATCTTCGGCAATGAGTATCTGCCTTACAGACAAGAGAAGCAGATGTAATCTGTATTCAGTTTCATGGGAGCTTCGTGCTCCCTCATCCTTCTTTTTGCCCGAGTTTGATGTGTGGTCATACGCATAATATGCTTTAAGACAACATGAGCCTATCTTCACAATATACGTGCTAGAGGGGTCATTATGGATACAGCAGCCACATCATCTAAGAGGTTTCCTCCTGAGATTCAACTTCTTGTTTCCTTTCAAATTGCACACACTATACAGAATCTTTCCATCTATTTTGAGTATATAGCTCAACTTCGGACATATACCCCGGAACCCGGAGTCATGCCATTGTCTACTCTTGTATTTCCGCTAGGTCCTCTTTCAATTGGAATACTTGTGACCATACTCATCCTATCCAAGCACAAGCTTGCATTCGCAGGGATGATCGGGTGGAACACGCTCTGGTTCGTCTTTGGGATACCATTCCTGTTGTTCCAATGGCAATCGCCGTTTGCGTACACAGCTCTTGTGTCTGTTTCTATCCTTATTCTGGGATACACGGATAATACAAGGAAAGTCTTCGGATTGATCCAATGAGGTTTGCTGAGATTGATGCTAGGGTGGAATTTATCAACACCGGAAAGAGAGAATCCTCATGGCGAGAGAGATCTTTGGCAATGAGTATCTGCCGTACAGGCAAGAGAAGCAGATGTAATTCTGATAGTTTCAAGGGATCTACGGGCTCCCTCATTCTTTTTTCTTTTGCCATTTGTATTTCTTACAAATGATATTTTTATTATAAAAATTGAATAACCTTATATTCTTTTAAACAAATATATACAAGATTGAGTGTTTATGATAGAATTCGTTATTATTGGTCTAGTTGTTACTGTACTTGCAATGATTATTTTAGCACCTTCGACGAAGAACAGAGGTCATGTAAATCCAAAAGGACAAAGGCTTGCTGAAGCACGCACATCACTTGTATTTCTGACTGATGATGAGAGTCGTGCCGTTGAATACGAACACAGGTTTTCTGCATCAAGAGTAGGTATGATGCTTGATAGACGAGGATATCGCGTAAGGAAAAGCTAAATTCCTTCTGAGTTCCAACATCTTTCACAAGTTCCCAAAAGATTCATCTCAAAGATAGCGTATCTTCTTTGGGGATTGTATTTTGAAGCCTCTCGGTATGATTACAATTCAATATCCCCATGTAGATGATGAAACAAGAGAGATTCTACAGTCTGTGATAACCGAAGCAGTGAACTTTGCAGATTTCACTGAATGACTATGTACAAAGGTGTGTACTGGAGATACGCCAGTTCTTAAAGACCAATTCATTTTCTTACACCAAAGAACGTTCATCGTTTGACATAAGTTATAAAATCTGAAGACTAAATGATGAGTAAGGAAATGAGATTTTCAATACAAGAAACAGACCAATGTCCCGCTGAAAGAACAAGATTGAGAATAGTAGCTCAGTTTGATACAGAATTAAAATCAATACTTGAAATTCTATTCCTTCACCTCAAGAATGCTTCTTACTCTAAAGGACTGGGATGTATAGTTATGAAGAAAGATGGGGGAATTACATCCATCTTCAGCTCAGGACGAGTTTCAATAACTTACTTGAAGAATAAGCAAGAGGGAATAGCAAAACTAAATCGATTTGTCACCCTATTCTCCAAAGCCTTTGAATATCTAGAATTGAATGGACCGGTTGATCAACACCTTATTCAACAGCATGAGAATCTCAATGCGCTTGAGCTATTGAAACTCTTGCCACAGACAAATTGTGGTGATTGTGGAGAATCTGGATGTTTCCCCTTTGCCTCACGTTTACTTTTAGGTGATTATCAAATAGAAGACTGTAAGGAGTTATTAGGTGATGGAAAATCCAAAATACGAAAAGAGCTTGAAGCATTTCTTCAACCCATTAACTTGGATATTGAAGAAAGAGCATCTCCAAGTCTTGCAGAGCTACTTGGATTAGAGAAGAGCTAGCCTAATGCCTTGATGATGTCATTAGCAGTTAGGACACTGGCAAAACCCTTCCGCCTCACTTTTAGTTCAGGCTCCTGCATATCCGGATCATCGGTCGCTGTCACATCGCTTCCAAATACAACTTTGAAGCTTCTGTCGTATGCTTGCCTGGCAGTTGCCCCGCAGCAGAAGTTTGTCAAAGTCCCACAGATAATCACTGTATCTTTTTCCATGTTCTTTAGAATAGTTTGAAGCTCCCTCATTCTTCTTTTTCATCATGTTCTGACATTAGAATGATTACAAGAGAAGACAATATTCTATCAAGTGAATAGGGGGAATTGTAACGTGGAATACAAGAGTGAATTCAGGGATAAAATAGCATTGGAGGTTGTTCTGCTTGGCGTATTTCAGTTCCTGCATGGTCTACAATATCTCATGCTATCTTGCCAATTCTGGACGACCCCCACTCCACCTGATGTGTTTCGCATCTTGAGCCTTATACCTCTCGTGATTGACGTTGGTATTGCCATACTCTACTTCAGTCGCCATGTGATTATATTCATCGGTGCCCTCATGTATAACATGTATTGGGCATTGATGCTTCCAACCGTTTTACTAGACCTATCCTTGATGAACATGGGCTTTGTTCCGATTTCTCTTGTGTCAATTTCCATTCTGATTTTACTCTTCACCTCACGAGCAAGAATGTGCTTCTTGTACTATCCAAATGGAGTGAGTCAATAACAGGATATGCAATCTTGGGGAAATTGGATCTTCATGGCACGAGAGATCTTCGGCAATGAGCATCTTCCGTACAGGCAAGAGAAGCAGATGTAATCTGTATTCAGTTTCATGGGAGCCTCGTGCTCCCGCACTCTTCTTTGTCTATCCCCATTACACTGATCAGAGGGTCAGTGACATATGGGAGAAGAAGAGCAGACAAAACCCTACTCAATCCAATAGATCGTGATGGTGAGAGAGACCTTTTGCCTGGCTCCTTACTATAGAATCAATTGGCAGAATCCTGGATATCATAAGCGATGGCAGAGAGAATCGCAAGGATAATGAAGACTATGCTGAGGTTCCCCACAGTCATCAGGATGATGAACATGGTATCAAAATCAAAGAACCATGCAAGAGGATAGCCAACAATAGCACTCCATACTCCAAAGAAAGAGAGAATGAAGAAAGCGATCAGACTCAAAGGCCACGTCTTTACCAGGCGCATCTGCGTCCTGTCTGAAAGACGGGATCGCCACCAATTCATAGGCTGACCGATCCGGGTTGCTGCAACACAAGCAAGTGTCCCAGTGAACAGGGGAGGAGAACCACCTCCACACAGGAAGAGGAGCATTCCGAGTATGAAGAGAATGAGAGGTCCATTCTTCCTCTCAATGTATAGCAATGCCCAGAGCGTCACGACTATGCCCAATGCGATAGCAAGTACTCCTGAGAGAAAGTAGGTAGGTAGTATAGAAAATGCAGGCTCTGTCGCCCCAGGCCAGAACTCCCAAGCTGGACCAATGGCATCTATCAACAACCCCTCTGTAGGCGTATCGCCCTGAAGGACCTCAAACACACCATGCTCAATCCCGTATATCCCGACAAGTGCACCTA
>JBHLQH010000082.1:0-7075 GCA_048884965.1 Candidatus Thorarchaeota archaeon | reverse complement strand
CAGTTCAACACTCCTGTCTTGCATTGTGTTGGAGGTGTCATAATCACTGCATCCCATAATCCTCCTACTTTTAATGGAATTAAAGTGATGGGTGCAGATGGGATTGAGGTCACTCGAGCTGTAGAAGATGAGATTGAAGATGTCTACTTCTCAAAGGAATTCGCTGTTGCCAAATGGAACGAGATCGGCAAGCTCTACTCAGATGATGGTGCTATTCGCAGATATATTGACGCAATCAAGAATCATGTGAATGCTGCGGCCATTACGAAACGAGCACCAATCGTAGTTGTTGATGGGGCAAATAGTGTCGGCTCCTTAGTGACACCAATACTGTTGAGAGAGCTGGGTTGCAAGGTGATTTCGATCAATGCCCAAATGGACGGTATGTTTCCCGGAAGGAATCCTGAGCCCACACCAGAGAATATAGTTGATCTCTCCAAGACTGTACTTTCTGTTGGAGCTGACATAGGAATAGCTCATGATGGCGATGCTGACAGGGCCACCTTCGTTGACGAAGCTGGGAATATCCTGTGGGGGGACCAGTCCTTTGCAATAGTTGCTCGCTTTGTCCTCGGCAAGAAGAAAGGTTCTACACTTGTTACGCCTGTCAGCAGTGGTCGACTTATTGAAGACATAGTAGAAGAAGCTGATGCTAAGATTGATTGGACCGAGGTAGGTAGTGTTGTCGTATCCCATCGAGTTGTTGAGATCGATGCGGAGCTTGGTGGAGAGGAGAATGGTGGAGTATTCTATCCGAACCACATCGCTGTACGTGACGGGGCTATGACCGCTGCTCAGATGGTCGACATCATGGTTTCAAGTGAGGCCAAGCTCTCTGAGCTGGTAGATAGATTACCTCAGTACAATAGTTCGAAGACCAAAGTACCAGTTCCTCCTGAGAAGAAGGATTCTCTTTTGCACACCCTTCTAGAACTCACAAAGGATGACCCACGCATAACGCTTGATGGTATCAAACTCCAATATGATGAGGGCTGGATACTTATGCGCCCCTCTGGTACTGAGCCTCTTTGGAGATGCTTTGCTGAGGCTCGTTCCCAAGAGAAAGCTGATGAGCTTTGTGCGAGAGGCGTGAATCTGATCAGAACCGCGATTGATAAGACCTAGTCCGATGCGCGCAGACTCATTATCTGCCTTAGAAGATCTATACAGATTATCGCCGGAGGCACAATGAGAAGAACGTTATAGCCCTCAAGGAAGAAATCGAAGTAGATGCCGCTGGGCGTCAAAAGGAAGATCAGTGTACCCAGTAGCCAAATAATAGACAATGCAGATGTAACTCCCGCGCATGCAGCACAGAGATCTCTATCCTTTATCCCCCTCTCTCTCACTAATAGCCATGCTACAAATATCAGCCCTGTCCATGCTGCGATTAGACCTAGATTAATGAATACTTGCATCAATCTACTCTTCCCAGTTTAAGGTATGCTTCCATGAGATATGAATGTTGACCCTTATTACGTATGGGTCGTTTCCTTCTATTTCAATGATTATCTCAATATCATCTGAATCCTGCAGATTCCGAAAATATCGATACAATGAGAAATGAAAAGTAGTCAAATGAAGATGATAGGAGGGTCCTCGAAGGACCCTTGCCTAGAAAGGATGAGTGGGCCTTACGGGCGCCTTTACTCTTCCTTAGTTTCTGGCTCGATTTTCTCTTCGTCAAAGTCGAAGTCTTCGAGTGGCTCTGGTGCTGGGGTTGTAAGCATGGTCCAACCAATCCACATAGCAATGACCATAATCAATACTGCAGCAAGCCAAATTGGCAGAGTAAGCAGAAACATCTGGTCTGGTACCATAAGAGCATTCAGAATACCATCTGGAAATGTAGCAACAGCCCAGGCGGAAACGCCCGGAATGTATGGCAGTAGGATTAGACCGTATGTATAGTAAATAAGCACAAGAAGCGCGAAGATGAAGATGAGCGCACCGATTATTTTTTCCTTGCCCATTTTACAGAACCTCTTTCTCTCAGTGACAACCGTAGATGGTCACAACTGGTTTGTAACTATAACAGGTATCCCTATTGGCTCAGATAAAAGGATTGCGTAACCTGATTTATTGTATATGACCTTTATCTCTCGAACTCGCATGTCACCTCGTCCAAAGCGACATCTAGTTTCTTGCGTAGAGGATACGCACACAGACCTGCGAACACACCAAGAATCACCGATGAAATGACCCTGAAGATAAAGAATGGCACTCCCAGATAATAGAGCTCCAAGGGTATTCGCATCGGTCCCATCAGTGTCTGTCCAGTGAGATAGGCGATGAGATAGTGCGATTGAATCCCTTTCTTTCTAAGGACCCAGACAATCGGGAAAATAGAATATATTGGACCTGGAGTAAGGATACCAAGGACTGAGATGACAAAGAGGCTCACAATCAAATTCTGCTCATGGAACAATCGAGTCACAATATCCTTGTCAACCCACGCATCAACCCAACCAGCAAGAAGACTTGCTACGATGAAGATTGGAATGGTTTCAACGAGATTCTCAATCGAGAATTGAATCGCATCCCCGATTCTTGTTGGCACTGTAAGAACGACCCAGATGAAGAAGATGGCAAGCAAAACAAGTAGCATTCCTTCGACCATGATCGCATCTATGAATCTACGAATGCCTTTCTTCTCCTCTTCTTCCGATAC
Organism: Candidatus Thorarchaeota archaeon; assembly: GCA_048884965.1. Classification (GTDB taxonomy): domain Archaea; phylum Asgardarchaeota; class Thorarchaeia; order Thorarchaeales; family Thorarchaeaceae; genus MP5-2226. The sequence goes on along the minus strand of JBHLQH010000082.1, from coordinate 4,404 downwards.
TGCTGGAGGTTCACATTCTTTCTCTGACATCTTTGAACCTCCATCAAGAAACTGGTCCTGGCCACAGTGGGAAGAAGCTATTCACAAGCAAGGCAAGGTATGCTGCGGCAATCGTTGTCAAGACAGCAATGACTAATCTTGCTCCGAAGAACTTCATACTTAGATACTTAACCTCAATGAAGCAGCCTTCTGGAACGTCTATGAGCTGTTGACTGGCTATAAGAGCCATAACCGAGCCGACACTACCACCTGCAACAAGAATATACTCAGCGAGGGGATAAATTGCATACCTTGGACCCGGTAGAACGAAGCCAAGGAGTGTTGCCCAGAGAATCCCAATATCTGTATTTCCGAAGGCATCAAGGACAGTTTGTTGGTCTGGAAGTAGTACTTCCTTCATGAAGCCAATTAGTAGCACTGCTAGAAAGAATAGGGGCAATGACTTGATCACAAATTTACCTGATTTCTTGAAGCCTCTAATCGTCTTGTCTTTGTCTTTTCTCCAGCCCCACAAGTAAAAGAAGAAGACGATAACGCCCACAATCCACCAAGATGAACTCATCAGGTATGTAGCCCACCAACTCGGGTCTAAGAGCCATTCAAGTTGCATTGGAATCAACCTCTGGGTAAGCTTTTCGGATAAAAGGATTGGGTCTATCAATCATTCATCGAACTTGAACTTCTTCCATTTCTCTGCTGATTCTGCCTTATCCCAGACTGCATCGAACTGTAGTTTCAAAGGTTCTACGAAGGCCTCTGATCTAATCCATGCTCCAAGATGTAACGAGGCATCAATTGGATTTCTGAAACCAAATAGGACACTGGTCTTATCGAATAGAATGAACCTGAGCATCTCTCCAACTGCAGGACTGTGCCGCACCTCTGCACCAACTTCCTCAAGATCAATCGCTCTCTGATAGGTTTCAAGATTCTGGATATCTCCGAGGACCTTGCACTCTATTCCTTGAGATTCGATTCTCTCCTTGATCACATCTCGCATCAGCCAGACCAATTTGAAACGCACAGTCAGACCATATATCCCAATGATTGAGCGCTGGACAAGTTTGGTTTCCCAGGCATAGAAATCCTCGCTAGTATTGAGAGACCTTGTCTTACTGCTTCTGCCAGAGAGTTCTAGTTCGCTTATCGCCTTCTCGACAAGTCTTGCATTCCTTTGAAACTCATCGACAGTTGCTCGAAGTACAAGTTCCGCGTCTTTTGCAGTATACAATCCACCCCGTGATGCTGTCACGAGTCCTTTTGATGCTAGAATCTGCAGTGCTCTCATTTTTCTATGAGGCGAGATTGGAATGCTCTCAATTGGCGATGCGCCTTCTCTAAGTAGAAAGAGATACGCATCACTCGTTTCTCTATCTATTCCCAGTAATTGCAGCGCGGCATACACTGTTTCCTTCTCTAGCGCTTCCATTTCATTATCCGTTTCGGACATCAAGTCATCCATCCTAGTTAATTCTTTCAAGCGCGGAAAGCTCAATAGTGACGAATGTTCTTCGAACTTTTAACATAAGTGGTGGTAAACTATGGCAAAGAATGAGATGACGAGCGATGGAACAGATGTAGTTTCTAGTATCATTGAGAAGGCCACAGAGGACCTCCATCGTCGAAGTCTGCATGCTTTAGAGAGAGCTCCAATCAATGATGGTATACAGTACATTAAGGGGCTTCAATGTGATTCTGGCGGGTTCAAACTTATGGATGAGGTTGAAGCGACACCGCTGATGACAGGGTACGCTCTTCTTGCGATGGGACTTGTAGGACTCAAGATTGAGGATCCAGCTCCTGCAGCAGCAATAAACTATCTCAAGGCTCTACAGCATCCAAGTGGGGGTATTGGCTACTATCTCGATAGCACACCATCCCTTGGACCTACGGCAGTCATCATTCAAGCGCTTAAGCAATTAGGTACACCACGTTCGACACCACTACTTCAAAGTGCGCAGAAATTCATCTCCGAGAAGCTCCATGATGGCTACTGGAGGGAATCATCTGCGATAAATGGGAAGTCCGAACTTGGAATTGAGGTCGGCCTGACTGCTCTTTGCGCGAGTGCAATGAAAGATGTCCTTCTAACCAGCAATCGGGAATCGATAATCAAGGCACTGATAGCATCTAGAAACCATGATGGTGGATGGGGCTGGTCAACAGGATACGAGAGTGATGTCGATCACACATCCATGGCAATGATTGCTATTCTTGACCTTACTGAGGCAGGAGGAATCGATCTTCCTGATATCAAGTCCGCACTCACTCAGGGTCGTGAATACATCCTATCCTGTCATCAGAAGGACGGAGGATTCACCCAGAGAGGTGGAAGAGAAGGAACAAGCTCAATCGACGCTTCAGGGCTAGCTGTTGTGGCGCTTTCGAAGCTAGCACGACCAACTGATGAGGTTCTTAGGAAAGCGGCCGCCTTCTTCCTGCGGACTCAGAACGCGGATGGTGGCTGGGGTGACAAGCCTGGTTCTGTTTCAGACTTGGACTCAACTTTCTTCGTGACGCATGCTTTGATGCAGTCAGGTGAGACAATCATCACTCTGCAAGAAGCTGAGAATAGTATGAGAGGCTTGGAATCTGGATTAAAGGAGCTCTTCAATGAACGAATCACAGTAGTGACAGATGAACGTGATGATATTGCAGCTGAATTGAAGGGCATCGAAAGAAAGGTCCAGATGCTAGAGGCTGCAATAGGCATTATTGTAACGATTGCATCTATCCTTCTTGCAGTAGCAGGCATTCCCGGATTCGACTGAGTAGAAAGACACTCCAATTTGTGCAAAAGCTCATCAGATTAGTAAAATGGTTGCTTGCGTATTGCTTATAATGGGGGCATACTGCTTCTCGGGAAGATTAAGTAGCCAATCTGGTGGTGGACATTTGAAAATTATCGTACCAGTGAAACAAGTTCCGGAGGTTGCCGAAGTAAAGGTCAACCCCGAAACCGGCACGCTCATTCGAGATGGTGTTCCAAGTATTCTGAACCCCTTCGATGAGCTTGCTGTTGAAGAGGCCATCAAGCTGAAGGAAGCACATGGTGGCGAAGACAGTGAAGTCACTGTGATTACTATGGGCCCGCCTCAAGCCGTTGACGTACTATACAAGGCAATGGCTATGGGTGCTGACAAGGCGATTCATATGACGGACCGCATTTTTGCAGGAGCTGATACATGGGTCACTGCACTGACGCTAGCTGAGCAGATCAAGAAGATGGAGTATGACATCATCATTTGTGGTAAGCAGGCTATCGATGGTGATACGGCACAAGTCGGTCCTGAGATTGCAGAGATCCTCAGAATTCCACAGATATGCTATGTGCGCAAGTTGGAGATCGATGAGGGTGGTAAGCATGTCATAGCCCACAGAGAGACTGACGAAGGTTATGATGTCGTAAGGGCAAAGATGCCAGTTCTAATTACAGCCACTAAGGGTCTTAATGAGCCTCGTCTTCCCAATATCATGGGAATCATGAAAGCCAAGAAGAAGCCACTCGAAGTAGTCGATGCGGCAAAGCTTGGTGTGGATGAGAATAGACTTGGACTCAAGGGATCCCCAACAACCGTACGGAAGGTGTTCCCACCTGAGCAGAGAGCAGGTGGTATCAAGATTGATGGTGAGAATCCAAAGGAAGCTGCACGACAGCTTGTGGAATACCTCGCGAAGAAGGGGGTAATCTAGAATGGGACTAATCTACGATAGAGATGCCTGTACCGGCTGTATGTTGTGTCCCAAAGCATGCAACTTCGGAGCGATCGAGAAGGACGGTGACAAGGTCAAATTCGACTTTGACAAATGTGTCCTCTGTGGTTCCTGTGAGGAGGTCTGTCCAGCTGATGCGATTCACATCGAACGACAGACGGTCAACAAGGAGGAGATAGCCCAGTACAAGAATGTCTGGATCGTCGCTGAGATGCATGGTGGCAGACTCAGAAGCGTTTCATATGAGCTTGTGACAAAGGCACGCGAGCTTGCAGACAAGCTTGGAGAGAAGGTCGTTGCAGTCCTATTGGGACACGAACTCGACGGAATTGCAGAGACCCTCATCCACCAAGGTGCCGACAAGGTCATTGTGGTCGATGACAAGATTCTTGCTGATTATACGACTGACGCATATACCATCGCTGTGACCTCGCTGATCACTCCACGGAAGCCTGCTATCGTCCTCTATGGAGCTACCTCGAATGGAAGAGACCTTGCTCCTCGGATTGCAGCTCGCTTGCAACTTGGACTTACAGCAGACTGTACTGGCCTTGACATCGATGAGGAGCGACAGCTCGTCCAGACGCGTCCAGCATTCGGTGGCAACATCATGGCGGAGATCCTGTGTCCCTATACAAGGCCACAGATGGCTACTGTACGCCCGAATGTCTTCAAGCCATCCGAGCGCGA
>JBHLQH010000081.1:0-7294 GCA_048884965.1 Candidatus Thorarchaeota archaeon | reverse complement strand
TGCCTCGAACTCACCAGTCTTTGCTGATACGACCAACATGGCAACATCTGCCTGTGAGGCACCAGTGATCATGTTCTTGATGAAGTCCTTGTGACCTGGTGCATCGATGATGGTGTAATAGTATTTGTCAGTGAGGAACTTGAAGAAGGCGATGTCGATAGTGAGACCACGTTCTCGCTCTTCCTTTAGGCGGTCCAATGCAAAAGCCCATGCCCAGCTGGGCCGCCCAAGTTTCTCTGCTTCGGCCTTATGCTGTTGGAAAGTACGCTCGTCAACAGCGCCTGTTTCGTAAAGCAACCTACCAGTCATGGTGGACTTGCCGTGGTCGACGTGTCCGACGACGACTAGGTTAAGATGCTCTTTATCTTTCTTGGACAAGGCATATTATCTCCTTATTCTATTTTAGCGAATCCCCTGAGAAAGGGAACCTGCTCGCTGTCACTTTGGGGGATGCTTTTAACGCTTTCGACAAGGCCGCTTGACCATACGTTGAAGTGGGGGACTGAAGCGTTTCATTCGGTATTAGGAGTGGACTCAGAAGGTTTCTCTGGAGATGATTTTGAACCGAAACCAAATAAATCAGAAAGAGTCCAATAGGCAAGATTGAGTGCAGTATTTATGTACATAGCATGTTTCAGTCCTCAAGAAGTTGATCTTCATGAATATGAAGGAATTTGCCATTGACACGTTTGACATTGCGGAATGGAATGTCATTCGTGCAATACTACGATTAAGCCCATCTGAACTAGAATATCAAATCACTCCCAAGTTGAATCCAATAATATGGATGATCGGACATTTGACATGGCATATGGATTTGATATTCAATCAGCTCGGTCAAGGTACAAGTGCGTTGGATTCTACAGTAAGAGACTGTTTTGCTTTTGGATCCCCGAAGATGAATTTAGAAGACTACCCCCTCTCCAAGAGAGAAATGATAGATAACTTCCTTTCGATCTCAAAAAGCAGCTTTGAATATCTGAATGCATTGCCAGAAGAGAGATTCACCGAGTTGCCTGAGCACAATGGTGATGGGAACACGGAAACTGTACGAGAACTAATCCAACGTATTTCACTACATTTTCTTGGACACACAGGTCAAGCCTATTTTATTAGGAAAGAGCTCGGGAAGGACGGATATTTTGTGATTGATGTCAAGAAGAAGCAACGTGACGATAGCAGGAAGGAATGGCATAAATGGTGGGAGGCAAACAAAGACAAATATGCTTGATTTGAAAGCCCCTAAAGCTTCCGACAAGGCCGCTTGACCATAGGTTCAAGTGAGTGATTGGAGCCCTTCTTTCATTTGATTGGGAGGGGTTTTAGCCTTCTAGGGTAGATTCTCCAAGTTTGATTGAATCTCGTTCTGTTCTTTCTGCTCTCTCTGCTTCCCCCTGATACGATAATATCTCAAACTGATTGTTCCTACTAGGAATAATGTGAAACTACATACATATGCAGACCAGAACCAAGGCTTGGTGAGTTCATCAGATTGCGAGAGGATGTCATCCCAAATGAATAATGCTCCAAATACCATTGCAAAAGGAAGATATCTCTTTGGGAGTAGATCATTGTTCTCAATTGCGAGGGGGATTCCAAATCCGAACATACTAGTCCCTTCAGACATAGCTCCGAAAAGAAAACCAACTCCACCAAACATCACTAGTGTTGAAATAGAGAATAGAAGGTCGCCATAGAATAGGTATTGGAGGGGGATTGTCAGAAAGGCAAATGTGAGTAAGATTATTGAAATGATTGGAAAACGTTTTACATCCATAGTCTACCACAAGGATTTTCATAATACGCGAGATATCATATTTCTTCCGACGAAGGAACTTGACCATAGCTTGAAGTAGGTGAGTGGAGCGATCGTTTCAATCTTACCTAAGTTGTTTCTTCCTTCAGAACACCGTGTTTGTAGAGATATCTTGGTACTAGACCTCCAAGAAACCAGTTCAATGCAAATGAGATAGATAGGTAGAACAACATGGTCCCAAGAACAGACAAGAAGACTGAAAGTTCGATTTGAAGTAGCCAAAAGGCTGATGTAAGAACCAATTGGATTGCTACGACTAGTCCACACCATTTAGCATCGCTCCTAGAAATAACTTGCATTGTTTCAATCTCTTCAGTCCTTAGATGTTTCACCTCTCTTCTTATTCCATCCATGATTAGTATTGCGAAGAAGATACCGAGAGATGGATCAACAGAAATGTAGAAGATATCAAAATTCGGATTCAACAATCTTGCAAGGAAGAAACACACAAGCAGAATGACTAGGTATGCCACAGGTCTTATATTCATGAAACATCGACCTCCATTGCTTCAAGATTGGAAGGAAATTGATAACGTTATCGACAATGCCGCTTGATCATAAGCTCAAACAAGCGATTTTCTCCACATGTTCATCTCTGCGCTTTGAACGAAGCCCGCGGATAGCAGGAATTGATTAAATTCCTCTGATACATCAACCTCAACTGAACATGCAAGTAAAGGTCCTTTCGTTCTCAGATTCCTCATTCCTTCACAGAGCATCGCTTTCTCTAAGCCGAGCCCTACGAAATCCGGAAGGACTCCCATTCCTTCAACCTCAGCTATCTTTGCCATCGAATCGAACCGATAGATACAGAATCCAACGAACTCATCATCCTCTGTCGTTGCAACCATATGTAGGTCATGATAGAAGAATTCAGCTTGTGCCATGAATCTCATCTTATCCAAGGTCATGTGTTCCCCACAGTGTGTGAATACTGAGCCTACGACCTTGATATACGCAGGATAATCCTCTTCTCCTAGGAGATGTCGGATCCTAAAGCCATCTGGAAGCTCATACTCCGGTATGGGTGTATCAGTAGGAAATTCATAGTTGTATTCGTGAAGCCCCCCATCCTCATAGCCCATCTCGGTCAAGTGTGCAGATCTTACTGGGTCTAGATCCACTGTGTACATGTAGATACGATTGTGCTCGTTGTCAGGGTTCGCCTTTTCAAGACCTTCAATTCGAGCGAACAATTCTTTCTCCATACCCTTGTACGTAGGATGTATCTCGATATGGTAATTGCCAGCCGATCCACGATGAGAAACCGCGATAATCGCAGAATCAATGCTAGTAGATGACCTCCATATCTTGATGGTTGCATCATCAGCCGGAGAGTAATCCGGACCACAAGGGCCAAATTTTTGATTCTCGATCTTCGTCGGAATCAGATAGTGGAGCATCCCATTTGTCCTGTAAACGTCTGAGAGAAAGGTACGTACGGAGTCTAGGTCACTCGCAAATGTGAATGGGTGCATGACTGGTTGCATAATGGTACCTCTTGAATCGTTCTTCAAATGCCAAATAAATACCATGACAACAAAGCAACTACTTTGCATGGCTCTGCGAGGTGCCCATAATCACTCCTAACGTGGTAAACAAGATGTCGAATCATGTAAGAAAAGCTTGGAAGTAAAAGAAAACAAGAACTGATTCGCGAATGATTTTACTAGAAATGTAGGTTAGGGCATGTACCCCCATTTCTTGACCCAATCCTTGATGGAATTCATCACTGGAACGAGTCCCATTCCCCTCTCAGTCAAGGAATACTCGACACGAGGAGGAATCTCTGCGAACGCCTCTCGTTTGAGGATGCCAAGTTCGCAGAGCTCCTGCAACCGGTCTGTCAAGGTCTTTGGGCTGCCATTGAGCTCTTTCTGCAGAGCATTGAACCTGACCGGTTGATCGTAGATAATAATCCTGAGAATATCCAGGGTGTGCTTCTTCCCGATTATCCCAAGGATTCTCTTGTAGATGCAACTATTATCGCAAGGCACCGTAGGCTTCTGTCTGCATCTTGGTGTGTCTTGCTTCAGTGGTTTCGTCATAGTCGCACCTCCAAGGATCATAGCAGGTGAAGGAAGAGTCTAGACATTGACCAGCTCGGTAGCCCAGTTTCGAACCTTGTCTGGATCACGGAAGTCCATTACCTCAGGCAACTCCTGTCCCTCAGCCATGCTCTTCCTGACGATACTTTGGACAAGTTTTCTGACAACAAAGTTGTACTTCTTGAACTCGAACATACCACCAAAGAGACCTGTGGTCACAGGGGTTATGCTCGGATACCGTGCAGCTATATTGTCCAAGTACATGGTTTGGGCTTCCTCACACTTGTCAGGGTCGCCTGCATCACCACAGACCACGAAGAGGGCTACTTTCTTCTTCGATAGTTCCTCTTCGTTCTTTTCTATGAACTGAAGGGACTCCTTAGCCCATTGTCCTGCCTGAATGCCGCTTCCTATCACTATCAGATCATACTCTGAAATAGGACGAGTAAGGTGTCCTTTCTTGAGCTCGACGGCATCGACAGTCGCACCTGCTTCTTCAGCAGTCCTTACCATTTCCTCTACTATCCCAGTTGTCGTTCCATATCTTGAACGGTAACAGATTGCAATACGACTCATCTATATCACAGATGAGAGAAGCAGACCAGAACAAAACATTTTCGGGAAGCAATCGTGCTTCGCATTGGATTGAAACATTAAGCACTCAAGAGGAATCCAGCCTTCCTTCGCATCAGTACTACGAACCCAGCCCCAGCTTGCCTCTTCGAGTAGGACTGCGACTTCTTCCCCGATGTCAGCAGGTAATTCAATCGAGTCGTAGTCCTGAATGGCCTCATACATTCCAGATTCACCGCATTCTGAAAGATACGCCTCTGGAACCCACGCTGATACCTTAGATGCATTGGTGCACCACAGCCAACCATCCCATTCTGTCGTTCGTTTTTCACCTTGAAGAACATCACCCTCTTTCATCACAAGAGAAACAGACGGCTCTGACCTATGTGCCTTTACAACTCGTGCGACTCGCATGTATGATCACCAATAGACATCTTCTCAGAGCTGTCTGATGTTGCATTGTACTAAATGCTATTTCTCAAATTCAACGAGTAGTCCTATGATATTGCAGGGAAAAGGGTGGAGTTTTATCTGGAGAATTGAGCAAGTTATGCTATGTACTATGGAGAGCTCGTATGTCTGCGCTCCTTGGAGATGACGGATATCGATGATATCATGAGATTTCAAAACGACTGGAATCTTCGTAGATGGGCAGGGGTCCCTCTGCCTAAGTCACGTCGAGCCATACAGGAATGGCTGGAAATAGCATCAGTTGCACATCCTTGGCTTGATGGGAATATCTCTTTTGCAGTAGTTGATAAGAGAACAAATGAGTTCATTGGAGTTACAAGGTTTTATGACATCAAGAGCCCTCATCACAGAGCCTCTCTTGGCCTAGGGATTCACAATCCAGACAACCGATCGAAAGGGTATGGCACAGATACGACAAGAGTCATGCTATGGATTGGATTCAATGTGCTGGGATTGCATAGTGTTTACTTGGACACTATGGAACATAATGAACATGCAATCCATGTAGCAGAAAAGGTTGGTTTCAAGAGAGTTGGGATGTTCCGAGAAACAGAGTTCATAGATGGCAAATATAGAGGACTTGTCTATTTTGACATACTGAGGGATGAGTTCTTCGAGATGTTCCCTCCAGGAAATCGAATAGGAGAGCCTTTCGAATAGGGATACAAAAAGAGATGGCGTGCTTACGTTGCTTCTAACGCAAGCACATCATTAACTGTGAGTGCCTCACCCTTGCGGGGCTTTGAGGACTGTACTGAGTGGAATTTCTTCTCCTCAGCCTTGAACCAGGGAAATGGTTGCCTCAAGGAGATTTACCTCCTGAAGTAGGCCTGAGTGATAGCCTTGGTAGAGATCTGGGTCTTGGATGACTTGGATACTTTCGCGAGTGCCATATTGATTACCTCACAACGGTTGCGTAGGCATAACCTACAGCCTTGGTCGAAGCGACCTGTTTCTTCATCTTCACGAGTTCAGTTCGGGTATTAGTTGCTAGAGCCATGATATTTCACAAGTATATGGTAGCAGATTTAGTATATATACCGAAGCCACAAGTTGGGGTCACAGAAGAAGGTCACAATATGTTACTACCATTTTGAGGAACAGAGTCACTTTTTCGCTCGTTGAACCTCTTTTGAGCAATGATTACACCAATGATAGTAAGAAGTCCTCCCAGTACCTGCAGGAATGATGTAGGCTCTCCTAATATCAGGACAGACATGATTATGCCCCAGACAGCGATAAGGTTGAGGGCAATCTGTACTCTTGATGCCTCTATGTACCTCATACTCTCATAGTAGAAGATGAAGGCGATTACGGAATTTACGATTCCGACCCAAAGCACGACAAGCCAGACCATAGGAGTCAGCTGGAAGAGGATAGAGATGTCCTCAAAGAGCAGAGCAGATAGCCAAAGGAACGGAACAGCGAATATCGTACTAAAAGTAGCGACTGAGATGGAATCCACCCCTCCCACTGCAGTCTTTCCTGCTATGCCATTAAGCGCAAAGAGGAGCGTCGATACTATGATGATCAGGTCGCCAGCTATCCTCAACATCCCAAACTCACTATCGATAGGCGCACCACCAAGCACAATGAACGAGGCTCCGAGAGTCGCAAGAATCAGTCCTCCAATCTTATCAGTAGTTATTGACTCCTTCAATAGGGGAGCAGCCAGAATGACCGCGAACACTGGGCTCATGTTCAATAGAAGCAGAGTTTCACCTGCGCTGGTCATACTCAGACCGATGTATTGGAGGACCTGGGAGAGAAAAGGACCCAAAAATCCTGCAAGCAGAATACTCTTCCAAAATAGACGTGAATTTCGCAGATTCTCTGATCTTCGCCTCGATAGGAGGACCAGTAAGATGAGAAAAGGACTCGCGATAGTATAACGTAATGCGACGAAGATGATCGGAGTGACCTCTGAATATACAATCTTTGCAAGAATCAATGAGGTTGCCCACAAGAGGGTCGTCAGTACTATTGCCGCCCATGCAAGATACAGCCTCTTCATCTCACAATCCTCTTTGATTCTAGAACTAGTCTATCAGTCACCAAATGCCTTGTTTTTCTCGTAACAACCCTTCAGCAGATTGTAGCCATGTTTCACGCATTCCCTAATCGCTTGGGAACTCCTCATATCAGAGAGGAATACCTCCCATGCTGACATATAGAACCCTTGGAAAGAGTGTATGAGATCTTCATAGCCATATTCCTGTAGCAATTCCTCGATACTTGTCCTGTTCCATACCCAGAGGTCAACTGGGTCGTCATGGGTCTGAGATAACAACCGAACTGGGCTGGGAGATACCCTCCATGTCATCGATCGAATGACAGACCAGAATTCGATGCCTAGCCTATCAATTACCGTAAGAGGAAGGGATTC
>JBHLQH010000080.1:0-7396 GCA_048884965.1 Candidatus Thorarchaeota archaeon | reverse complement strand
AATGGCGTAGATTGTTGGTAGTATATCCGCTTCTTCAGTAATCTCCACCTCTATATCGAACGATGCTTCGTTTCTAGCTCCATCTTGCAGAGATATAGTGATGATGTGGATTCCAACACTACTTCCAGCAAGTGCGACATTTAACACACACTCAAAGTAGTATCCAGAATCAAGTCTCTCCCCGTCGATTGTGATATCATAGAGCAATGGATAGTCCTCAATGACTGAAAGGCTGAACGAAGGGTTGCCGCGAGGGACAGAAATGGTTTCTCCACTCTGGAGTAACGGAGCTACATTATCCTCTAGGAGCAAAGCCTGATAGTCAGTCGAGTTGGTATCTCCTTCGATTTCGTACGCTCCTGTCCCTGAATAGTCTGAATAGGAGTTCTCCGTCCAGTTATTTGAGTAGACACCATCATCGATCGCATTTGTTTCTCCCGTCAGAGTAAGCTCCCCTCTGTTCCAACCCAGTTCATTTTGTGCGATTGTGTTATTTGCTGCATATGAAAGAGAAAGTCCTTCTCTGGCGTTTGCATAGACGATATTCTCAATGAAAGTCGAATTCCGCTCATTATTTGTATCTATTCCATAGTTATTGTCAACAATGGTATTTCGGAAGTAACTGATGTTAAAGCCTGAATGCGAACGAATTCCTTCATTCCCAGATACTATTATGTTCTGCTCTACTATTATATCTGCACAATTCAAGAGCTCAATACCAATATCTGCTCCCTCTAGCCAGCAATTGGTGATTATCGCATTTCGGACAAATGAAAGCTGTATTGAATTAACAAACGACTCTGATTCGAACTTGCAATTTCTTATGATGAAATAGGCATCAATTTCATCCACGGTAATCACAGGAATTAGTAGATCCTCGATGATGTATGGATCCTGAACGCTTCCCTGTCCCTCAAATCCATATGACTGAAAATCTGATTCATCTAGAATAAAGACTGGCGAATGAGATTCATACTCTGTTTGAAGAAGCGACCTTTCCTTTTCCGTGGAATGTACTGCTAGGGGTACCATTACATATCCTTGTATGAACAGAATCGCCAGCAGGTAGACAATCAGATTTCGTTTCACAATCATGCTTCCTTGTACTTCTATATCAACTGTTTCTTCTTCATAACAATCAAGATTGCGACTAGGATAATTCCAACTCCGCCTATAGCAATCATGATCAACTGAATGTCTATCTCTGAAGATGCGTTAGGTAGAGTTAGCACCCATGAAGTATATTCCATCGGATAGTTATCTTGGCTATCACTGATTTCGTAGACGTCTGAAACACTGCTATTATAATCACTCCACCAATTGCCTAGCGAGATGCCATCATCCCATGCATTGTTGTCACCACTATCATATGCATTTGCCTCTTCATTCCAGCCTATTGCATTTCCATAAATCAAGTTATTATCAGAACCTGACCATATACCAATACCTGATCGGGAATTATTGGTGATCAAGTTGTTGTAGATGGTAGAATAGGAGGAGTATAGTAACTCAATTCCTGATCCATTGTTTGCATAAATCATGTTGTTCGTGATTTGCGTGCCATTGCTATAGAGCGAGTATATTCCACCTTGTGCATAGCCAAAGGGTCCGACTTCATGGATACTGCAATCCGATATGTAACAATCCTCGGCAAATATCAGGTCTACACCACCATAGATGCTATCAGAAATCTCACTATTGCTAATTCCACATCTCTCGGAGAAAGCAATGACTATTCCAATCCATCTCCCTGTGAAGTCTTGATCTTTGACTTGCACCTCTGTGCAATTCACCAGGATCAATTGTTCATATGTGGATTCTGATACAGTGATATGGTTCTCATCCATGAAATATCCGATGTCTCCATCATCCACCGTGTTTCCAGATACTTCATGTCTGTAATGTGATGGTGAAAATCCATCAATTGCTAATCCTCCTTGTGTGAGTTGATTACCGACAATCCTTCCATGGAGACATGAACTAATCGAGAGTGCATTCAATCTCGGTTCACTCACAATGTTTGAATCAACAGCAAATCCATCACATTCATGTAGATCTATACCCCGACTGCAATTTGTGATCGAGTTTGATGTGATTACTAAATCAGTTCCCCAGAAGAATCCTATTCCAACGATTGAATCAGAAATCTCATTGCCTGTGACATTGCAAGACCATATACCATAGTTTGCACCGATTGCAGAACGGACATTTTGAAGGGTATTGCTCTCAATTGTCAGATTTGATGTACCATCCAAACTGATAGCATAGAAGAACCCTATCTCATCAAATACATTTGTAATCGTGTTATGAGACACAACAGTTCCTTGACAGGGTCCTGTTAGATCCATCGCAGTCCACTGACAAACCTGGATTGTGTTTAGTGTGATGATCGAATCTGTCAGGAACCATATATCGAGCCCAATCGTGACATTCTCTATTGTGTTCGATGATATCTCAAAATTGGAGCTATCAGCACATTGAATCCCATAGGGTGTATCAACAATCGAATTATCTTGAATCCTGAAGTAGTTACACAAGTATGCAGCAATAGCTACTTCGCGACATTCGAAACTACAGGATTGAATGTTGCCATTTGTAGCATTTCGGATAAGGATTGCTGCTCTGCATGAGCTTGCACCTACACCAAATTGGCAACTCTCAATTGAGAAATATGCTGTTGTGTTCTCTATCTGGATAGCATATTCCATATCAAAAGTGAAACCAATGAATGTGTATGGGTCTCCTACTGAACCTGATCCATTCCACCCCTCACTGGCAAAGTCTGCATTTGATGAGATATTCATCTGCCCATGCGGAGTGTACGCAAGAGCTGTTCTCTTTATTGGTTCTCTATCTGTAGAGATTATAGAATTACTTTGAGTTGTAAAAACCACTGATTGCAAAAGTAAGAATGCTGTTAGAGCAATCACTATCGTTGCTTTCTTCATGTCATCTCCTCATTACCACGAATTGATAGACGGCGTGCCCTACGAAACATGTATGCTATTGCTTGAGAGCATATAATGTTTTCATCAAAATAGAACATGATGCTTGGGTGGTAGCATTCATTCATTTGCTTTGATTAAAATGGTCTTTGTTTCATTTTCACTATCCAGATTACTTTGTGTTTCCATTTTTTGCCTTCTTAATTCATATTTCATAATGGTGATTCCTAGTATGGAAGAAATCAGTGAGGCGAGCAATATAGCTCCTTTTGCTCCATCCAAGAACATGATATCAGTAAAGGCTAATGATGAAATGAATATGGCAATGGTAAATCCGATTCCACAAAGGAATGCAGCTGCGATTAGCATGTTTCTCGTGAATGTGTCAGGCATTTTGGCAATTCCTAATTTCTCGAATACAAAGACGAAAATAAGAATCCCAAGTGGTTTACCAATAACTAAGCCCAATATTATCCCAATCGCTAACGGACTAGCGAGGGAGGATATAGTGTTTTCAGAGAAAACCAACCCTGCATTTGCAAGCGTGAACAGTGGAATGATAACAAATGCTACCCACGGTGTAAGATTATGTTCTAATCTTTGAAGTGGAGTCTGAGATTGTTGACAGTAAATTTCCAATGTCTGCGTTGTGTTGAAGAAGGCCTTCGGATCCGTTTCTTCCGGGGAATCTCCTATAATTTTTTCTAACCGATTTACGAGCTGATTAGATTTTTCCTTGAATTCTCCACAATCTATAGTTCTTGTTGCTGGAATTGTTAAAGCAATGAGAATACCTGTGACTGTCGGATGAATTCCTCCATAATACAGACTTATCCACATAATTACTCCAAGAAATCCATAAAGCATGATATTTCTGACTTCTAGATGATTCAGAATTATCAGGAAGAGGAACACCAACGCTGCTACAGCGAGATACATCATATCCAATCCAGATGAATAGAATAGAGCGATCAGAAGAACTCCAACTATATCGTCAACAATAGCAAGGGTTGCCACAAAGACCTTCAAGGGTGTTGGAATCTCTTTTCCGAAAAGAGAAAGAATTCCTAGAACTATCGCAATATCCGTAGCTGCAGTTATTGCCCATCCTTGAGCAGAAGCTGATCCAGGCGGATTGATCAAGAAGAACATTAGGATGGGTACAACAACTCCCCCAGTCGCTGCTATTATAGGTACTATTGCTTGGCGTATTGATGATAACCATCCAATCATGAATTCACGTTTGATTTCAAGACCGATGAGAAAGAAGAAGATCACCATGAGAACTTCGGAAATCCAGAAAGCCAAGGTCTTGTTCAACATGAAATCGCCCAATCCAAACACAAGACTTGTTGCCCACAATGATTCGTATATCCCTCCGAAGGGTGAGTTTGCCCAGACAAGCGCAGCAACAATGCATATGATAAGCAAAAATCCACTTGCTGACTCTAGTCGCAGGAACTCTCTGAATGGTCTAATGGTCGCAATGATTGCTGAGGGTGGTTCTTTCTGTTTCTTGAACTGCTTGAACTTCTGCATGGTCTCACCGAAACCTGATGAAGTCTCAGGCAATATCAATTATTCCATAGTGACCAGAGAGATCACCCTTGTGTTTTTGGAATTAACCCATTTGACCATCACGCTTAATTGCAAATCACCAATTGACCATCGAAGCCATCACTAGAATAGGTGAATATCCAATGTCAAAAGACAATGAGGAAATGGTCGTCACACCTTGGGAAGTCCGAGGGAAGATCGACTATGACCGACTCATCGAGGAGTTTGGAACTCAACGTATCGATGAGAAGCTCCTCAAGGGAATCTACAAGCTCACTGGAGAGAATCACTTCATGCTCGATCGCAAGCTGTTCTTCTCTCACAGAGACCTCGATTGGGTCCTAAAGGAGTATGAGAAAGGGAACAAGTTTGTCATCTACACCGGAAGAGGTCCGAGTGGAAATGTTCACATCGGGCATCTTGTACCTTGGATGTTCACAAAATGGTGGCAGGAGAAGTTCGATACACGCCTGTACTTCCAGCTCACCAATGATGAGAAGTTCTGGTTTGATCAGGATCTCGAGTATGACAAGATGAAGACTCTAACCTATGAGAACATGTTAGATGTGATAGCGGTTGGATTCGACCCTGAGAAGACCTTCATACTTCAGGATATCGAGCACATCGATCTGATGTACGAGCTCGCGGTCCAGGTCGCGAAGAAGGTCACTTTCTCCACTGCAAAGGCAGTCTTCGGATTCGAGAACAGCATGAACATTGGCGGCATCTTCTATCCTTCAATGCAAGCTGTCCCAGCATTCCTTCACTCTTGGATATATGGGACAAAAACCCCTTGCATCATTCCTTGTGCAATAGATCAAGACCCTCATTGGAGGATAACTCGCGATGTGGCTGAGAAGCTAGGCTACTATAAACCAGCTTCTATTCAATGCACATTCCTTCCTGGATTGCAGGAAGGCGGCAAGATGTCATCATCAAATCCAATGTCGGCAGTGTATACTACCGATGCTCCAAAGATGGCAAAGAAGAAGGTCATGGCAGCATTCACTGGAGGGAAGGACACTGCAGAAGAGCAGAGAGCGACAGGTGCCAATCCTGACATTTGTTCGGTCTTCAAGTACTACAACTTCCTCTTTATGCCAGATGACAACGAGCTTGTGGAATTGGAAAAGAAATGCAGAAGCGGCGAGATACTCTGCGGAGAGTGCAAGCAAATACTAGCCCCTCGGATGATGGAATTCCTAGAGAAGCATCAAGAGAAGAGAGAGGAAGCAAAGGAACGCATCCATGAATTCTCTGCTTCGCGACTACGTGAAGATATCAGAA
Source organism: Candidatus Thorarchaeota archaeon (assembly GCA_048884965.1). Taxonomy (GTDB): domain Archaea; phylum Asgardarchaeota; class Thorarchaeia; order Thorarchaeales; family Thorarchaeaceae; genus MP5-2226. The sequence continues at coordinate 1,607 of JBHLQH010000080.1, read as the reverse complement.
GATGAGCTCAGCACTCATCTTCCATTTTTCATTTTCTTTAGATAGCTAGGCAGGTTTCCGTTCTGACAATTCCATCAATTTCGTGGATTGCATTGATGAACGGCTTGTAGTCGCTCTTTGCTGGTAATTCAGCTAGAGCAATCACATCATAGGGTCCAGTGACAATGAGGACCTTCTCTACACGCGGGACCTTTTGAAGTTCTGATGCAACAGCATCAGAAGCGCCTACTTTCACCGTGATTAATACAACAGTATCTATCATAAGCCATCCTCCTAAGAGCTTGAATGTCATACAATATGCATCCTTCCTTGAAAAGAATATGGTGTCGAAGGAAATCTTACATCCCTCGGAATTTGCGAGCTAAATATAATTCTAGAAACGCTGCGAAAGCTGCATGTAGGTGTAGTAGCATGACTGAAGATGATTCCGCGGGCGATTACCCATCAAACACAGCATTCATATCCATAGAAATGGATATTCTCAGGGGCGCAAGGAAAAGAGGACCGATGGAGACAGACGAGGTGAGCAGCGAAGAACTATATCGTAGGCTAGATTCACTTGATATTGAAGATAGGCTCTCTATCATTCAAGAGCTTGGTCTCACACTCTCTGAGGAATATTATCATCATTTTGTGGATGCCTTAGTCACAACCCTCTCTGGCGGCACCCTTGACGTAACGGGATGGACTCGACTGGCCGTGAAGGCGGCTTTAGTCGTCAGTTCTGAGCGCGACCTTCCAGTATCCTTTAGATATGAGGACAGGACAATTTCTCCAGTCTCCTATCCAAAGGATGGAATTCTACTCGATATGTTTGTGGATTCCATAATCACAGGGAAATGGGGCTGAAACTCCTCCTGTTAGAATCTTTCTGAGTTTAAATCATGGACAGCAGACAATATCATGGTATTTCCAACCTGTAGATGTGATATTATGACTACAGTCCAAGATCAAACCGAATCCCTCCCCTCCGAAAATCCAGATACACGCGTTCTACCCGGTATCTTTCAAGTTGCATTGATCATGCTGCTTGTAGGAGTCGTATGGCGAATTGTTGATGTCATGGTTCTCAATCTAGGAGACACATGGCTCAATATCATGCCTTCAAAGATAGGACCTTTGCTAATAATGATAGGTGTCCTATGGAAGATATATGGAAAACAAGAGATGCGCACAACCTTGGGTTTCGTAAAATCAAACTTCTCGACCCAATTCACCATTGGTATTCTTCTAGGAGTATCCTTCTACCTTTGTGTAGACATCTTAGGTTCCCTAATCTATCATTCTCTTGTCAATCCGTCTTATGAACTAGTACTGACAATCTATAATCCAGAGTTGCTTTGGTATGCATTCATCTTCTTCTTTGTGAATGCAGTATATGAAGAAACACTATTCAGAGGACTACTTCAAAACACGTTCAAGACACGAATCAGTGTGAATAGGGCGATCCTCCTCTCTGCTGTCATCTTCGGTATTTGGCATGCCGTATGGCCTGTTGTGAATGGAGCTCCTCTGTCAGAATTCATCTCTATGGTTCTTCTGTCTGGAATTCTCGGTGCCTTCTTTGGCGTATATTATGAGAAGTTCTCTTCAGGAAGGACACTCTA
>JBHLQH010000079.1:0-7559 GCA_048884965.1 Candidatus Thorarchaeota archaeon | reverse complement strand
CCATGAGACTCCTCCAGAATCGCATCATAGTTCTGTATCGCCAGGAGATGCTCTATCTTGACTATCACATCGACATTCTTTGGTCCATTGCTTCTAATGATATCATTGACCCGCCGTACATCCGCCGCACTTGTTACAAATGACAAGGCAATGAGGTCTGGCTCGAGTTCTGCAGCCAGATTCAGATCATCAAGATCCTTCTCTGTTGGCATATGGCAAGAGAGTCGAATCCCTGGGATATTCACTCCTTTTCTGCTTGAGATGGGCCCTCCATTTGTCACTTCAGTGATCACATCACTACCCTTAATTTCTCGCACTGCCAACCTGACGATACCATCATTGATGGCTATAGTGTCCCCGGGCTTGACATCCTGAGGTAGCTCCTTATGTGAGATTGACACCCTCTCATAATCTCCGATAAAGTCTTCAACGGAAAGAGTGAAGGTTTCCCCTGCTACAAGGGCAACTGGCTCCTTCATCTCACCAATCCTGATCTTTGGACCTTGGAGGTCAAAAAGGACTGCTACTGTGTCATCGACCGACCTGACCATGTCGAGGGTCTTTCTTGTAGATGGATGGTCCTCATGAGAAAGGTTGATTCTTGCTACATCCATACCCGCTTCTACCATACCTGCAAGCACATCCTCGGATTTGGATGCAGGCCCTATTGTACAAACTATCTTGGTTCGTGTCCGTTCAGCAGTCATTTCCTTTTCCTCCAATAGATATCCCGAAAATACATCCACATATTAGAACTTCTTCCTACGTTTATACCTTGGAGAGCGAAGTATTGAGTCCTGGGTCTGGATTCTACCCAGAAGGGATTATCTCCATCGAATTCTTCATATGACTATCTTATTCTTGTTTCGTTGTTCGTGGTATCGAAGATGGATGTTTTTGAAAATGATAAGGATATAGTATCCTTTCCCTGCCCACGCATATGGTCATAATAGGGATTGAGGTCCTTTCGCTGACATATGTTTTTCAGTTTCCATTTTTGCCAAATGGATTGACATAAATTCAAGTGCCCCTTTCTCATGGACCTAATAAGTAGTACTTCTTTCAAGGTGACAAAAGTGGTTGAGATTACAAATATCAGAGCTCTAGAGATTTTAGATTCACGAGGGAATCCCACAGTTATGACAAGGGTGAAGCTATCCGATGGTACTATTGGCGTAGCGAAGGTGCCAAGTGGAGCCTCTACTGGAGTGAATGAGGCTGTTGAATTGAGAGATGGTGGTACGCGATATCTTGGGAAAGGAGTCACAAAAGCAGTTTCCAATGTCAATACTACCATATATGAGGCGATGAAAGGGAAAAACCCACTCTCGCAGACTGAAATCGATAGAGTATTGCTCGAGCTCGATCCCAGTAAGGGCAAGAGTCAGCTAGGCGCAAATGCTATTCTCTCTGTGTCAATGGCAACAGCGGTTGCAGCTGCAAAGCACAGAGGAATCGAGCTCTTCGAGTATCTTAGGAAGTATGCTATCGGGAAAGAACAGAAGTATCTGCAACCTGTACCAATGTCCAATGTTATCAATGGCGGAGCTCATGCAGGAAACGACCTAGCTATTCAGGAATTCATGATTCTTCCGGTAGGGTCCGAGAGTGTTGTTGAGGCCGTTCAGTGCATCTCTGAGGTATATCATCACCTTGGAAAGATTCTGATATCGAAGTATGGTCGTATGGGAAAACATGTTGGAGATGAGGGTGGTTTCTGCGGATTCGGACTAAGATCTTCCTATGATGCATTCACTGAGATTATCAATGCTATCGAGGCTGCAGGCTATGTGCCAAAGAGTGATGTAGTTCTTGGCATCGATGCAGCCGCAAGTAGCTTCTACAAGGATGGTATGTACACCCTTGATGGCAAGTCTATGAATGCTGGAGAGCTAGTGGACTACTACATTGACTTAGAGAAGACATTCCCACTCCAAACTGTAGAGGATCCATTTGATGAACATGCATTCGATGAGTTCGCTGAATACCTCAAGAGGACCAATATCCAAGTTGTCACCGATGATCTTACGGTATCTAATCCTGATATCGTCAGGACTGCAATTGAGAAGAAATCTGGAAACGCGCTTCTACTCAAGGTCAATCAGATAGGCTCAGTTACAGAGGCGATTGAAGCTGCTCACGTAGCATTTGCGGCTGACTGGTCTGTAGTTGTCAGTCACAGGTCCGGCGAAACTGGTGATACTTTTATTTCTGACCTGTCTGTCGCTCTGGGTGCTGGGCAACTAAAGACTGGAGGTCCTGCACGAAGTGACCGGGTAGAGAAGTACAATCGTCTATTAGAGATACATTCTATCCTTGATGGTGACTGTGGCTATCCTGGCTCAGAATTCAGAACTGCTTGGAGGAAGTACTAATACATGTCAGACCACCGGACAGCGGTTCTGATAGTCCTCGATGGCCTTGGCGACAGAATCATTGCTGAACTAGGTGGAAAGACTCCTCTACAAGCTGCGAAGACCCCTGCCTTTGATAGACTTGCAAAGGAAGGGCAGAATGGATTGATGGATGTCTTAGGACCCGGCATCACTCCTGGAAGCGATGCCGCGCACCTCACGCTTTTTGGCTACGATTTCAAAGAAACATATCCTGGTCGCGGTCCCTTGGAAGCCTTAGGTGCAGGACTCCCCTCAAAACCTGGGGATGTCGCTTTCAGATCGAATTTCGCTACAGTTGATGATAACCTCATCGTAACTGACCGTCGAGCTGGGCGCACCTTCACCTCTGAAGAGCATCGAGCTCTTGAGAATGCACTCCAAGGCATTGTAATTGATGGAGTAAAGGTCCATTTCGTGGCAACAGTTGAGCATCGAGGTGCTGTTGTCCTAGAAGGTGAGGGTCTCTCGGGAGAGATCTCAGATGTTGACCCCCACGAGACCGGCAAGAAGATTCTGGAGTCAAAACCCGAAGTTCCTAGTGCGAAGAAGACCGCTGATGTGGTGAACAAGTTGGTCAAGCTTACCTATGAACGGCTCAATGATTTGGAGGTGAACAAGGCTCGCGAGAAGCGAGGTATCGGTGCTGCAAATGTGCTTCTGCTTCGAGGTCCTGGGAAGCATGCGCAAATTCCTACCTTGAAGGAGCGTTATGGAATCACCTCTGTGTGTCTTGCTGGTGGTGCTTTGTACATAGGTTGCGCCAAGTACGTTGGAATGGAATATCTTCCTGTCCAAGGACAGACTGGGACCATTGATACCAACTTTGGCAACATAGCACAGAAGGCTATTGAGGTAATCAAATCGGGTATCAATTATCTCTTCATCCACATCAAGGCAACTGACAATGCGAGTCATGATGGTAATCATAAAGAGAAGGTCCTCGCTATTGAACGAACTGATGCCATGGTAGGAAAAATCATGGATGCAGTTGGTGACAAAGTAGTAATCGCAATCACCGGTGATCATACAACTCCGCTCTCAATTGGTGAACACACATGTGATCCTGTACCGATTCTGCTTTGGAGTAATTTCATTCGACCTGATTCTGTGATGCAATTCTCTGAGGTGGATGCAGCTCACGGTGTGCTCCACACCATTCGAGGAATTGATGTCATGCCCCTCCTTCTAGGATACGCTGGATATATCGAGAAAATCGGTGCATGATCAGACTAGGATGCGGCCTCAATTGGTCGCATCCTTTTTCCAACTCACTCAACATCGATAACTGAATCTATCCTGCTGATTGAATCAGAAACGTAGGAGTTATTGTCTACTGTTAGCTCTATTGCACCTTCTGGGCAAACCTCAACACATCGACCACATCCTCGACATTCGAGTCCTATCACTGATCTCCCATCGATGAGTTTGATAGCATTGACGAAGCACACATTGTCTTGTGTACAAGTCCCACATCCAACGCATGCATTAGTGACCTCAACATTGACTCCTTGCATCTTGGTGATCTTGCGGCCGATCTCTGGATTGATATCGGGAAGAATTTTCCATAGACAACAACATGGACAGCAGTTGCAGACAGTTAGGAGCTTCTCACCTGGTCGAACATTGAGCCACATCGCATCGAGTTTATTTCTACCAATAAGATGTACGAGTCCTGCCTCTCTGCATTTCCTGGCATATGCATGCGCTTCTTCCTTTGACACTAGTCTTCCAAGATGTGGATTTATGTCAAGTACGGCTTCACCTAGAAATAGGCAACCATAATCAATTGGATAATCCTTACAAGTGGACGAATCCCTGCAGATGCAGAAGTTCATGATCCAATGATACTTGGCTTTGTCGATGAACTCATGAACAATCTGAGAGGGCAGTGCAGTTTCTGTCGGTTTCTCCAATTCCTTTCCAATTTTGATCTCAATGACATTATCTTTGGGGAGGTAGATGATATCATCACCCTCGAAGAGTAGTTTGTCAACTATCTTGCCCACAAGCGGAACTCGTGTTAGCTGCGCAATGATTCGTCTATTTGGAAATGTCTTCTTGAGGAGTTGCACCATCCAGAGAGGAGCGCCCATAGTCATTATGTACACTTGGTAGCTCTGATAACACTATCGAATTAACTAGACAACTCGTCCCATCATTAAATTGGTCCAAACTTCTGAACGAGCCATCGCACCATCTTCCTGATACTCTCCTCAATGGTATATTTTGGAGTCCACCCGTATGATTTCAATAGACTGACGCTAAGACTTGTTTTTATTACGTCCCCCGCCCAACCTCTTCTCTCGCCTGTATATTCAATAGATACATCTTGTACTTGAAGCTCGTCAATGATTACTTCTGCTATTCTCTTCACCTGTATTGTGGATTCTGAACTAACATTTATTGGTGTGAATCCCCTTGGTAATGAATTTGATACTGTCATACAGGCATTGATGGTATCCTCAATGTCCAAGTACGTCTTTTCCTGTAATCCGTTTCCAAGGATTTCAAGCTTCATCGGATTTCTCTTCAGTTTCATATAGAAATCATAGACAACGCCGTGAGTCAATCTGGGACCTAGAATGTTTCCAAGTCTCATACTCGCAGCGTCCATATCATACAGTTCTGCGAAGGAGCTCAAGTACATCTCAAAGGCACCCTTGGCTGCGCCGTAATTACTGATGGGCTTGAAGGCGGTACTCTCTGGAGTAGGCATTATATCTGTGTCACCGTAGACAGTCCCTCCAGATGATGCGAAGATAATTTTCTTGATACCATTCTCCTTCATTCTATTGAGGAGTAGCATACTTCCTACAACATTTATCTCGAAGTCAAAAAGAGGTCTTTCAACACTCAGTTTCACATCGGGTTGAGCTGCAAAGTGGAATACGATATCCACATCATCAAGTGCTCTCTCAACATCCTCTTCCTTGTTTATACTACCATGGATGAAAGTGTAACCTTCCTCTCCCTTATGTTGTTCAAGATTCTCTAATAGACCCGCAGAAAGATCATCTAGAACCACAACATGATAATCCGAAATCAAGCGATCTACAAGATGTGAACCGATGAATCCTGCACCGCCAGTAACTAGGGCTTTTTTCATAAACTCCACCTCTTGAGTCGATTTGGTCTACAGCATTCCTTTGGTCTTTTTATGCCTATCCACCCATGAACGATTTTTGAAATCTATGGATATTCTAGGTATCAATCCTAAGAATAGATATTACAAAACTAAAATAGTGTGATTACATCCTGTTTGATAGAAACAATACAAGAGAGGATACCAATGAAGTGCTTCACGCTCCATAGCTATAAGGGTGGTACAGGGAAGACGACCTTGGCGGCGAATATCGCTGCGATTCTAGCACAAGAAGGTCGTAATGTCGCTCTGCTCGATTTGGACTTTCAAGCTCCCAGTCTGCACACCCTCATTGGTATCTCTCCGAAGACCAAATACATCAATGATTTCCTAGATGAGATTGCGACTCATCAGGACATTCTCAATGATATGCCTGCATCATTCAAGCTCAAGGGCAAGATGTCCGTAGCCTTCTCTAATCCTGATGTTGATGCGATCCGAACCCAGCTTGCAAGAGATAGAAAATGGCACATGAACGCGCTCTCGCAACTTCTGAATCTCAAACAGAAACTAGCTGATGATGGATTCGACTATGTTATCCTAGATTCAGCTCCAGGAGTTCATTACAGTAGTGTCAATGCAATAGTTCTCTCTGATTTTGCCGTAGTCATTGCGAAGATCGATAACTTCGACTTTGATGGAACCTTGAATGTCCTCAAAGGACTCTACAATCCCTTGGACAAAGGCACCTACCTGCTATTCAACAAGGTCGTACCTCCACTCTTTAAAGAGCCCCGATACTCGCAGATGAAGGAGACCATCTCTGGCATGTTCTCTGATTTGACATCGGTCCTTGGATACGTGCCGTGCTACTGTGATATCCCCTTGGGAATGGGCAGCGAGATTCATGCTCTCACGAATGCCGATATGGCTTTCGTATCAGGATTGAAGGATGTCGTCAAGAAGATTGAGGAATTGCCTATCCCTAAGCCAAAGGCTAAAGGTGATTAGAGATGATTCGAGCGATCTACATCCTAGTGGAAGGTGGGGTCTGTATCTATAGTCGGGCCTATGACACTGAGCTTGCTGACCCGATGTTGATGAGTAGCTTCGTGTCTGCAGTATCTCAATTCAGTCGTGAGGCAATGGGTGATGACCTCAAAGGAATCGAATCTGACGGTCGTTTCGTCTTTGTCGCTGATCATAATCCAATCACTACGATTGTTATTGCAGATGATCCTGAGGAAATTGATGCAAGTCTTATTGACTATGTATCAATCAACTTTCTCAACAAATACTCACACGAACTCATGGGCGATACCGGCAAGTCTGGACAATTCGATGGATTTAGTGGATCGCTTGACAAGATTATTCCTCCTCATCTACTAAAAGACACTCGAGTTGACCCAAGAGATCCCTTGGATGGATTGAGCTTGATGGAAATACCCAGCGATTTGAAGTCCATGGCTACTCTCCTAATTCGCGAAAAGGCGCTTACTGTTCGGAACGCAGCTCGAGAGCTGAGAATAAATGAGTCTACTGCGAAGAAGCGGCTCGACTTAATTGTATCATTGGGGAAGGCCGGACGGAGAGAGGGCCGAGGTGGCATAATCTACTTCATCGAGTGAATCGAAGGGCGTGTCTTGACCGATGGCTGTTCAAAGGATACTCTTGCTTGGTGACCCTGCTCTCTATACGATGGCAGAGGAGGTCAGGATGGATGAGCTTGACATGCTAGGCACGGTTGTCCGAGACCTCCATGATACGCTTATGGACTTCAGGGCTAGATATGGAATCGGAAGGGCTATTGCGGCTCCACAGATTGGTGTGCTGAAGCGGCTCATATACATGAACATCAATTGTGAGGCGACTGTCCTCATCAATCCACGATATACATTCCTAAGTGATGAGCGGATGGAACTGTGGGACGATTGTATGAGCTTTCCGAATCTTCTTGTTCTTCTAAGCCGTCACAGGAAATGCACTATGGAATATCGAGATATTAACTGGAATCTTGAAACTAAGGATTTCGAGGATGGTCTCTCAGAGCTTATCCAACATGAGTATGACCACCTTGATGG
>JBHLQH010000078.1:0-7765 GCA_048884965.1 Candidatus Thorarchaeota archaeon | reverse complement strand
GTTGGTCCAATGAATGAAAGAAACAAAGCCGCAATCCCAAAGGATCTCAATGAACGCTTTGTTGCTATAGTAATTTGGTTTGAGATAGCCTGTAGTCTATTAAAGAAGACAAGGACTGATGACACCAATAAACCAGATGAAATCAATCCTGATATGATAACTGATAATGCAAAATCCATGTACTGTGTACCTCCCGTCTATCTCCATAAATCTCCGATTTCCTTACCCCGCTTGTGGACTATCTTGTCCAATTTCTTAGCTATCTCTTCAGCTGAAGCATGAAGAGAACTTAGGACTGCGTTTAATGCGTCGTGAGTTTCTGATTCAACATCTCCTTCACAAATCACGACAGTGGGACCCTGCCTGCAATAACCAATCACTCCTCTCCCGGATTTCATAAAACGTGGAGTGCTTGCATCTGAATCGTCGGATCTATCAAGGGCAGCCGAAACGAGCTGAATGATGCCAGTGAGTAATGCAATTCTCTCTTCATCTCCTCCACCAGTTGGATATAGGACCGTTGGTTCCATGGTGGTAAGATGAACCTTTGCTACTAATGTGACTGCCATGGTATCACCCAAAGACATCCTTTACCCAATCGAGCTCGCCTGCGAGCTTCTTATCTGGTTTCTTTTCTTGCTTGGATTTGCCCATAGGCACTGCAATATCTCGGACTCCGAGCTCATCATCTCTGAAGTAGAGTGTGACTAACAGCTCATGTCCTTCATCACACGTTGCCAACAATGTTGGGGAGCGTCCATTCTCGACAATGGTCTTCTTGATGGATGCGACTTCCTCATCACTGAGCTTTATCAAAGCCCCAGATTGACACTCGGGGCATGAGAATACCAACTGCATTTGTATAGGTCCCTTCTTGCGAGTCTGTAAGGCTAATTGAATGGTTTCAATTAGTAAATATCTCAATTGAATTCACTATATAGGCATTGCTCGTTTGAAGCTTGGTAGTTTGCGAAGTTCTATTCTGGAACGAACCTGTCCACTATATCCATGAAGCTTCTGTCAAGATTCTCTATGCCAACCCCAGTCTTGGCGGAGATGAAGTGCGTCTCAAGGTGATATGTTTGAAGAAAATGAGCCACCTCACTTGCAATGAAGTCTATTCGTTCAGAATTGATCAGATCCACCTTATTTGCAACAAGAAGGAATCTTTCACCATCACCTTGCTTGAGATTCAGCTTGCTATTCTGTTCGATAGCAGGTATCCAATAGTTCTCCAAGGTATCGAGTGTCTGCAATCGTGATACATCAAAGAACAAGAGGCCAATGGCGGCTCCTCTTATCATAGTCTTGAGATGTTCGATGAATCGCATCTGCCCCCCAAAGTCCCAGAGACTCAGGGTTGCACTTTTCCCAGATGACGTTTCGACATGCTTCGTGTCAAAGCTTGCACCTATAGTGGTTCGCAGATATGCGGGATCAGGGAAATTACCTGTGGTGTACCTTTGGGCGAATGATGTCTTTCCACATTCAGTGTCCCCAAGAATCACAGCTTTTAGAATCGCCATCTTGCTTCCCCTAATCACCATCTAATTGTGCTTTCTTGCTGGATTTCCTTATCATCTTTTGCCATTGTTCTTCTGAAGCCTCTTCGTACCCTTGCAGTTATTGGAGGACTACTGAGTAGTGCAAGAACTCCTGCAACAGAGAGCAATGTAAGTGCGACTGCAATAGGAATATCATCAGAGAACATGGTCGCGAATGCCATGAGGATAGCTGAAAGCAAGAATAGGACGAGTCGTTGAGCTGCTCCACCTGCGCCACTGCGAGTTAGCTTGACAGCCACCCGAATGTAGATCAAGAAGCCAAAAATGACTATTCCTGCAATAGCGTACCAGAGATAGGAGTTGTATAGCTCAGGATCGACAATACCCAAGAAAAGCATCATACCACTCTGCATGGGGGGGAATGAAAGTAGAGTGATAGAAGTCCCAAATGCTACTGACATTTCACGAGAAACAGTATACGCCCAATCTCCATAGGCAGATGATATCGCAGCAAGCATGAATCCTGCAACAGCGATGGCACCAAGTATGACATCAAACCAGATCATATACTGGTTCCAGACGAATCCAGCAGTCACGTACATTGCCCAGCCTAGAGAATGGAATATGACTAGTGCACCGACAAATGAAACGACAAGGGATAGGTATCTAGGAGTCCTATTCTCTGTTAGAGCTGCTTGCTCAAGGAAATAGTTCAAAGGAGCAATAAGACAGAGAAGGGCAAAGGCCTCTACCGCAACGTATGCCCATATCATCCATTCTCCAGAACGAAATGAAACATCGAGGAGTGGAAGATCAATTGTGATCATTAACAGGATGATGAAAGTGGATAGCGTGTGCCGTAACGGGCGTCTGATTGAACCAAAGATTGCTGCAGCAACAACCAATGGAATGGTCTGTAGTACAAAGAATTCTGGATTCTCAAATATCCAATATGTTGAACCAACTACCCAAGTTATCATGTAAAGAAGTAGCATGACGAATATAGAAACTGTGAATGTGGATGGTGACTCTCGAATTAGAAGGATGGAGAAGAAGAGACTTCCAAGGAGCAATATCGTCAATCCGATCATCATCAGATACATTGGGAAAGTGGGAAATTCTCGTCTAAGGAAATTATCTACGAATACAGCCGCTATTAAAGCAATGATGACGGCTGTGCTTATCTTTGCTCTTTTGGGAGGGAATAGCACCCATACCTGCGCAAAGACTATTGATCCAAGGAAGAAGGCACCGACTCCTGTTATTAGAAACCGAAGCTCAGGAACTAAGCCAACCAATGTGGCGATGGCCATTCCTATCCCTGAGGATCCATAGCCCCAAAGAGCCTTCCTTGTTCCTTCACCCACTTGATTATAGATCTCTCGGATTCTCGATACATAGATAGATAGAGATATGATCAGAACAGTGAAAATAACCGTTCCAGATGCATATAATGCTTCATTGAAGTCCATTTTTACCACTTATCCCCAAAGACTACTAAGCTCCCTGCCTCGTTTTCTAAGAGCCTTCTCAAGGAGTTTGACAATGTTCTCATCCTTTTCCCTGGATCGTTCCAGAATTATATCAAGAACTACCCCAGCTTCCTTCTCATTATCAGCTTCGCAAATGAATAGGTTATCATTGCATTGCATGTATCCCACGACACCTTTGTCAGATTTCATGTAATGGGAGACTCCTTGTGCAGAGTCAACTCCATCTGACTGAAGAGCTGTTTGAACGAGTTGAACAATTCCAGTAAGCAGTGCCACTCTCTGTTCACTTGTCACTTCAGGTGGATACAGTGGCTTTGATGCCATGGTATCAAGTTCTACTCTGGCTACCATCCTTACTACCATTCTTATTCACCACCAAATGCCTTGGCCAACCAATCCACTTCCTTTGAGCCGCTTTTCTTCTTGGTGTCCTCAGATTCAGAACGAACAGGAACTACGATGTCACGTATCCCTAATCCATCCCCAGTTCGCAGATTATACAAAGTGACAATAAGTTCGTGATTTGATTCGCATCTCACTATTACTGTAGGTGAACGGCCTTCATCTATGATGCGTTGCCTAACAGTGATGGCTTCTTCATCGCTCATCAGAATTTTAGCATGACGACTGCATTCTGGACATTTGAATACAAGTTCCATTAGTGTGGCACGTCCCTAAATTAGAAGCTTGGTCCCTAAATGAGATGGTAAAAAGCACTCTTAAGCTTAATGATACCATTTCTCTGCATCTAGGAAATCTTCTCCTCCTTTTGATATCTGGATAAGCATGCAAAGGATGTGATTCGAAATATTCCATAGCCGAATCCTTATAGTAGAAAATACGCTTTGGTTCGCAGGCATATTCTGAGATGGTGCTATGAGATGACAGTAGAGGATGTAATACGTACAGATACCGGAAGAGCTCTCATGCTTTCAAACGAAGCAATTGTCAGAGCAGCTCTTGAAGCAGATGTCAAGGTAGTTGCGTTCTATCCAGGATCACCTGTTTCTGAGATAATGGACACCTTCGGAGAAGTCATGGATCATTTTGGTGACTACAAGATGGAGATTTCCGCGAATGAGAAGGTAGCTTTAGAAACAGTTGCTGGTGCGTCGATGGCAGGAGTTCGTTCACTTACTGCAATGAAATCTGTTGGGATGAATGTTGCGAGTGATGCCATGTTTAGTCTAGCTTACACTGGAATCAATGCAGGTTGTGTTGTTATCATGGCGGATGATCCTTTTGCACACTCGTCGCAGTCAGAGCAGGATTCCAGATATTTCGGCGAAGCAGCCTATGTCCCTATGATCGAACCTGCAAATGCACAAGAGGCATACGATATGGTAAAATGGGGTTTCGAGATATCTGAGAAATATCGTACTCTTGTAATCATGCGAACTACTACTAGAGTGAATCATGCGAGAGGTATGGTACAATTAGGAGATCTTCGACGAACGCCCTTCAAGAAGAATAAATGGAAAGATGTCAGGGGGCAATACTTCACTGTTGGCTCAGTTGCGAGAGCACACAAAGCAAGGCTACTCGAAAAAGCTGCTGCTATGCAGAAGGATTTCGAGAATACTCCATTCAACCGGATTGAGAAAGGTGAAGGTCGAGTAGGAATCATCACAGCGGGAGTATGCTATCTACATACCAAGGAAGCAATGCAAAACCTGAGCGTGAACCTTCCCATCCTGAAACTAGCAACATTGAATCCTCTCCCAGAGAAGAAGATCTCAAAGTTTCTGGAATCGTTGGACACGGTTATTTTCATCGAAGAGCTCTCACCGCATCTGGAAATGCGGATAACAGCAATGGCAAAAGATGTGAATCCGAATATCAAGATCATTGGAAAGAGAAGCGGGGACTTCTCAGAAATGCTCGAGTATAATGTTCCGATTGTCGAGAAAGTTCTCGCTCGAACACTTGGAATCGGTGTCTCCTATGATTATGATCAGCACTTCGATCGGGCACAGGAACTAAAGAAAGATCTACCTGATAGAGTACCCATCTTCTGTCCAGGTTGCCCACATAGAGGAACCCTTTGGGCTTTTCGGCAAGCTCTGGATAGGCTCAGGATTCGGAATGATATGGTCTTCAACAACGACATAGGATGCTATTCGATGGCGTTCCTTCCTCCCAATCAGTTCAGTGATTCAATGTTGGCAATGGGAGCAAGCCTAGGCGTTTCTGCAGGAATGAGTCTCGCACTAGAGGACAAAATCGTTGCAATGGTTGGAGACTCGACTCTCTATCATGCAGCACTTCCAGGAATCGTGAATCTAATACATCATGGTTCGAACGTCACACTATTTGTCCTAGATAACTCTGTAACAGCTATGACTGGGCAGCAATTCAATCCAAATGCTCCATTTGATGCTGGAGGCAAGCCTGCAAAGAAGATCAATATGGACAAGCTTTTCGAAGCTCTTGGAGCAGACAGCATTACTGTAATCGACCCATATGATACACGTGATTGTATCAATCCCATCAAGGAAGCAATCGAACGCGAAGGATTCAATGTTATTATCTCCAGAAGAGAATGTGCCCTTTATGGAGATAGACAAAAGAAGATTAGAGGCGAGAAGATTCACCAAAGTGAGAATGTAAAGGAAACGTGCAAAGGCATCTATACGTGCGTGAAGGAATTCTACTGTCCTGCAATTATGATTGATGAATCAGATCATAAGATGATGATCCAAGAGAGTCTATGCGATGGATGTCTTGAATGCAGACAAGTATGTCCAGTGAACGCACCACAGCATATCGAGGGGAGGTAATCAAGTTGGAAAGAACGTACAATATTCTCTTTGCTGGAGTGGGAGGACAAGGTTTGATGCTGCTGTCTGCAGTACTTGGTAAGGCCGCAGTTGATTCAGGGCTTGATGTTATGACTGGAGAAACCCATGGCCTTGCCCAACGTAGTGGTTCTATCTATGTTCACTTCAAGATTGGCAAACCAATCTCACCTCTCATTCCATATGGAAGAGCAGACATGCTCATCGCTATGGAAGCTACAGAAGCTCTTCGATACATTGAGTATCTGAAGCAGGACGGTGTGGTCATCATGAGTAAGAATATCATGCCCGCAGTAGCAGAAACCAAGGCAGTCGCATTGGACAAGGAGAAGAAGACAAAGTACTTCACGCTTGAACAAATCGAACAGCAGCTTCGAAAGGTTACATCAAAAGTAATCGCACTTGATTCGTTGAGTCTAGCCCTAGAAGCGGGTAACGCTAGAACTGAGAATTCTGTATTGATAGGAGCTGCAGCATCATGTCCAGATTTTCCGATTGCTATTGAAGACCTTCGAAAGGCAGTCCTTTCACTTGTTCCACCTAAAACAATCGATGCAAATTCTAGAGCATTTGATCTTGGCAAGGAAGCTGGTGGAATCTGTCTGGAATAATTCCTGTGTGAAAATTGGGCATCCCAGCGCGAGGAAAGAGAGATGAAAAGACCATATGTGATTCTGAATGCAGCAATGACTCTGGATGGTAAGATTGCTTCCAAAACAGGGGATTCGAAGATTTCAGATGAAATGGATCTCATCGAAGTTCATAGGCTAAGGAATGAAGTAGATGCAATTATGGTGGGTATCAATACTGTCTTGATTGATGACCCAATACTGAATGTTCGTCTTGTGGAGAAGAAACAGAATCCTATTAGAGTGATAGTTGACTCACAAGCAAGAATCCCCAATGATTCTCAAATCATCAAAACAGCCAAAGAAATTGACACCTATTTGGCAATCTCGAATGAGGTAGAAGAAGATCGTAGGCAAAAGCTCGTCAGCTTTGGTGTGAAAGTTATCGTTTGCGGAAACTCGGGAGGTGTAGACCTCACTGAATTAATGCACAACCTGGCTGAACTAGGTGTAAGGGTTCTGATGCTAGAGGGAGGTAGCGTACTGAATTGGAGTATGCTTTCTAGCGGTCTTGTGGATGAGATACGCCTCACTATCGCACCAACTATAGTAGGAGGACGCAAGGCAACTAGTCTGGTTAGTGGGGAAGGATTTGCCGATATTGAAAGTGGTGTGAAACTAACCCTTGTCAAACTGGAGCAAAGAAAGGATTTTGTGATGGTACAGTACAAAGTACAGCAAAAATAACAAGAGATGCTCACAGAAACCTCAGGCTACTGTGAGCAAACCTCTGAATCTAAGAGGATTCCTTGTTCTTCTGATCATTCTCTTCCCATACACGACCAAAGATCGCTAGGGTTAGAACTAACTCAGAACCATGGACTCTTTGAGCAATATATTCAATACTCTCAGATATTGTATCCTCATGCTCCCAGGCTTCATAAGCTAACTGAAGAATATCATCAAATCTATTTTCAGGAATCCCAAAAGCGTCTGTGAGCTTCTCCACATCGTGATTCACGACGGTAAGTGTACCAAGGTCGTATATGGGCATGATAATCACTTACGGCAACCAAACCCAAATGCCATATAACTTAGTCTATGACGAAGTCCTTCATACAGAAAATAAACTATGTTTACGTAAATACAGTTGCGTTTGAAAAAACTGAGGTGGCATTTGGAACCTCTATCTTGCCACCATGAAATGGAGCTCCAATCCTGCATGCATCATATTCAGTGAGCGAGAGATTGCTTTTTCTTGTCGATATCGAACAGAATTCACCACATTATCCGCTGAGAAGTTAGCACGCGCCAACTCCTGACCATATGACATTCAAATGACAATCTAGGAGCTAGAATCGTGGGAGATTGGATCAACCAAAATGGAAGGACTGGATGGC
>JBHLQH010000077.1:0-8522 GCA_048884965.1 Candidatus Thorarchaeota archaeon | reverse complement strand
AACACATCCTTTCCACGCTTCTCCTTGATCAATACAGAGATTACAATCACCGAACAGGCAGCTGGGAAAGTTGCGAGAAGGATAATTCCAATATATCCAAGGTATGAGAACAGTAAGAATGTGATAATTGATCCAACTAGAGCACCTGCACTATCCATTGCTCTAAGAACGCCAAACGCTCTTCCCCTTTTCTTTTGCTTAACCTCACTAGCTACCATGGCATCCCTTGGAGGTCCTCGTATCTTCCCTAAACGATCCATAGTCTTTGAGATAGCGATGGTTAGGAATCCAGTTGAAAAAGCAAATCCGATTCTTGAAATCATCGAGAGAAAGTAGCCAGCTTCAATGAATGATTTCCTCTTTCCAGTTCGATCCGATGCGTATCCGGCTCCGAGTTTAGATAGTGATGTAATCATCAGTGCCAAGCCATCAATGAAACCTACCAAGAAATAATCCAAACCAAGATAGGAATTTAGAAATAGCGGCCAGATTGGTGCGATCATATCCGAGCTCATATCATTGAGGAAGCTTGCACTACCAAATATCAGGGTTTGATCCTTATCCTGTTCGCCATCAAGAATGATAGGGATATCTTGTTCTCCTTCCATCTTTCTTCACTTTGGCGATTGAATATCATATTAATAATCCATTGCTTTTGGCTCAGCAGAAAAAGCTCCGATTTCCGTAAGATTTTAAGCTCTTCATCCTATCCTCTAGGCTATGACACCTGAATCTTCAAAGGTATACTTCGGTGCGATAAAGCATGGAAATCCCGGGGCATTTGCCTCAATAGGTGCAAAGCTTGACAAGATAATCGAGCACTTGGACTTTTCATCAATTGACAAGAAGGATAAGGTCGCTGTGAAAATGCACCTTGGTTTTCGCGATGGATACCAGACAGTACCAGTCTTCTTTGTTCGCAGGGTCGTTAAAGCGATCAAAGATGTTGGGGCGTTTCCGTTCATTACCGATAATCCCACTGCGGTGTATAATGCGGCTGAACGAGGATATACTGCAGAAACCTGTGGGTGCCCTCTTATCCCAATAGCTGGTGTAAAGGATGGATACACCGAGAAAGTGGAATTTAATTTCCATAGTGTAGATTCGCTGGAGCTTGGAGGATCTTTGCGAGACGCTGATGCCATGATTGACCTCACGCATACCAAAGGACACAACTCCTGTTCCTATGGTGGTGCTGTGAAGAACATCGCTCTAGGAGGGTATCATGGTCCAAGTAGATGGAGAAAGATACACGGTGTGGAAGCTAGTATCCCCTATTGGGACTCAGATAAATGTACACCAGAACATGCGAAGAAGCTCGTAGAAGCTTGTCCTGATGGCAATATCAATTATGACGAAGAGAAACACAAACTCAATGTCTCATTTGGTATGTGCAATCAATGCTTGAAATGCATGGATGCAGACAAGGATATTGGATGCTTGAATCTTAAGCCTGAGAACTATGCATTGTTCCAAGAACTCATGGCAAACGGAGCTAAGGCTATCTTAGACACTTTTGATCAGAACAAGGTATTCTATCTGAACTTCATGATAGATATCACAGCTCTGTGTGATTGCTGGGGAATTGGTATGCCGCCTGTTGTGAATGATATCGGCATCCTTGGAAGCAAAGACATAGTTGCTATCGAACAAGCAACCTTGGATTTGATCGCAAAGGAAGGTCTCATTGAAAGTATGATCCCTCCGTTCATGAATAATGTCAATCTTGATCCTGCTGCAGATCTTCATCCATTTCAGCGACTCCACGGTCCGTGGAAGGATCCCTATCTGACGCCAAAGTATTGCGAGGAGCTCGGATTGGGAACGGCAAAGTATGAATTGATTGAAGTGCTTTCTGTTGACGAGGTCAAAGATATGAAAGCTCCCAGTGGAGTCAGCGAAACTCAGCCAACATTCTTCTAGAATTGAGAGGAGAAGAATTTCCTCTCAGTATATTTCTTTGAGGTGAAAGATATGAGTGATGAATATCCTCCCAAATGTCCGAAATGTGGGAGCCGGAATGTAGCAATAGAAACGAATAGCGAATACACTGGTGGGGGATTTGCAGATAGTTGGGATGAGTTCTATTGTGGGGATTGTAGCTATGAATGGAGATCTGATACTACTTCCGGATATGCATAGGTAGGAATGCATAATGACCAAGATCCTTGGGTTTGGAGATAGTCTTACTGCTGGTACACCAGGATATGAGCCAGGATATGGAGGGGATGTACATTCCCAATATGGATTCTGGATATTGGAATCAGCAAGAAAAGAAGGTGTAACAACACTTCAGTTCCATAATCAGGGGCGTCCTGGGGAGCTAGCTATTCAGATGAGACCTCGATTGCGAAGACTGATTGAAAGAGAGAAATATGATTTTGCCATCATCCTTGGAGGAACCAATGACCTCGGGTGGGGGTATGAACCTACCAAGGTCTTCGAAGCTCTTCAGAATCTCTACTTGGATTGTCTACAGGTTGACATACGGATAGTTCCTTGTACGATACCACCAATTGGTTTTCTTGATATGGAACATCAAAGGAAGCAGCGGGAACTAAACACTCTAATCATGGGAAACAAAACTGCAATGAATGATTGCTATCCGTGTGATATCTTCAGCGAGCTAGTAGATCCAGAAGGCATCCTTCTTCCAGAATATGATTCCGGTGATGGACTACATCTCAGCATTGAAGGATATCGAAAGATTGGAGAGCTCATATGGTTTGATATACTTAGACACTTTTTCTAGAAAAAAAGCCCAAAATTCCAGAATTTGACACCTAACATGGCACCAAAAGAGCATTGATTCTAATTCCATTTATATTTGAATTTGCACTTGGAAAATTTCGAGGTGGAGATTTGAAACGTAGTCTACCAATTTTACTGGTAGCGTTGTTTCTCGCAGGAATACTCATTGTGCCTGTAGGAGTCACCGAGACTTCAGCACGCTTGCAGGAAACGTCGCTAGACAATGGAACACTCGAACAAACAAGCGAACCGGCTTGGTTACACGCTGACAGGATAGTTAGAGTCGCTCTCTATAATGAAACAAACTCAACCTGTCCACAATACACAATTGGAGACATGAACACTAACTATACCTTCATCTTCGATGTATTTGCTAATGCAGGGTATCAAGTGACCCGCTTGACATTCCAAGATATTCTTGATCATGAACTCAATACGCGCAACTACGATGTTTTTGTGCTTGCGGACAACTGCCCCAGGGAGAACATCTCTGACTTAGTGAGAGAGTTCTGGCTTGGAGGCGGAGGTATATTGAGCTTTGATAGTGCAGCTGGATACTTGGGATACGCAGGTATTCTACCAAGAGAGGATCTTGGTGTGGATGATGGGCTTTTCACATATTGGGATTATGTTACAAATGATAATGGAAACATATCTGCTAGACATCCAGTTACGAAGGCTCATCAAATTGGAGATCAGCTGAGCTATTACTTCAATGACTGGGCACAATATGACTGGTCCGCATTAATGACAACCTCCATTGCTGCTGACTTGACAAAGCTCACAATAGATGATGAAGATTCGAATTGGGCTCAAGCAATTGCGATGGATCCAACAGATATGGGAGGTCGAGTAGTTCAGATTGGAATTCCAATTGATCCATGGGCATCGGATTGGGAGAACTTGATGATAGATTCCGTTGAATGGCTTTGTCCTAGACCGAAAGGTCGGATTCTCTTTGACCTAACACATCAGCCATATTATGGTGTGGATTCTTGGGATATCGAACTGTGTAATTTTGCGAACAAATATGTTGATTGGAGAAACGCACTTGTCAACAGGTCGTACACATTCGATAAGCTCTGGCCTTCTGCAAGTGGAAATCTGACCGCAGAGAATCTTCAAGGATACGATATGTTGATAGCATTATGTCCTGGTTTGAACTATACAACACCAGAAGTCCAAGTTGTCAGAGATTGGGTCAGTGCAGGCGGAGGTTTACTTGCTTTTGGTGAGCAAACTAGTCTGTCGGAACATCAAGCTAACATGAACTACCTATTGAATGGTGTTGGATTAGCTGTGAATAAAACAAATAATATCATTGGTACGCTATCCACGTTTGCTGCACATGCATCAACAGAATCAGTGACCTCATTAGTATATGCCGCGGCAGGTGTCGTAGATACAAGCGGAGCAGCTTTCCCAATTGTCACATCTGATAATGGCGATGTCTTTGCAGGAGCCTTGGATTATAATGAGGGCAGAATTATCCTAATCAACGATATCAACGCCTTTGATCCCACTCATTTCCATCAAGTTAGCAATCAGAAATTTGCAGTGGCTGTAGCGAATTGGCTTACCTCCGCATTGGCTGAAGTCGTAGTCTATCACGATGGGCCCAACCCCTATCGTTTAGGAATTGCTAATGCACTTAATGATCTTGGAATCAAGTTCCAGCTCCACGCTGATGCAAACTACTTGAAATATAGTTTGCATAATGAATCCTGGACTTTAGTGATATCTGATGCAAATGACTATGCTGCAGGTCAATGCCATACTGAAATCATTGATCATCTTGAAGCTGGTGGAAAGCTCATCATGCGGGATTTTATGTTCCGTCTTCCAGGTTATGATCTTTGGGCATACCTTGGATTCACAGGAACTAATAATAGAATAACAATCGCTCCACCAACCGTCTATCTGTGGGATGCAGGACATCCAATATTCAATAATCCATTCGACTATGGAGCTAACAACATTAGCTCAAGTCATAATTATCTGAACACTGATTTCACAAATGTGACTCTCCTGAATAATGCAACCGGTATCGCAGGAGTATCAATGACACCTGGTGTTAACCATTCAGCGATTGTCCTAAGTGTAGGTGGACAGGCTATCTCTAACATGTTCGCAGTATCTGAGTATGATGAAGATACCGATGACTCAACCTATGCCGACAATTATGAAATCTGGTTGAATGAGATTGCCTATTTGATGCGACCAGATATCGACGCTCCAACAGATATCACGATGGAACAAGGTGATACTGGTGTGACTCTGATGTGGACACCTCAGAGTGATCGACCTGATTCGTATATCATAGAGAGGAATTCAATTGAGATAGTTAATCTCCCATGGGATGGCGGAACGATTTCAGTACTACTTGATGGATACCTTCTTGGAGATTATACATTTGAGGTGACTATCTATGATACAGCAGGGATGTCATCTTCAGATGTAGTCACTGTGACCGTGGAGGATACCACAGCTCCAGATCTTCAAGATATGCCAGATAATCTTGAGTATCAAGAAGGAATAGAAATTCATCTTTTGAACTGGTCCTTCACCGATCTGAATCCTGACGCATGGGTTCTTTTCATCAACGGGACAGTCCAAGATAGTGGTTCGTGGGATGGATCACTGATATCAGCTGATGCAGGAGGACTCACAGAAGGGATCTACAATGCGACCATCGCAGTAAATGACACTTCTGAGAATACTGCGACATCGATGGTGATACTTACAGTGACTGCACCCCCAACAACTACGACCACCACAACTACTACAACTGCGACTGATACGACAACAACTACAGGGACAACTACACCACCAGTAGTTGGAGATCTCACAATCATCATTATCATCGTTGCCGCAGCCGCAGCTGTGGTTGTGATAATCATTGTAATAATGATGAGGAAGAAGACCTAATCGAATGTAAGGGGCTGTCTGTACGGCCCCATTCAACCTTTTTTTACAGCAATTATGTTTCTTTCCATTCATATCACTCGATATAGCATGAGTTTATAACAATTAGATTGTAGGTTTCTTTCTGAGGTGGAGAAATGAAACGTGTTCAATCATTTCTAATCGTAACGCTGTTTCTTGCAGGAATGTTTCTTGTGCCATCATCTGGAACAACACACACAGCACGCCTTCAAGATAACACGCTCATTTCTAACGAAATACAAAATTCAAATACAAATGAGCTCGCTGAATTGCCCAATGATAGGGTATTCAAAGTTGCTCTATATCATGAAACCAACATATCAGTACCAACCAATCTACATGGTGGGATGAATTCGAACTACTCAGTTATATATCCTCTACTTGTAGGCGCTGGTTTTGATGTTGATAATGTGACTTTCCAGAATATTCTGGACTATGAATTGACAACTGCCAACTATGATGTCCTTGTTCTAGCAGACAACGTACCAAGAGAGAATATATCATACCTAGTAAAGGAATTTTGGCTAGCAGGTGGTGGAATTCTTGGTATCGATAGTGCCATCAGCTACCTGGGATACTATGGAATTCTCTTCAGAGAGAATGAAAGCGTTTCAGATGGTAGGAATGATTTCTGGAGTTATGTCGTCAATGAAAATGCGACTATCACAGATAGATATCCTCCGACTCAAGCATATCAGGATGGAGACAAGCTCAGCTATTACGAGTCTGATTGGGCCATGGTAGACTTAGATGCATTCGCGACAACCAGTGTCTGGCCTTATACCACTGTCCTTGCTGAAGATTCAGAGGATCCTACTGGTGGAGTAGCGATTTCCGTGGATGCAGCAGATAGAGGCGGTAGAGTCGTTCAAATTGGAATACCAGTTGCTTTCTGGGCTTCAGATTTCGAAGCTATGATAGTTGACTCTATCAATTGGCTAGCTCCTCGACCGAAAGCAAGAATTGCCTACGACTTTAGCCACACTCCTAGACTTTCGGTAGATAGTTGGGATGTGTTCTCGACAGTATGGAGTGTAACAAACTCATTTGCAGATCTTCGAGACACCCTTGTTTCCTGTAGATACACCTTCGATAAGTTCTATCCATCAGCTGCAGGTAACTTTACTGCGGCGAGATTGGCGAACTACGATCTATTGATTATAGATTGGCCTGATGCTAATTTCACGATGGATGAAGTTAATGCTGTGAGAACTTGGGTGAGCGGAGGTGGCGGACTTCTGGTTCTTGGTGACCGTGCCGGACTAGGAGGGGATGGATACCTATACATCAACTTCCTCTTGGCAGGATATGGAATGAGCCTTGGCGTAGATAATACTTTGACTACTGTAGTATCTTCGGTTTCAACTCCTGCCCATCCGACTACAGAAGGATGCGATTCATTTACAGTCAGCTTCAGAAATAACATCACTGTCAGCGGCGATGCAACCTCAATATGGGAATATGGTGGTAATGTTGTCGTTGCAGGTACACCCTATGGTGATGGTCGAGTAATTCTCACATCAGACCAAAATGTCTTTGACAACGGCCAGATCCCTCTAACCAACAACGAGCAGTTCGCAATCAACACTGCAAATTGGCTATCAGCTTCCAAAGCAGAGATTCTATTGTACACTGATGACCCCTATGGATTCGGATACTATAGGAATCTCGCCACTAGTGCGCTGAACCAATTAGACCTTGACTTCTATCTGGTGTTTTCAGAAACAGGTTTGAACGCCTCTCTGAATGGCACATGGTTTGGATCCGAGTGGAATCTTGCTATCATCGATAATTGCAACTTCGGACGCGATTCTTGCTACCCACATATACTTGATTATTTGAAGTCTGGCCGACAAATGATTTTGACATCATGGACATTATACGCGCATAACAATGAACCATTATTATGGTATATCGGTGTCAATACCACTGGACAATTGTACGGTGATTATCCATCATATGTCTGGGATGCTTCACATCCAATTTTCGATGGTTTTGTGACCTATGGAGCACCAACATTGAATGTAACTGCTGGGTTTGCGACCGATGGGGCCAAATTCACAGTATACGACAATGCAACGGCACTCACTGGAGCCACTCTAACGGAACAGCCTGGAAATGCATCCATCGTGGTTAGCAATACCAATCAGGTCATTCTGAATGGATTCATGCTGAACAACCTGAGAGGAGACGCTGATGATTCAGCCTACATGGACGGCTTTGAACTCTACATGAATGAGATAACTTTCATGCAGTCATTGCCCTCAATTGATAGTCCCGCAGATATTCAATATGAAGCAGGAAGTACAGGAAATGAGATCGTCTGGACCCCCAGCGATGCAGCTCCTGCGAGCTATCAAATCTTCATCGATGGTGTTGTAGATGCAAGTGGCAGCTGGACTGGTGCAGCGATAACAGCTGATGTAGATGGACTTTCCTTGGGTGTACACGATGTAGAGTGTAGAGTGATTGGAGATGCTGGTGAACCACGCGGCGATATCGTTCGTGTAACTGTGGTGGATACAACTGATCCACTCCTGAACAGTCCAGCAGACATCACCATAACTGCCACCTCAACAGGCAATACACTCACATGGCTTGCCTCTGACCCCAATCCAGACACATTTGTCATAACCATGAATACAACTGTGTGGGATTCCGGTGCATGGGATGGCTCTCAGGTAGTTGTGGATCTAGACGACTTGGATATTGGTGTCTACTTCTTCACCATTCGAGTAAATGACACCTTAGGTCACTTCTCAGAAGATACCGTTCTGGTGACTGTGACTGCTGGTGGGCTATTCGGACTTGATACGACAACACTC
>JBHLQH010000076.1:0-8687 GCA_048884965.1 Candidatus Thorarchaeota archaeon | reverse complement strand
ACCTATGACAGCTGGCGCGATCAGCTCCTCCATGCTACAGACTACGAGGATGTCTACGAGGCAGCTATCGAGATGCAGAGGATTTGGGTACATGCTTCTCCAATGATTATCTGTTACGAGAATGTTCTACTCTCTGCATACAGAACCGATAGATTCGAAGGCTTCATCAACGACGTTAGCGATGGTGTGCCTGGATGGTGGACCAACTACAAGGTTCACTTGAAGGATGCACTTGGTGGTCCATTCGGCGGTACTTTCCGCTGGGCAAATCCGCTCGATCTTGATACCTTCAATTTCATGGTCAGCTCTTCAGCGTACACTATGAATGTCTTGGGAGAACTCTATGACAGTCTAATTATTCAGGACCCTGATGGTAATGACGTAATGTGGCTCGCTGAAACCTACGAGGCAGAGACCCACGACGACAACCCTGCGGTACCTGAAGGATACACACGGTTCACCTTTGACATAATCCAGAACGCAACCTGGACTGATGGTGCGCTTATAACTGGAGAAGACATCGCATTCTCATTGAACTACTTCAGAGACGCACCTGGTAACCCATATGGTGCAGATCTCAGTGAGATGACTGCAGCATATGCCCCGACAACCTACACACTAATCGTTGAATTCGGCAGTGAGTCATTCTGGCACCTGCACACCGCTGCATACAAGCCAGTAATTCCAAAGCACGTCTTCCAAGACATCGGTCTTGATGGATGGAACCTCTGGAATCCTGACCCACCGAACGAGGCAATGGTTACTTCAGGTCCATTCAACGTTTCTGACTATGTTGCTGGTGAGTTCGCTGAGCTTACCTACAACCCGAACTACTACTTTGGTCTAGACAGGACCACCGCACCTACTACTCCAACTGACACCGGTATTGGCGACATCACATTGGCGATTGTTGCTGGTGCTGTTGGTGCAGCTGTTGTTATTCTAGTCGGTGGATACGTCCTGATGCGACAGAGATAGTATTAGTTTAAGGGGACACGAGTCCCCTTCCCCCTTTCTTTTTTTGTCTTCAATAACTTCTTCAAATGGATTTCTTGCGGTAGACTCTAGGCTTTTAATACAAGAAACCTAGATTTTAGAACGTGAAGAGAATGGAAATCAAACGAATGCAAATAGTAATGATCGCCATTTCAGCCCTACCTCTCCTTCTTGGTTCCGGATTTGCGGCACTTGTTATAGATACCTCCGTCATTGGTGATCTTCTCGGAAATGCTCAGGGATACACTATTCTTGATCTCGCTTTACAAGCCATAATTTCAACAACAATGGGTGTTTTAGTAGTGCTTGCTCTCTTTACGGTGATGAAACGAAGAGGAAAAACTGCGAAGCGACTCATGATAGCATTTGTGGTTTCTCCTATTCTATACTTTGTATCAGTATTCCTCGGAGAAGCTTTCTTACTGATTCTTTTCAAGGGTTCTTCAAATATATTCCAAGGATTCGTTTCGATGCTTTCTTTGGGAGTCGCGATGTTATCCTTAGCGATGATTTTGATGGATGCTTTTCCTGCCACATTGAAGAACATCTTTGTAGCCTTTTACGGTAGTATCTTTGGAATCTTCCTTGGTCTAACAATGGTGACAGCTACAATGTTTGTTCTTATGGTTTCACTCATTGTAGAAGACTTGTTCCTTACGAGGCATTCTCCAGTAGCTGATGCTGCAACAATGTCGGGGAGAATCGGTGAGGATCCGTTTGACTATACTAGAATTAAATCGGAATCAGTTACGGTAGGTGTTGGAGATTTCGTAGCTTTCTCATTACTTTCAGCTCATACCTTCGTATTCTTTCCATTGTATGTCTGGGCTATGTCGATGCTGCTGGCGTTAACTGGGATTGCCATCAATATCCTAGTACTAGCCAAAGAAGATGAAATCCTTCCTGGTATTCCTGTTCCTGCTGTTCTTGCGATAATCCCCTGGATAATCCACGTGGCAACCCTTTCAATGTATACAATTTGATTTAAGATATGATGCGCGAAGCGTAACGAAGATATTCGAAATGAATGAAGAAGACGGTGAAGAAATATGATTTCAGACGCGAAACCTCAGAATCTCATCATTGTAATAACAATGATTGCAGGTATTATTAGTGGTATCGGATTGGTAAATAGCGCCTCTTATTATGGAGGAAGCTATACTATGATCAGGTATTTGGATATCAATCTAGTAGATGTTGCAGTTTCAAATTTAGATCCCGATAACATAACACAAAATCCTGGTCTTTCCATGGTTTTTAATGTGTATGCTCCTCCAGGAGCTCCCGGCGATGCTGAAATCACTTATCTCACAGCCGAAGTCTATGTGAATGGTGACAAGATTAACTATGCAACATTTCGACGGGATATACCACTCGCCCTTCGATCGCTGTATCCTGAGTACAATCAAACATTTGCCATAGGCTCAACGATTCTTCAAGATCTTGATAAGCAGGTTCTAATTGATGCCTATAACTCAGAGGAATGGGTAATTAGCATACAGCTTACTCTGTTCTATAATGTCTTTGAAGCTGTTGGTGAATCTGTTCGAATCATTGCATATAGTTGGAATACACAACCTTCTGGTCTTCCAAGTTAGTCTTTAGAAAGGATTTTCTTTAATCTAGAAATCCTTTCTACACTAAGAGGATTTTCTCCTTGCATCTCTGCAATTTCCAATGATACCAAATCGAGATAGTATACCAGAAGAAGCATCTCTTCGATTCTCGATTTCACTTTCATATGCAAATGTATGCAATTCTCCATCTCTTCATCATAGATCATTGAAGTAGCTTCGATTCGCTTTGACAACCTCTTGGTTTCGGTGATGCTTCTAATGAAGATAGGTTGAATTCTTACTGCGTCAAACTTTGCGATACTCTCAATCTCATTGTGATTTGCTTCTGGAAGAACTGAATAGAAGGCAGCTGATTTCGCATTTTCATTCACCTGACATTTGGCTCTGTAGGCAATCCCCTCAGTAAATTGCGAACCTATGAAAAGGGGGATCTTTCCCTGCAGAAATTTGGCGAGGTCAAGTGGTGTTCTCTCACATCTTATCCATGATTGGCTATATTCCTTCATAGCTTTGACTACTTGCAAAAGATTTGTAGCTTCCAAGTTAAGTAGTGTTTCAATCAATTTCAATTGAACCGAGAATAGAATAGGTAAAGCTGCTCGCGGTTGAAAACCCATAGGTACTAGTGTAGTGTGTTCACTATCTATAATCGACGCAAGCTCCCCGCCTGAAGTGATCGCAAGTACTCTGCAACCACGAGTTTTTGCATCCTTGACAGCTGAGAGTGTTTCTTCAGTATTTCCAGAGTAGCTCGTCGCTATTACGACCCACGACGAATCTATGAATTCTGGGATCTGATAATCTCTTACGGTTAAGAGAGGTTTTGAAGCTGTTTTTGCGAGATAATTCTCACATAGTTTCCCAGCGATTGCTGAACCCCCCATTCCCAGTAGACAAATTCCTGCAAATCCTTGAACTATCAGATCTTCTGCATGATTTATCACGTATTTGGGAATAGATACGGAGTCTAACAAATCGGGAAACGATTCAATCATACTCCGCATAGAGGTTAGATTAATTCCATCAAGAGACATAGAATGACCTCCAAGTGATTGAGCACACACAGATTAAATTGGTTTCCCTATTTGATGTGTTAGATATGACACCATGATTTTGCTTGATTAATCTACGATAATCAAGAACCATGCTCAATCCATCCTATTCGCAATAGAACTTGTATATATCAATTAGTTATCCTTCACAATGTGCTGGGCTTTACATAACAAGTATTTACTCAATTCTTGCTAATCATATCCCTATCCGTTCGACTCGTGTGGAGATAGGGATAAAAATGACAAATGAGTTTCGAAAGAAAACGATTGCATTGTCATTGGTTGCTGTCTTCTTGTTTATGATAATGTCTCCAATACTGGTCAGTGCCCAAACAGACACTGTTCCGTTGAAAAATGGGGCCTATGTAGATAAGCTAGTCTACAGTGTTATCACACAAGACGATCAGCAAGTTCTTGCCTTACAGGATGATGAGATCGATCTCATTGGAGGTATGGTCGATCCGAGTTTTCTTGACACCCTGATAGAGGCTGAGGATATTGACGTTGCAGATGTGCTAAGGAATGGATACGGTTATGTTGTTATCAACACAGCCAAGTATCCATATAATATCACAGACTTCCGAAGAGCACTCGCTTTTGCTCTAGACAAGGAAGCAATCTCAGATGATGTCTGGGATGGACTATCTCAACCACTAGATAGCTGTGTACCAGATGTTAACCCATACTCAATTGAAGGTCAGCTGCCCTACACCTACTATGAGGCAAATGTTGCTCTCGGAAATGACATGTTGGATGCAGCAGGCTTCGACGACATTGATGATGATGGTTATCGAGAAGCTCCCGATGGTAGCGAATTCGATGTCCTAGTAGAGTGTGCTCAGTCTTCACCCATAGCCATTGAGGTTGGTCAGAAGGTCGCAGAGGCACTTACAGCCCTTAGTGTTGAGGCTGTATCAGTGCCAACAGACTTCTATGAGTACCTGAACAGGCTTTACTTCCATGGCGACTTTGACATGGTATTCCTTGGTAGCTCATTCACCAACTTTGATGTTGACTGGCTCGCATACGAATTCTGGTCCGAGTACGCAGATGAGCCCTACTGGAACTTTGCTAACTTCCGCAATGCAACCTATGACAGCTGGCGCGATCAGCTCCTCCATGCTACAGACTACGAGGATGTCTACGAGGCAGCTATCGAGATGCAGAGGATTTGGGTACATGCTTCTCCAATGATTATCTGTTACGAGAATGTTCTACTCTCTGCATACAGAACCGATAGATTCGAAGGCTTCATCAACGACGTTAGCGATGGTGTGCCTGGATGGTGGACCAACTACAAGGTTCACTTGAAGGATGCACTTGGTGGTCCATTCGGCGGTACTTTCCGCTGGGCAAATCCGCTCGATCTTGATACCTTCAATTTCATGGTCAGCTCTTCAGCGTACACTATGAATGTCTTGGGAGAACTCTATGACAGTCTAATTATTCAGGACCCTGATGGTAATGACGTAATGTGGCTCGCTGAAACCTACGAGGCAGAGACCCACGACGACAACCCTGCGGTACCTGAAGGATACACACGGTTCACCTTTGACATAATCCAGAACGCAACCTGGACTGATGGTGCGCTTATAACTGGAGAAGACATCGCATTCTCATTGAACTACTTCAGAGACGCACCTGGTAACCCATATGGTGCAGATCTCAGTGAGATGACTGCAGCATACGCTCCGACAACCTATACAGTAGTCGTCGAATTCGGCAGTGAGTCATTCTGGCATCTACATACTGTCGGATACAAGCCAATCATACCGAAGCATTTCTTCCAAGAAATAGGTCTTGATGGATGGAACCTCTGGAATCCCGACCCACCGAACGAGGCAATGATAACATCCGGCCCTTACAATGTATCGGATTATGTTGCTGGCGAGTTTGTTGAACTGACTCGATATGACAACTACTTCTATGCTTTGAGTGGCAGCTCAACTGGTCCGTCTGGACCCACTACTGAGCCTGATCCTGTGTTTCTCGCCATTGTAGCTGGTGCAGTAGGAGCTTCAGTAGTCATTCTGGTCGGTGGATACGTCCTGATGCGACAGCGATAGTCGTTTGAATCTATGGGAGGAGTAGCCTTTCCTCCCTTTCTTTTTCCTTTTACAAGAAGACTAATACGCTAGAACTTTCTCTCGAATTAGCATATGTGGGATGTTCTATGGGTTTAATGAGAACAGCTGCAATAAAAGGAGTAATTCCTGCTGGCAATAAGGTTACTGAGCTAAGAGATAACTTGATGCGTCTTATGACCACAACAGCTGTGGTTATGGAAGAACGCTTTGGTCAGGAAGGACTTGATGCGTTGGCAGAAGTCTTTCGACGCCTTGGCTCTGAAGATGCAGATGCAATGAAATCCAGATTGGGTCTTGGATCCACCTTGAAAGATGCGCTAGATGCATGGCTTGTGATTGGGCACGTGATGGGATCGAAAATAGAAGTAAATTGGATATCAGAAAATCGTGTCGAAACAGATCATCCATTCTGCCCACAGCACAGCGCGTTTTTAAAATCTGGAAATCTGTATTGTGAATCTGTTTGTTACCCATATGTCGAAGCAGTTGCAACAGGTATCGCAAAAGGATCAAAAATGGAAGTGCCGAAGCCTGCAACAAAAGATGGAGCCTGTACGAAGGCGATTATACTTACAACTGAATAGATGCGTGACCATAGCTTGAATATTCGTATTGAGAATGATACTACTCCTTTGGAAGCTACCCTTCAGGGAGGATCTGGTGGATCTAGCAGAGCCGTATTGCTACTGCATCCCCATCCTCTATATGGAGGGGATATGCATAATGACGTCATCATGTCCATGGAGCGGCTGTTTCACTCACTCGATCTATTGACACTGAAATTCAACTTCAGGGGTGCTGGGGAATCGGGTTCGTATGTTGGACCTTATGGTTCAGTACAAGATGTTTTTTCTGCGATTAGGTTTCTGGAGAATGATTTTGGAGTTTCAGAAATAGGTGTGGTTGGCTATTCATTTGGCGGTTCTATTGCCCTAGCATCTGCAATCAAGCAATCCTTTGATTTTTGCATCACTTTGAGTGCATCTCTTCAACTATTGAACGAAGCCTGTGATGTGAAGAATATGAGTGGGGAAATAGAGTGTCCGTGTTTCTTGTTCCATGGCGATCATGATGATGTCGTACCCATTGATGATATGTATCAAATCTCCAAAATCATAGGCCGTGGATCTAAAACCTTCATGATTGAAGGTGAAGGCCATTATTACAGAGACTCAATTCGAACCGTCTGTGACCAATCGAAATTATTCGTTGAAATAATTTGGGATGTTTAGCAGTATGAAGACTAAGCTTAAGTGCAACTGGAGGATTGACGGGATGTGATACAGGTGATGCCTAAAGCTCTGATATTTGATCTTGATGGAACGATTATCAAGCTCACATTGCCCCTTGAAGCAATGAGATCAGAGGCGAAGCGTTACTATACCAAAAAAGGAATGCCTCCCGAATTATTTGAACCAGCTGATGGCATCTCATCCTCTACAGCAAAAGCCAGAGACTTCTTCCTAACTAATGGTGTATCTGAGATGGATTGGCAAGTAATGCAGGAAGAATTGGATGATATTATGTCAGCATTTGAGCGATCCTCTGCTGAAGATGTAGTTCTAATTGATGGAGCCATCGAAACCCTAAGTTCTGTGACAGCCAAAGGACTCCGGATAGCGGTTCTTACCAACAATAGTCGTCCCGCGATGGACATAATCCTCAAGAAAATCCCTCTTGATAGATATTTTGAGTTGATTCATACACGACACGAATCTCCTTCTCCAAAACCCTATCCTGATGGATTACTGTATCTTACCTATAAGCTAGGTCTGCAACCAAAGGAAGTCGTTTACATCGGTGATGCAATGATTGACGGCGTTGCAGCTACTCGAGCAGGTATTGAATTCTGGGGTGTTGCAAGTGGTGAAACCAGTCCTGATATACTAAAGGAATCCGGTGCCAAGATGGTGCTCTCCTCGCTCTCTGAACTGAATCTAGTACTATCGACCGCACTAAGTAGTGACCAAATGTAAAGCAAATCTCATTGATTGGTACATCTTCTTGAGGTTTCTATTTTATGGGTTCTTTCATTAGAATTCAAACAAACAGATATGACTTTACGATACGAATAGTCAATTTTCCGATAAGCATGCTCTTCTACATTTCTTTATATGCGCATTCTAGTAATATCTCACTACACGCCAAATTCAAAGTCTTTTTTGAAGGCCGCGGATTTGAGAGATGTCTGCTATGATTGTAGATGAGAGTATCTATCTAATACTGAAGGCTGCAACAGGGGCATTCTCATGTAAGACTCCACCTATCCCTAAGGATTGGAATCCTGGGGATCGCCCGCATATAGCTCATCTGGTGTCTCTAGACCATTCTGTTTTTCGTGTTTATCTTTCAATCCCTCAGAGAATTTCTGGTACCATGAAGTATGAATTGCTAGTATCAAGCTTGGA
This sequence comes from Candidatus Thorarchaeota archaeon, assembly GCA_048884965.1. Classification (GTDB taxonomy): domain Archaea; phylum Asgardarchaeota; class Thorarchaeia; order Thorarchaeales; family Thorarchaeaceae; genus MP5-2226. The sequence continues at coordinate 567 of JBHLQH010000076.1, read as the reverse complement.
GGTTCTTCCTGCCGATTCTATAATAGAGATCCGTCATAATAATACTGAATTCAGCTATTATCGAAAGGATAATGGAATTTGGACAAAGATTGCTGAATCGATTAGTGCCTTCATGTTTGAAGTATTCTCACACGGAGCTGCCCCAGTTATTATTGACATTCAAGCTAGCTAGAATTCAGAAAATAATGAAGGCGCGAGGGGGCGTCTCAAAAGAAAGGTTCGCTTGGTTGCTTGCTTGAGGAGGAGAGGATGTGTGTGCACGCGTGTGCATCAGGGTTTCAGGAGGAGTATCGAGACGCCACCTCAACACGCATTCAACCTTAGTACGAATCACTTCCATATAAAGATTTGTATTTATCGCAACATAATTGTGATAAAATTGCGATATTCGCAATTATTGAAGTCTGATTTGCGGTTTCTAGTAAAACTATGCTCGAACGAGATTCTATTATATACAAAAGTGGGAATAGTATATGTAGAGAGATCCAAGAGTCGTTCTCTCTCGCAATTAGTAATTCTCTCTCCTCCTTCCAGCGTTCTGACTCTTGTATCGCTCTCTGTCTTTCT
>JBHLQH010000075.1:0-8838 GCA_048884965.1 Candidatus Thorarchaeota archaeon | reverse complement strand
TGACTCCGTTGTTGCAGGACATCTCTGATCGTTGTAGGTCGATTGTACCAGGTATTTTAGCTCTAATGATTCTCGAGGATTCAGGATTTATTCTCACACTCAGCAAACCTTGAGTGATGTTTGCTTCGGGTTGCTCTATGCGATCCGTTGTTTCAATAATAACCATGATTTCATTCTCGTACTCTATTATATCCACAAATGCTTCACTGTCTGTGTTAATCGGAGAAGATGTAATACCACTCCCTTCTATTTCAATGCGCACTTTAGAATCTTCAGGGTTCATTCGGAATGCCTTTCCGAAGAACCGCTCGAACATGTTTCGCACTAACTTATCAAAGTCATCGTCTATCATAACTATTCACCTGTCGGGGAGCCAAGGGCGACAGGTATCGCCCCTCGGAGTCACTGAGTTGGCTCCCTTTCTCCAGTGATGTCAACCTATCACAACTAGTGACCAGTTGTACACTAGTACTAGTGACCATTTGGTATATAAGGTTTATGAAGGAGCTATGATTGTTCCTCAGATATATCTATACCCTCTTTTCTCAGGATATCCCGAGCGATGACAACACCCGAAACCGAAGCTTGCATGAGACCGCGAGTGACACCAGCTCCATCCCCAGCTGTGTAGAGATTCCCAATGGCAGTTTCAAGATTCTCGTTGAGTTTCATACGAGATGAATAGAACTTCACTTCAACACCATACAGGAGTGTCCCGTCGTCTGCAACCCCAGGGAAAAGTTTGTCTAATGCATCAATCATTTCCAATATTGATGTCAGATGCCTGAAAGGCAATGCAAAGCTGAGATCTCCAGGAGCAGCGCTGGGCAATGTAGGTTTTACTGGGCTTCGGGCAATCCTATCCTTCGTGCTTCGCTTCCCACGACGTAGATCAGCCAATCTCTGTACTAGAACACCATCTCCTAGCATATTTGCTAGATGTGCGATTGACACTCCATACGAAATAGGAGCGTCGAATGGTGCAGTGAATCTTGTAGACACAAGCAACGCAAAATTCGTATTAGGAGTTTTCTTGTGAGCGAAGGATTGACCATTGACTGTAAGGATTTCATCATAGTATTCGCTGGTGACAACACCACCCGGATTAAAGCAGAATACTCGTACTTTATCATCGAATCTCTTGGAATAGTAAACAAGCTTGGGTTCATAGAGCTTCTGCGCAATGTCAGCCATTACAGGCTCCGGAATCTCAACCCTCACTCCAATATCGACATAGTTGTTCTCGGTATGCAATGAGAGCCGTTGTGCTTGTTCAGCTAGCCATTTGTTGCCTACACGTCCTGGTGCCGCAACAACATACTTAGCCGGTATGAAAGTGCCGCCATTCGTTTCCAAACCACTGACATAGTCGCCTTCTACATGGATGTCCTTCGCCTCGGTCTGTAGTTTGATGTCAGCATAATCCTTGAGGAAACTATACATCCCCCCCATGACCTCAATACAGCCCTCTCGCCCCATATGTCGGACTTTTTGAGGGATCAGTTCTAGTCCGATCAATGCAGCCTTTCGGGAATATTCTTCAACTGCATCGTTGTTGTCTCCGAAGATCTTTGAAGGGGCTCCATACTCCAAATACTGCCTATCGACATAATGAATCAGGTCGATGAGCTTCTTCTCACCAAGTATCTCATCGAGCCATCCTCCTATTCGTGTTGAGATCGTCAGCTTTCCATCAGAAAATGCTCCTGCACCGCCCCAACCGGCAAGAATTGCACATGGATTGCATTTGGTGCATCCTCGAGACGCGATGGAGTTAGGACAATTTCGTAGCTCAATACCCTTTCCTTTTTCAATCAGCAAGACCTTGAGGTCTGATTTATGTTTCAGAAGTTCGAGCGCACAGAATATACCAGCTGGACCACTCCCGACAATAGCAACATCATAACTCATGAGATTCACTTCGGAGAGAGGAATTCACTTCGCGTCCCGGAGTAACCATCACTTAAGGATTACTCATCGTCCAAGTATGGTATTCATCCTGATTAGCCGTGAGGAATACCCTTTTCAATTCAAATATGCTGCATCATGCTACTCACAAGTTTGATAGTGATGGATATGGCGAGATGTTCACTCTGTGGTCAGGAAGACCTTTGCTTCACATGCCCCTACTGCAATGGTGTATACTGTGCAGATCATCGACTGCCAGAGGGCCATGGATGTCCAGGACTACATCTCGCAAAGGAAAAGGCGCAACAGCGTGTATCAGATTCTCTTGAATCAGATTCATTTGATGCATCTGAGGACTTCTTTGATAGGAGACAAAGGCAAACTATCCAGCGTAAGAGAACCCGATCAAGGAGAAAGAGATTCTCAGCTCAAGAAAGGAAAGACCTTTCCATTTCAATCGTGCTCGTGATACTTGTCAGTCTTTCATTGCAGACCCGATTAGTGGTCTATTCCTTCATTCCGATTCTTGGTGTTATACAAGCTCTTCAGTATTTCATTATCAGTGGCTATGGTTGGGTTCCCGTGGCATATATCGGAATTTTCCTTACTGCATACCTTGTTCATGAGTTCGCGCACAAATTCACTGCACAGAGCTTTGGAATGTGGGCAGAGTTTCGAATGACCATGCAGGGGTATTATCTTTCAGCAATAGCGATTCTATTTGCGATACCGATCTTTGGTACTGGAACTGTATTCACTAGCGGAGCAAAATCAATGGATGAAGAAGGCAAGGTGAATCTTGCAGGTCCTTTGTCTAATTTCATCTTCTCCACAATATTGGTCAGTCTTTCGATTTTGATACCATTGGTTGGAATTGAATTCATCCTTCCTGTGTATTTTGTGCTTCAGGGAGGAACGATTCTGAATTCATTTCTTGGTCTATTCAACATGATACCGATTCAACCATTCGATGGAGGAACCATCTATAGATGGAATAGAATGATTTGGGCTGTGTTGACTTTCGCACTGATATTCACACTGATATTTGGCTATCTAGTTATGCCAACCATCTATGTCATGTTCTCCTAGTAATACTTCGATTCATAGTAGCAAAATACACACTTAGGTAGAGTGTGCCAAGTCAGTGCTTTCTAATTCGTATTCTTCTCAAGATATAGTTGAGCTGTCAGTTTCAGCATGGTTCTATAGAAATAGGGCAATTGCTGGATTTGATAATCCTGCAAGATCATTATACGTAGCAGTAAGAGAGATTGTGGAGAATAGCTTGGACGCATGCGAGGGAGCCAGAGTCCTGCCGGAAGTATCCGTGCACCTTTCATACGAAACGTCGGATACAGACTCGATAGGATTTGCATCTGGACCAGAAATGTTCAGCCTAGCAGTCATGGATAATGGATCAGGAATTGCAAGGAAAGATGTACCACTACTCATCGGAAAGATGTTGACAGGAACCAAGTTCACTCACAAGCAGAGTAGAGGTACATTTGGTCTGGGAGGTAGCCTGGCACTTCTTTATGGCCAAGTGACTACTCAGCGACCAATCACAGTACGCACAGCACGAAAAGGAGAGTCAAAGGTACACACTATTCAGATGCGTCTCGATATCGAGAATAACCAACCAGAAATCCTCCATGAAACCGAGGAGGAGAAGGAACTCTCTGAACATGGCACAACGGTTTCATTCCATCTACAAGGAGATTGGCTGAGAAGCAAGAGAAGAATAATCGACTACTTTGCACAGACAAGTGTAATAGTTCCATATGCAACAATATCATTATCAGACCCTGATGGCAACCATCATAATTTCGAGCGACTAATCGAGAAACTCCCGAAGAGACCCAAAGAGGTGAAGCCTCATCCGAGAGGAATAGATGTCGAGATGCTGAAATCCATGGTGAATGCCACCAAGACAACGAACTTGAAGACATTCTTGATGAAAGCATTCCAACGAATAGGATCTTCAACTGCAGACAAGTTCATCGAGTTCTCAGGATTGTCTCCAGACATTGATCCCAAGAATCTTCCAGGGAAAACATTGCTTCATCTTATGAACTCCTTTTCTCAGTTTGAGGGATTCATGATTCCTTCAGCAAAAGCTCTCTCACCTGCTGGAGAAGAGGTCTTGACTGCGGGGATGCAGCGACTAGATCCTGAATTCCTAGTTGTAACACAAAGAGCTCCTTCAGTCTATGAAGGCCATCCATTCATTATTGAAGTAGGTATCGCGTTTGGAGGAAACCTAGGGACTGGAAACAAGCTCTATCGATTTGCCAATAGGATTCCACTTCTATATGACGAGGGTTCTGATGTTAGTAGTAGATGTATAAAGGAAATCAACCTCAAGAGCTATGGCTTGAGACCTGAGGATCCTCTTGCCTTTTTCATCCATCTATGTTCCACGAAAGTTCCCTACAAAACTGTGGGTAAGGAATACATCGCTGATGTAGACATGGTCAGAAGGGAAATCGATTTGGGAATCAAGGAGTGCTTGAGACGCATAGGGAAGCAAGTAGTCAGAAATAATCGTATTCACCACATCAGAAAGAGGGAGGATAGGCTGAGAAGATACTATGAGTTCATTTCTGATACGCTAACCGAAGCAACCGCTAGAGAAATTGATCTATCGAACCTATTTCCAGAGGGAGGAGAATAGAATGACAATGACCTTCGAATCAGATAGAGTTGTCACTCTCATAGACCATGTATTATCAACACTTGCAGATACTCTCCATGAAGGCGACTTCCCTGAGATTGGATACTATGGTTCATCCAAAAAGAACGTGTCCTATTCGGATTCATCTGGCTACACGCATATAGATGAAACTCCGTCTTTCATTGATGGCAGAAAGGTCGAGAGTGCAAAGACTATTGCAGGCTTGGTCTATGCACTTACAAGGTTCAAAGAGCATCTTGAACAGGGTATGTCAATGTCCCTAAGAGACTTCTACTATATGAATAAGGTCAAGAAAGTGCAGGAGATTCTACGAGTTCGAGACCAAAATGAAACAAATAGAGTGATCAATCTATGTGAGAGAGTTCTTCGACTGGGAGGTGCCTCAATTCCAAGAGAGGAATTTGGTGTGGTTAGCTCTCCAAAAGGAACCTTCTATGGAGACCTATCGCTCACAGACCTCTCAGGCAAGAAGCTCAACTGCCTGAATGTGGGGGAGTATGGTTGGTTCATATCAAGTAGACCTTTTGATGTGAAAATACATGATATCAATCTGAATGCTGCGATTTTCGTTGAGAAAGAAGCAATGGCTAGGAACTTGATCGAACTAGGACTAGCTGAAAACCTGAAAATTGGAATTGGGTCTCTCTTTGGACAACCTGGAAGGAATATGAGAGCTTGGATTAGAAGACTTGCTGATAGCGAGATACCCATCTTAGTGCTTGTCGACCTGTCACCTTGGTCCTTGCGGATATTCTCAACGATAAAATCTAACTCTTTAGAATTGGCAAATATCCAAGGACTTGCCACACCAGAGGCACAACTCCTCGGCATAACGACAGCAGATTTCTGGCATAGAGATGGACTCCTTCAGGACATTGAGCATTCCCTAGAATCCATGAGCAAATCTGATATCAACTGCGCTCAACAGAATCGAAACATTCCTGCAATTGGAAAGGATCCAATCCTTCGGAAAGAGAACGAGATTATGCTGAAGCAGAAACGTAAAGGTGAACTTGAAGCATTCAAATCGTTCGGATTGCCCTTGAAGGAATTACGTGGGAAATATCAAGAATACATCACATCTAAGGCAAGTGAGCTTGATGTGAAATTGATTTAAGGAGAGTTGACACACTCAGAGTAGAGGAGTGTCAAATTGAGCACTGATAGAGAGAAAATCGAGAATCAATTTGAGGAGTTGAAGAAGCACACGCTTCAGCTTCTAGATGAAATTGACAAACACGTTTCTGAAGCGGAGGATCTTAGAAACGCTCGACGCGAGGCCGAAGAAAAAGCCTGGGCATCTGAAGAGGAAATGAAAGAGAAGAACAACGCAATTTCTGAAAAGGACCAGAAGATACAACGACTAGAAAACGACCTTCAAGAATCTCAGAGCAAAATCGAGAGAGCAAATGAAGAACTTGAGCAAACAAAGGCAGACTATGAGAAAGCAAAACAAGACGCGGATAGTGTCCTATCTGAAAAAGATGAAGCTGTCGACGCCATCAGAAAGGAACGTGATGAGTTGAGAGCTGAGATGGACCAGATAAACAATCAATTGGAAAGAGTATCTGCTCTTTACAGAGAAGCATCAGCTGAGAAAGCAAAAATGGCTGAGAAGGTAGATGTTAGCGATCTCCTTGCTATATACATCATGCTAATTGAAACCATCTTTGGCGGAAAACCACATGCAAGAATCCTCTACACATTGCATGACACAAAAGCTGCAATCACCAGAAAGAACCTTGAAGCGAGCACAGGAATAATGCCAGCAGTGATCAAGAAGGCAATTTATGACCTGAGAAATGAGAACCTTGTTTCATATGATGAAGAAACTGAAGAGGTAAAACTCACGAAAGAGATTCTGTAGGAGTGTTCAAGTATAGTCTGATCATGAGGAGATATTTTGACTCGGAAAGTAAATTATGGCACAGCGCTGAGGAGATATGTCAAAAGGTATGGGCTTTATGAAAAGCTCAGTTCGATAATCAATCTCTTGGGAAATGACGCTCAAAGTGTCTTTGACTGGGCTGAAGAAGAAGCCAAAAGAAATGACAGTAGCGCAAAGAATCTTGGAAAGGATATCTTCAGCTTAGTTGGATATGAAGGAGCGATTCGACTAGTCCAAGAAAATAATCGACGAGGGAGAATCACAACCAAAAATGAAGTGAAAAAACGTACTGGACAGAAAGTGGAAATGCCGGTGCTCTATCGCGATGCAGGCTTGAGGCATCCACAAGAGGCTAGGAATCTGCGCCATAATATCTTCCATGAAGCATTTCTATCTCTGATAATGAAGTATTTCCCAGATGTTGAAACAAGTGTCCCAACAACTGGAGAAGGTCTGACACCAGATCTAATGGTAATACACACCAATCCAAATTGGCAGATATCAGTTGAATACAAAGGATACCGCTCAATCACACTCCTCAGCGAGTCAGAGGTTCTTAAGGGAATGCGATATCAGAAGGCATACGGTTCCGCGTGGTTAGTGACGACAAGCACAAAGACTGTAAGGAGTCTCTATTCAGGCAATCTCAACTCAGAGCAGTTAATCGATCAGGGCATAGCTAGACTTGAAGCTATCTCGAAACGGAAGACATTCACTGAGGAACAGAAAGAGAACAGAGGTATCGCGAGAAAGGGTATAACACATCTAGAAAAACATAGAGGGGAAAATCTCACCAGCAGGCTGGTTTCTGCTGAAGAGCTTCTCGAGTCATGCAAACAAGGAAAACCAATCAAAGGAATTGCCATATCAAGCGGTTTTGAGTTTGTTGAGATGTTGATGAAAGAAGGTCTAGTCAAAGAAGCAGATAATGTGCTACGCGTCATGAAATCTCCAACAACTCGACTTCATAGTGATACGATTACCTCAGTTCGATTAATTGAGTGAATTTAGCACCTCCGCGTTACTATTAAATAGGCATCATTCTTTTCGGATATCTAAAGGAGTGAAACTGGCTTGAGTCAAAATGCAGCAAAGAATGGGATGGACCTCCTGAAAGAGTTGCTGGTAGATTTGAGTCATAGATCACCTATCTTGGGAGCAGCGATTTTCTCGGTTGAAGGCTTACCATTTGTGAGCCACTTCACTTCAGGAGTTGAAGAGGTTTCTGTTGCAGCAATGGTTGCAAGTATTCAGGCTGTTGGAGAGCAGACTGTAAATGAATTGAGACAGGGAACCCTTCAATACATCATCATACAAGGAACACGTGGGACTACACTCACTGTATCGATACCAAATGAGTACTTACTCACGATAACAGCTCCTGATAATGCCAAGTTAGGTCTTATCTTCAATGATGCAAAGCAATGTGCTAGAAAAGCAGCGGAGATCATTGAGAATCTTCTATAGGGAAGAACCGCAATGGCACTCGCATATCCATTCTTGTATCATCCTTGTTGGACGATGAATAGAACTACCCTCTGGGAGCGTATTCATTTACCAATCGCCAAGAAATGCAATCTTAGATGCAATTATTGCGACACCCTATCCAATACATGTCACAGCATTGGACCAGGTAGTAGCGTCAGATCTTTCACTGTTGATGAGGCGTGGGAAATCCTGACACGAGAGTTATCAAAGAGGAGGAACCTACATATTGTTGGCATATCCGGACCAGGAGAACCCCTCCATAACCACGAGACTTTTGAGTTTCTTGAGAAGCTTTCGCGTTTCAGGCCTAGTATGAAAGTATGTATTAGTACAAATGGCATTCTCCTGAGCAATTCGGTGGAAACACTAGCAGACCTAGGAGTAGACTCTCTTTCTATTTCCATCAACGCCGCATCGCCTGAAACCGCATCGAAACTGTATGGAGTTCCTTCTATTGAGAGGAGCGCAGAAGTCATTAGAAATCAACTAGACGGCATTCAGAAGGCAAGAGAATTCTGCATTCCTGTGAAAGTTAACACAATACTAGTTCCAGGGGTCAACTCTGAAGAACTGGAAGAAATTGCCAAGAAGATCAGTGAGGCTGGAGCCCTATTACAGAATATTGTCCCACTTGTACCTAGAGGCTCAATGTCGAATCATCGACCGCCCACTATGGATGAGATTAGAAATGCCCGAATACAGGCATCAAAGCATATCACTCAATTCATTCATTGTATGCAGTGCAGAAGCGATGTCGTTGGGATACCAGGGATGGACTCTGTGCTTTCATTGAATTAGGTCGGTGAAGCAAGGCAACCTAGCTCAAGTAGTTTATTCACTATGAACCAGCAAGCATTTC
>JBHLQH010000074.1:0-9103 GCA_048884965.1 Candidatus Thorarchaeota archaeon | reverse complement strand
GTATCATTGTCCAAATCGCCGTATTCGGCACTATCGATTGTAACGACAAACTTCTTTGGAATTGCCGCAGCTTCTTGAGGCACTACTGTAAATAGTACAGAAGCAAATATCAACAGTGTAATCCCAATCCTCAATCCTCGCTTCATGTTTTCGGGAAAAGGCAACTTTGCTTATATATGTACTCGGAATGGGGAAAATTCAGATTATTTATATACTAATATGTATTTTTCCCAGTATCTTGTTTGAAAGAGATGGATCGTCACGGACCGTGTGTTCGCTGATGGTTTGAGAAGAGATGGAGAATATAATTGATGAAAATCAAGAAGACATTTGGTCTATTCTTTGCTTTCGTCTTTGTAGCATCGATGTTCTTGGGTTCGGCAACAGCCGTGCTTCAAGGAGATCGTGTTTCAATGCTGAACGCAAGATACTGTACTATCATCAATCCTGAAGATGGCGATACAGTAGCAGGAATAGTACAAATCCAAGTAGATGCTTCGAAGAGACCGACAATCTACATAGACGGACGTCGTGTAGCTCGAGCGTACACTTACAATTGGGATACAACCGGTTACGATGATGGCTCACATCAGATCAGAGCCTATGGAGATAGGATCTGGGATACCATTTATGTTACTGTCGCAAATGGCGGGAGCACGAACTTTCCACCTGTAGTGACTATTACAAGTCCTGCAAATGGTGCTACAGTGTCCGGATCAACGACTATCAGCGTGAGTGTCGATGATGAGGATATTATTGTTCCCGACATCTATATTGACGGCTCATATGTTGCTACAGCATACTCATACAACTGGGATACTACTGCTTATGCTGATGGTTCTCACACCATTTATGCGGAGGCTACAGATACTGGTGGTCTTTCAGGTGATGACACAAACACAGTTACAGTCGATAATGGTGGAAGCAGTCAAGGATGGGATAAGAACACTCTGCCGCACATTCTGCCATGGTGGAATGATGTCATTGATGTCGAGAAGACCAGCTACACAGGAGCAGGCACAGTCGTCGTAATCATCGATACTGGTCTTGTCAGCAACTGGCTCGACTACTTCCCACAGGAGAACATCCTTACACAGTACTGTCGTAGCTACACTGACGAGCTAGGTCTAGACAATGTAGCATGGGATGAGGATACCGAGGGACATGGCTCAGCAGTGACTGGTACAATCATCGGGTACAGACTCGATAGCACGACTGACTATTGGATCGAGGGTGTCGCTGAGGATGCCAAGATCGTCATGCTCAGATGTGTCTACTGGATCGGTGGTGGCGTTACTGCAACTACCATGCTCAATAACTGGGCGAATTGTATCAACTATGCGCGAACATTGCATTCTGGTGACCTTAGTGCCTATAACATGGTCGTATCAATGTCACTAGGCTATGATAGCACCAACACCAACCTCAACAATGCTGTTGCCAATGCGGAGAATGAAGGAATCGTTGTCTGCACTTCCGCAGGCAATGACGGTCCGAGCGCTGACACGACAGCATACCCAGCCAACCTTGCTGATTGTACTTCTGTAGCTGCAGCGGGATACACTGGGCTTACTGGTGCATATGGAATAGCTGGAATTGGTACAGATATTCCTGAGAACGACTTCTCTGATGTCTTCGTGTCTGACTTCTCCTCCCGAGGAAAGGTCGATGTGACAGGTATCGGTGAGAATCTCGTCCTCCCCTATTATGGCGGATACTACTACATCAGTGGCACGAGCTTCAGCTGCCCACAGACTTCAGGTGTCTATGCTTTGATGTTCCAGGCCTTTGGTGGCCAGAGCGTTGCTTGGCTAGAGGGTCATCTCCAAGACACATGTGTTGATCTTGGTTATGATTCCACTGTTCAAGGTGCCGGATTCATCCAAGCAGATGGCGCTACTGCATAAAACCCGACCAAGGAAGGCTTGATGCCTTCCTCCTTTTTCTTTCTCACAAATCTATGTCTTGAGATATAGCATAATATGAGGACAGAAGAAAATGAGGTAGTAGGAGAAGATAGAACGTGTCCATCTTCTCTAAACAATGATCTACAAACTGGCCTGACAATTGTGGCATTTGGGTGTGCCTTGTTCGTTCTTTGCGCCGCAGAATGGACAGACTACAAGTACCTTCACGATTTCTCTTTCTGTTGTCGTAGGGGGAGTGTAGGTTGTTGTAACTGGTCTGCCACGAACAAAGAACTCACCCTCCATTTTTCCAACTAGCTGATTCTTGCCAATTGCATCATAGACGATATCTCGAACGACATCAATAGAAATGCCAGTTCTTTGGCTCAAATCATACATCGTGATGCTGTCATGGGCGTTAGCTACCCCAATCACTTTGTCCCGGTTCTTGGATTTTCCTGTACAACAGAAACACGGCCAGAGGATGAGGAAGGTCAATGCGAGGAGGCCACCTCCTAAGAGCATCAGAATCCACAAAGCATTGAAGTCCAGTGTTCCTATCATAATCAATATGGACGCGATAATCATTATGTATGAGAGACTCACTCCTTCCTTACCTCGTGAAACCGAAGGAGTAGTGTATCCTGTGACAAGTACAATGAAACCCAAAAAAATCACAAAAAGTCCTAAGATGACAAATATAGGACTATCAGAGGGCTGATTAATAGCAAAGAGCATCATGACAGCTCCTGCAAGAATCGCAAGTATTGAACCGATAAGGAAGAGTTTGTCTTTCATCTTTCTACGCCTCAAACACTGTGCCTATACCAAACCTCAATTTAAACTATCTTCTGACCCATCAAATGGGAGAATACTTTAGCAGCCTCAGTATATAGCTCAGATATGGTGGAGCAACATAGAGTAAATGAGCCCTTGGATCTTCTAGATGAGCAGGGCAATCTTATTGAACCCGGATATGCCACAAAGCTACTCTGGCGATATGACAGAGCCAAGATAAAGGCAGGTTGGCATAGAATCAAGGAATGGGACTATTATTACATCCTGAATAAGGACTTTGGCATAACCTTCACCATGTCGGATTTGGGATATGCGGGACTCATGGCTATCACATGGCTAGATTTCAAGAAAAAGACCTATAGCCAAACGGACACACTCGCAATTCTTCCTCGGGGTAGAATGGCGTTCTCATCAACCTCAGCTACAGGGGATATTGAGTATGAGGACAAGAAGATGAAGATGGGATTTTACGTGAAGGATGAAACTAGGACAATTAGAATCGAGTGTCCTGAATTCGAAAACAAAGCAGGAGAAGAAGGACTTACAGGAGAGCTTCATCTACATCACGACCAGAATATGGACACAATGGTCATAGCAACTTCGTGGAAGAAGAATCGAAGGAAGTTCTACTATAATCAGAAGATTAACTGTATGCCAGTAAGTGGTACCATTACAATTGGAGATACTGAGTATACATTCAATCCGAGTTCAAGCTTTGGTGGACTAGATTGGGGAAGGGGAAATTGGACCTATAGAAATCGCTGGTATTGGGGGTCGGCATCAGGACTATTGAATGGGACCCCATTTGGATGGAATATTGGATATGGCTTTAGTGATCGATCCATTGCCTCAGAGAACATGATCTTCTATAAAGGGGTGGCTCATAAGCTAGATGAGGTCACATTCCACATGGATGTGAAGGATTACACAAAACCGTGGAAGTTCACAAGCAGCGATGGCAGATTTGAGATGGATTTTGAGCCAGTCATTGACAGATACTCAAAATTCAACCTACTTATGATAAAGTCTGAACAGCATCAGGTCTTTGGCCATTTCAGTGGCAATGTTGTCCTAGATGATGGAACAGAGCTGAAAGTCAAGAATTTTCTTGGTTTTGCTGAGGATGTCTACAATAGATGGTAGAAAAGGAAAACAAAAAGGGAGTAGAAGGGTATTCCCTCTACTCTTTCTCATACTTGAAGCTGAGCTTTAGACGAACACGGTAATCGACGATCTTGTTGCCATCGATCCTCACATCTTGTTGAATCACTTCTGCGACTCTAAGATCTCTTAGATTCTTGGCGGCTAGTGTGATTGCATTGTTCATCGCCTTCTCCCAGCTTTCAGAGCTTACTCCAGTAAGCTCTATGTATTTGTATACACTCTCTTCGGTCATCCTTTCACCTTCCTCTATTTGTGGCATAACCTTTGGCAGAGGTTGATGAAAAGGATTGCCACGGACTGTGAATTTGAATGAGTGAAGAAGATCTCAGATAAGGACCGATATCACAGGGCAATCTATGCTTCTAATCACAGTTTCAGTGACACTCTTCTGAAGATATCGTCCTAACCCCTTGTTCGTCCTTCTTTTCATCATGAAGACAAGGGAATAGGAAGACGTGTTGACTTCTTCTATGATAGCATCGGAAACACGGCGAGCAACAGCGATTTTTAGAGTCACGATGTACCCTTGACTTACTAACCATTCTCTCAGCGGCTTTAGTTTCAGCTCGGCTTCTTTCGAAATCTCATCGAATACCTTTAGCTCGAGAGGTGTGGATACAGGAGTTTCTATAACATGAAAAAGAGTGATTTGTGAGTTTTGGAATCGCAAGAGAGGCAGTAATGCTGAAATCATATCCGCATATTCCATTGATGTTGAAACGGGCATCAATACATCTTCACTATGTACAGATTCGTTCAATTCACATCCTCCTAGTCAAGTCTTTTACCATCTTTTTTATGAACAAACATTACGACACTTGAAACAGTCGTCTTTACCCCATCGATAGACAGAATGTGATTCTTCAACATGTTCCGAAAGTCTATGACATCCTCAGCTTCAAGCATTAGTATGATGTCAGATTCTCCAGTGATCTCATACAAGTCAACTACGAAAGGAAGGGAAGAAAGCGCTCTAGCCACTTCATCGAGGTCTCGAGACTCGATGGTCACATTAAGGATAACGCGAATCGAAGTCATTGTTTTCTAACCACCATCAATTTTCCAGGAGCCAAGGCGGAAATGAGAGAAATCATATCATCATGCATTTCACGTTTCGATTTCTTCGAAGATTTCTCTCGTAGAAGAATTATGAAATCATAATTCTCATCTGCTGCGATTAATGATACGATTTTTTGTAGCCGTCCGAGCCGTACCTGAATATCTGTTTCAAAGCCAGATGAACTTAGTTCTTTGGCCATCCTCTCAAGATCCTGTCTGGCTAGGTCCTGATACTTCTTCGCTATTTCAAGTGTCATGGACCATATATCAGGACGAATTATACTAACCAAGGTCAATCGCAGTTGTGTGTCTAGATAGCTCTTAAGGACATCAGCAACATCCTCACGTTCTTCAGGGCGAATAAGCACAACTGCATTCAGCTTGTAAGTCATAGGGAGAATGGTATCACCAATCTCTCTGCTGAAGAAGGGCCTCTTTGTCCTCCAGCGATATACTCCATAGATAAGAATCCCAATACTGGTCCAAGTTAGACCAAGCAGACGACCCACCGGATGAAAGACGATAACAAGTGTCCAAATGGAAGCACATGCACATACTCCAATTATAGAAGGAATAGGAACGTCGTAGGTGTTGCTTTTCCACGGAATCTTCAAGGAATAGGGTATCTTCCAAGAACGATGGGTATCACGATCCGTCTGTCTCAGGATGATAACAGAGATATTGACCATTAGGTAGGATAATAGAGCTCCAAAGTTGTATAGATCTGCAACCCAATCAAGAGCTCCGATGAGTGCCATAAGTGCTCCAATACCTCCGAACACAAGGATTGTTCTAATTGGAGTTCTCGTCTTTGAATTGATCTTTGAGAACCACTCAGGAAGCAGCCCAAAGTTACTCATTGAGAAAACCACTCGAGAAACCCCTATTATTCCAGTATTTGAAGAAACCAAGCAGATGGCAAATCCCGTAAATGCGACTATTGGTAGCATTATGGAACCGATAAGCCCAATGGTTGAAACAAGGGCAGAAATTGGAGCGGATAAATTATCACGCAATCCGGTCCAGCTGATCATGCCCAAACTGATAGCAGATAATCCAATCGCGAAAATGAGCACCGCATATATGGACATCTTGGTAGCCCTTGGAATCGTCCGATCTGGTCGCTTTGTTTCTTCGGCAGCTTGAGCAATCGACTCAATTCCTATGAATGAGCTCATTGCAAGAGTAACAGCATACAAGAAGTTCTGGTTGTTATAATTAGAGTCCCAGAGGTATGCAATATGCCCGAACTGATCAGGAGACCCATTGATTGAGATCTGAGCTAGGAACAGGTCAGCTCTGAATGACAGACCAAGTCCAAGAATGAGGACTGTGGAGAGAACAATAAGATTCAGAGCAACCATGCTAACATTCAAGCTTGAGGATTCCTTGATACCCTTGATATTTAGCATCAAAAGAACAAGAACGATAACAAAGGAAACAAAACCTGTAGCACTAATAGTGAATTCATATCCTATCAACAAAATGATGATGCTTGTTGTGCTTAGGAAAGGAAAGAAGAAGGTCAGGTATCCAGTTGTAGCAATTGCAAATAGTGCTATGCATACCGTATAGTCCAGCATCACAAGCCATCCGGCTAGAAAACCTGCAAAGTCGTTGAATGCTTTCATGGAATAGACCTGAGCGCCACCAGCATAGGGATAGGCTGTGGCAAGCTCGGAATACGCCAATCCAGTTGCAATGTAGGTTATTGATGCTATTAGAAATGCGAAGGGAGCCCATCCAGCTGCATATGCCGCCACAAGACCTAATGCCACATAGATATCTGCGCCTACGTCAGCGTAGCCCATCGCGAAAGAACCAAACCAACCAATCTCACGCTTCAGTGCGGTCCGTGGTTGCTCAAGATGACTATCGTCACCCGGCATTCAATCACCTTCTAGAATTGCAGACTCCAAAGTCAAGATGTGTTATCAAACTAATGAATTGGACCAATTTTTAAAGTATTTCATGAAATGGGCTAGAACCGTTCTTCGATGAAGCAAATAGGCTTTACAAAAGGATATATTATTTGAAATATAAATTGTTTAGCTAGTTGGTTGAATTTACAAGATGGTTAGTCACTACAAACCAAATCAAGCATATAGTCGAAATATGTCTGAGATCTACTCTCAGCTTAGTCGCCCTTGGACTGTCTCTCTGATTCTTTCTCTTGGTGAACGAAGCACTATGAATGACTTTTGTGATATCCAAGATAGTATCAGATCGCAATACGGTAAGATATCTGATTCCACATTGACGAGGAGTCTAGATGAATTGGTCAGAATCGGACTTGTTGCTAAGGCGGTTCATGAAGAATCCCCATCTGTTATCGAGTATGGTCTGACTCATGCGGGGCATGAAATCTATCTCAACATCCTTCAGATGAGTCGTTGGAACCTTGAGGGGTTGCAGGACCCACGCAACGTGTACAAGGATATTTCCGCCTGCTAGTGAGCGTGACAAATCTTCATGCATGAGCTAGGACCTATCTGTAGGTCCTAGTTCCTTTGCTTTTTCTCCTGCAAGTGAATTAACGAGTTATCAGTGCACGAAGATTGCGTGCCAGAACAGGAACATAGTACCAAGCTTCCTCAGGAATGAACATCCTTGTCTTTTCGGACAATAACGCGGTTTGCTCCTCATTCAAACTCTCTTCGATTAATGACTCCGTTTCTTCTTCAGCAACTTCAGTAAGTATCTGTGCTTTTTCAATGACCGAGCTATTAGCTGGGCATGGCAATTGACAGCGCATACACCCCATCAAGGCACTATGTGAAGCAGATTCAATCCACTTTGGAAACTCTCCAGGTATCTCATTGTACAAAGGAATGCATCTCTCCACATCAACGATAAAGCTCTTCTCACTAATGCTTCCTGTAGGACAATTGCGCAAGCAAATCTTGCAGTTTGCACAGCGATCCATCAGCATAGCCTCAGTCCAATTATCCTCAGCGAATCTATAATCCGTGAAGAATGCATGGAGTCTAACGAAACTTCCCATACCTTCGACAAAGCACAGGTTATTTCGTCCATATTTTCCAAGACCTGACCTGACAGCAAGACGTTTGAGAAGCACATGTATCTTTGCATTTTCTATTCGGTATCCTTGCTTTCCAATGATCTGATTTTTCACAGTTCGAATCAGATGGGTTTCGGTGATTCCATCGTTATAGTAGTGCGGCACTAGAACCTCATGTCGAACGTCCTTGTAATGGAAATACGCCTTTAACAAGGGGGTATATACCGCCATCACTACCACAGATTTTGCATCTGGAAACGATTCAGGCAAGGTGTGATTCATCGTACTGATATATTTCCTGAATGTAGGATTGTTGCTAACCTTGCCTTCTATATCAAATGAGCTGAAATCATCCTGAAGTTCCTGAAGATGCTCAACAGATATAGTTCGGTACTTGTATAGAGAACTGGGAATCTCATCTTCATCTATGGGAGCCCACATTCTATTCTGCATTTTCAACACCTCAGACGCCAAGCAAATTCAGTAGTAAAGCTGCTAGACATATAATTACGTAAGAAGCGAGTCCCCTTTTTCAATCACAGTATTGGCGTAATGAGATATAGGTGGTTCCTTGATGAATAATGCCTGTCTTTATTCAATAATCGCGTTGATAACCTCATTTATTTGTACCACACACTGAAGTGAAACTCATGACAAGGAAAGCCACTTCCGTCATTCTAATTCTTCTATTGGCTCATAGCAAATAGAGTAGTTTATGAGTTAGTCAAACGCATGGAAATAATGAAACGGTGCCAATCTCACATGAAAGGGGGTAAATCATGGTTGATTCTGTAGATGAGACGCATGTTCATCTAACTTTATATGATGTAAGGCAGCATGTATATCAGCACACATATGGAAATAGACCTCCCGATAAATCGATTTCAGAAGGAGTACCCAGAGTATCAATTGACTTGGAGTACAACGATAAGGATTCAGATGAAACAACCATACCTTGGACCAGACTAGGGGGCGTTAATCTTGCATTTCTCAGAGGCATCCATGATATCATTGATCTCACAATCATAGTTCAGCATCCGAAACTAGGTGCGAAATATAGCAATCCGAGTAAGCTCGATTTCTCATCGATTGCGAGCATGCCTAATCTCGAGGAGTTGACCATTATCGACCCAGTGGGGGACCTTGACCTCTC
>JBHLQH010000073.1:0-9251 GCA_048884965.1 Candidatus Thorarchaeota archaeon | reverse complement strand
CGATTCTCAGGAACCATCGATAAACGAGACCTAGAGAGAATCCTTGGAAACGTACTTCCAAACGTGAATCCTGAGTTCCAAACAGAGCTTGATTCAATTGGTCGTGATAATATCTCTTATCGTGAGCTGTCTGCTTTGGTTGCCAAACATGCGAGCAATGATTACCTTGTAGAAATGGCAGAATTAGGATATTCAGATATTGAAGACAATCAATTGGCACTCTTGATTATGAATGGAGTGGATCCTGAGTTTGTCAAGGGTTTAGTTGATCTAGGATATGAAGGACTCACAACTCGTCAGCTAGCCAAGATGGGGATTCATGGTGCAACTCCAGACTATATCAGGAAACTGAAAGGTCTAGGGTATGAGGATATTCCAACAAATCAATTGGTAAAGATGTGTATTCACGCTATCACACCAGAGTACATTCAAGACTTGGGAAGAGTAGGATATAATGAAGTTCCACCAAATCAGCTGGTTCGAATGAGTATTCATGGGGTCGATGCTGAATATATTGAGGCTCTTAATGAACTAGGATATCAACATATTCCAATTGGTCAACTCGTACAGATGCGAATCCATGATGTTGAATCTGACTTCATTCGAGAACTAAAAGATCTAGGCTATCAGGATATACCGGTTGGTCAACTTGTAAAGATGCGTTTACACGACGTTTCAGTTGATTATGTCAAATCCCTTCTTGATATTGGATTTGAAAATCTTTCTCCAAACAGGATGATTGAATTCCAAATTCATAATGTGGATCCTGAGTTTCTAAAACAGCTACATGAATCAGGATATGACATTTCAGCAAAACATGCAGTTGACATGTCAATCCATGGAGTAGATATCAACTTCATCAAAGAGATGGGCGAGATAGGCTTTGACAGTCTCTCTCCAAGTGTATTGACGGAGATGAAGATTCATGGTGTATCTCCTGAAGATGTGAAACGAATAAAGGCTCTCGGATTTGAGGACATAAGTCCAAGAAGAGTGATTGAACTAAAGATACATAATGTAGATGCTGCGTTCATCCAAGATTTCCAAAATCGAGGAATTGAGATGAGTCTCAATCGAGCCACTGAGATGAAGATTCATGGAGTGGACCCTAAGTTCATCGATGAAATGAGGGAGCTTGGGTTTGCCGATTTATCTGCACGAGACCTCATTGAGATGCATATTCATGGAGTGGACATCGATTTCGTGAAACGAATGCGAAAGATGGACATTGAGGACCTCTCGGTGAAAAAGTTGCTAAAACTGAAGATTCACGGAATATTCGAGTAGGCACTAAAGAGCCCCCGAAAGGGCTCTTCTTCATTTTTTTCTAAATCGATAGAGAATCTACCAATCCAAGTAGAAAATTATCAAGGGTCTTCTTGTTGCTGTAGGTTTCTTCGAATGGAGTTTCCGCCAGGTTACCTGCTATCTCGCCTACTAGAACCCCAGTCTTCCCATTTTGAATACATTCTATAGCGTATGCTCCCAATTTAGTGGCAAGAATCCTGTCTTGTCGGGTTGGATTCCCACCTCTCTGGATATATCCTAAGACTGAAACTCTGCAGTCCTCTCCGACCATACCTGAGAGCTTCTTGCTAATCTCCATTGCATCTCCCTCTTCATCACCTTCTGCAACGATAATGAAAGCAAAGTTCTTCCCTCTTTTCCTTCCTGCGACGATATCATCTGCGATCTTCTTCAGGTCTGTCATTGTTTCTGGAATGACTATTGCTTCAGCTCCGCAAGAAATACCTACGTCAAGAGCTATGGCTCCTGAGTCGCGACCCATTACTTCGATGAGGAAGAATCTGTCAAATGCTTGAGCCGTATCTCGAATCTTATCAACTGCTTCTATGGCATTATTGACCGCGGTATCGAAACCAATGCTGTAGTCAGTTCCATAAACATCATTATCTATCGTACCGGGAAGTCCAATTATCTGCCCCTTCCAAATCTGCTGAAGTTTTTGCATACCCTGCATAGTCCCATTACCACCAATGGCGATGAGTGCACCGAATCCTTCTTCCTCCAAGATCTGTGCCGCCTTCATCTGCCCTTCCAATGTCCTGAATTCCTTGGACCTGCCTGTTGTAAGTACGGTACCCCCACGATGGATGATATTAGCCACGGACCTAGCTTGCATTTCATGGAACTTCCTGTCTAAGAGACCCTGCAGACCTCCCATTATGCCGACGATCTCAAAACCGCGCGAGATTCCCACTCGAACAAGAGCACGGATGCAAGCATTCATTCCTGGACTGTCGCCACCACTGGTAAGAATTCCTACTTTCATAGTAGCATTGTTGTAATTATCAAAGATAAGCTCTCTGGATACAAAATAATAATGATACAATGGACCTATCTGTTACCTGCAGTTAAGTTCAATCATTATGCGGAGGTAGAAGCAGTTCAAAGAAGTCACACGATGGTTCGCCCCTTATTTCATAAGTTGCAGTCCAAAGAAAATCCTGTGCAATTAGATCAAGTTGGAAACCATTTCGGTGAAGTCTCAAGAAGTAATTGAGATAATCTATGATTTGAGCGATTGCGGTTTCAATGTATTTCCCAGACGATTCAAAGTCGCTTGGAAGTGAAAGTTCAACTTCCAACCTATCACTATTCTCGGATGAACTCCGTACAAGTATGATACGAATCCATGAGGTTCTATATAGTACAATGACATTAACATTGATTTCGTCAACTGCATCAGTAATGAGGGGAATTGCAAGAGCTTGCATATACTCCTCGTAGAGATCGAATGCTTTCATTATAGAACCTCACAGTTTCTGACTAATAGGTTGTTTAACGCTAGTTTTCTGCTTGTACTGCATTTAGACCAGCAATTCCAAGGCAGAATAGCGCGATACCAACAAGACTCTGATCAACTGGTTGTCCTAACATTGGTAGGACAATAACAGCTACACCCATCGCTAGAGCGACGGCGTAAAGAATGAACAACACAATTTTCTTGGGTGACATTTCAGTAGACATTTTTCTTCATTTACTCCATTGTTTAGCCCAGATACACTGGTACTATTTTTTAGATCTAAATGCTATATTAAACAGCAGGACCAAAATCCTTCAGAAAATGGGAAAATCGTCTCCGATTCTACTGAAAAATGAACGAGATGGTTCAGATTGAGGGAAATATATCGCCTTACTCATTCAAGGTGGGTGGCAATCCTGTTTCGATGAATTTCTCCTCCAACCAATATCGACGAAGATCATAGAAACTATGACTTTGACTTCCCATGATTGCTGATGCTGAGGTCAATAAAGGAGACTTTCTTAGTTTCTCAATTACTACATTTATGTCTTTTATTTTCGCCACCATAAATACAGCAAAGATGATAGGAGAATTAACAGATATTAAAGGAAACCAATATTCATCAGAAAACTCTGTGCTTAACCACTCTAATACATCAGGTAGCTGGCTTTGATTCTCATCCCATACCACACGAACAAGAAAAGATACGCCATCTGTCGAATTCAAATGTAGTCTACTACCAAACCAAATCCCAGCATCTTCTATCAGTTCATTCAAAATCCTTCTGACAGTCTTCGCTGATAATCCAGTACGATCTGCAATTGTACTCAGTTGCATTCGAGGATCATCAATGATTGCATGCAAAACGTGTACTTGCTTTTTCGTTAGTTCAAGTTTTGGTCCTCGATTCATAAGTATTTGATGAACCTCAATATTTACAACAGGATTTAAGGATCGAAGATATTTATTGAATTCCGCAAATCCCTCTAGACCTGAATACACGGCATATATGATGTATCCTGAGTCTGATAGGGTTCCAACCTCATTTATCATCCTATTCGATCCAAGTTCATTGATGAAGGACATTTGATTCTCTGTTCCATTTGTTTTAATGAGAGCTATTGCCCAGTCCCCATCAAACATGGCTACATTTGGCTCAATGCAAAACTCAAAAACACCATCTGAAAGGAGTTTATGGATTCTCTTCTTTATGGCATTCAGAGTAATTCCGTGTTTTCGTGCGAGTGCTTGATATGAAAGTCGGCAATTTTGAAGTAGGTCCATTATGATTAACTTGTCTATTCTATCCAAGACACTCACCATTACTTCTCTGAATTGTATTTAGTGGAGTCACAAATAAAGCACTTCAATACTTGCCTCTGACATAAATGATTGCTATGTTGCAGATGAAGCGCGGACCAAAGTTTATTGCATAACGAGTATATCCTCTGTTAGAGAGCAACTCAGCAATAGATAACACATACTAGCAATGGATGAGAGTTGGACACTATATTGAAGTTGCATTGATCGTCTACCATGTTCTGAAGAAAGAGGAAATAAGAAAGATGGCAGATAAAGGAGATTTCACGTAGGTTTGCGAAGTCATTCCAATCCACATACATTCTCAAATATGAAAGTAAATCAAAGCTAGTTTATTCTTGTTGTGTATTAGGGGACCAAATCAAAAATTATCTTTCGTTGAAAAAGTGAAGATAATCTGTTCCGGGTACATCATACCCAAATTCCCTTAAAATTAAACCCAATTGACCTCTATGGTGTATGGTATGGAGAATATATTGTAACACAAAGTCCTCTGCATCTAGTGCAAATGGTTTATCGCCTAGGTGAGGAACAGAAATTGTCGCCTTGGGTACTATGAGAGATAGCTTCAGAAGCCGAGTGTCAAGATCATGCCACCTACTCAGTAGTTCATCTCTGGAAGCTCCTTCAAGCCATATGTATACGTCTGCAGTATCTTTCTCCATTATCTTGAAACATGTCAATAGGGCAGCCACTATATGAGAGGAAATGCCTTCAATCGTTCGCCCATTCTTTTCCTTCACATAATCCTCGTCAGAAATTGATTTGATAAGCTCACGATATTTCTGAGAGGCCCAAACATGATATTCTGCAAGATTCCTTGATATCATGACTTTCCCTCACTAACTTGATGTATCATTCTCTATATTAAATTCCTCATTCTCAGAAAGATATAGAATGGAATCGTCAGAATGATACTCATCGCAACAACTACTAAGAATGCCAAGGGATCTTGTTCCAGTGGTAGACCAACGTTCATCCCATAGATAGAAGCTATCAAAGTCGGAACGCTGACAAGAAGTGAGACTGCTGTCAGGGTCTTCATAACAGTATTCAGATTATGGCCTACGATGCTATCATAGATTTCCATGGCATTCTCGATTAGTTCTCTGTAGATCTTACTAAGCTCAATTTGCTGTTGAAGGTCGACTTCAAGTTCTTCGAGTCTATCATCATCAAGAATCATCTTTCCAAATCTCTGGAGATGCTTCATCCCACGTAGAACCCTGATATTTCCTTTCAAAGCAGCATCAACGAAAATCGCATCTCGTGACAACTGGAAGAATTGGTCCATGTGTGAGGGATACAAATCTCGTTGGATTGTCTGCTCAGTGCTCTTAATGGTCGCCTCTATGATATCCAGTACAGTTTCGAAGCTGTGGATGACAATCTCCCATTGATTGTAGATGATCTCACTTGCAGTAGTACTTCTTCTAATTAGATGGCGTAGTCGCTTCTTCTTCAACGGCACTACTTGATGCTGCATAATGATGATATCCCGACCGTTAGTGAAGATGCCAATTGGAGCTGTAGATTGCTCTCGTGTGGGATCATTCAAATCGACGGGAACCCGAAGAACGACCATTGTGAACTTGTCCTCAACTTGGATACGGGGTCTCTCATCCATGTCCAATAAATCCTGAAGATCTTCCAGATCGACTTCGAATTTAGTAGAGAGGGGGCCGAACAGCTCGGGCTGGATACCGACCATCTCAATCAGTAGAGGTTCGTCCGGTACGCTGTCAAGGTCTGGGTATCGGATTCCGCTTTCAAGTGCCATTATTGTGAATGTGTATTCTTTGGACTCTCTGCTCATGCCTTTTCACCTCTCATATGGTTCTTAATTTCTCAACATCTTCGGAGTATATGGCTCAGAATATTACATTGAGTTTGTGCGCAACTTCGAATTCGTGAAGCATATGAACGGAAGTCCATACGGATTTCACTTGATTGAATTCTAAATTACGACACTTTCAACTTCCACTTTTCTCTTTTTAATGCTGAGGGCATCAGAAGGCATGGTTTTGCCACCGAAAAGCTCAGCTTCTGGCAATCCCCTGTATAATGCATCAGCTATCCTTGCCATCGCATCTGCTTTCATTATACCTGAGCCACTTGCACCGTTCGCAACCAGAACGCCATTCTCCATGTATACAAATGGAATGGCATCTGGTGAGTAGCAATATCCTCCAGCCCAGCTGTTAACTGGACGCGTGGATGAGAAATCTGGATAATAAGCAGAGAGGACTGGAAACATACTATTCTCATAATAGGCACTTTCGGGTACAAGATCATCATCTGTTTGGATGTATTTGTAGGCGCGTCCTAGCTTATCTCCGCAACCAATCCAGAATCCTTGTTCTTGCATTTGAGGTCGAAAATAGACTCCAGCACTCGGAAGAATAGTGAAGGGACACATCCCCATCTCATTGAATCCTTTTGATGAAAGGAGTTGTTTGAGACCCTCGTTGTCACCATGAACAACAAAGAGCTGGCGTTTCTTAGCCTTAGTCTTGCTATCCATTCCGATGGGATCCAAGAGCTCATTCGCCCAAGCACCTGTGGCAAGAACAACACAATCTGCACGAATAACTCCTTTATCGGTCTTCACACCGACGACTTTCTTCTCTTGCCAAACAAAGGGTTCGCCAGGCAAATCTAGTCTTGGATCAGCTTCAAGAATTAGCTTCTCAACGCTCACGCCATATCTTGGTTTTACACCACTGATCTTTTTGAATTCCTCTAGATAGTACTCCACATAGCGTGTTGGATCCAAGACTCCACAATCCCCTCCAAAGAGACCATAGCTAACCTCTTTTAGGTTCATGAGCTCAGCTTCTTCGCTCTTGGAGAAATCAACTACAAGTCCAGGCATCATCTCCTTAAGCTCTTGTTTATTGTATACCTTGTAGTGTATTCCAGATGCTTCCATTCTCTTCATCCACATCTGAACGCTTTCACTATTGAACTGTGAATCACTAAGAAGCCAGAGATAGCCGCACTTTTCAAAGAGAAGCTCGTAGCCCACTTCGTTTTGAACATGATCTATGAACTTAATCGTGCTATCTGTAAGAAGCTGATTTGTGGAAGATGCGAACATATTCCTAACTGCGGCTGCACTCATTGCAGTATTGGCTTGACCTGCAGCAAGGGCGCGATCAACAAGCAGAATCTTCTTCTCAGGACTATTCTTCTGTAGATAATAAGCAGTTGCTACACCGATGATTCCGGCTCCAACAACAACGATGTCAAAGGTTTCGGATTCACTCATGGATTATGCCTCCAGGGACCTGAGCCGCGTGGGACACCTCTTACCTTTAACAGTTATGTTTTGTCGATGCGAAAGATCTTGAAATTTAGAATTCAGGAGAATACAAACAGAAATAAATGTCAATCCTCATAGTTAAAGGATAATGGAATCCCCCGTTCCGGATAAAGCGTTAGATGAGGTCATAGACTTCGTTCTCACTGGTCTTAGAGAATCCACCATTCGATGGTTTGACGATGCGAATCTACCCAAGAGAGATCTAGTTATTGTCATAGAGAAGATGTTGAATGAGCTGGATAGGAGATGGATTATTCAAAAGATTCCTCTAACTGTAATCTATGTAGCATCCAGAATAATAGAAGAGGTCGTAAATCGCTATGAGTATGAGAACGGAGAGGATTCGGCCAAGCTAGGTACAATCATACTCGGAACTATGAGTGATGATTACCATTCTCTCGGTAAGAACCTGATAAAGAAATTTCTAACACCTTTCTTCACAGTCTATGACCTTGGTGTCAATGTCAGTGTAGATGATTTCATATCGAATGCTAAGCTTCACAATGCAGATATCATCGCAGTTTCCGCCTTGATGATGAACTCGGTACTGCAACTGAATGGGTTAAGAAAGGCAATAGACGGCACAGAATGGAAGAACAAGCCGAAACTGCTAGTCGGAGGAGCACCATTTTCAATTGACCCAGAGCTATTCGAGCATATAGGGGCTGATGCCTCTGCTCCTACAGCATTGGTAGTGGCGAGGGAATGCATGCACCTAGTAGGAGTGGATCACTCGTGAAACCTATAGAACGATTCCTGAAGGCAGTAAGCTTTGAAGAGCCCGATAAGGTCCCACTCTTCCTACTAATGACCCAGCAAGGCGCAGATATCATGGGGATGAGCTCTCAGACATATTTCAGCAGCGCTGAAAGCGTAGTAAAAGGTCAAATCCTCCTACAGGAGAAGTTTCAACACGATTGCCTGTATCCTTTCTTCTACGCCGCGAAGGAGTATGAGGCTTTTGGAGGGCAGACTCTCTACAAGAGGTTCGGACTCCCAGAATCAGGAAGACCTGTGTTCAAATCTGGAGAGGAATTGCTATCAACACAGCTACCAGATAGTGACCACCCTTCTTTCACTGTGATTCACAGGGCACATCAGATGATTGTTGAAATGAAAGGGTCTGAGTTACCTGTTCTGACTAGCGTATTGGCACCACTTTCACTACCTGTAATGCTCTTGGGATTTGAAACATGGATAGAATGTATAGTTGATACACCTGATATCGCAAAGCAGGTTGTGAACTATATTGTAGACTATACTATTGAATTGGCCAATCGATACTTAGAAACAGGAGTACATGCATTGGCTTTCTTCAACCCTGTTTCATCCAGTCATATAATAAAGCTCGATGAATATCGTCTTATCTCATTGGAAGCAGACAAGAGATTCTACAAATTAGTGAAAGGAGCAGCTGTGTTCGCTTTGGCTGGAAGTGAAACTCCAGGTATCTTGCCAACCCTGATTAACGAAGTAGGGATTCCAGGAATCGTAGTTTCTAATTCCGATAATCTACGGGATATCAAAGAAAAATACGGTAAAAAATTAATCCTGATTGGAAATTTGGATAACATCGCGATGACTCATTGGAATGAAGAGAAAGCTGAAAGTGAAGTAAGAAGATGTATCAAAGATGCGGCTTCTGGTGGGGGCTATATTATAAGCGATCATCATGGCGATATACCTTCATCAGTATCTGAGAAAATTCTTCACAAGATAGCTGAAGCACGGAATAAATGGGGAGTTTACTAGTGGATAACGAGCAGGATAATACTGAATCGGAAGACGAGAAGAAATTCCAGGAGAGATTAAGGGAACTAGAAAGGAATTCCATATACT
>JBHLQH010000072.1:0-9392 GCA_048884965.1 Candidatus Thorarchaeota archaeon | reverse complement strand
AGAAGAAAGAGAAAATAAAAAGATGAAAGAGTGAGCGATTGCGCGGGAACGCAGTCTGTGGGCCTACAGTGGTCTACGAGACCTTGATCACTCACTCTTTCCCTCGAGTTCTTGAATTGTTTCTTCGATATGCTTGATATGGTCCTCAAGTTTCGACTTGAACGCCTCAAGCTGTTTGATCTTGGTTTCCTTACTTGGCTCCGGACCACACATACCGTGCATCATCGGACCCAGAAAGAAACCAAACCCTCTAGGATGATGTCCATCACACATCTCGGTCTTTTCACCTCCTTCTACTCGGATCTCTTGAGTTCTATGAGCTGCTCACTCACCCAATCTAGTTCTTTCTGCAGATACTCTTTGTATTGCTTCAGAAATTCGACATGTGGCGCGCCTTTGCAATGAGAGCCGCAATGCTGTCGCATCACAACGAATCCAATCGGACTCTGTTCGCGAACCGTCCATTGACGTATTCTCTTCATTGAGTCTGGCGTGAAGGCATTCGAAAGGAATTGCCACAGGTCCTCTTGCACCTGCAGCTCTCCATCAAGGCTGTGTAGCGCCTCATGCAATACGTTTCTTCCTTGGGGAGTTAGGCTATATTCGACGGCATCAGGACTTCCTTCTTGGGGAATATGGACACCTACTACAAGCTCCTTTTCGAGTAGCTTATGTAGGACAGGATAGACCGTCCCACTTCGGAGGTTCCATGCACCTAATCGATCCTTCAGCTTCTGAAGGATATCGTACCCGTGCGCAGGATTCTCCTTGAGAAGAACAAGAACTAGGAGTTGCACGATGCTCAGTTTCCCAGCACTCGTTCGGATTCCACTTTTTCCAAGAAAGGCCATTATGTTGACACCTACATATGTAGAACTCTACTTATTGGTATGTAGATATCTACATATAAGAATTTCGAAAGCCCAAAAGAATTCGTTCAGCATCTCGAAAGTCATGCTTCATGCAGATTGCGAAGTATATTGACCTAATCTTTTCTGCGAGAATAAAATCCAAACATGCACCGAGATATTCTCACTGCAACTACATCAGGGTCTCTTTAGATTCCTGGAATCTTGACTCGCGCGTAGAAACGATCCATTACAAAGGTAATGAAGGCGATCAGTATCAAGAATATTATCGCAATCATCGCATAGACCAATAGAGCCTGATAGGTCCGAGCAACGACTAGCTTTGCTGCACTGAAGAACTCAGCCACCCCGACAAAGTAGGCAATAGTAGTGTACTTTGGTAGGTAGACAGCCTCGTTTGTCCAAGCAGGAATAGCCCGTCTGAGACTCTGAGGAAGCGCGATATGCACTATCTCTTGCCTTTTTGTCATCCCAATGGACTGGGCTGCTAGGGTTTGTCCAGCAGCTAGAGATGCCATTGCACCTCTGAAGAATTCTGCCTGATACGCAGCACTGTTCAAACCTATTGCCAATGCACACAATAGGATTCTTGGACTAAGAATGATAACGGGAATTCCAAAGATATCTGGTACAATTATCTGCCATGACACATCAAGAGTCGGCAATCCTTCCGCCGCCAGCCAGACATTTAGGGCATTAGGGAAGAAAGTGACCGCGAGAATCTGCGCTAACAAGGGCGTACCACGGAAGAATTCAATATATGCAGTTGATATCCTAGAAGTAACAGGACCTCCATAGTGACGAACAATTGCCAAGACCAACCCCAAACCAAATCCTAGGAAAAGACCGAAGAAATATAGTCCCATGGTCATGGAGAACCCATCGACCAGCTCTGGGATATATCGCTCTATCTGCATAATGGAATATGTAGGATCTGGTGTTGTAGTTATCAGATAGATTCCCCCAATAATCAATAATTCTTTGTGAGATCCGCTTGTCCGTATAGCACTTCCAATTTGTGTAGAAAGTTCTTCGCCCGTTCTGATTCCGGATTCTGGAAGAAATGCTGAGGAGTGCCCTGCTCAACAATGACACCTTCATCCATGAAGATCATCTCGTCCGAAACAGCACGTGCAAATCCCATCTCATGAGTCACAACGATCATCGTAGTTCCTTCTTTGGCGATATCGAGCATGACTTGCAGTACTTCACCAATCAACTCAGGATCGAGAGCTGAAGTAGGTTCATCAAAGAGAATGACATCTGGATTCATTGCCAATGAACGCGCGATACCTATTCGCTGCTGTTGACCACCGCTTAGTTCAGCAGGATAATGGTGAGCTCTGTCTTCCATTCTTACCTTGGCCAGGGCTTTGTGAGCAACATCGTGGGCTTCTTCCTTTGTCATGCCTAGGACAAGTCGAGGTCCAATACTCACATTGTCTATCGCCTTTAGATGTGCAAAGAGATTGAATTGCTGAAAGACAAATCCGATATGTGAACGAAGTTTATTGAGATCTGCATTTGGGTCCATGAGACTCTGACCTCTGAGCAAGACCTCTCCCTTATTGGGGGGTGTTAGCATATTGATGACTCGCAGCAGTGTACTCTTTCCAGAACCACTGGGTCCAAAGACTACCTTTACCTCTCCTTCTTGAACATTAAAGGAGATGCCTTTCAAAACCTCTAGAGTGTCATATGCTTTCCATACATCTCTTATTTCCAATACTGTTGTCATCTCTTTCCACCACCTAAGCCAAGTTGTCTAAGCTTCGTTGTCATACTCTCTCCCACATATTTCGTCACGGGATATGTAAATACTAGATAGATGATTGCACTAATCATCACAATTGCAACAAATTGATCTGGATAAGTCCAGGTGAAAGCTTGAACATGATATAGAATATCTCCCAATCCTATTGCACCGCATAGTGAAGTGTCCTTAATGATCACCGCATATTCATTTGCCCAGCCCGGCAATGAAAGCCGCAGAGCCTGAGGAAGGACAATATGACGAGTTGCTTGTGCATTTGACATTCCGACCGATTGGGCCGCTTGCATTTGCCCCACATCAACAGACATTATGGCGCCTCGAAAGATCTCAGATTGATATGCTGCACTTCGAAGTGCAAGAGCAAAAACACCAGCGACAAACAATGCCCCCAACACAGATCCGGCCCACATAAAATATGATAGCAAACCCGCTCCAAAGATAAAGAGAAGTACAAGTAAGGGTATTCCACGGAATATTCGATCATATACGACTGGGATCCACCGCAAGTCCTTTGGTCCATAGACTCGCAATAAAGCAAGACCGGTTCCAACTACAAATCCGATAGACAAAGAAATGAGGGTGATAGCAAGAGTCACAGGAAGTCCTCTTACCATTATTAGAATAAGTATGTCAAAAAGACCCTGTGGCTCCTGCATTAGTTATCACCCAAACCATTTGGCTATTAGTTCATCTACTGTTCCATCTGCGAATCCTTCAGCAATGGCACTGTTTACCGCTGCTGCGAGTCTATCACTGCCATACCTGATATAGAATGCAGTTGGTGGTGCAGTTACTGTGAAGATGATCTTGATACTATAGGCTGTACTGTACAAACCAACAATTGGCTCGTCTACATAGACAGCATCAAGAGTTCCTGCATCTAGGTCCTGAAACATCGTCTCAACGAGTGGATATCGGTGTAGTGTAATGCCAGAGATGGCTGACAACTCTTCGTCCTCAACCGTTCCAGTCTGTACTCCTACATCCAGCCCAATGAGATCTTCTAGGTCCTCAATCTCAAGTGCAGAATCACCTTTTACTACAATGACTTCATTTGTACGGATATACCATGTGACTGGTTGCAACACTGCGCACCGTTCTTCAGTAATGAATGTCGCAGATGCTACCATATCTATGGTTCCTGCTTGACATGCACCTATGAGATTATCAAAGTCCATGTCAACCCATTCCACAGTTACGCCAAGATAATCCGCCACCAGTTCTGCCAGGTCAATATCAAATCCCTCTAATTGGTTAGTGGTTGTATTGACCATTTCAAACGGCGGCCAACCCGAATTGGTTCCGACGATGATTGTGCCACGTGCCATGATTACGTCATAGTCATCGGGTGTAACCAATGCTGGAACAAGATAACCTACTCCAAAACCGACTACAAGACCGACTACTAGCATGACGACAAGCATCGACTTGCCAGAACCTGCTGCTTCCATTTTTCGAATACCTCCTTCTTTGTGAATTCTGACGATTCACGCCAAAAACATCGCTTTTCCAACCTGAAAAGGATTGAAACATACTGGCAACTCAAGTATTTATTCATTTGCTATTAATGCTCGATAATGAACACTAGTGAACCTATTCGGGAACAAAGACCCCACTCATAGGAGTCACTTCAAGACCTTTCTCTCTCAAGGCATGCACGAAAGGAGCAATACCAACAGAGTCAGAGGAAATATGACCCGTAGCTACCAGATTTCCCGAACGGTCATAGGATGAAAGCTCCTTCTTATCCGATGCGCCAAGATGCATGTAGAAGACCGTGGAGAAACCTGCATCAAAATATGCCTTTGCAACTCCAGCACCACCATTTGTTCCGCCTGCCATCGCCACGATCCATTTGCCAAGCAGGTTCTCTGATGAGCCAACAAATACGATTGGATCAGTAAGCCCGATATCTAACTCAGGTAGAGTCTTCATTGCTTCGATAGCATCCTTAACTCGGGGTCTATCAATTGATGCGACACCTTTCTGTATGGTGTCTGAGAACCTCTTTCTGCAGACAATATCAAGAGGAAGATGGACATTCATAAATGGCATTTCAAGCAATTTTGCAGCTGAGATGACCTGATCGTAATTACTCACATGTGCACCGAGGCGAACTGCTTCCAATCTGGGGTGTATCGCACGTTCTGCAACATGAGGTGGAATACCAGCATCAACCATCTGCTGAATCTGAATCTTCACGACTTCCTCGAAATGTGTACGAGTCGTACCACCAGGAGGGTGATGAGCAATCACAAGATCATAGCCAAGTTCTCGTGCAAGGAGTAGCTCTGCGGTCCCCATATCAATACCAATGAGAACTTTCTTGACATTGTCACTGGGGACGTGAATCCCTGAATCTGCTGGAATCATATCCAAGCCTGCCATACCTAGGGCGAGGTTCATTATCTCTGTTGTATTCATTTTCTTCAATCTCAACATTTTAAAATTTCTTTTCGCTTATATCATCCATTGTTTCAATAAGTAACCTACTAGTGTCCTAGAAATGATGTAGTAAGGTTAAAATCAGTCTTATGGTTACAAAGTATAGGCGGTCGTTTTGAGTAAGATCTATGCTATCAGCTGCAGTCAAGACCTCGTGTCAATGGGGCTTGATAGGATTAGGACCTCGGTCGAGGGATTAGATGAATCAGAGATATCACTGGATTGGACTAAGGTTCATCTTGTTCCAATTGTCGCAGATGAAAAGATGTCCTTCAATGAAGGTGAATCGAATATCGTGAGCATTAAACCAATCACCATTTCTGCCTATGCAATGGTCTTCAACTCGTTCTATGGAGCAAATGGAATGGGATTCTCTTCATGCATTGGCTCACTTGAATTCAAGAATTATTTTGAAGAAAGAGTTGCGAACAAGTCTATGTTCCATTCTAGAATCAAAGCTTCTATACTTCCTGGAGACCTCTTGGGTCAAGTCATGATCGTGAAAGGAAAGAAATAGTTGGATGAGCAGCGGACCATTATCCACTGCATCCACTGAATTTTAGACAGGAACAATCTTATCGTATTGTTCCATCATAAGATCAACCATATCGGGGTAGTCAACTAGTTTCGCATCTACATGCAATCTGTCTGCGATCCCACGTTCCTCTACGTGTGCTTTGGAAGCATACACCGGAACCTTGAGGTCTGCAAGCTCTTTGGAATGCGCGCATCCCTTATCGGCAAGGAATACTCCATCCTGTACAAGGAGGACTCCCACCTCGTTATTGTTGATCTTCATCGCAGAGATGATTTCATCAAGATTTGAGCAGTCACTTGAAAGCCAGATTAAGAATTTCATATTCTTTCAACTCCTAGAATGTAATCACAAGGTCGTTCTGCTCGAATGCCTTGCCTACAGCTTCCTCGTCAAGAATCTCTACTTCCTCTAGAAGTTCATCTTGACCTATATTTCGTTCTTCAAGGGAACGTTTACTTGCACAGATTTTACCATCAAAGCTTAGATAGGTGGACTTGAACATCCGGATATGAAGGTCATGCATGCTCTTGAGTAGAGCATAGACTCCATCGCCCATGAAGAGCATGGTAGGCTCATGGTCCATTCCAAACATACCGACTGAGGCTCGCCATCCTTCGAAGTTAATGATAGTTCCAAAAGGTCTGCTATTGATCAATATTAGTACTGGTCGTTCTTCAAACTCCATATCATTGACCTCCTACATCGTGAATGTTACGAACCTTTCGCACTCGCCCATTATCTCAGCAAGTTCTGTAAGGCCTGTTACTTCGACACCAGGTGTATAGTCACTACCTCGTTGGTCAAAGCCTCTAGCAGAGGTGCATAGGCCACAGGCTTGGAATTCAACTCCCATGTCAGCTAATTCCTGAAATCGCTCATTCATTGGTATATCAGGGTCAGGATCCTGATTGAGTTTGGCGTTATTGACTCCATCAACGAATAAGAAGACTTTGACGCCATATCCTTTCTCGATTGCTGCTTTTGCAAGTTCGTAGAACGTGTGTGAGTTCTGAAAAGTGTAGGGACTTGTGAGCAACAATACTCCCAGATTCTTCTTGTCCACGTTGGTTCATCTCCAAAAGACTTAGCTTACGTCCAGAAATGTGATTTAAAACTGTAGCGAAGTGGCATCAAATTGTCGCTTTTCAAACATGAAATGTAACTAACTGATATTCCTGTATCTCGCGATAACATTGAAAAGCATCAACATTCATTGGGCGTTAAAAGCTGAGAGGTGTCGTTTAGGTTTGTCCGAGGTATTTCTACAAATTGAGCTAAAGGATGGCAAGAAACAGGAGCTTGAGTTTGACGAAGATGATGAATCAATTCAACTCGCCAGCAAAGGGATTGTGAAAGTCGACCTCTCTCCATTAGCCGATATTGAGTTCCTACTGGATCTCGATTTGGGTTCTAACAGAATCGAGGAGATTGATCTCACACCCTTGGAGTCTTGCAAGAATCTCACTTCATTAAGTCTGTTCAAGAATCCGTTGAAAGAATTGGACATAACACCTCTTGCTAAATGTACAAATCTTAGTGAAGTGAATCTTGGTTCAACAGGAGTTTCGAACATCGACCTCTCCATCTTCAAAGATACACAGTTGAAACGAATTCGACTTTTTGGCAACGAGATTTCTGAAATTGACCTCAAACCACTTGAAAACCTTACAACAATGGAGAGTCTAGAGCTAGAGAATAATAGCATTGGAAAGATAGATCTATCCCCTTTAAGTAAAAGCAAGGATTTGAACCAGATCAACCTCATGTACAATGAGCTTGTCGCGCTTAACCTGAACCCCATTACAGAATGTGTAAAGATGAGATTCCTCTATCTACACCACAATATCTTGAAGGAGATTGACCTCAGGCCGATGGTGAATTGGAGCGATTTTAGGATACTCAGATTAGGTGGAAACGAGCTAGAATCTATCGATCTCAAACCTCTGGCTGGCTGTATCAATTTGCGGCGATTGGGTCTTGCTATGAACAAAATCGAGCACTTGGATCTAGAGCCACTATCCAACTGTCTTGAGCTTAGGGCTTTGGATATCGCTGGAAACAGATTGTCTGCTATAGATCTTTCACCATTAGCGAATTGCAAATCAATCGAGGAGCTTTACCTATTCAGTCACCATCCAGAGGAGAATCAGTTTGAGCAGATCAACATCAGCCCCCTTTTCGGATGCTCTGATCTTGAGGACTTAGGCATCTCCGAAGAAACAGAATTGATAGCAAAGGCATCCCTGAAGAAGCAGAAGAATATTCCGTATGCAATCGAAGAACTGATCGATGATGACCGCGTTGAGTGGGAATAGACAGGTTTCCGGATTTCCCGAATGTCTTTTTAAGGAATTTTGGTAATATAATACTGCACGCCTAACGAACGATCTGGCAAAACTTCGTTGGGTGCTATTAGATGGACGCTCGTAGGAAAGAAATGGAGCGAATGGCAAAGCTCTACATGGAATATTTGAATAGCCCTTTTGGCAAGCGTGTAATGAACGGATTAAAGGAGGGAGAGAGCTTCTCTATTCATTCAACTCACGAATGTATGAAAATCACCAAGATAGATGGAAAGGCAATCGTGAGAGTAGAGGATAGATATCGAGAGAATATCGAAAAGTCCAAGTTACAATCCTACTAGATGAATTCACTGACTTGGAACAAAGTGCTCATTCTCAGGATTTATAAATAACGATTGCTAACTTTCCGCTGGTGAAAGATTTGGTCGTGGAGATGGATGAAGCAACCAAAGAGCAAGTTAGAGTGATGTTCTCAACATTGGAAGATGATGTAACAATTCATCTCTTTGTGAAGGATCATGATTGTCTTTATTGTGGGGACACAACCACGCTGATAAACATGGTAGCAGACCTTTCAAAAAAGATCAAGGTCGAGAGGCATACTGACAAGATCGGAACAGGAAAGGCTGCAGAGATGGGAATTCGAGCACATCCAACCGCGGTGCTTCATGGTAAGGAGAAGTATAAGGTACGATTCATGGGTATTCCTGCAGGACATGAGTTCGGCGCACTAATAGCTGGTATTGTTGCAGTGTCTACAGGATCAGTCGCACTTGAGGATGATATAATTCAAGATATCAAGGCGATTGACAAACCATTGCATATCCAGGTATTTACAACTCCACAATGCCCATATTGCCCTAATGCAGTCCGCTTGGCACACTATGCTGCAATCCTGAATCCACTCATTGAAGCAGATATGGTGGAAGCTTTGGAGTTTCAGGATCTCGCAACCAAGTACCAGGTATTTGGAGTTCCAAAGACCATCATCAACGAAACAGTTCATCTTGAAGGTGCTGCACCGCCAGAGATGTTCGTTGAGAAGCTATATGATGCAGTTGAGAAATAGCCGCCTTTAAAGGTGGCAATTCTTCTTCTTATTGTAGAGGTTCTTGGAATGGAGAAGGAATCATATGTCATCATGCTTCGTCCTGCAAATGATTATGGCACGCAAGGGACCGATGAAATCGTTTCAGCGCACTTTGAGTACTTGAAGGAGTTGCATGCCTCAGGCAAGGTCTTGATGGCAGGGAGATTCTCAGATGTCTTGATTGGACTTGTTATGGTCACAGTGAGAGATAGAACAGAGGCAATGGAAATTATGCAGAAAGACCCTGCAATCAAAGCAAAGGTCTTCCATGGCGAACTGTACAAGTGGAGAATAGCTCTCAATCCTATTCCGTGAAACCCTAGCAGGTGAAGACCCACTCGTTCTCATTGACATATTTGTATGCTTGATACGC
>JBHLQH010000071.1:0-10127 GCA_048884965.1 Candidatus Thorarchaeota archaeon | reverse complement strand
ATTGTGTTTCAATCTGGAGGAACTATCTTTGATGCAATAGAGATGGTCGCAAATTCCAGGCACCCTCTTCTCTCTGCGCAATTCAAGAAAATGATTGATAGGATAAATGCTGGCACTCCTCCTGAGGCATGCATTTCAGATTTTGCAGCAAATCAACCTTCAGATGATCTTCGCAGGTATCTCATGGCGATTCTTTCATCCTTAGAGCAGAAGACCGAACTTCTGGAAATGCTGTCAGGTGAATCCTTTGAGGCTGATACATCCTTAAGGCAGAAGAATCTGGAAGTGGAGAGTCGGCTACTGATTGTGGCTGCGCTTGTCACCTATCTCCCCATCATGATGACGCTTGCCATTTCCCTTGCCGGGTATGCAAACAACCTTGCCATTCTATTGATCGCACCTCTCTTCATTGCAATCAATGCACTTCTTCGTTCCAGATTCTCACATTCGTTCTCAGCATACTTTGATCGACCTCAAAAGATTGGACTTAATCCTCCCTCTCAAGATGAAATCATTCGAGAATATGACGAGTTTCTTAATTTCATGATTCTGCTAGGAGAAAGACTGAGGTTGGGTGATACATTAGAGGTTGCTCTTCCTGAAGTTAGAGATGACATCGGTCCTGAAGTACAGTCGATTATCGATCCCGCGATTGAATCAATCTACTGGAAGAATGGAAGTACACGTGACGCTCTGTCTTTAGCTCAAGAAAGAGCGCTTGGGCAGCGAACAGCAGGTCTCCTATCAATGGTCGAACGAATGTGTGAGATGTCTGCGAAGGATGCAGGAGAACGCATTTCTCGCATCGCCGCCCGTTTGGTAAAGCGCTCAGCTGTTGCGAAGGAACGAGACTCGATCATCGCTGCACAGAAACTTAAGGTATATATCTTGAGTATAACAAGTGCCATTGTATTGGGCTTGCTATCTGCCCTAGCTCCGTTTCTGTATATTGGACAGTTCCTCTTTGATGGTACTCAAGGAGATACAGTTCCGATTACATCTGCTGACATTCTACCTCTAGTGTTGACACTTTCCATTGTAACTGCTTCCTCGGGTTATCAGAATGTCAAAATGGTGGATGGGAAAAGGGCGAGGATTCTGGCATTATTGTGTCTTCTTCTGTATCTAACATCATATGCGCTTTCGACTTCGATTATGGGATTTTGATAATCTAGGAATAGTTTATAGGACAGGATTCCCTTGTCTGCTACAGTAAGCACGAGGTGTATACTATGCTTCAATTTGGCGTATTTGACTTGACCCTCGGTGAAATTATGGCGTGGTTCGCCAACGAAGTGGTTGTTGGCTGGGTTCTGATATTTACTGGTATCCTTGCGGCAGCATGGCTCTTAGAGAATATTACAGACCCGATTCCATTGCTAGGTACAATTTTCGATGTGGTTGTGAAACTTGGAACGTTCCTAGGATTCTTTGTAGGAATTCTGGATGTTCTTGTAGGATATGTAGTCTGGCAAACTCAACCAGCCGCGCTCGTAGTAGCTGGAGTTCTGATAGTTGCTGGATTCGCTCTTATGATGAGAGTGCTGAGCAAGTTTCCCTTGGCATTCATCTTCGCGGGAGCAGCAGCAATTTTCGTGACATTTACCCTCTATGGATTCCTAATTCAATATGTCACACTGCCTGTTGTTGGTGAATACATCGCACAGGTCACATCATTGAAATGGATGGCTGTCATCGGAGTAATCCTCTTCATATTCTTCTATGGGTTATTCGGACTTGCAGTAGGACTCATTACTTTGATTGGAAAGGTCTTCTCATCAACTCCAATCTTGGTAATAATTGGTCTTGCAGCAATTGCTGTTGGTATTCTTGTCATGATTCCAGGACTAAATGAAAGCTGGTTGGGCATTGTACTACCGTGGCCTACACCGTATGTACCATCGCTACCATAAGCATTGAGGGGCACTGCCCCTCTATCTCTATTTTTTAATTCTTACAAAGTGGTTGTCTGATCTCTCTGAAGAAAAGGAATTTCACGCCTTTATCATTATAGAATTGTGCTGTGGCATCCATCTTATCACGCGCACCATGAATCCCATCATACCACTTAGTGACGTACAATCCTTTTCCGCTAGGATGTTCATAGTCTTCGCATTCTATATACTCTTCAGCAATATCAATCTCAGCAGGAACAAGCAAAGCGACTCTGAATGATTTCCCTTTCATCTCAAGCCAAAGTTCACAATGTGTCAAAAGTCAAACCCATCCTTACAGCAATATCTACCGTGATTAATCTTTGTGCTATTATCAAAAGAAATTCATTATACACATAAGATGATTAGTATAACTAGCAACCGTTAGAATAAAATAATAGATATGAGGTTACAATCAAAGGTATTCACTGGGAGTAAAAATAGATGTCGAAGACAAAATCAGCTGGTCGTCCTAAGGGCGATTCGAAAGAATCAAAGGAGATTATCAGTGTCACAATTAGCCAACCTATCAAGAAGAAAATCGATGATCTTGTGGATGAAGGAGTTGCTCGATCAAGAGCTCAATTAATTGAAGATGCAGTTAGTAAGTATTTGGATCTCAATGTCGATAAATGGACTGATCGTGGCATCTATTTCAATGATGTTCGGGTCCTATTGGCCTATGAGACCATCTCATCGATATTCTTCTCGACACTGACACCTGATCAGCAGTATGAGCTTGGTATTACAGCAGGCAAACAAGCTCCCGAGGCAGATATCATTGTCATCAAGTACCGGAAGAATCCCAAGAAGCTGGAAAGCCGAAAAGCAATTCTTAGTCTCCTGCAGGAAACTGGGTGGGGTGAGATTAAGCTAAAGGAAGACCTAATCGTGATTGGTAGTCCATTCTACCCTGCGCCGTTTATCCGAGGTTATCTGGAAGCCTTAATGAATGTAAAGCTGGAAACCGTTGAAACAAATGTCAAGGAAAATGTTGTCTTGCGAGTTGTGGAGTAGGTTACCAACCCTTTCCAATCTCTAGGATTTCGAATTCGCTTTCAAATAGACCTGGGATGTTTTCAATAGTATTCCTTATCCTGCTTTCCTTGTCATCGATATCATCTGTTTCAAAGAACACCTCATAGACACAGCGGTTCTGTTCGAAGCAGAATCCTGTTGTAAAGAGGACCTTCAAATCATATTGTTTGAAGAGCTGGGTCATGATTTGCATCAGTGCAGGATTCACTTTCTCTACTTCAAGTCGTACTCGAGCTCCTCCAATTCTCATCATTGGAATCAATCTGATTTCTCCCGATCTCTCAAAGTAGATGACCATGGCAGCCTTCATGTCTGCTAAGATTGGATTATTGAAGAAGACCTCTGGGAGAGTAATCTGCTTCTCATTTCGTACGTCAGCAATCATTCCCTTTGTTAACCCAGCCAAGCGAATCGCCTCATACCTGTTAACAACCATTTATCATGGCAGTATTTGAAACTATCTTAGCTAGTTAATTTGATAGGTTTTGCGGAAGAAATCATAGGAAAGCCATAAATTGACCTTTCGAGCCTCATATTACGTTAGAATGGAGGCTTAGCATGCAATGGCAAAAGAAGGAGCAACATATGTCTGTGATATCTGCCAACAAATCATTGTTGTGCAAAAATCTGGTGTGGGCACATTAGTCTGCTGCAATCAACCGATGCGGGAATATCTGGATGATTGATTATACAGATTGAGTGAATATTTTCTTACTTGACAAGATATTTCAAGCAACCCATCGAATCCTTATACACTTGGCAATCCTTATATGCCGACGCAAGAGCAACCCATTTCAGCACTCTAGGGTGAATACTTTGGTCGAACTTCCAGACATCATTATAAAAACCAGAAATCTCTTGAATCTAAGAGGTTTTGAAGTAAGCGAACTCTTGGAATATGAAAATCGCTGGGTCATGTTCCCTACTAAAGAGGTTAAGGACACAACTGTGAAGAAGGTTGTCTGGATATACAAGGAGCCCAAGGTGGTCGGCGTTGCTCTTGTTCGTGATCTAGTACGTGCAATGGAAGAGAATGAATCTCAGGAAGGGATGCTTGTAGGTGGGTCTCGATTTACTCCTGCCGCTAAGAAGCAAGCCCGTCAATCCCGAGTGGAACTTGTCGAAGGTGGTTACGCCTCTTTTGAGCTATTTGGTCATGAGATTGTTCCAAAGCATGTCATAGCATCAGATGATGAAGTATCGATGGTTACTGACCACTACGGGATCAAGAAGACGCAGCTACCTAGAATTGCACGTGAAGATCCTGCTGCTCGTGTTCTTGGTGCAAGAGTAGGACAAGTGATTCGAATTGAGCGAGATAGTCCCACAGCTGGACGAACGTACTATTATAGATTGGTCGTTGAACCCGGTCGCTAGAAGACTACTACACCTAGCACGATTCCAACAACTATCATTACGGCACAACTAGTGAAAGGCAAGAGAATATTATCTGTACCTTTTGGACTTACTAGTTCTACTAGTGTTGCAGTAACGCTTCCAATAAGCGCAAGTACAAATATTTCATTCCAAAGGATTGCTCCTCCCGGTGCTAATGTTCCGTAGTTTAGTATTCCAAAGAACCAGAAGGCAATCAATGCTCCAATGAACGAGAAAATGAATAGAGCCAGAGACCCCTGTAGGCTCCTATGGGACCCCAATATGGTTCTAGTATGATTCTTCCCATATTTCATACCGATTGGGGCTGACATACCATCACCAAACATCATCATTTGAATAGATGCAGCTGCGATGAAATATATCGATTCAAACCCTAGGAACGTAAAGATTCCAGTAAGAACGGTTATTGATACCGCATACCAGAACGGACCTCTGACGCTTCCATGTTCCACATCCTCTGGGCGTGCCATAGCTGAGAAGAATTTACTGAATCTCTGATTATTCGCTAGCAATAGAAATACTGCAAACAATAAAGCAACGAATGTTGCTACCCAAGAATGAGTGTAATATGGAACAGTCCAAATTGCCAACCCTGCAAATAAATGCACGATCTTTCGAGTGAAATCTGATCCCATATTCAGCTTCCTTCTCGCGATATCTGCAACAGTAAGCACAAACACAGCATAGATTACTGCGATGAAGAAGACAACAACATCCGTTTGGGTCAGAGCGAAGTCAAACTGCATTTCATCTCATTCCTATCGCATTTCCTATGATAACCAGTGAATATACTTATCGGGTCTTCTAGTCTTTGGTCTCAGGTAAATATAGGTGCAATCCCGAAATTCTCTCAAGAGCGTGAATTGCTATT
Organism: Candidatus Thorarchaeota archaeon; assembly: GCA_048884965.1. Classification (GTDB taxonomy): domain Archaea; phylum Asgardarchaeota; class Thorarchaeia; order Thorarchaeales; family Thorarchaeaceae; genus MP5-2226. The sequence goes on along the minus strand of JBHLQH010000071.1, from coordinate 4,886 downwards.
TTGACTCTTTGTTGTGCCAATGTCATTTCTTCTCCTCTTGATGAGATCCACACTCGCATGATCCTTGTTGTACCATACCGTTTAGGCATCGATTTAATCCAAACATCTGGATTTTCTTTCATTGCTTCCTTGATATGCGGTGCGAGGATTGACTCATCCACGACCTCAAAATCAACAATTTCCTGATAATAAGCTCCGATAGTGTTCGCTAGGACCCAGGGCTTCACTCCACTTTCCCATATGTCCTTTAGCTCAGCAGGTACTCCTGGAAGACAGAAGATAGTTCTATCCTTCTGATTCAGCATTACTCCTGGTGCTCCTCCCACGGTGTTATCCAACGCGATGGCTCCCTCTGGCAATATTGCCATCTTTCTCCTACTTTCCGTCAGATTAGGCGATTGAACCATACCCTTCTCATATAGCATCTCATATTGTCTTGAAACTATTTCAAGTCCTTTCGGATTCAATACAAGTTCTCTCTCAAGTGATTTTGCTATTGATAAAAGAGTCATATCATCATGGGTCGGTCCCAGTCCCCCAGAGGTGATTACAAAATCACATCGTTCCATAAGGAATGCCAAGCCTTGTCCTATCTCTTCAACTTCATCTCTAACAGATACCACACATCGCATCTCCACTCCTAGTTTGACGAGCTGCTGTTCAATCCAGTTGGCGTTTGTGTCAAGAATAAGGCCATCTAATACTTCATTTCCTATAGTAAGAATACCAGCTTTCAAACTCGGAGCCTTCATCATTAATCACACCATTTCATTGTCAGTGAATTCTTCATCGAGACGAGATGAGATTTCATTGAGATGCTTCAACCTTTTCTTAGCAATTCTCTTGGCAGTTGCTGAACTCATACTCCTTTCGATTTTCTCTGCAAGTGGAAGATATTCCTTTAAGGACTCAGCCATCTCATTCATACTCCTTCCTGGATGAATCTTTATTCCGTTAATTATGTAATGAATGAAACCTATCATCCCTAATTTGTCAAGTTTATCTGCTTCCCAGACCACTTGTGCTTCTATTGGTAGCAATGGGATATCTAAGGTAAGACCAACATGCTTTCTAATCACATCGCAAACTGAATCAATTGTATTGCGGGGATATCCATGTTCAAGTAATATTGCCTTAGCAATTTTGGCACTCTCAACCCCGTGGTTTTTGACTCCTCCCATTCCTGGTTTTGCTATATCATGCAGCCATGCTGCTAGTTCGACTATTTCCATATTGGCATCTACATCTCTTCCGATTAATTTCGACAAGTTAACTACGCGTTTGATATGATCAAGTCGGTAGTTATAGAGAGGTAGGTCTGAGTTTCTCTGAATAGCAATCCATTCATCTCTTGATTCCTTATCGGACGTTTCAGTAATGATCTGAAGGAGCTCTTTATCAGAAATCATATTTTCTAAATGGAATTCTTCAAGTGTTTAAGGCTATCGAACTGGATTGATTTTCTTGTACAACCTCAGAGTATTCTCTAGGATTATCTCTCTTACTTCTTCCTCATTTCTTCTGAGTATCTTGGAGATTTCTGCAACTGCAATTGGTAGATTCGCAGGTTCATTTCTCGTTGATTTTTCTGCGGCAAGTACTGGACTATCAGTTTCAACCAGTAAACGTTCAATTTCAACAGCTTTGACTAGTTTTTGCTTCTGTGGAGATCTTACTACTGATGTAGGAATGGAGAAATAGTAACCATAGTCTTGCGAGGCAATTCTCGCGTAGCCACTTTTTCCATCAAAGGCATGCATTTGGACTTCTCCATCGTGGGACCGATACAAGATATCTAATGTTGCTTTTCCTGCTGACCTTGAATGAATCTGAACTGGTAGTTTCAGTTCTGAAGCCACTCCTAGTAGTTTCATAAAAGCAATCTCTTGCAATTCTCTTTCTCCATGATCTCTTACTATATAGTGGTCGAGACCTATCTCACCGATAGCTACTATATCTTCCTTGCAGTTGCGGATCATGTCAACTGCATAGGAAACATCATTGAAATTAGATGGATCAAGTCCCAAGGACAGAAATACATTCTCGTACTTTGAAGCAATTTCCGCTCCCTTTTGCCAAGTACTCCTTGTGATTGAGGACGAGATAATACCAATCTGATTCAAGTTTGACGATTCGATGATTGAATCCAAATCCGAATTAAAACCGGAATCGTCAAGATGGCAATGAGTATCAATGAATTTCAAAATGATCATCCGTCTTTTGATTATTCAATAATCTCCCACGAAAGAGGAGTTCCTTTTTCTATCTCAACTTTTGCTCTCATGCCTATTACTTTGTCTAAGAACCTCGGAGGTAGTCCATATGCAGGTCTAACTGAGCGTACATTCTCTTCTGTCAATGTTTCCCCTTGCATGATGTCTTTTATCGCGAATAGAGATCGTGCAAATTCTCTACTTCTTTTCATCTTATCAGTAAGATTGTAATTGGCAGTTCCAAGAGCTTCTTCTACCTGTCTTATTGCAGTTACCATCTCTTTGAATTCAGCTGGTTCCAGTGAGAACGCAGCATCTGGACCTCCTTGAGATCTATCAATGATCAGATGTTTCTCCACCAAACATGCTCCGAGTGAAACCGCAGCGATAGGAACCGATATGCCAATAGAATGGTCCGAGAGGCCTACCAATGTGTTATATCTTGTAGCGATGTCCGGTATGGTTCTCAGATTCACATCGCTCAATGGAGTTGGATAGGCAGAAGTGCATTTCAGCAGAATGATCTGATCATTTCCGGCAGTTCTACATGTTTCCACTGCTTCATTGATGTCCTCACGAGTTGCAATACCCGTTGATATGATCATAGGCTTGCCTTTTGAGGCCATATACTTGATTAGGGGAGTATCCGTAATTTCGAAGGATGCAACTTTATAGGCTGGATTATGCATCTTTTCAAGGAAATCAACTGCAGTGGGATCGAAGGGAGCTGAGAAACAAACTAGACCAAGGGATTCTGCGTATTCTTTTAGCTTCGGTTGCCAATCCCATGGAGTATATGCTTCTTCATATAATTTGTAAAGAGTAGTCCCATCCCAGATAGTGCCTTGCTTAATCTGGAAGTATTCTTTGTCGCTGTTGATAGTAATCGTGTCAGGCGTATATGTTTGAAGTTTGATGGCATCTGCGCCAGCTTCTTTTGCGGCATCAATTAGCCTAAGAGCAAGATCAAAACGCTGCAAGTGATTTGCAGATAATTCTGCAACTATGAATACAGGGTGCTTATCGCCAACCTTTCGTGTTCCTATTGTAACCTCAGCCATATCATCGCCTATCTCCAAGCTCAGTGGTGGATATTTATAGATTCTGAAATATGTCCTCCGATTGCTAGGTTTAAATAGCTCATCCAATGAAATCAATTGCATCTCATTGTGGGATTGCTTAGAATGACATCAACACTTGCAATAATCCAAGCGAGAATGGGATCTTCGCGATTCCCCGGAAAACCGCTAGAACATGTGGGCGAATGGTCCATAATTGAACTGGTTTTGAGAAGAGTAAAACAAGCATCATCAATAGACAATATTGTATTAGCGACATCTACTAGTGAGCAAGATGCTATATTGGCACATCATGTTGAATCACTAGGATTTGATGTCTTCAGAGGATCAGAGGATGATGTATTATCTCGTTTCTATCATGCTGGAATGAAATACAATCCCAGTACCATTGTCAGGATTACTGGTGATTGCCCTCTGATTTCAGCTCAAATCATCGATTTTGCATTGGAAAAATTTCATGAGAATGAGGTAGATTATTTGACAATAACAATCGGCGAGGATAAACCAGTGGCATATCCTCGAGGGTTTGATGTAGAAGTCGCAAGGTTCTCTGCAATAGCAGAAGCAATGAAAAATGCCTCAAAACAATATGAACGTGAACATGTGATGCCCTACTTGTACACGCACCAAGATAGATTCAGTGTCAGATATATAGATCCACCTTCAGATGTGTCACGTCCCAAATACAGATTGTGTGTAGATACAACTACTGACTTGGAAGTTATATTGAGGATATATGAGAACTTCAAAGCACGTTTGATCACCACAGAATATAGAGAGATTATCCGATTCTTAGATAATAATCCTGAGGTCCCTCTCATAAATAGAACAGTGAAGCAGAAACACTTCACAGAGTCTGATACCAGAAGTGGATAATAACATTCAAATTGGTGAGTCTGAAAGCTGCATTAAGCCGTATCATCCGAATTGAGAGTGGAAAGCCTTTGAATAAGATGGAAGATCAAATCTGGGATATAATTCAAGATAAAGTAGTTCTAATCACGGGGGGAACTGGTTTTCTGGGAAGAACTTTAGTTTCCAGATTTCTTGAGTATGAACCGCAATCAATCAGGATATTTAGTCGCGATGAGGTGAAACATTATAGATTCAACAATATATTTGGGTCACATCCTCAATGTGAACGTTTGCGAAATCTTATTGGAGATGTAAGGGACTTTGATCGCGTTTCCAGGGCTATGGAAAATGTTGATGTTGTTATTCACGCTGCGGCTCTCAAAAGAATTGATATGATTGAGTATAATGTCGAAGAATCAATTAAAACCAACATTCTAGGAAGTTTGAACGTTGCCAATGCCGCAATGAAACATGATGTGGAGAGGGCTCTTTTTGTATCGACAGACAAAGCATGCTCGCCGCTTAATTCGTATGGTGCTTGTAAGCTATTAGGTGAGAGAATCTTCACTGAAATGAACTACAGCAAAGGTAGATCAAGAATGAAAATGAGCTCAGTACGATATGGCAACGTACTTGCCAGTACGGGCTCTATAATTCCCTTTTTCAAACAGAAAATCACGGATGGAGAACCAATTCCACTTACACACGGAGATATGACACGATTCATAATCTCTGCTGA
>JBHLQH010000070.1:235-10215 GCA_048884965.1 Candidatus Thorarchaeota archaeon | reverse complement strand
AGTTCTAATGCCATCCTGTTTGAGGGCATACTCAAATCGTGGTGGGGGCCAATAGAAATCCATCGCGGTCTTCCAGACCTGATGGAATTCGCCAATATTATCGATTCTATCGTATCCAAGTGCAGTCATCATGCGATACATCATGGTTTTCCCAGATTGGCGAGCAACCTCTTGATTGATCTGATTCCCTTTCTCAACACCTAATTCTGTAAAGGCGGCAAATTGCCATCTTGCATCAAGGGAAACCCAGTTCTTCCTGAGAATATCCAATTGGTCTTCCATTGGCACTTCTGAGAGGGATTCAAGAGTAGTCATAGTTATCGTGTCAAAGTGAATTCATCAATATATAAAAATAGTCTATTTGCTATAATTTTTTATAGGAGTGATGTTTCTACTAATCTACTATAGTTCGAGGAATCAACAATGTCTGCTAAGCGACTAGAGAAGATTGAGATTCAGCTGGAGTCATTGAGCGGAGAAGTACGCGGATTACAGGATTCCATTCTTTTTCTTAAATCGTCCTTGGACCCAGTTATTCAGACAGAGAAGGAAAAGTCCTTTGTCGCACAATTCAAGCTGCATTCTGGACGTCAGATGTCGAAATTTCTGGATAGAAGAACCAATAATTGCGAACTATGGGATTGGTGTTCACGAAGAGTTGAGAGAGCAACATCCCTCATTCTTCAGGCATTCATAGAGGAAGGGCCAGCCTCGGCGATACAAGAAGCAGACTTTCACATTCAATCAGTGATTTCTATGAAAAAGGATGATCTTCAATGCCTTGATGCTCAAGAATGTAATGAGGACTGCTGCAACAACATTGTAAGCACATTTGAATCTCTCAAGGAATTACTGGAAGCTTACCTTGACAGACCTATTGAAAGAAGTGCAGCGAAGGAGATTTCTAAGAAAGATCTTAGCCATCTCTCAAGCGAGCAGATGACAAATCTATTGAAACCACTATCAAATAGAGTTCGATTGGAAATTCTGAAAGAATTGGGAAAAGGTGGGAAACACTACACTACAATCGAGAGGAAGCTTGGGATTAAAGGAGGACATCTTCAATATCACCTCGACTCCCTACTTGATGCTGGTTATATCTCAAAGGATAGATCTTTTGGCAATTATCATCTCACTAGACAGGGACTTAGAATCTTACATACGATTTTCCAGCTTCAAGAAGCAATCTGATAGCAAGACTTCTAGCTAAAACCAATCTCCTTGTATCCATTCTCACAAGGAGGTCCAAGTGAGACCTTCAAAGTACATGTTCCAAGATCAGCGGCCCATGACCATGTCGTACCTGCGTCTTCACCGTCCTCCAACCAGTGGCAACACACGCCATATTCATGTGAACTGAGTACATCCTGAACATCTCTCAGTCCAATATTCCCGCTCCGTTCTCGGTACCAATCGCGAACCCGACGTTCCCTCTCATAGGTCCACTCAAAGTCAAGCTTAAGGTTCTCGTATTCATGCATCTCTTCACAGAGATAATGTGTGGTAGCCAGTATCAACATGAGAAGCAACTCTAAGTCGCGCTATCAAGGGAGCTACGTGCTCTTCCATTCTTCTTGTTCCTGGCTCCATTTGAGTAAACCAGTCATACTGCTCCGAAGGAAACTAAAAAAAACCACTCTACGGTCAAAGGGGTTGAATTGATGGATGATGATTCACAATGACTAGAAAATTAATCTCCAGTGGAAGTCCCTTTGAGGAGGTTCTTGAGATGTCACGAGCTGTACGAGTTGGCAATATGATCTCTGTTAGTGGAACTGCACCTATAGGAGAGAATGGAGAAACTGTGGGTGTGGGGGATGTTGCAGTCCAAGCACGGAGATGTTTTGAGATTGCAAAAAAGGCAGTAGAAGATGCAGGTGGTAGTCTATCTAATGTCGTGAGAACTAGGACAATGTTACTTGATATTGATGATTGGAAAAGTGTGGCAAAAATACGAGCCGAGTACTTCAAAGATATCCGACCAGCAGATACAGTTGTACAAGTGAGTAGGTTTGTTAATCCTGATTGGCTACTCGAGATTGAAGTTGATGCAATAATTGAATAACACCCGGGAAATAATATGGAAAGATTACCGCCTTTACTGCAAAATGAAGCAGCTCTAAGGATGATGACTTCAAGGGAGCCTTATGCTCCTTCATTCTTCTTTTCATAAATGCACAGAGCATCAAAACCTTCAATAGACGAAGTTGTCTCCATCACATTTAGGTGGTGAGAGGTGAGTCCAAAACCTAACTATGTTCCGGACCGTGAGAGACAGATGGGAAAAGAGGGCAATGTTCCTATTCTCATCTCTGACTTAGCGTCATTTGAGTTCGTCATTATCTTCGGGTTCGTCATGATAGCTCCTGTTTTCTATAGAGAGGGTATCGATCTAGTTGGATTCATAGTACTATGGCCGCTATCAATATTGATTTGCTGGGTAGCACTGTATGTCTTGCATATCTTCCAGAAACGTAGATACAGAGTGATCTGCGAGGATCAGGAAATAGGAAGCATGGTTGCTCAAGCAACACAACGACTTGGATATCAGAAGTATTTTGAGATTTGGATTATTCCCACCATTACACAGGTGCTCATACCACTATATACACTTACATCCAGAGCTTTAGTAATATCAGAAGGAGCAATTGAGGATATCCTTGCACAGCCAGATGAAGGAGAAGTCGTACTGGCGAATGCGATTGGAGACCTTGCCAATAGCTTCTTCCTACATGTTAAGATTCCTATCATTCTAGGCTTCACAGTTACGCTTACTACCGCATGGCTTTCGCTCGAAGTATTAGAGCTAAAGATACCATTGGCATACCTCGGGGTGCTTGTATTTATTCTTCTTCAAGCAGAAACCGATATTCGCGGTCCTAGAATTCTCAATAATCCAACCGTGAGAATATATCACATCCATCCAGATATAGCTCGGATTCATGTCTTCAGAGGTGATGAGCCGACAGAGGAAGAACAAAAGATAATGCGAGAAAGGGTCCCCGGAACTCGGCCACCGAATCCCCACAAGAGAAGCATTGCCATAGCATTTGTTGCGAGCGTCGCGATTTCTATTCTGGTTGGGTACCTATCATACGCTTTCTTGTTCAGTATGTTAGCGCTACCTTCTAGCATCGCAGAAGGACTTGATCTACTTGGACCACTCCTAGTCTACTTTCTGCTCTTTGAAGTATTATTTGTAGGATACACTCTCTATTTGAAAGGACAAGAGAAAAAGCAGTCTAATCAAGAAGAATGGAAAGCAATGTACAAGGAGGGAATGCCATTGTGATATCGTTCCACCTTGATTGTCGTGGATCGTGAAACCTTCGGACCTGACTATCTGCCATACAGGCAAGAGAAACAGATACCGAGACAAGGATATAAGTGTCCATTGAATGCTGAATCATTCCTAGAGGAGAGAGATTCAGTATGCATTCTAATGACGAAGGAACTAGTTCTTCTGCAGAGTTCTTCTATAAGGCCAAAATGATGGTCGGAATGGGAACAAGCGTAACGCAAGAATATGGTAAAGGACACACCATAGTTGGAAGGGAGAGCATAAGTTTCAATCCAATAAAGGAAACCAAAGTCAAAGGTGGAATGAAGGGAAATATGCTTCGTTCACTGGCGAGTACTAACATCCACATCTATCCGAATCCAGTGATGCAATATCGTGATGTCAAGGAAATAAGAACTGATAAGAAGAAGGAATTGAGTGTTGTCATGCATGAACCTTATTCAGTTAACCCACTTACAGGCAAAGAAATGCTTGCCATGCCCAATATGAAAACTGAAATGATCCTGCTCTTGAAGTTTGATGATAATGAGATACGGGACCAAGTAAAGGATGAGCTAATATCCAAATGGAGCCCCCTGAGGCGGTCAGAAGCAGAGGTTGGATTTGGGACAATTTCACCAACTGAAAAACCAGTTACGATCGCCCGTACCGAGGGGAGCGGAAAGAGATTCTGCTCGATGTGTGGAGAAGCGCTCATAGAAGGACATAGATTCTGCGGTAAATGCGGAGCATCTGTATAAGAATTGAATCGGACAAATGGCCTTTCATGAATTCTAAGGAAAGAATTGTGAATTCACGAGATACCTTTGGGCTAAACCATTCAAAAGAGAGAATCCTTCTTCATTCACAATCACCTCATTTCTCCCAAGGCGTTCATAGTCAAACATAAAACATTCAACATAGTCTTGCGAGAACATGCCATCTGGCTCCAAGATCATGTTCAATGACATTCATCCTCAAGATATGACAGAAGATGAATGGCTGGAAGATCTTGAGGCACTCTTTTCCATGATGCGTGATAATAATCCCTATATGAAGCTGAAAGAACGACAACTCGGCTATCGATGGCTTGACTTCTATGATAACTATTGTAACCGCATAAGAAACGGGAAAGCAGCCTTGGACTATCTCAAGGTCATGTTCGATGCAGCCCAAGCATTGCAAAATGGACACGCGGAGATTATTACGCCGGGATCGTTAGACGGCTTCTATGAAGTCGAATACTATAGAGCAACTTCTCCATTCAGTGAAGTGTTCAGTGAGAGTCTGAAGAACTATTACAGGTATTGGGAACCTATCATTGATGAGTTCCTAGAGCAACGCAATTCTCTCAACTTCGATGCTCAGTCTTGGTATAACAACGGAGACTATCTCATTGAAGCAGGGTATGGAGATTGGAAGGAGAAATATGGCATCCATTCACGAATTATAGCGGTGGATGGCATACCCATTCATGATGCTGTCAAGGATTGTTTTGAGAAGGGGATCCTCAACAGGGACTTCAAGAGAGAGCTGTTCTATCTCTGGCGAATACAGCCCAAGCATTTCAGACCAGATGCGGAGTTTACGATCGAGACTGAATCTGGCGAGAGAAAGAACGTTGTCTTCGAAACAGGGTATGATTTCAAGTATTCATTCACAACTGTGTATCCTGTACTCAGACTGGAAACTGAAGTGTGGCCTGAAAAGCAGGCGGGGTATGTTCGTATTGGGGACTTTGAAGAGTCCCTAGCTGACGATGATAACAAGGTCCTGATGAAGTTCTATAGACAGATTGAGGACTATAGACTTCTAATCATCGATGTTCGCGGAAACCAAGGCGGATGTTATGAACCATGGATGCGTAATGTGATAGCACCTCTTGCAAAAACGAAATTGACCAGTAAGATGTATCTTGCCTTTAGGTCAGGCGAATATGTAGAGATGTTTCGAAAGGTAGCAGAGATAGGAGATGTTGTTCCCAAAGATAGCTTCGAAAAACTACCTCCCGAAGTGATGAGCGACGATTTCACTATCTACGATTACACGCAAACAGTAGAGCCCTCAGGTGATATCGATTTCAGAGGTAAGATCGTGGTTCTTATTGATGCAATAACGTTCTCTGCTACAGACGCCTTTGCCCTGTTCTGTAAGGAAACTGGACTTGCCAAGCTGTATGGGAAACCTTCAGGGGGAGATGGAATTAGCGACTCACCAATCTACTATGTCCTTCCAAACTCGAAATTACTGGTGAGATTTACACCAGGAATGGGCATAGATTATACTGGAGCGGCTAACGAGGAAGTATGTGTTCATCCTGATGTCTATCATGAGAGTAGTTTTGGAAACATGACAGAACTTGTCGATTTCGTTCTTGACCAAGAGCTTTGAGGGCGTTATGGCGAGAGATGTACAGACCTCACTGTCAACCGCATAGGTAAGAGAAGCAGATGTAGATAGAATTCCTGAGATCTTCGTCCTTCTTTCTTTGTTCCATTGAGAAAGGTGTTTAAAGAATCAAGGTTCTTGAAAAGTTATCATCCAAATATGTGTGATGTCTTATGGATGAGATGGATAAGATAATCCTTCTTAGTTTGGCTTCCAATGCAAGAATGCCCTATCAGACAATAGCTCGCAAATTGGGAGTCAGTTCAAATGCTGTAAAGAAACGGGTTGATAGATTAGTAGAGATGGGCGTCATAGTTGATTTCATCGTCGAACTCAGTCTCGGGATGTTCAATGGAGAGATGAAGCTTGTACTCTTGACCACCGATGGCTCAGAGGATGAGCAAGAGTTCTGTGATATGTTGGGTGAAAATCCAATGATTGGAGTTGTTGGACCCGGCTCAAGTAGCACGTATATGGTATTTGCGACACATGTTGGAAGTGAAGGTCTCTCTGAATTGAGTAATTTCGTGAGAAGTCAAAGAAATGTCGAAGAGGTGCATTTCTACCCAATACTCTACCCAAAAGGTAAGAAAGTTCATTTTACCAAATCACATCTTCGTGTTCTCGGTTTGCTTTCTGAGGACGCTCGGATGAAAGTGGAGGAGATTAGCAAGAGAACCAACTTTGCACCGCGTACAGTACGGCGTTTGATCAATGAGATCATTGAGAGCGAGGGAGTTCGGATAGGGCTTATGTGGGACCTTAATGCAGGCGATAGTATTGGCTTCATTCTTCGAGTTGAATGGCATCCTGAAAGAGCTGATGCTTCTAAGGTAATGCAATTATTATCGAATTTCCCTGAATATTACATGCCTATTATTTCAGCAACTGAACCTGTAATCTTTGCCACTTTCGTTGTATCGAATGTAAAAGACATTGATAGGATAGTAAGTAGGATAAAATCAGATCCATCTATCAAAAATCTAGTCACCTACCTAGGAAAGAAATCAAGAGTGTATCCGGATCTGAGGAACTATGAACTGCAAGAACTCATTGCTGGAGCAACTCGACCAAAATAATCCCTTTTCTAACCAAGTGATTAAATTTCGGACATTATCTTAGACATCCGATGGCCAATAACGAACTTCTTGGCTAGCAACTTTTGATAATATGATAGTCTTAGTGAATGTTCGTGAAAAATCATGTCACAAATGAAAATTCGAATGGATCAAATTGCCAGAGTACTCGGTTTTTCGACTATCTATACTGCATTTGGTCTGCTAATGCCAACTCAAGGAAATGTAACAATCAGTTTCGCCATTGGAACAGTCATTACTGCTCTTCTCTATGGAGTTGTTCTAAGATATGCATCTCTAAATATGCCAATATCTCAGAAGGCTCGAATAGCGGTCATATGGTTCGCAGTTTATGTGATCCAGCTTTTGAACCCAGTACTTGAGGGATTGTTCTTTTCTACACAGTTCGAGGGAACCCCAGAACTTGCCGTAGGAGCTATCATATTTGGCTCTTTAATTACATTGCCTACAGCAGTTGCAGCAGGTGTTCTCTTTAAACCAGAGGGAGAAGTAACAGGATTCAGAGATATGAAGAATCAGTTCTTCAATAATTTCACTTCTTCATCCTTCGGGTTGAGATTCATACTTGCCTCAGTTCTTTGGATGGGCATCTACTTTGTGTTTGGTAGTATTGTAGCTCCATTGGTCCTACCATACTATACAGCTCCAGGTTCCCCATTCAACTTGGTTCTTCCATCAATTGAGGTTGTCTTATCTCTACAGACACTAAGAGGCTTCATCTATACAATTGGCGTCTTGCCACTTGTCATCTCATTGGATATTGACAAGAGGGGTCTTGCGTTCATCATGATTTCTCTATTGTACATTGGTGGAGCACTAGCAGTCTTCATAATCTCTGAGCAGTTCGCAGTGTTCCTTCGGGTCATCCATGGTATAGAGCTGTTCGCAGATTCTGTGTTCGCTGGACTCGTTATCAGTGCTCTACTTGGGAAGCCAAAATCTGAGTGAGAGGAAAAACATTGCTCGCAGAAAAGATATCTGCGGGGTATGAGAGGCTTACCTCTCTACCCGCCTCAGTTTCATCTCTTTCACAAGGTACCATCGTTATCTGTGATACTAAGGAACGGAGAATTGTCCTTACCAAGACTGATCTCTATATCGAACTTGAGATAGAGATATCCGTTCCAGATCCTCTCTTTCAGGAAAGTCCGGAGGTCTGGCATGATGGTCGATTGGTGGTCGAAAAGGTGTCAGAAATCATAAGAATCCTGCATTATATTATTGGACTCGCAAAAACTGGGTTTACTTTCGAGCTGCTTCATCCAGATCTAATGATAATTGCTAGATATCTACTGAGGAAAAAACCAACCCATCAGTTGCTACAAGCAGTAGACTGCTCTTGTTCATCTGAATCTGATACCTTTGTGTCTTGAAGTATACCCTCATGGGAGCACCATCAGTGACTTTGTATCTGGTGTGCTTTTCGCATGAGGGTACCTTGTTATTTTTCTCAGACCCGATCACAGGATAGATGCTGGAATAGAAGACGGACATAGTAGTCTTCATGATCTCTCTTTCTTCGGTTTCCTCGCACAATGAACTAGCATCAATATCTCGGGGGATATCTTCAAATCATCCTTTACTCATCAAGGGTAGGGTGTCATGGATGTCACCTACAACGCGGGACGAACCCGCATTCTTTGAAGGAATGAGTCCAGGCGAGTCTGTCGAATGGGGTCAGAATGCAGGAGTCAGTATCGTGATCTTTGTGGTCAAGGGTTGCTTGCCACTGATTATTGCACCGTTTCTAATAGCAATACTTACCGAAGTCGGTAGAGAGATGGGCACAGTATCTGCCATTGTTGCTAATTTCCTTGCTTTAGCTATACTGCTTATAATACTCCTATACATACTCTACATGTATATCCAAGTCAGAAGGACCATGTATTACATCACCAACCAGCGTTTGCTAGAGGTGCGGGGAAAATCTATAGTCAAACAGATTCCTAGAGCAAATCTCGAGGGGCTCAAGCCCGAGGAATTCCTTAGGCAGAAGCTATCACATAGAAACCCAGGTGATGAACACATCAATCTCACCATCACCGACCCAGTCACGGGAGTTGCTATTGTAATGACAGGAATGTCTGATGAGATAGTCGATGTTGTGAGTAGAATTTCCAAGAAACGAAGATAGAGAGTTGTCCTTCTCCTTACATTTCCCACTCCCTTCTAAGCAAGGAATATAGACAATAATCTTGGAATTCTCCTCTCAAGAATATGGACTCTCGGGAGATTCCATCAAGAGAGAACCCCAGTCGCTCCAAGAGCCTTCTAGAGGCATGGTTGATAGCTGCAGTATGAGCCTCGACTCTGTTCAACTTGTAGCTCACGAATCCATACATAATCACAGGTCTTAGTGATTCAGTCATGTATCCATGGCCCCAAAACTCTTTGAGAAGGTCATATCCGATTTCTCCACTGAAGTTGTGTTTGTCTATGCTCTCATAACTACATGTCCCGATGAAAGCGTCAGTATCCTTCAGAGTAATGGCCCATGCCATTCCTGTATCTTTCTCATATCGATTGGAGAAACTGACAATGATCTCGTTTGTGTCCGCCGCATTCTGAAGAGGTTCCATTCCGATAAGACCTGCCACATCATAGTCTGATAGATTATGATGCCATTGTTCTGTATCACGTTCTAGGAGTTGTCGAAGGATCAACCGTTCAGTTTCAATAATAGGGAAAACTCGTTCTTCAGACATTGTTTGTCTCACAAAAGAACAGCCGCTGAAACTCCTAAATAGCACCCTATCTCCGCCAAAATCATAGCATTCCTAGTCAGGAATAATCCATCTAGTAGAGCATTGACTAGGCACATCATCAAAGTTCTAGAGTTTTCTGCGACATTCATCCTCAAGTGAAGCAGTTGCTATTATCGTTCAGTCTCCAGAGAGTTTCCTACTCCATCTTTCTTCCTTCGCAATAGGAGCACGAGTGTGAGAGAGTATCGAGTTCGGGATTTTCCAATACATTTCCATCATTAGCCCATCTACTAGACTTAGGTTCGTTATTATTGGCAGCTTCTATCAACTGAGCAAAGTCACATAGAATCGGAAGAGGGCATACATCTGCAGATCACTCAGCACGAAGCGCTCTCATCTCATCAAGGCGGCGTTTGTTCTCATAGGGCTTGATGAAAGCAGTATAGTCATCCTCTGAATGAACGACTTGTGATCTATGAGGAGATACTACAGAAGATGAATGGGTCTATT
>JBHLQH010000070.1:0-225 GCA_048884965.1 Candidatus Thorarchaeota archaeon | reverse complement strand
GTCATCCTCTGGAATAGACCCATTCATCTTCTGTAGTATCTCCTCATAGATCACAAGTCGTTCATTCAGCCTATCACATGTATACTGCTCGCAATCTGAGCAGTTTTCAATCCCCTTTTCTATGACACAAGGTCGCACTGGGCAGTTGTTGTCAATGAGCTTGGGGTCCTTTGCCATACAACCATCACAAAGAATGTCCTGAGGTGCCAATCTAAAACCAAAATA
>JBHLQH010000069.1:0-10480 GCA_048884965.1 Candidatus Thorarchaeota archaeon | reverse complement strand
CGTAACTGCTGCACCCCGTGGGGCTAGGCACCTTGTCTCAGTTGCCTTCTCCGGGCCACGACTTACATCGCCCGTTCGGGTCACAACCTAAGTGGGCATTTACCCCACTTACAAGTATGATCCGGTGCTGTCCCATCCTGTAGCAGAAACCCCAACATACCTAGGGGCACCATTTTGAAGCAAAATCATTTCCAGAACATCGCTCCTATTGCGGATTACCGCCAGTTTCCCGGCGTTGTCCGCATCTACAGGGTAAGTTAACAACACTACTGAGCCGTTCGCCACGAACACGGATGCGTGCTCGTTCAACTTGCATGTCTTAACCCCAAGCCAATAGCAGTGTCCTCTAGCAGGATCAACTAGAGTTGATCACAATTGTACATGTTTAGCAAGGTATGACCGGAGTAGTATTCGGTCACCACGTACAACTTTAGCACACTAAACTTAACGCTTGAATGAAGTACAGGCTAAAACGGGGAAAGAAGGGATGTTCTTACCCAATTATACCTGCACACTGTTGAGCATATCTTAGACCTGAGGGGACTCTGACACATTTGCGTCAGTCTATCTCACGTCCGCATCTTGTATTCGCATCTGGAAGCCATTAACTGTCATCGCAGGGCTACCGCCGAAGCTCTAGCATAGCACCGTTGGATGCGAAGTAACCGTTCCCCACAGAAAGTGAATAAAAACCTTTCCAAGGGACACAATCATACTTAATTGAATAATTAGCTAATAAGCGCTTCGAAGGTGGCCGTTTCAGACTATTTCATGAATTCTCAAAGAATTGAGGTGATTTGGCGCTTACTGGAAAGCACAATCGTTGTTACATGTCTGATTGAACTAGAGATCGCTGCCCCTCAAGCTGCGGAATGCCAGCAATCAATCTCAGAAAATTACGATTCATGAGATCCTGAGTATCTCGCGGAGGCTGTAATCGAAGAGAAGAGAGAATGCTTAGAACTTGGAATATCCTCTCCGAGGGCATCTCATCAGTATATGACCCAGGGGCATCGCTTTCCATAAGCAGGAGGTCGTCAGGGACATTTGATGCAGCCTCACGAACATCATCCCACTGGGGTACGATATCAGAGTACCTTTCTGAGATAAGAGGACCGAACGACAGATAGATGCCTCTATCAGTCAGCTGATTCGCGACCTCCATGCCTTGATCAAAGCCATGAATGACTACACGTGAAAGGTGAAAGGAATCTAATATCGCTGCGACCTTGAGGTCTGCACCACGACTGTGGATACTGAGGATCGCATCATTCTTCTCCGCAACTTCAAGGAATACTTTGAGCAGTTCCTCTTGGAGGGGATATGTAGAAGAGTCCTTTGCAAAGAAATGATCCAATCCTATCTCACCGAGGACGATGCATTTGTATGCATATTCTCGGATGACATCCAAGTGATCCATTACCTCAGGAGCATTATGCGGATGAATGCCAAAGCCAGGGATAACCATCTCACATCTAGTTGCGATGTCTAGCGTTCGTTCATAGGAGGGAATCCCGTTGGATAGGCTAATCGCAACGATTGCGTTCTTCTTCAGATCAGATAGTGCCTGCTCTGTGTTGTTCGCGTACATCTCAAGATGACAATGAGTGTCCACTATCAATCTGCATGCCCCATTAAGGAATAAATAAGTGCAAACCGATACCTATCACTTCCGGTTCTTCGAATTGGTCCAACGGGAACACTCATCTAATGCTTGATAGCATTTTCAGTGTACAAAAAAGAAGGTAATTCTCCAATGACAGACTTTCATGATTATCTAGACTCTCTGATGCGGGGCGACTCAGTAGAACAGAAGAGCGTTTTCGCCGCGGAAAGAGAATCGTTCACTTTTCCTACAGCAAGACCACAATGGACGCCTCCGCGTCATTATAACATTGACCTCTTGATAGTGGATTGGAATGTTGATATTGTCAATGAGCGGGTAGATGCGATATCAAAGATTAGACTCACTTCCATAGTGCCAAGTCTATCAAAGGTGTTCCTGCACGTCCTCGACCTAAACATCTCAGGGATTACAGACTCCTCAGGAGAGGAACTCGAGTTCGATATCCAGCCTGATTCTGAGAGCATGATGGTGTATCTATCAAAGGTTCTCGAGGAAGGCAATGAGGA
The DNA here is from genome assembly GCA_048884965.1 of Candidatus Thorarchaeota archaeon. Taxonomy (GTDB): domain Archaea; phylum Asgardarchaeota; class Thorarchaeia; order Thorarchaeales; family Thorarchaeaceae; genus MP5-2226. The sequence continues at coordinate 8,347 of JBHLQH010000069.1, read as the reverse complement.
GGAGCTTACCTTCGCCTATACGATTGAGAGACCACGAGTGGGGCTATGGTTCACGAATAAAACACCCGAGTTTCCCAATATCGAGAGCTCTTTCTGGACACAGATGCAGGATGATTGCTGCAGAGCGTGTGTGCCCATCTATGATAATCCAAGTCATAAGTTCCCTACAGAAACCATCCTTACTGTACCTGAAGGCTACTTCGCTATGAGCAATGGATACTTGAAGGAGCGGAAGAAGAACGAGGACGGAACAGAGACCTTCCATTGGGTGCAAGAGCTTCCAATAACCGCATATCTGATGACTATGGCGGCATCAGAGTATGTGGAATACAAGGAGGATATGAATGGCCTTGAGGTGAGCTACTACGCACATAAACGGTGGGACAAGGAAACGGTCTATCGTTCCTTTGGGAAAACTCCCGAGATGATCAAGTTCTTCGAGGAGAAGCTTGGAGTTAAGTACCCATGGGCCAAATATGCGCAGATTACAGCGGCCAACTTCGTCATTGGAGGCATGGAGAATACAAGTGCGACCACTCAGACAGATATTACTCTACACGATGAGAAGACTCACAAGGACTATCAATCCGATGGTCTTGTCGCTCATGAGCTTGCTCACATGTGGGGTGGGGACCTAGTTACTTGTCGAACTTGGTCGCATGGTTGGCTCAACGAGGGATGGGGAACCCAGATGCAGAATGAGTGGAAGCTCCATGACAAGGGCTTCGACGAATATCTCTATGAGCAGTATGGGAAGCAGACATCGTATTTTGACGAGGACAAGAATCAGTACAGACGTCCTATCGTACAGAACGAATGGGAGCGGGGCTCCGATATGTTCGACAGGCACCTCTACCCCGGAGCCGCGTGGCGCTATTATATGCTCAAGCACCTTGTCGGAGAAGAACGGTGGTGGAAGATACTAGGTGAATGGATGAAGAGATTCGCCCATAAGTCACCGTATACTCATGATCTGGAATCTCTTTTCACAGAAATGACCGGTGAGGACTATGGTTGGTTCTTTGAACAGTGGCTCTATAAAGCCGGGTATCCCGAATGCAGGATTACCTGCTCTCATGACGAGAAGATGGGTCATGCCCTAGTGAAGGTCGAACAGACACAGAAACATGATGATGGGATGACGCCTGGAGTATTCAAGTTCCCTCTAACTGTGGAGTTTGTAGATGAATCGGGAGAGAGCACCCGCTATACGATGCAAGTAAATGAGCGGATACACAGCTTCTACTATCCGGTTCACAAGAAGCCAAAGCAGATGTTGATCGACCCTGACTATGCAGTCTTGATGGATTGGGATATCATAAAACCTGAACCAATGTGGATTGAGCAGCTGCACAAAGGTCGAACGGTTATGCAAAGAATCAAGGCTGCACAGGCACTTGGCAAGAAGGCCAACCCGAGGTCTCTCGAAGCGCTAGGCAAGGCATTGATAACAGAGCCTTTCTGGGGAGTGCAAACAGAGGTTGCAAAGGTCCTTGGAAAGATTAAGAACGAGTCAGCCCTTACTCAGCTTCTAAGAGGCTGTAATCTCAAGGATAGCAGGGCTCGAACTGATGTGGCAGGAGCTTTGGGCAACTACTACCAAAATGAGAGGGCATTGGAAGCTCTGCAAATCCTCCTGAAGGATGAGGAATCCTATTTCGTCGTGGCATCTGCAGCCACATCGATAGGGAAACTACGACATAGGAGATCGTTTGATATTCTCGAGAAAGGTATCAAGGGTGCACCTGATAGCTGGACCGAGATCGTCCGAAGAGGGTATCTCAGTGGTCTAAAAGAAACCCAGAAGGCCGAGGCGATTCCAGTCATCTCCGAGTACACGAAACCCGGACATGATGACTATCTACGAAGAACAGCTCCAGTATTGCTTGCAGATCTTGGCAGGAAGTACAAGAAGAAGCATCCTGCCGTCAAGGACATCATTGAAGGTCTACTTCATGATAGGTCATACAAGGTTCAGATAGCCGCAATAAATGCTGCCAGAGGATATGGTTCAGCCGAATTGATACCGTCACTACAGAAGCTTGCTGAAGGACATGTTGATTCAGACATTATTAGACTTGCAAGAGTAGCGATACGTGCGCTGAGCAAAAAGAAAGACTCCACTGATGTAAAATCCCTCCAGAAGTCTGTTGAGGACCTTGAGAAGGAGAACAGGGACCTAAAGGATAGACTATCGAAGGTCGAGGCTATCCTCGAAGAGAAAGATTAGACCTGCATAAGGTGATGGAAGGGCGGGTTTGATCCCGCCTTTCAAGAGCAATGTACTTGGATTTGTAGCATTGCCTGCAGTCCTCGGTTTCTTCCATCATGATTCGATACGATGAATTGTACCACGCTGTACCAGATAGTATTGTAGATTTTCGAATGTAATTCTACCGTGCATGAATAGCACGGGTCTGAAACCCTCAGATCGGTCCACAAATCCTCTGAAAGACAACTGAAGTGGTATACCATCATCGTCAGTCAGATTGAGCCTAAACCCAAATACCAGCGTTCGATTATAGGAATCCGATTGAGGTCTTCCAGCATAGCCTACTCCATCGTTCACAGAAAACCTCGTATAGTTCATCACGAATGAACCAGACGAAACCAAAAAGATGACACCTCTAGAACCATTTCGAACTATAGTGAACTCGATGTGCATATTAGTTAGTGCCCTGATACTATCTGTGTCATTGAGATAGAGAGCCTCTCCCATAGCATCTACTGAAAACGAGTTTCCGACATTCGCCGCAGCAGAACGAGGAGTGTCTAAGATAGCAGCGGCATCGCTGGGCAGGATGGTCAGGGAGAGGAGAAACATAACAAGAAGTGAAACGCCTACAGTGGAGAGAACAATCTTCTTGGCATGCTTCATTTTACTCAGGATATACTGGTTGATTTTGATATATAGGCAGAATGAACGATAGTACTAGATGATTCATCCAGTACATCGTTCCACCTATCACTACTAGTTAGTGTAGAGATGACATGCTACATATCTTCCATCGCCGGTACTTGCCAGCTCAGGTTCTTCTATAGGGCATCTTTCGAATGCCTTAGGGCAACGTGGGTGAAAACGGCAGCCAGAGGGAGGATTGATTGGACTTGGAATCTCCCCTCGTGGAATCTTCTCAGCCTTCTTCACAGTGGGGTCAGGAACCGGTATTGCGCTGATGAGACCTTCTGTGTAAGGATGCAATGGCTCCTCATAGATCTGGTCCTTGTCACCAATCTCGATGAGTTTGCCCAAATACATGATAGCGATGCGATCACAGACATATCGTGCCGTAGCAAGATCATGAGAGATGAAGAGGTAGGTTAGATTGAGCTCCTTCTTGAGGTCAAGCATGAGTTCCAGAAGCTGTGCCTTAATGGACACGTCTACCATTGCAACGGGCTCATCGGTCACCACAAACTCGGGATTCAGGATGATTGCTCTTCCAAAGACGACTCGCTGCTTTTGCCCTCCCGAAAGTTGATGCGGCTTCCGATCATAGAAAGATACTGCTGGAGAGAGACCAACTCGTTCCAGAACATTCTCAGCTCGTTCTTTTCTCTCTTCAGGAGTTCCAATCCCTTGGAATTTTAGGGCATGTGCAATAGCATCACCGATGGATAACCGTGGATTGAGTGACGAAGATGGGTCCTGGAATGTGAACTGAATGCGTTGGCGTATCTTTCGCATCTCAAGGCCCTTTAGTTTCGCAATATCCTTACCGTCGAAGTTGATCTCACCCTCAGTCGGTGCAATGAGTCGCACACATAGCCTACCCATTGTCGTCTTTCCGGAACCACTCTCACCTGCAAGACCGAGGACTTCGCCTTTCATGATATCAAAGGAAACACCATCAACTGCTTTGACAAAGGTCTTCTCCCGTGTTACTAATTGCTCAATGAATCCTTTTTGTACTGGGAAGTATTTCCTCACTCCCTTGATTTCTAGTAACTTCATTTCATTGCCTCCCGTAGAGATGACAGGCTACTACTCCCCCAGAGGGGCTTTCGAGGAGCTCTGGTTCCTCCTCCCTACATATGTCCATAGCAAATGGACAGCGGGGGTGAAACATACATCCTGGTAATGGATGCACTAAGTCAGGAGGTGCGCCAGGAATCCATGTCAATTTCTTCTCCGGTTTCGTCACATCGGGAACGGATTGAAGAAGAGCTTGAGTATAGGGGTGTTGCGGATTCTCAAACAGCGTTTCTGTGTCTGCCAACTCTGCAAGTTTCCCTGTATACATTATAGCAACATCATCAGCAGTCTGGGCTAAGACACCCAGATTATGTGTGATGAGGATCATAGTCAAATTGAACAGATCTTTTAGTTCAGCCATTTCCTCAAGGATCTGTGCCTCGACAATGACATCGAGTGATGTGGTCGGCTCATCAGAGATGAGTAGACGCGGTCTCATTACTAGCGCCAGGCCAATCATGACCCGTTGACGCATCCCACCACTAAACTGGTGAGGATAGTCATTCACACGCTCTGCTAGAAGCCCTAAACGCTCAAGGACTTCCTCCGCGCGCACCAAGGCGTCCTCATCACTTATCTCGGGATCATGAGCGTGTTGAATCTGAATGAAGTGATCCCCGATGCTTAGCATAGGATTAAGAGAGGTCATTGGATCCTGGAAGATATAGGCAATCTTACTTCCCCTAATCGCACGCATTTGCTCACCATTCAACTCCAGGATAGGAACATCACCTTCTTTGATAATCCCTTTTTTCCATGGCACATCGTGATCGATATTGAGATGGATTTCACCGCTAACCACACGGCCCGGATATGGAACGAGCTGCATGATGGAACGACCCAGAGTTGATTTGCCGCAACCGGATTCACCTGCAAGCCCCAATGTTCTGTTCTCTCGTAGATTCAGACTGACTCGGTCAACTGCACGAGCTATGCCTCTCCTAGTCGTGTATTCAACAACCAATTCTTTTATTCTTAGGACATCAACCATACTGCTTCACTCCCTTAGCTTTGGTGTCAATATCTCGTTCAAGCCTTCTCCAGTCAAGGTAAAGCCTAGTGCCAGAAGTACGATCATCAGTCCAGGGAATGCTGACACCCACCATGAACCGACGATTATAACCTCAAAGCCAAGGGTCAAATCCCATCCCCAATCGGCGATATCGATTGGCAGTCCTAGCCCTACAAACGTGAGACCAGCAGCGGTCAAGACAGCATCTGCGAAGTTTATCGACATGATTACAACGACAGATGGCAGTACATTGGGTAAGATGTACCTCAGGAGAATCTCTCTATCTTTTGCGCCCATTATAATTGCTGCTTCAACATACGGCAATTCCTTCACTGTGAATACCCGACTTCTGATGATACGGAAATATGAAGGGATATAGACGACTGCAATTGCGATCGCCATATTCACGATTCTGGGACCAAGCATTGCAGAAATCGCTATGGCAAGTACTAATCCTGGAAATGCAAAGAGGCTGTCCATGATCAGGCCCATGCCGCGATCAAAGTTACCACCTTTGTATGATGACAGCAACCCCAAAGGAACTCCTACAAAGAAACAGACTATCACTGAGAGGACAGCGACTTGTAGCATTGTTGCTCCACCGGCGACCACTCTACTCAGCATATCCTGACCTAACGAGGTTGTGCCTAAGGGGAAATCCGGATTGGGAGGCTCTCTAATTCCTCCAATATTTATCGAGAATGGATTGTAGGGAACAATCCAATAAGATATGACGGTCATATAGACTAACGCCAATACAATCAGCAGGCCAGAGGTCGTAAGCACACCAGGGGAGCCTCGTTCCTTCAGCCGCGGATACCCTTCATAGGCCATCAATACAAGCAGAGATAGGATAAAGCCGCCTGCAAGCACAATCACCCCGAAACCGATTGGATCGGAAGGATAGATTATGAAGCCAAATGGAAAGAAGATTACGGCAAAGATTAGGAATACCAAAGCGAAATGAAATATATTTCCCTTCGTTACAAGATCGGTATTCTGATAGCGGGTCCTCAGATATGCTGAAGTGAACAATATGCCAATTCCAATGCATAGCGTCCCAAGAACTACATAAATGCCCACTCCACTATGAGAAACCAATGACATCCCTATCAGGCTAGCAACCACTAGAAGTGTAAATGCAGTCAGAGATAATACAGCCAACCACCACTTTCGGGAATATTCTTTCAGCTCGTCCTTTGATGGAGCCAATTGGTAAAATATACCACTTAGTACCTTAGTCATATTATCACATCCTACAATCTAATCCTAGGGTCAAGGTAGGCATACAGAATGTCCATGATCAGTGTTACCAGACTAACAAGGATTCCAAAGAAGACGACGGTGCCTTGAATTCCTGTATAATCACGATGATTGATTCTATCTATCAAGTAAGTTCCCAAACCCAACCAATTGAATGTTGTTTCTGTAAGAACAGCACCTGCTAAAAGAGCTGCAAATTGCAATCCGATCATCGTCATGATGGGAAGAAAGGCATTCTTCAGTGCATAGCCATAGGTTATAGTTCCATCAGAGAGGCCTCTAGCCTCCGCTGCAACGACAAAGTCCATTCGGAGGGTTTCAAGCATGTTTGTCCTTGTCAGCCGCACAAATATCCCACAAAGGACGGTGCCCAGTGTTAGAGACGGTAGGATGATGTATTGTGCTGCAACAAAGAATGCTACTGGATTCAGAGTAAGGATTGCATCTATTGTGTACATTCCGGTGATTCGAGTTGGAAGAGCAAAATGAGGGTCATATCGCCCATTGACAGGAAGAATCCCAAGCCATATTCCGAATATGAATTGTAGAATCATCCCCAAGAAGAATACTGGAATTGCATAGGTGATGATTCCAAAAAGACGAATACCATGATCAGCTGGTTTGTCATAGCTTTTTGATGACTTTACTCCAAGTGCGACTCCTAATAGCACTGCGAATAGCATAGCATAGATGGTGAGTTCCAATGTTGCTGGAAATCTGTCTGCAATGTGAGTGCTAATAGGGGAGAAATCCTGCATTGAAAGGCCTAGGTCCCCAACCAGTAGACCTCCCAGATAATTGAAGTATTGTTCCGGTACTGATACATTCAATCCCAAGCGTTCCTTGAAAGCATAAAGAACATCTGGATCAACATTCTTTTCAAAATGCAGAAGCGCAGGATCTCCTGGAATAACTCTGAGTACCAGAAATACTATCGTAAGTAATACCATAATCATAGGAATAGTAAGCAGGGCACGAGTCACGATATACGACCTAAGCGACAAATGATTAGAACCTCCATTGTTTCAAATCCATCCGAATGGTGCAAATTCCTCTATTTTTCCAATGCAATCACAAGATAAGTGTGTTAGTAATTGAGAAATATCAAAGAAGGCCAGAAAAAAAGGAGTTTGGTGCTGTTTTGACTAACAGCACCATGAAAGATATAGACTATGGGTTCCAATAGAGGAGCCAATGGCGCCAATTGACTGTGATGTCCAGAATTATGCCACCAATGTCTGCGTTTGTCACAGCGTTGTTGCGACCTTGCCAGAGTGGAATAAGAGATACTTCCTCAGCCTGCAAGTCCTGCAAGTCATAGTAAGCCTCTTGTCGGGCTGCGTCTGTCTGCGCACTTCGTCCTTCCACCCAGAGATCATACTGAGCGACACCACCAGCAGGATATGTCTCATTGTATCCTAGATTGAGCCATGATGCGAATGGCAAGAAGCCATAGTTGTCAGGATCAATGAAGTCCGGATACCATCCATAGATGAAGATGTCCATAGTACCAGCATTTCGCTGTTGTCTGTAGGTAGGCCAGTCATAGCTATGGAGTGTGACGGTTATCACACCGCTCGCGTCGAGATCGCTCTTGTACACAGTGGCTTGTGCCTCACTCGACGGATAGTGCCCAGAGCTCTCGTAGTATAGGTGTACCTGCAATTTATTGGTCGAATTATAGCCATAGACTTCCAAGCATTCCTGAGTGTAGGTGTAGTTCGCCTCGCCATATATCTCAAATGACGGCTTGTGATAGGCCATTCCAGCGGGAATGATACTGTAGAGCGGATCAACTGTGCCTTCGAAGACTGTTGATGCGATGTTGGTCCTATTCAAAGCTGCGGCAATGCCTTGTCGGATCAAAGTTTCATTGTATGGATATATTGTCTGCTGGAAGAGCATGTATTGGATGGATGCACCTACTCCCTCCCAGACCTTGAAATTGGCATTGGTCCTGAATGTGTTCACTTGAGCGGGTGTCAAGTGACGATATGCAACATCAACCTCACCTGAGGTAAGAGCTGATGCAAGTGCAGTGTCTGTCGAGTAGAACTGTATGATGATAGTATCGGTTCTTGGTAATGAAGCGTTCC
>JBHLQH010000068.1:0-11397 GCA_048884965.1 Candidatus Thorarchaeota archaeon | reverse complement strand
GAAAGGATGAGACCTAGATGGATCAAGAATTGACTGTGAATCCATTGGATTTGGATCACGTTGACATGTGGTTGAGGATTCATCAGGCGACATATGGTCAATATCCGTGGCCAAAGTCGATCACGAGATCAGATGTCCTTCAATTGATTTCCACACCAGACATGCAACCAATGATTGCATTCTCCGGTCAGTATCCAGTAGGAATCGCTGTCCTTGAGAAAGACTCTGAATCTCATAACTTCACTCTCAAGGACTTTGCGTGCTCCAATGCTTCCCTATCGCTTGTGAAGACCTTTCTTCATCATATTGTATCTCAGTCAAGGGAACTAGATGCCATCTCTCTCAATACATGGGTTTGGGATTCTGAGCAACAGGTTCTGTCGTCTCTCATTGAAGCTGGATTTGTGCTGGAGCAAGAACACAGCCTAATCTCAAGAAGGGTTATGAAGACTCCAAGTTCCTCCTATCAAGACACTCCACTGATTCGCTCCCTATCCGAGGGTATTACCATCCACGATTTTGTGAAAGCCAATCGAGAAGCTTTCCATGATGATCCCTCCCAACCCCTTGAAGAGAGTGAGCTTGAAAGCTGGGTTTCAGAGGAGGAAGGGTTTCATCCAAACCTCCAATTGGCCTATCTTATCAACGACTCAATTGTAGGTACTACGATGTGCGAGATATTCTCTTTTGAGGGTCAATCCGGACAAGAACGGCATGCGTGGATACATGGTCTCGGTGTCGTGAAGGACCATCGTCGAAGGGGTGTAGCAAGAAGTCTTGTAGATGAGCTTATGCATCGTCTGAATGAGCTCTCAGTCACGGAACTATGGCTTTTCACTGATACTGAGGGTCCCATCAGAGAATTCTACAATAGATTGGGCTTTCTCCAACGTGTAAACTGGGTTGATCTTACTTTGTATTTTGGTCAGGATTCCTGATTTGAAGTGCTATCCTGCTTTTTCTTATCGTTCTTTTTGTTGTTCGAAGCAAGCTGGTTCAACAATCCAAATAGAGGTGCGAAAGTATTCCTGAGCCCATCCACCGTGGACAAGTTCCTAAAGCCTCTTCGCGCCTCTGCTAGCACTGCTGCTATAATCACACTCTCTTCGACCTCTCCAGTTTCTCTCACGATAGAGAGCCTATGTAAAGCATAGAGGCCAACTAAGAAGGATATGATGAAGAGGAAGTCTAGTCCCGTGAATATCATAACTGGTATCTGTATAGGGGCTCCATCGCTGATTATCTCTGCAGAGATGATGAACTGGGTTCCAGCCAGCAGATCAGCTATCACCCCTCCTAAGAACGGAGCAACAGCTGCAGCAAAGGAATTAACAAAGCTCCAAGAGGCTAAGAAGGGAGTCGCTTCCCCTTTTGGTGCAAGCTTCAATGCCATGTTGCCAGAAGCTAGATTGATGCCAGCCGCACCGAAGCCTAGCAGGATGTGGATAAGAATCACAAGGGGAAGGATAAATCCGATCAGGATTGGCATCCCCGCAAAGATCCACAGAATTATCCCAATGATGAAAACTGGGGCAGTAACCTGTAGAACGTCCTTGTTGCTGAATCGATCGGAAAGTCTTCCCCACAATCTATAGAACATTATGCTTGTCAACTGAGTCACTACTGAGAGTACTGTGACCGTCGAGATTGGGAAACCAAGTCTTACGAGTAGGTACACAGTAAAGAACGGTGCAACAAGCGCAGTCGCAAGACTCCATGTACTTGAGAAGAACATAAGGTTCCTGTAGTTCTCATTCTTGAGAGGGGCTCTCACGAGCTCTGAGAAGCTTGGAAACGTTTCAAGAGGTCGCATGGATGGTTCAGGTATTGTGGAAATAATATAGACCCCTATCATACCAGCGATAAATCCTGCAAAGAAGACGAAGGAATACCCAATGATCTCTTGACCTATCATGGACGTTATCCACCATTCAAGGAAGAATCCAGTAGCTAGTGTTGCAATCACTCCCAAGAACGTCTGGACAAGCAATCTCTTCGAGAAGAACCTCCCAAGTCGTTCCTCAGGAATCAGGTCTCGCATCCATGAGTTCCACGCTGTTGTGGACATGGCATTGAACACAGCATGTGTGATCACTGAGAGAATGAGCAAGATGAGTCCCTCTATATTTGGCATGAATAGTGGGATCAGTGCCATGACGAAGATAGAGCTTCGACTCGCCGCTGATGCAATGACTGTAATCATTCTTCTCCGTCGCAGTCGCTCGACAAGATAGATTGAGGGTAGCTGAAGAAGCTGCGCGAGAGGTGGTATAGCTGCTAGGATACCAATGACTGAGTTTGACGCTCCTAGTGCCAGTGCGAATGCAACCAAGAAGACGCTCTCTGTCAGGGTGAGCTTGATCTGGGAGGTCACTCCATCACGGATGACCGCGTTGAGTCCCTGCTCAATCTCTTCCTCTGTGAGAGTTTCCTTAGTTGCGAAACGCATAGGCATCCCATCTTCCACACTCACTTGTGCAATGCCATTTGAGCATTGTGTCATGGTGCAGAAAAATGTAGATGAAATCTCTATATCGACATCTGAGCCATCCTTATATTGAACACAACGTATTTCTCGATATCTGCTATAATCAAAAGAGTACGTTGAAGAGATAGAGGCATAGAAAATGAGCCCAGACGTGGAGAGTCGGTATCTGACACTTTTTGAGGATTCTCCAGTATCATTATGGGAGGAAGACTTCTCTGATGTCAAGAAGTATATTGACAGTCTGAAGGCGCAGGGAATAGATGACCTGCGCAAGTATTTCGAAGACGATCCTGATGAGATTTGGAAATGCGCAAATCTAGTGAAAGTCATCCGTGTGAACAAAGCCACGCTTGACCTACAAGGCGTCAAAACCGAAGAGGAGCTTCTTGGCAGTCTAGGAAAGATACTGGTCAAGGATGCTTTGTACCTTTTTCTGGGGGAGATATTGACCATCGCTGATGGAGGTCACAAGTTTGAGTGTACTGTAACATTGAGTACAGTTAAGGGCGAACCAAGGCACATCCTAATGGGTCTCTCCGTTCCCGAGGAATTCCGAAACACCTACGAAATGGTCATTATTTCCATGCTTGATATCACAGAAACAGTGCAAGCGAAGAAGGCACTGGAGGAAGCCCTCGAAACTGCAGCATTCTACAATGATTTGATGGCACATGATCTCTCTAACATGATGCAGGGGATTATGTCAAGTATGGAGCTAATGTTAGAAGGAGGTCTGCTCAATGAGGAAATCCATCATCTTGTTCACGCAGCACTTTCGCAAAGCAAACGCGGTGCAGCATTGGTAAGCTATGTCAAGAAACTTGCAGCACTAGAGGGTGAAACACTCGATCTGATTTTTCTAGATCCCTACTCCTCCCTAGTTGTTGCGGAAGAGATGATCAAGAACACCTTTCCTGAAAAAGAAATCCATATCACGAAAGATTTCAGTGAGAACATGTATCAAGTTCATGCGGACGAATTTCTCGTCGATGTCTTCTATAATCTTCTCCACAATTCTGTACGACTTGACCCCTCTAACTTTGTGCAGATAGATGTGCATGTCAAAGACGATTCGAAGCATTTTCTAACCCTAATCATCAAGGATTCCGGTCCTGGTATCGATGATAGAAGGAAGCAATCGATTCTCTCTGGGCAGCACGATGCTAGCAAGCGTGTGACAGGAATTGGCCTTACCCTAGTGAAACGGATCATTGATAGATATGGAGGCGACCTTTGGATTGAAGATAGTGTCAAAGGTGACCATACCAAGGGTGTATGTTTCATTTTCAGCATCCCTCTAAAGAAATTATGAGATTCTCTTTGTTCTAAAATGATAAATGTGTCAAGAGCCCATACAAGATGGGAGTTTGTACTACTGTGGAAAGAAGATACTCTATCGTGATAGTAGTTGCTGCAGTGTCCATCATCATAATTGGAGCGATGGTCCCTATCTCATTATTTCCTCCTCCTCTAACGCCAATGACAGGCTTGGAATGGGGTGTTGATGTGGGCGACATCTTTCAGTATCATATACGAACGATAGGAAATACCTACGGAGGGCTTTACGCATCATCAGAGATTCACCGACTGAATGGTACCATAATCAATGCAACCATCACAGCTTTGCCACCTTTAGATCACATGGTTGAGCAATACTTCGCTGAACGTGTGATACGGTTCTCAAAAGTGAACTGCACCTTTGCGAATGGCACCTCCCTGAGTCTCATCATGGAACTCATTGTATGTGAGGGGCTATCAGGGTGTGTCCTTCCTATTGGTAACTGGAGTTCGATCGCAGGACTGTATCCTAATACTGAGCTTGGTGGTGGTTCAGGTACAGAGGAGTATGTAACGGTCCTTGAGGATGAGTACCTGACAATGCATTATTTCTGGTATGGAACGTATGATGACAATGGTGGCTGGTGGGGTGATTCATCACTCCCAACTGGAATGCCACTGAATACTCTTTGGTTCTACGAACATCAAGGCCAGACCATCTATATCGAGCTGACGCTTGTGGAATAGTCCTGCTACATTCCTATCAAATGAACTAGGGAATGTTCTTGTCCCAACTTGATGACCTTGTCGCTCCACTTACCGATGGTTTCTGCTGGATGCCTGAGATAGTCGATATCCGATGGGTTCCTTCCGAACTGCATCGCAACAATGGCATCGAGCGCTATCGTATCTTTACAAGCCCAAAGCACACCGAGGTTGCTATACAGCTTGGCTGTTCGTGGTAACTCATTGACGACATCAGCGGTGAATACGCCCTCTATGACTCCCTTGACATCGAAGAGCGAACGGTAAATCTTATTGATGTCTAGAACACTCTGGGCGAGATTGCAGTCCTTCTTTCCATGATACGGTGCATATCTGCCTGGTCCTGGAATCATTCCAAAGAGGTTCTTCACAGAAAGGGATACTGTGTACGGAGGAACACCAAGTCGTAGCTTTGCAAGGCTCAGGAGAGTACCTCCCCTTAATTCGTAAAGACGTTGTGGCACTTCACTATACATCTTCTCGAACTGCACAGTCTCAAAGTCCTTCTCTACAAGATTCTTGACCTCTTGAGGGTCAGCTATCCGCTTGCCCCAGATCTCTTCAGTGATGTTGAGGAACTCAACGTTGTGCTTCTCTAGCACCTTGTCGATTCCCGAATGCTGAAGAAACCACTTGTCACTCTTTCGCAGGTCGCTACGTTGCTTCGATCCCATCTTTCCAGTTTCAATGAACTCCTTCGTTCGTGCCCACCCATAGCTCTCGACGACAATCTTCTCCCCATCGATTGCAGATAGCGTCCAGTCAAGGATCTCCGCCTCTGTGTAGAAAGCTGAGCATCCCCAGTTGGGTTTGATGAGTACTGGTGGCCTGAGATCCAAGTTAGTGATGAATCCCTTGAACGTTTCCTCATCTGCAGAATCCGTGAAGTCGACAGTGTGCAGCCTCATTTTCATCCTTTCATTGAGAACATGAACTGAATCATAAAGCAATTGCTCGGAATCTTGGAGTGAATTCCCAGTATAATGTGAGTTTCAAGAAATCAACGTTTGGTATCTATCAAACATTATTTAAGCAGGAGGCGTGAGAGAAGCAAATCGATGGTCAATATGCAAGCATATGACGATCTGAAACTGGGTCTATCTATGGCAAAAAGCAAGATACTTACCTTCTTTCTTGCCATCATAGGCATTCTTGTTATTCTGGGTCTTACCTTCGCAGTGATAACTCTGCCAATTGGTCTTGCTGTATGGTTGCTTGATCCCTCTGCTGATTTCATCACGCAGTGGGTAGAAACTCTTGTAGCATGGACATTACCCCTCACTTCAGGCAGTGTAGCGGTTATTCTTTCAGTTTCTTTCCTTGGAGTGATATTACCTCTATCTGCCCTGGCCATATGGGTACTTGGTGCACTCTTTGGTATTGCAAAGGAATACATTGAAACACAGGACACACGCGTTGAGCATGCCTTCACTTGGCTCAGGAAGAAGTTCGTTCCTCTCATTGTTGGAGGTATCCTTCTTGCCATCGTCATCGGCCTTCCTGCTCTGATCGTTGGCTACATCATCAGCTGGGCGTACGGCTTTGGAACAATTCCATGGCCTGTCGATTGGATTGAAGGGATTATTGGATTCATCTACTTCTTCATCATGCTGGGGCTCTTCTCTCTCGTATGTCCTGCTATTGTTGATGACATGGGAGCAATGGACGCCTTGAAGTATTCATTCAGGACAGTTCGAGGGAATATGAACAGAGTGTTTGGATTCCTTATTCTGTTCATGCTGGTCATCTTCATTCTCGTTGGACCGCTATCTGTGTATTCTGTGTATCTTGTATCACAAGGCATCATCCCGAATCCAATGACGGATGTACTCTTTGCAGCCCTCACAGCGTGGACAGCGATTGGGGCCTTTATCTTTCTCCTCTTCCTCCTTCCCGCTCTGATATTTGGCCTCACGAATATCCACAAATCTCTCAAGGGAGCTACCCTTGAGCCAAAGATACAACCCACTTCGTAGGTGAGATGATTCTGTGAAACTAGGGGCGACGCTCTCTGGCGGCGCTCCCATTTTCTTTTTTCTGTCATCATTTGCGAAATCATTTAACTGACTATCACAATTACTTTTCATCTACTCGGGGAGCTATTAGATATGCAGGATATATTTACTGAGTTCGTTGGGATTATCGCAGCCCTCCTACAACCATACAATCTCCAAAACTGGGCACCTCTCATAGCAATCTTTCCTTTTCTGATTGTCATCTACATAATGTATCTGATTGTTATGCGTACACTTACCCTGACCTTCAGAAAAGTTGGAATGCCCGCTGAAGCAACCAGTGGAGTCAAACTGATGCTGCGATTGCTCTTTTTCGCTTTTGCTCTAACCACTACGCTTTCTGCGATAACGGTTATACCTGAGACCACCATCATAACGGGAGGAGCACTCTTCGGGACTGCCATAGGTCTTGCATTCTCAAGAGCATTGTCAAATATGGTGAGTGGGTTCTATGTTCTAGGGGCAAGACCCTTCCGTGTCGGTGACTATGTGAAGATAGGAGATATTGAGGGAATCGTTCTCGAAATCACACTCAATTACACAAGACTGCTTCAACCGGATTACACCAAGGAATACGTGCCAAACAACAAAGTCGTCGACTCGCAAGTGACAAACTATCGTGTTCGGGTTGATGACCTGCTAGCAGAGAAAGGTACAGATATTCATGAGGATGAAGGAAAATCAAGTCGGCTCAAATCTGCGCTTCATGGTTTGCGAACATTGACCAAAGGGACGGAGGTCTATCGTTATTCGTTTCCACTCTCAGTACACAAGGACTATAATATGGATAAGGTCGACACATATTTTGAAGAAGTCCGTTCGCGCTGGACTAAAGAGTTTCTTATCAAGCCCGAGATTATATTCTGGGCCGAGAGTAATTTCGGTCTTGAGTACAGAATAAGTTACATCGTAAAGGATCCAATGGAAATCCTGCGAAAAGGCTCTGACTTCCTACACGAGATGTCGCGCTTCCAGCATGCAGTCAAGGAGCGGCCATTATAGTACTAAGCATTAAGCAAGTTTTGCACGTTCTTCTGCATATTGAAGCATGTCAAAACATTGGTCCTTAGAATAGGGTATTTAACCACATCGAGAAGGCTCAGGATTTCAGTGATGCTTGATTGACTTCGAACATTTCTGAGAGGAATTGGATCGTACCTCTTCTTCTCTATTTGATTGTACTTGCCATATTTGTTGTAAGAACATTACTGGCAATCTCGACTGAAGTCCTGATGCTATTTGATATCTTTAACTTGGGAGTTCTTTTCCTATCAGTACCCATTCTGTTCAAGGGATATTCACTGCTAACTCGAGATGATGTTCTGCTTGTGATAGCTGTCGGGTTGTTGTTAGGGATTTCAATTACTTTTACCACGTTTTATGCAATCCTGAGATTCTACGACCCAATTCTTACTTCAATCGGTCACGGTGTGTCGATAAGCATTATTCTCTCAGCTGGCTTAATCATGAGGAAGAAAGATGGCCCTGTACACTTGGCAACGTCTGAGAGAAAATTCGCTGACGTAGGTAAAGGTATTCTTGTTGGACTGCTAATCGGAATTCCATTTGCTGTCATAAATGCATATGCATTCACACTCATGGAAGGACAACCCTTCATTTGGCAGGATCCATTCCTTTCTGCACTTAGGGCATTGCAGCCTGGAATGGTTGAGGAGATTATCTATCGGCTTGCCTTTCTGAACATGCTATGGTTTGTTTTCAGCAAGTATGTCCCCAACCATGCAGTGCCGCTTGCTGCTTTCCTGTCCCTTATAGTCCATAACTATAGTCACATGAGTGATTTGTTCGTCGTGCAGCCAGTATTCGCGATCGCCTATGGAGCTGCTATGGGCCTTCTATTTGGACTTCCACCAACAATCCTTGCTCTTAGGCGCAATCTTGAAAGCGCAATGGCATTTCACTGGATCGTTGACTTCGTTAGGTTCCTTTCAGGATTCTGAAGATGTTTCACAGTTCATTTCATGCATCATAGCTCAGACTTCATGGCAGCTATCCTGCCATGGGGTCTGAAGCATTGATTTGTACAGACCCCTTTTCAGGATGGCAAGTATTACTATATTCACTAGGTTTATATAAATTAGACTTATACGAACATCTATGACCCGCGATTATGTTGAACGAGTTGAGAACCTTCAGAAGTTCTGCAAGGAGGTTCCTGAGAAAGCACCTTGTTGCGTCCCGTATGAAACACGTCTTGAAGCAATGGAAAAATTTGTGGAATCTTTCTCTCCGCTCAGTTCTACCATATTCTCAGCTGGAATCCGCACAGGCATTGTGCTTTTCCTTTACAGGATTGGTGAAGCGTGCGTCTGCGAATTCCAAGCCGCACTCAATGAGGAGCGGCAACCTCTAGTTTCACACCATCTTAGACAATTGCGGGAGTCTGGGTGTCTCCATAGTGAACGAAGAGGGCGGTGGACCTATTACTCATTGTCTGATGACTGTAGAGAAGCAGTGAAGAAATTCGTTGGCGTTATGAAGGAGGTCTAGAGTTGGCAGTCGCATTTATGGCAGCTCTTGAAAGAGAGCCTGAAACATATGATCAAGCCTTCGACAAGGTGCTTGATGGACGTGCCTCTCAGATTCGAGAGAAGATACTTGATCTGGTCAAACCTGGAATGAAGGTATTAGACCTTGGTTGCGGTCCCGGATTGTTCGTCATTGAGGCTTCGATGAAGGGTGCTGCTGTGGTTGGAATCGATGCCAACGAAGAGATGATTCACACGGCGCGGGCAAAGGTAAAAGAAATGAATAACCCTCCGGATTTCATTCATCAGGATGTCTTGCAAGTAGGCGAAGACATCGACAAGCAACTGGATCCATCGGAAAGGTTCGACCTTATTGTCAGTACGTTCTTACTATCCGAACTCAAGCCATCTCGTCGAGACCTCTTCATGAAAATTGTGAGAGGCCTGCTAAAAGAGAATGGAGTATTTGCTATTGCCTCAGAGACCCTCCCCAAGAAACGTGCGGACGAAAAGAGATTCTGGACGAATCGTAGAGATGCTGAGAAACAAGCTGGAAAACGACTCCCTCCGCCTGTCATTGACCTTACTCAACTCGTTCAGATTGCTGGACTAGAGATTGATACCATCGAGTCATACGGTTCTGAGATAACCTTCGTTGTTGGTACCAATGGATCACAGGAAGTACCCAATCCCTATACAAACCTAGATCGCCCCTACACAGGAATCGGTGCGAGGAGTCGAATCTGGTATAATCATCTTACAGGCAGCTGGAGGGGCATGCCTGTACAACCGGGTCTCTTCAAGATAGGCAATCCATCTCCTGATAGTCCTGTCATTGTGACAGCAAACTATGAGCTGACGTACTATACTGTCATGCGAGCATTAGCAAAGGACAATATCGAGGCTTGGGTATTGGTCTGCGACACTGATGGCATCAATGTCTGGTGTGCTGCTCGTGGAATTCACTTCAATAGCGATGATGTTATCCATATGATCAGGATGACTGAACTTCAGAGGATTGTGAATCATCGAGAGCTGATTCTACCTCAGCTTGCAGCTGCAGGGATGGATACGACTGAGATTCGAGAAAGAACAGGTTTCAGGGTGAAATATGGCCCAGTGAGGATTCAGGACCTATCAAAATGGATGAACCTAGAGAAGCCCCGGCCAAAGCCGAGAGAGATGGCTTCTGTGACCTTCAATCTCAAAGAACGACTGGAGATGACAGTGGCACACGTCCCCTTCCTTTTCGCTGCGATCCTATGGAAGCCATTTGCTGCTTTGGTGGTTGGATTGTTAGGAATCAATGCTTTCCTATTCTTTCTCCTCCCAGCGGTATTCTCATTGCTATTGCCCACAAGCCTCTCAGTATCTCTCTTAGTTCTCCAGTTCCTTCTGGCGCTCCTTGGAAATGCACTGGTACTAGGTCTGATCTTCCCGGTTCTGCCTTCGAAGGACAACTCCTTTATTCGTCGAGGCATTGGCTTTGCTCTGATTACCATGCCAGTGGCTGCTATCATTATGTTCCTCCTGAACGCCCACTGGACACTTTTCGTCACATGGCTAGCAGCTCAATTCGTGCTATCCATTACTCTGACAATGGACTTCGCAGGTATGACTCCTGTGAGCGACCCAAAGGTCATAAGACAAGAGTATCCTTATCTGATATGGACACTGAAGATCGGAGGTCTCTTCATCATCGGGTTCAATATCCTTACATTCATCCTAGGTTGGTGATAATATGACGATTACAGTTCAAGAACGACGAACAGATTTACTGTACAATCCACTAGCATGCAATAGGTGTGGGCTCTGCCTAGAGGTCTGCCCATTCAATGTCTGGGAGCTCCCTGAGAAGGGTCCTGCTATCATGGCACGTCCGGATGACTGTACCAACTGCACTGCCTGTGCAAAGAACTGCCTAGGCAATGCCATCACGGTGACGAATGTGGGCTGTGGATGTATCTGGAACCAGTCCGCTCGGCGACGTGGAGAATGCGAGGACACCGTGGTCGGTGCTAAGGAACAGCCTGAGAGCTCTGACTCCGACTCATCGTGTGGATGTAGCAGTACGAAATCCTCGTGCTGCGGTTGAGTCCTCAAAGACCTTTCAACTGGAAGAGTTCCTTCTCCAATTCCTTCATTCGTTCATTGAATCGCTTATTGTAATCCGAAAGAAGGTCCAAGTAGCTGCTGAACCAAGCCTCGAAGACGGTTACCACTTCCAGAAGACGCTTTCCTTCCCCGCCCTCCTGAACATCTTGGGGAAGACTCTTCCACTCTTCCAGGATGAGTTCGATGACCTCTAGCCTGCTTCTCAGGAATCGTTCCGAGACCTCCATGGTCCGCTTGAACTCGTCGA
>JBHLQH010000067.1:0-11722 GCA_048884965.1 Candidatus Thorarchaeota archaeon | reverse complement strand
AACGACGTAATGGATTTGATGTCTGAACCACTACCAAGTTCCCCTTACAATGTCTATGACGAAACTGCTTCCTCTAGCAAAGTGCTCAAGAAAATCGATTAATCCCTGAGAGAAGCGCTCCCAAGCATATTTCTTTGGCTCAGAAACCATGTCGACAATCTTTGGTTCGAATCCAGTCTTCTTCATAACCTCTAGAATGTCAGCAAGTCGGATCGCATTCGAAGCGGTTGGTCGATATCCCATCTTATTGAGGATTTGCCGTCCATAATTCGTGAAATAGAAGATTCTTCCATCCACCTTGCCGTTGACCCTCTCGATTTTCAACTCTTCCATCTCCTTTTTCCTATTCTCTATTATAGGATCTATAAGAATTGCAGCTGGTGAAGATGCGAGGTCTTCAATATCAAGAAAATGAGTGGAGCCACCAGACTCGATTTGCTGCTTTAGAAGATTGATCGCAATATCCTGAATCTCAATCTTGGCTCTTTCAAATTCCATCTCTGGAGGAATCTTCTCAAGTAGATGGTTAGGATTACCATCATAGGCTGCAATATCTGGAAAACCAAGACCAGTCAGTAATCCCCTTTGAGCAGCAAACCAATGTCTGGGTGGAAGTAAGCGAAGAAGCTCTTTGGTGTGCAAGAGAATTGATCTCCAGTTATGAGTTTGCACTAATTCATCATATGATTCAGACAGATTTAGCTTCGATGCTGATTGAAGAATCGCATAGTTGCCAAGTGCATATTGCCCAATTGGATCTATGATATAGTCAAGCTTGTCACATCCGATTAGACGAGTGAGGTTGTTGCAGAATAGCAAGGGAGTCACATTCAACATCTCAAGACTATTCTCTGAGAGGTTGATTTCAAAGAAGTTCTGAAATGTACACAGTGGATTTAGATCGATTTGCTTGAGATAGTTGTTTGAGAGGTTCAGGAAACGAATCTCTGAGCAGTATTGTAATGGCGTCAAATCAATTGATGTAATCCTACGGGCTGAAAGATCCAGATACTCCTCTTTTAATCCGATCTTGATAGTCTCCTGTCGTCCCCAATCCGTATAGTATTTTAATCGAACACTGCCCACCATAAAGTGAGTGCCCCCATTATCCTGTCCGGATGGACGTATATTAGCACCACAAAAAAGAACAATGGGCAAATCATGCGCGTACAGAGCTTCTAATATGGAAAAAGTATTGAAATGAAGGCTGGGTAATTGCTATGAATCTCAAGGCTACCATCAAATCAATCCCTCTACTATTCCTCTTGTCATTATTCCTTGCTGCACCACTATCGACCAATCCCTTGGTGCAGGCACATGAATCTAATCTCATCCATTCTTTATCACAGGATATTACTCGTCCTGAGATCTATGGATGGGGAATCGATGGTTCTGTGAATACTGTGGATTCCTTCACTGTATGGGCCAATGTAACCGATACAAACTCTGGCATCCTTAATGTCACTGCTGTAATTAGAGTGGATGCAAATGTATCTAGCACGACACGAACTTTAATGCCTTTCAATGGAACATTCTTTTCCAAGACCTTCTCAGCTTTGGAGATCAATCATACCTACTCGATCTGGGTCGAAGCCTATGATATGGAACTCAATCTCGCACAGAGTTACAATCGACAATTTGACCTCCATGTCTATCCGAGCACTGGAATTGATCCAAACGTTACATTGCCCTTTGTGCTAACTGGTAGTCTTGTTACTTTTCTGGTCGCAGTTCTATTGGCACGGGAATATCAGAAACGTAATCCGCGTCTTGAAACTCCTCCTGTTGAAGCTGAAAATATCTAAAGAATAGAAAGGGTATGTCCGAAACCTCATAAGGTTACAAATTCACTAATCCATGGTTTCAGGCTAGTAGTGGAGATGCGTTGTGCGCCTGCTGTTAGCACGTGTGTTGGCATGTAAATCGAATCAGAACTAACGCTTTACAAGTATCAAACGATTTATAAGTGTCAAACGTTCTCCGTAGCTCCCTGTACACAGGAGTCGATTTCAATGTTCAGATATGCCTTCAAGAGAGTATTGCGAGGATACAAACTCTTCCTTGCCCTGACCCTAGGTGTTCTAATAGCTACAACATTCTTTGCAAGTATGTTGATGTCTGCTGATGTGACATCGCAAGCTTCCGTGGGGCAAGCTCTTGAAGAAGTCGAGTACGATGCTCGAATCGCAGCTAACAATATAACATGGTCCAATGATCAATATGACGAAATCCAGAACATAACGGAATCACTCCCTGAAGTCTCTTCTATTGAGAGATACGCCAAAATAAGTTTCAACATCAACAATACACCTGGGCAATCATTTGACCTGTATGGATTACAGGATACAAGTACCATTTGGAACTCTCTCACGTTTCTGAATGCAACTGAATCACTTGGGGCAAATGAGACCTTTGTTGTAGCGAGTTCGGTAAATGCTTCGCTTCTGAGCGTTGGTGATTTAGTCACTGTTCCCATTCGATACATGACAAATGATTCATTCTTTCCATCGACCTTCGAAGTCAACCTGACGGTTGCAGGATTCGTTGAAATATCTGAAGGGACGGCCCGCCTTCTCAATCCTCCGCGTACGATCAATCTCGGCTTTATTGAGATTGAGATCGGGGACTGGAGAGATTATGACCTAATGCTGGTGAATTGGGAGAACACAATGGAGCCCATTTTGAGCTACTATGAGTCACAGGAGAATGAGACGCAGCTGCTGGCAACTCAAGGCTTCTTGGTTCATCTCAATCGAGATCTTCTGATCAATCCATACGACCTAGGGGCTTCGTCAACGAACATCCAGAATGCACTAGCAAAGATTGAGGATCGTACAGCTATTTACAACACGCAGACTAGCAATTACGTTGGTACTACTTTGACTTTCCTTTCCCTCGCAGCCTCACTACTCGTGCTATCATTCGTTTCCCTTGCTGCTCCTGTTATATTCATGTCATGGTACTCCTCCACAATGTTGAGCGATGTTAGCTACAACTTGCGAAGAAGAGAGTTTGGCCTCTTGCAGACCAAAGGATTTGGTCCCAAAGCAATAAAGAGGATGTTAACTCTCGAAGGAGTCATTATTGGGATAATAGGAGGGACTATCGGTCTCTTTCTTGGCACTTACTTGGCTCATTTCATTGTGGGTGTTCCTATTGAGTCGCCCTTCATAACCCTTGCAGCAAATCCGCTGAATGTCATTGTAACGATAGCGTTTGGAGTTGTACTCGCATACTGGTCAATAAGAGGTCCTGCAGATCGAGCTGCGCGGCTAGATACGTTGGACTCACTGAAGCAGTACATCTACGTTGAGGAGCAACGTGAGTACAAACGCTTGTTGCCAATTATCGCCCTTGTTCTAGGTAGCTACAAACTCATAGTCTGGATTCTTGGCATTGACATGAATACGCTGCTTGGTGGCGCATTAAGCACCAACTTCATTCTCTTGATCGTCGTGGCACTGTGGACTCCAGTAGATGCATTCTTGAATTTTGCAGGTCCGATAGCATTCCTCTATGGAGCTACTAAGATTCTACTCCGTGGTTCTCAGCGGTTTCAAGAGATTGTGGTTGGCTCAGGAAAGAGATTCTTTGGTGCATTTGGAAACTTAGCTACACGAAATATCAAGAGAAATCCCTCTCGCAATGCTGCTTTGGTATTCGTGGTCGCACTAATTGTTTCCTATGGAATATTTAGTGTGGGGAGCCTCTTCTCTGAACAGGACCTGAGAGCACGTACCGACTTATACAACGTAGGTTCGGATGTTAGTGCAGCATTTTCTGCTGGAGATAACATGACAGATATCATCCCATCTCTTGAGTCCATTGATGGCGTCACATCTCTCACAACCGAATATCAAATCAGTTTGAGTACTACTCGTGGGCAGCTACCGACTCGATCAATTGATACTGAGTCATGGCTCGAATCCGCTTTCTATGAGGAGAGCTGGTTTTCAGGTGACACATTCGAGAGCATGTTCTCAAACTTCACAGGTCAAAAGATAATCCTCTCAATAACTGTCGCACGGCAGCTTGAGCTCCGAGTTGGGAATACCGTTACTGTAAGAATGCCAACTGGAACCTCGTACCTAATGGATATCATTGGATTTACGGGCTTTCGAGGCCCCTTGGACGATTTCCTTGGACAATTCGCGTTTGGAGGGTCCTACCCTTCCTACATTCCTACAGACTTCCTTGAATCTAGCGGGTTCTTAGGATATGCGGAACCACATATCCTAATGAAGACGGACGATGGAACCAACGGGACCTTGGTCGAGGAGGAGATAGTATCAGTCGCTTCATATGTACAAAGCACTGATTCAGCCACAACTCGAGCAATAGAAAGGGAAGAGGCAACATTTCAACAGGGTGGTACCAGAGCACGATGGCTCGGGATCGCCTTTGCTGTAGTCTTGGCGATAGCAGGTACTGGCTTGATAGTCACCCTGACATTGCGTGAGAAGGAATATGAAACAACCTTACTGGCAGTAAGAGGTTTCTCAAAGACTCAAGTCATGAAGGTCCTAGTGGCCGAGGTGATGGTAATGATACTCTTCTCACTTATTCTAGGTGCTGGAACTGGTGTTATCCAGCTCTTTGGCGATATTGCGAATACCAGTCAGAACACCCAAGCCTTGGTTAGGCCTCAATTAGTACTGACTCCAATAGTGGTGTCACTCATGAGCCTCATCGTGGTCGTCATCGTTCTGTCCGCACTTATCCCGATTATTCTAACTACACGATTTGATGAAAGTAAGATAGACGTCCTTAGGGAGTGATTGAAAGTGACAAGCTATATTGAAGCAAAGGATCTTGTGAAAGTTTTCAAAATGGGGAACGTCGAAGTACAAGCACTTCGAGGTCTCTCAATTCAGATCGAAGAAGGAGAGATGGTAGCAATCATCGGCCCTAGTGGCAGTGGCAAGACTACCTTATTGAACATCATTGGTGGGCTCACCAAGGCAACAGCAGGGCAGACCTTTGTAGCAGGAAAGGAGATCACCAACTTTAGTAATGCTGAGCTTGGCTTTCTACGCCAAAAGGCTGTGGGTCATATCTTTCAGACCCTCAACCTGATACCAACACTTACGGCATTCGAGAATGTTGAACTCTCGATGTTGGCCATCAAGATGCCTGCCGCACAGCGGAAGAAGCGTGCTACCGAGCTACTAACCAAAGTAGGTCTCGGACTTCGGATGAACCACAAGCCTGATGAATTAAGTGGCGGTGAGAAACAGCGAGTTGCTATTGCTGCTGCACTTGCGAATGACCCTCCAATTTTGATATGTGATGAGCCTACTGGAGACCTCGACCAAGAAACTGGTGGGAAAATCGTCCAATTCCTACATCAGGTCAACAAGGAGATGGGAAAGACCATTGTTATGGTGACTCATGACCCGGCGATCGCAAGGCAAACTGACAGGATCTACAGAATCATGGATGGTCAGATAATCTCAATTCAAAAACCAAGTGAATCAGAGGAAGCTAATGCTGCAATGCGGGTTCAGATGTATAGGGACAGATTGACTGAAACCGAGATGGAAATCGCGGATCTTGAGAGTTCTTACAGGGAACAGAAGATAAATGCATCAAACTTTGCAGAGCGATGGCATAATCTGAATGAAACGAAGCGGTTCCTAGAAAGAGAGCTACACAGAATGGGTCTCTAAGGACGAAACGTACCCTTCCCTCTTGCTCATGTGATATCCATATTGGATGGAAAGCTGACTGGTAAGGAGATGAGGAAGATGGTACCCTTACTATGATCCCCTGGAATACGATCCATGACTTCCACAAATCCTCCAAAGGACTTTGCTAGGGCGAGTACAACTGAGAGACCTAGGCCAATCCCCTCTGCGCCTTTCATGAATCTCTGAAAGAGTTGCTTCTTCCTTGACTCCTCGATTCCCTTGCCATAGTCTTCAACAAGGATATTCCAGAAGTGTTGTCCATTGGTAATCTTCTGCTTCAGAGTGATATCTATTCTCTTTTCATCATTCGAGTACTTCACTGAGTTTCGGAAGAGATTGTAGAAAAGATCCATGAGTAGTCCGTTGGCTTTTGTATAGCACTCCTGCGGAAGTCTGTTGACTGTAAAATCAATTTGATCATTTGGATGCTCTGCTCTTATCTGGCTGAAGGCATCAAAAAGGGTATTGACAATATCTACATCGTGCAGGGTATCAGCATTTGTCTGGTCCGCAAGGCCTATTTGGCGGACACTTGCTACAATCTCTGAGGCTCGATCAAGACTCCTTTTTGCATCCTTGATGGTTGACGAGTGTTTCTCATCATCTTCCAAATCCGCTTCAAGAATGGATAGAGCAACTAAGATTGCCTGATGCATATTCGTGATATCATGTACAAGAAGATCTGAGTACAAGGTAGCTCGCCTTTGAGCGTCTTGAGCCTTGGACATCGAATCGACATAGAGAGTTCCTAGAAGGGGAGGTCCGACTCCAAGTCCAAATAGAATGACTAGCTCCCCCAACCACCATCCTATTGACCAATCAAGAAACACTCCTTTTAGGATGCCTGGAACTATAAAGAACGCTAGGCTGATGATAGCAATTCCTTCAATACTCTTCCAATCTGCAAATTTTCTTGTTGTAATATATAGTAGTATTGAGAAACCAAAGAGTGCAAGGAGATTAATGAGCATTAAAACAACTCTACCCAAGGGAAAACCTGCTAGAGTTGGTAGATATATTTGCAAGCGATTCTCTATGAGTAAAGCGGCAAGAATTCCAGAACTAACTGCAATGAATCTCGTAATAACCCATCTATATTCATACTTGGTTGGGTCATCTTTTGGAGGCTGATTTGTAAACATTATTCCTCTGTAGACGACAAGGAGGGACACCACTCCCCCAAATATGTACGGAACTGTAGATTCTCCAATCCCCGGTACAAAATTCGTTAAGAAATCAAGCATTATCATGATCTCGATTAAAGTCCATGAGAGATACATCACCATTAATGGCAAAAGATTCCATCTTGGTTTCCGCTTGAAATAGACGAACAGGAGTATCGACATCATCGCAGACAGAAGCGCAGCAGCACTATGAGAGATCAGATATGCACCTATATCGAAGAGAATGATTCCAGGGGCATATGCCTCGGAAAAGAGGCTGAGTGCGAACGGTGCTACAGACAAGGCAAGAAGGAATGAAAGAATGGCTTCAGTCGCTTTTTTGCCAATCTTTGAAACATCATATAGCGGCTCACCAATAGACAAATAGAGCAGAGAGAATCCCAACGCCTGTTCATAGATAGCCATTGTCCACATCGTATAGAAACCCATGGAGTATCCAAAAAGAGCGAGAGGCATAATCAAGAAACTGAGTAGTGCAGCGATGAGATAGTGAATCTGAAGATGCTTCACTCTATCCTTAATCTTGAGGAGTATGACTATACTACTTGCGAATAATCCCATTGTCAGAATTGTTAGGAATAGATTAGCTACTTCAAGCTGTGTTGGTGAGAGCATCTGAAGGATAAAGAAGAATCCTAATCCATAGAGGCTTAGAAGAAGGAAGAGCAACAATATACCTTTCACAAATGATAGGGTCATTCTATTCTTCTGATATTCCAATAAGCATGACATCAGGAATACAATACCAAATATACACACTGACAGAATATCACTATACGCTCTTATAGGAGCATTTGCAAGTGATAAATCTGGCTCTGTGAAGGAGTAGACCAACGCAATTCCAAAGTGAATGAAGCAACGGAAGAGAAGGGCGACAAAAAGGACGTTCTTAGAGGAGGAAGGAGACCTATAGCTGCTTAGGAAAGCCAGAGCTGCCGCAGCGACTGCCAGAAAGGAGAGTAGTGAATGATAGCTAATGAATGCAATACGAGAAGATTGAGCCGGCAAGGTCAACCAGAAGAGAGCTGTCGCTAGGACTAGTCCTGCCCCAAAACGGAGGAGTATCTGCCTTAACGTATCTAGCCTCGCATTCATTCATAGGTCCCCAAATCATATCGTACAGATGCATCGACCACAATATGCCTCTTTTAACTATTAATGGGATGAAATTCAATAGGATTTTATCAGAGGTCGGAGATAGATAGGTAGAACAAGGATGAAAGAACCAGTCTTGATCGTACATGGTGGAGCGACCATTTTCAAATCGAAATACCATGAGGACATTTTGAAAGCTGTAGAGAGAGCTGCTCTCATTGGATATTGTGTCATTGATAGAGGAGGCTCCGCTGTTGATGCGGTCGAGGCTGCAATATGGGAATTGGAAGAAACAGAGTTATTCACCGCAGGAAGAGGCGCATGTGAAAACCTAGATGGTGAGATCGAGGTCGATGCGATATTGATGGATGGCCAACGACTTGAGAGTGGAGCGGTCATGGCTGTCCGAGATATCATCCACCCGATCTCTCTAGCTCGGTATGTTTTGGATAGAACTCCTGTTATGCAGGTAGTTGGTTCTGGAGCTAACAGGCTGTATAATGAGATGATCTCTTCTGGATTCAGGAATGAGACTGAAATGGGTCGGACCGAGAGGATTAGCAATGCAGAAGGATGCGACACTGTTGGAAGTGTGGCACTTGATGAGAACGGTCGCCTTGCTTCAGGTGCTTCTACAAGCGGTTGGCCTGGTAAGCTCCCTGGAAGAGTTGGGGATTCTCCAATCATTGGCGCAGGTGTTTATGCAAATGAGGTTGCCAGTGCAAGCTGTACAGGCAAAGGCGAGCAGATACTTCGGATCGTCATGGGTAGGGAAGCAGTACTTCATGTTGAAAATGGATTACCTGTACGGGATGCATGTCAAAGAGCTATGAGGAGTCTTAGAGAGAAGACCAGTGGTGAAGCTGGAGTCATCATGCTTGATAGGGATGGGAACATCGGATTTGCCTTTGATACACCTCATATGCCAATCGCTATAGCTAGAAATGGCAAAGTGATATACTCCTCGATGAAACCCGAGTTCCAGCCTACACTATTATTGAAATGACATCCGGCTAGGTCTATTGCGATGAAAGGATCTTTCCTTGAACCCCAATGATGTGTGATTTAACCGGTATAGACTTTCCTGACATCTGCTGGGCTTGCTTTATCATACGCACAAGACCGCTGCAACAGGGTACTTCCATTATCAATGCAGTGACATCCTGTATCGAGTTATTTTGAAAGATTTGAGCCAGTCGTTCCAAGTTGAGATTATAATCCTCGAATTTCGGACAGACCTGGATGATGGTTTTTCCTTGAAGGAAATCATCATGCAAAGCTGGATATGCTATCGTTGTACAGTCTGCCGCTAACAACAGACTTGCGTTTCTAAGGGCTGGATGATTAGGAGCCATCAACTTCAGCTTAACAGGAAAGTTCTGAAGATGAGAGATCCTTTCTATTATCTTTGCTTCTGTTTCTTGTACTCTTTCATGTAATTCACTGGAAGAGAGGTCAACTGTTGGACAACAAGTTGAAGCCTGTGGAGTTCCCCTGATCTTCTGGACATGCTCCATCGCTGCTTCTTCATCGAATGGTACCGTTTCTACTTCTTGTAGTGTTAGTGCTCCCTCTGGACAGTGCCCGAGACAAGCTCCAAGACCATCGCAGAAACTCTCTGATACTACCCTTGCTTTTCCATCAATAATCGCCAATGCGCCTTCTTCACAGCCTGGAATACACAGTCCACAACCAGTACACTTCTCTTCATCAATATGAATCATCAATCTCTTAATCATCATTCTTCCCTTTGATACGCTATATTATCTACAGTAACTTCACATTAGTAAGTTATAAATAGTGTAGTTACCAATAAGTAACTGAGTTTGATGACAGAGATCAATGCATATCAGCCTCGGGTGAAGGAGGATGTCGAAGGATGTCCAGTGTATATCACATCTGGTATCCTAGGGAAGAAATGGACTATTCTTATCCTTCAAACATTAATGGCACCTAGAGCTCGAGAAGGTCTTAGATTCAATGAGATTCAGAAGGATCTTAGCTGGGTGTCATCGAAGATGCTTTCCCAAAGGCTCTCAGAGCTGAATGAAGAGGACATCCTCACTAGAACAGTTGATTCTCAAGTCATTCCAGCAAGTGTCACATACAAGTTGACTCGGAAGGGAGAGGACCTGAGGGGTGTACTTACTATGATGCAACAATGGGGAATGAAGCATGGTGGGGATAAGACAGGAAGATGCATTGGCAAAGGATTCTCACATTGTGATGGCTGCCGACAGCATTCATAGTTCATGAACCTGCATCTACTATTACCTTCAATATCTCCTCTTCCATAGTTGGGGTCATTTTTGGTCTTGTCTTGATTCGTCCGATCTCTTCTCCAGTTTCTTTATTGAAAATTAGAACTGTTGGACTACTTCTGATGTCGAAGATTTCTACCTCTATGGGACTTGGTGGAACTGCCCAGAATCTATCAGAACGAAAACCAGGTTTGGTCATACCTCCCAACGCCCTGATTTTGATGCCCAAAGATGTTTCAATGTGTGCCAGTGCTGGAATCGCTTTCCTAGCATCTCCGCACCAGTCTGCAAATAGAACGACTATCTCGTACTTTCCTACTGTTTCCTTTAGCCCTGCAAGAGCATATTCGTTGAGATTATACCTACTAAATTCATCCAACCAACGACTTCTGTACATTGGGTTCATCTCATTGATATAATCCGTGCATGATGGATAGTCTTCTGATACATCCTTCATCGCTGGCATACTTTCACCTACAATTGGAATCGCTGTTCTTCCTTTCAATCCTCTGTTTCACAAACGATGTCAGTGCCCTTTGTGCCTTTCTTCGATTGCAATGGGGACTTTTGAATTAGTGTAATCAGCTCTTCTAATTCTTTCTTGTGGTGTTGTTCGTCATGTTTTAGGTGTCCAAGAAGGAACTGAGCAACTGGATCTTCTGTAGCTTTTAGTGCCTTCTCTGCAAGAGAGAACATCTCTGCTTCTGCTCGGACAAGCTCATTCAATGTCTTCTCAAGCTTTACTCGGTCGATATATCGCTGGACTTTGGCACTCCATGCATCGCAGGGAGTTTCTTGTAGCATCTCAAGAATTCCCTCCAAGAATTTTTGATGCTTCCATGAATCAAGGCGAAGCTCCATGAAAACGAGTTTCACGGCAGTCTCCGATACTTCCTCCTCCGCTCTTGATAATCGATTCAGAGTTTCCTTTTCGACTTCGATCTGTTTTTGCAATGTTTCCATTAAATCTCTGTCAACTGTAGTCATTGATATCACTTTCATTAACTCGTTTCCCCACTCCGACCATCCCTAGACACTAGGGTAGTCCCACAGGGATGTTAACTATTGTTATTTCCTTGTTATTAAGATTTGTTGTACGATACAACTCCGTTCAACACAACTCCTAGAGAAGGAAGTCGACATCAGTAGCATCTTCTTCTGCCTCCACTGATGGAATCTCCTTCATATGCAATGCTGTTCTACATTCAGGATGATCGAAGAGTTGTTCTTTCTCTTGCGAGTTTCCTAGGAATTGATTGACCATGATAGCGGCATAGTTTCCTGTTCCTGTTGCCATGGCAACCTGCTGGGTAATGGGCCTACAATCGCCTGCTGCCCATACTCCCTCCATGCTTGTCTTGCCGCGATGATCTGTTAGTATGTTTCCTCGTTCATCGACATCGACACCGAGATCTTGCGCGAGTTGAGAGCGCGCTTCAGCAACGAATGCCACAAAGAAGATCTCTGCTTGAAGTACCTTTCCAGATTCCAA
>JBHLQH010000066.1:0-11984 GCA_048884965.1 Candidatus Thorarchaeota archaeon | reverse complement strand
GTATGCAGTGCAGAAGCGATGTCGTTGGGATACCAGGGATGGACTCTGTCCTTTCATTGAATTAGGTCGGTGAAGCAAGGCAACCTAGCTCAAGTAGTTTATTCACTATGAACCAGCAAGCATTTCTATCAAAAGGAACAGCATCAAGAGCTTCAGAGATTTTGACGGGCTTATCAAACTGCTTCAGAAGCTCATCAAGAGGCATTCCGAACTGTTGCTTTAATCGTTCAACTGATAATTGGGGACAGTTGCTGCGAACGAGATAGTCGGACTCCTTCAATCTACGTTTATAGTCAATCCAACCGTATTTCTCCAACACAGAAATCAATGCTGTCGCTTCATCTTCATCTAGTCCAATCAAATCGAGTATCTCTGATACCGTTCGCTTTCCGTTAATGAAGCTCTCAAGTTTCTCCAACTGATGATCAATTATACCTACACGGTATGGAATTGGTACGCCAACTGACTTTCGGACGGGAACCAAGCTCGGTTCAGGTTCAGAGTAGGGGAACTCTGTGAGAATCTTTAGAGCTACTTCACGAAATCGGCGCACATCACCCTCGAAGTTCTCTAATTTGGTGCCATGTTCTTCCTCGACCAAATCAAGTATACGTTTCATTCTTGACCGGTATGGAGTCTCATCGGGGATAGGATCAACGACTAGTAAAAGAAGGGAGGTTTCTCCGACCTCAATAAGAATGTCATATGCAGCTTTACGTATTGTTCGTATTGGAGTCTTGGCAAAGATAATGACAGCTGACACAAAACCCGCAATCAGATCTGGATCCAGTGTGAGTTCTTCATAGGGGATGTTTACGAGGGACTCTCCTCCCTCAATCCGTATTAGCGATATATATCGAACCTTTGATACATCAATGGACACTTTATATCGCTCCCCTACCTGCATAAAGAAAGCCCCTGGGTTGTCGGAGTGTGTGATTCGTACATACCGGACTATAAGAGTTTTGATTATTCGTCATCATCATAGCTTAGCACTCCTACATCAATCAGGTTTCTGGCCAGTGTTGTTACAACCTCCATATTGATAGATAATGAGGCACAAACCTCTGCGAAGGTTCTTTTTCCATCGAACAACTGAACAAGTTCTTCGAATTCCTTCCCATATGCTCCTATCAGATATTTCGGCGGATCACTTATCTTCTTCAGGCGAGACTCAGGATTCAGCTTCCTGCTAAATCTTACCCATTTGTAGCGATGCAACATGGAGAATATTGCACGAGTATCGGCTTCAGAGATTTTTGTTGAATCCATTATCTCTTTTATGCTACGGCGTCCATTGATGAAACCAAGTGTAGTATGGATTTTCACATCGGTTTCGCCAACACTCCAAGGTATTAGTGATTGCTGATCAGGATTGGCTTCTGATTTTGGTATAAGTTGAGGGACCATTTGAAGATCTATATCGCGGTATGGATAGTACCCAAGAATTTGAATGGCGAACTCACGAAATGGCCTGATGTCTCCTTTCCAACTAGAGAGGATGGACCCGAATTCCTCCTCGAAAGCAAGAATTATCTTCCGCAGGTTAGTTCTGTAGGGTTCATCGTCTTCCACTTTATCTACAATCAAGAGACCAACAGTATGGTCACCCTCCTCTATAATCACTACATAGCCTTCCTTTGTGAAGGTCCGCAGTTGTCGATTCTCAAAGATGATGATAGCAAGGACAAAGCTAGCGACTAGGTCAGGATCTACGCTCATTTCGCGATAGGGAATGCCTAACATGGGCTCTCCTCCTTCTCTACGAACGAGAGAGATGTATCTGACTAATGCATCTTCGTCCCCTGAATTCATGACTACTAAGACAACCTTTCTATGTATTTTAGTCTACTCAAATGAAATCAAACAGTCCTGTCTGAGAGATCACTGGTTTTTTGATACTATTTTCTAATGTGTATCCTACAAGTTTCTTTAATGAGATTATTCTGTAGGCATGCCCAATATAAGTTACTAAGAGGGCTCCTTTCATTCCCAGTACTTTTCCGTGAATTTGCTGACCTACTAATGGAAGTGATCGATCCGGCCATGATAGAGGTTCTGCAGCCAGGTCCTGTAAATTGTAATGCGGCATCATGTCCTCGATTTGAATTTCATCTCGACATTCAGGGCAATCAGATTCATCCAAGAACTCTCTGAATATCCCCTCCGCATCTTCGAGAGACGTTGAATTGCGTATCGTACTCGCCTTAGTGCTACCGGGAATAGCTAATCGCACACCTCGGTTCTTCCCGAGTTTTTGCTCAAGTCTTCGTGCATTATCTCCTCCGGTAACCTCTGCAATGACACAAGCATAGTCAGCCCCTTGTTCGACCCATCTAGTACGTACTCTATGTGAGGATGACACTCCGA
The DNA here is from genome assembly GCA_048884965.1 of Candidatus Thorarchaeota archaeon. Taxonomy (GTDB): domain Archaea; phylum Asgardarchaeota; class Thorarchaeia; order Thorarchaeales; family Thorarchaeaceae; genus MP5-2226. Next base: position 9,614 of record JBHLQH010000066.1, on the reverse strand, counting down.
CCTTCAAACTTCCATCGCTGAAGTAGGCAAGGTAGAGAACATATTGTGAAGATTGGCATTCTTTATGGCGAAATGGGCTGGCATTGCATGCAGAGCCGGTACACCTGATGCAAGGATCGAATCCATCCATGTTCCCGCATTCATAGCACTTCTTTCCTTTTACAACCATACTATTGAAGGGACATGGAGTAAATTCTTTGAACTCATCTCGACGTCCTATACAGCGTCGCGGACCTTCTACTGTCCAATTTATCACAGTTTCAGGAATCAATGGGAAATGTGACATTTCCTTATCCTTGTCCCAGTAGCTCAATCCAGGTACGAATTCATCCCTAATTGATTTCCAAGTTACATCATTGATATGCATAGACTAACCCCAGAAGAATCGGGATTTCCCCTTTCCAACCCGCATCCATTTAATTCCTGCCATTCCCAAATCGGAGTTGCATTTTGGACAAGTGCCATCTGGACTCAAGTTGTTATTCTTCAGATAGACCGAAAACCGCTCAACAGCCTTATAGCCACACTTCGGACAGTAAGTGTTTTCAAAATCGTGTCCGGGTATGTTACCTGAATATACATATTCCAGACCAATCTCTTTTGCGATTCCAGCGTGTTTCTCTATTGTTGTAGATGGTGTTCTGGGAAGATTCGTCATCTTGTATGTTGGAGCAAAAGAGGTGAAATGGAAAGGTGTCTTTTCCCCTAGATTATCTACTACCCATTGAGCAAGCACTTTCGTATCGTTCTCAAAGTCACCCACCTGAGGAATGATGAGATTGGTAATCTCAATGAAAATACCCTTTTCCTTCATCCGTACCATGCTATTGAAGATTGGCTCTGTCTTAGGGACCTCCATGAGATTCTTGTAGAAATCCTTGTTTGCGCTACCTTTGAAGTTCACAGATGCAGCATCCAGATATGGGGCAATCAAGTCTACTCCCTCACTAGTCATATATCCATTAGTGACAAAAGTATTGTACAGACCCTCCTGATGTGCAATCTTTGCTGTGTCATGTGCTAGCTCCATAAAGATTGTAGGCTCAGTGTAGGTGTAGGTCATACCTTGACAGTCATTTTCTTTTGCTAGATGAACTAGCTCCTCCGGAGTGAATTCTCTACCAGAGGGGGTTTCCTTCTGGGATGACTGGTAGTTCAAACAGAAAGCACATCGAAAGTTGCAAGAAGATGTGCTAATTGAGAATGTATTCGATCCAGGGGCAAAATGGAAGAGGGGTTTCTTTTCAACAGGATCAGGTGCCATGCCATCAATTAGTCCGTAGACTTTACTAAAGAGAGCCCCGTTTCGTACTACTCTAACTCTGCAGAATCCTGTTTCTCCTTCAGCAATAACGCACCTTCTCGCACAAAGATCACATCGGACTGAATCTTTTAGTTTTGAATACAGGATTGCTTCTTTCATCAAACGAAGATAGATTTCAGGATATTTGCGTCTTGTGGTAGCTGATACAAACGTCTCACTGGACCGAATGTGGGTAGATTATCGGGATGGAAATAGAATGTGGATTGGTCAGTCATCAAGTCTATTTCTACAATTCCTAATATGTTTCAGACAGTGTTAAATGCAAAGGTACGTAGTATCAATACGGTCTTGTGAATGGCGGATAAAGAGAATCTAGTTAAGATTAGAAGCCTACTAGAATCAATCGCAAGTAGAAACACTCCATTTCTTACCAAATGTTCTGAAACGAAGCTCCTTGCATATTCAAATCTTGATGAAGCTCATAGCAAGTATAGAGTCATTGCACAACAAGCACTTGATGGTTCACAAGAAATTCTAAACTCAGAACCAAAGTGCAAAGAGAAACTTCTAACTGCAAAATCGATATTAGAAAGAGAATCGATTTCCTCAGATCTCTTGGATGCTCTGAGTTCACTTCGAACAACATATCTCAATGAAATATTGAAGCCAGCGGTAAAAGGATATCTTACCAGCGGGACTGGAAACCGACAGGATGTAGAGAAGCTCTATGAGAAGGTCTTCGCTCTCGACGGCCTAATAGAAGTGGCGCAGTTCTTTGATCGTGTAGACTCTCTCTGATATCATTACTAGTTTGTATCAGAGCCGATTTTTAGGATCAATCGATCTTCCTGCACTTGAGCCAGTCCAAGCTTTACGAAGTCATCAGCCCATTGCGACATGGTTGCAGGTGAAACACCTAGTGAACGAGCTAGCTCTCGAAGTGAAATCTCCTTGTTATCCTCCAGAATCAGAAATGCTTTCGTTTTCTCAGCTGAATTCATCAATGCCATGTATCCATCTAATCTTGCTTGAGTATAGTCTTTTTGTTGCTTCATGTCTGAATGATCGTTGGTCAACCTATCGTTAGCAGCTTTCAGTCGCTCAGCTTCGGTTCTCATCCGCTCCAGCTCTCTCATTGTGTCCCCTGATTCTAATGAACGAACACGAGCTCTGAGTTCATCAATCTCTTGAACGCGGGAACTGAACCCTTCAATTTCAAATTCAAGCGCAGCTATGTTTTGTTTATAGTCTTCACACTCAAGTTCCCTTTGAGACAGCGATGACTTAAGATCTGCAATGGTGCTTTCCCTATCTTGTAAGGTATCTTTGAATTCAGTTAGTTGCTTCTGCAGTAGATCATCTTCAGCTTCCATAGTTTTGATCTTTTGACGAAGCTCAGTCACAATAGTTGGGTCTGTAGAAGGAGCGCTACGTATGGATTCTAATGATTCTTCTAGACTTTCTTTTCGCAATTGTGTTGCCGCCAAATTCGTCTGGAGAGCAATGATTTCGGCTTCCCTGTTTTCAAGTTTCTGAAGGGACAGATTGAGCTCATGCTGTAGCTGCTCAGCTTTTCTATTCAACTCAGTTAGCTCATCCTTGACTTCCTTTGGCACCTCAACTTTTGGTTTCATACTCAATTCTTTTGTAAGAAATTCTAGCTCTGTGCTTGTTCGTTGAGTATAGTCCTCAACGCTCGCTTTCAGATTTGTCATCTCATCAACTGTTAACTTGAGAAAATCCTTGAATCCGTCAGTGATCTCTCGAACCTTTTCCATAATTGGAGCGGACATGTCGCTACTAAGACTCTCTTCAAGTGGAACGAATTTCTCTTCTACAAGCTTTCTCACAGTAGTATCAGCATATGTCGCTTGAAGATTTGTTTTCGCTTGGCGCTTGCTCTGGTCAATAACAGTATTTCGAATATTGACAAGATTACCCTTCAGCGATACTAGAAATGATAGTACAACGGGAATTAGGTCTCTCTCAATCCGATCTATAGAACTCTCAATTTGAGTTACATTCCTTTCGAGTAAATTCAGACTATCACGAAGACGTGCTATACTCTTCTCAATCTCCATCCTGCGGCGAACTTGTTCAGACGAGGCGACCTTCAACAAGTCACTTGAAATACGACCTGAATCAACGAGATCTTTCCTCATGTCCTTATCCACTCCGAGGTCGTTCAATAGCTTGTCTACTACTTCCTCTTGATCATCTTTGGAAAATCGTTCCTCATCCCCTGACATGAGATTACCTCAATCTATCATAGTTCGAACAGAGTCAACAAAGCAACCACAGAATAACACATAAATCTATTCGAAATAGTCCTCCATGAAATCCCCAATTCACGGAGTCTGAAATTTGAGACTATTAGTAGAGATGCAAGCGAATGTCCAGAATCGTGGAGCCACGAAAATGAAAGATGGGAAGATGCTCTGGCACCTTCTCACGGATATGGACAATCAGTTCTTAGAAGCATTGGATGTGTTTCCACCAGCCCGTGTATTAGAAAAAGCTGAAAACAACATGGTTGCAATGATCAAGGTTCCTGAACTAAATCCTGGTGAGAATTTTTCTCCTACTGTCATTATGAGAGTTGATACAATTTCCAGAGATTGGCTTCTTGAACCGACCCCTTCTCCAAATAACGAGCTAAAGCAGCTTAGGGGAACTTATTGCACTTTGCAGAAACATTGGGAACTAAACAACCCGATAATCCAGGAACTCACTGAACGTATTGCAGAAAGCAGTTCTAATGACGAGTCCTATGCAAGACTAGCGTTCCAAGTAGTACGAGAGCGAGTGAAGTTGAAAACGCACCTGGATGTAAGATTAGGGGCAGCTGAAGCCGCTAAAGGGAAGGAGGGTGACTGCGATGAGCTATCGGACCTGTTTATTGCGTTGTGCAGAGCAGTGAAAATCCCATCTAGACGAGTCGTCGGACACTATTTCCGAGGAGGTCCAGAGCCAGAGCCCCATGCTTGGTCGGAGATATATCTTGAGAACAAGGGATGGATTCCAGTAGATCCGGCGCTAAGTAGCTTTGGCATCTTAAGTGAAAAGTACTTTTCCAGGATTCGCGAAGGACTTGTATCAGAGAGACCTACCATTCAGCTAATGATGAGCAGAACTGGTTCTGACATGCCTTTGCTTGAGGAAATTGTCAATATGCGAGTGCTCGTTAATGGTACGTCTTAGAATTTGCTTAGCATATCTGCAACTCTCAGAGTAACAAACATTTCCGCACCAAATTCCCAGCAGGAATGCGAATCAAAGATACAACAGAGAACTTTTGGCAGCAACGGCGCATTGAGCGCGCTTCGAAGGGTCGATGCGAGGTGATGTGACATCATTTCACCATAAGCGGCTATCTGCGGGATCGAGTCAAAGAATCGTCGAGCTGTTGAATCAAGAGGACCTGGCTTATAGTCACATACATGAATCACATCATCGATGATACGTACTAAATCAATGTGCCCAGATAATGAAAATGGGTCAGACCAGACTGGAACCTCAATGGCAATTGAGTATGGATCTTGGTAAAGAAAATCAGAGAGAATCCCATGATCTGCACGATATGACTCATCATCCCGATGTCGGTGAAACTCACGAATCATAGACACAAGGTCATGGTTGATGTCTTTTCTTATGGTTCCGTTTCTTTCGAGTTTCTTTCTGAAGCTCACCTTTGCGGCGGTAGACATTTTCTTGAAACGTAGACCAGATGCTTTTTGATAGAAAGGATTTGTGAAGGGCTCTTCAGACATCTTGCCTTGTGTTATTGTCTGAAGATGAGCCCAGAGAGAGGCAGAATCACCCTCTGAGTTGCCTATCTTCTCATGATTTGTCTTATTCCATTGGAAACTGTACGCAACTTTTCCATGCTTGAACTCTCTACGTACGATATCAAAATTGCCTTCACTCATTCCCTTCACTATCAATGTAAGGAGCCAATCTTTTTAATGCACCGAAACCTTTCCATTATTCGGAGGCCGCTGAATGACTTATTCATTTGTTGTATTCTATCGATTCATGAAGATGACTCCCGAGGAAGCTGGCAAGGCAAAGGAATTCTGGACAGAGTTTTCTAGTAAGAATTGGCCAGAAGAGCTTGTGATTATTGGCGATTACAGATATGCATGGGGAACCGAGTGGAATGGATATCTTCTTCTTGAAACAGATAATCCACAACTATTCTTTGATTTTTGGCCACGCTTTCGAGATAAAACAAGATGGTATATTGACAATACACGGACAATAATTGGTCAGAAGAGACAAGCCGCAGAGTGGCTTGGCACTGAGTGATTTAGATTCCAATGCAAAAGGAGAAGGAAGGGCCACCGAGGGCCCGTCCATAATGCACCTAAGGTGCAGCATCTTCCATCATTTTTACGATCCATTCTACGTCCTTCTCAGGGATACCATCGCCTGAGCCATAGATCATAAGCGAACCCTTGATTCCATTAATCACGGTAGGATACATTGCCTTCGATGTCGGATAGACAAAGCTTCCTCTGAAGCGGGTTATCGCGCCTTTGTATCTTCGCTCATACATACCGACCTCAGGTTCAGTCTGAATTCCAGATCCCCTAAATTCAATTTGATGTAATGGTCCCTTCTCAACATCACTGAGAAGTACTGCAGAAATATCTGAAGCCTTCTCATAGAGTTTCTTTATTCCTCCATTTAGATTGAGAACACTTACTTTCGCACCTGTTGCTTCTTCTAGAAGTCTGGCAAACTTGCTAGCAATACGCTCAGATCCTCTGACTTCGATTGTCCCACTCTCGGTTTTTATCAGGACTTCTGCTTTGTCAAGGCTCACTACATGAGAACCGACTCTGTCGCCTGTGTCGCTGTAGGAGAAGTAAGGAACTCTGAACTCGGCCATGAATTCTGCAACTGTAATGGTACCAGCAGTCTTCACATTCATGAAACCGCTGGAGATTTCTCCCTTCTTCGGCTTGTATTCAAATTCCTTGAGTTTCTTTGTTAGCGCTGTCGCTGTCATATCCAACTTCTCATATTTGAAAAGTCGAAGTGATAGGCCTAATCCGCGAGTGCGAATAAGATTGATTTTCTTGCTCATTTTGGTACACCTCGGTGGTTCCAGAGACTAGCAACATCCGGTCTTTCGTTTCACGGTTTTTACTAACCTCTGCTTCCAGTGGAACAATGGAGAATTTCAATATAAAGAGCACATCAAATCCAGACAATAGTTCAGCAAATATCTGGATAATACGTGGATACATACAGGGGTATCAAAAGGGAATCATGATGTAATTTTCCTAATTTCTTGCCCATTAAATTGGCGCCAAATGGATTTCAGTGGATAACTCAACGAGTCGAAAGTAGTTTGATTATGTACTTATGGATCAAAGGAGGATCTGATTTGAAAGGTTGAAATACAGTATTTTTCGCAGACTCGATGTCACTTCGAATGCTCTTCAAGTCTTTACACCAGATTAGGTGACCGCGTCGTTCCATCTCTCCGATGAGTTGGGCTTGATGACCTTCTGCAAGGCTGGTGTTCTCTACCACGACAAGTTTCAATCCTTTTGTCACACATTCCATTGTTGTTCCTGCGCCACCCGTGCTGACAATTACCTCTGCCAGAGAATAGGCTCTATCTAAGTTCCTCAGGAATCTGAAGTAGCTGAAGTTCTTTGGGATGTATTGCCCTCTACCAATCTGAGCAACTACGGGATCCGTAATGAGTCCTTGCTCTACCAAGCTGTCAATTTGACATATGAGAGGATCATAGAAGGCTGTTCCTACTGTGACGAAAATCATAGGAGCTGACCTCCATAGGTCGCACCGGGAGTTCGTGCAGCTAAGTCCGCCCATTGTACACAGAACAATGATGTCTTCCCAAGTAACATTCGACCTGTCTGGGACAAACTCTCTACACGAGACATACTCTCGATGAATACGGTCTTAATGCCAAGAGAACGTGCTGCATAGAAGATGGGGACTGTCATACCGGTACCACAGCTGATGACGACATCTGGTCTAAAACCAAGGAGATACGCAAAAGAGAGGAAAAGCGTAACAAGAGTCCTTATGATTGACATCACCTTGGAATCTTGTGGGAGTAGTCGAGGAGCGAAAACTTTCAGGACTTTCCCAGGAATCCGAATCTTCCTTGGTGTCAGATTATCTAGTAGTCCGATGAGATAGAGGTATTCAAATTTCCTTCCCAATAAGTCAATTAGTGCAAATGTCTGAGCAGTATGCCCACCACGTCCCAGAACTACTCCAATTCGTTTCACTATTATCCTCGCAACAAGGAGTTCCTTCGGATACATAAAGTGTTCCGTCGTAGAGAGTAAGAACGCTGACTACTTATAGTGGGAATATTGCTGAAAACACGAGTGTGGAATATGACGGCTGTTAGATCTTCAAGAACCCACTCGCTCTACAGTGATATCGTTTCCATTGTGGGCGAAGACCGTGTTAATGATAATCAGGTAATCATCTCAGCCTATAAAATGGATGCATGTCATCTTACTGCAGAAAGACCTGGGATAGTGGTGATGCCTGAGAGCGTCGAGGAAATCCAATCTATTGTGAAGCTGTGTGCTTCTACAAAGACTCCACTTGTAGCTGTAGGGGGAAGAAATGGGATTTGTGGTGCCTGTCTGCCCAGACAACAGGGGATGGTCATGCTTGACATGGTCAAGATGGACAAAATCATAAAAATAGATGAGGACGTCATGACTGTTACTGTAGAAGCAGGTCTTCGCTGGGCGGAACTGATACATCGTCTAGACGAGCAAGGGTACAAGCTTGGTTTTCGAGGACCCTATGGTGGGAATGTCGGAACTGTCGGAGGCTCGACAAGTATCAATAGCATTGGATATGCCGCCTCGAAATATGGACCCTCACCTGAAGGTACTGTATCACTAGAAGTAGTTCTCGCGAATGGAAATGTAATTCAAACTGGTACAGGCTGGAATGAGTCAGCACAAATCTTTGGAAGATACTCAACCTATAATGATCTGACAGGAATATTCCTGGGCGACCAAGGAACGCTAGGAGTAAAGACCAAAGTCACTCTCAAGATTTATCCGAAAGCTGAGCACATTACCTACGGTGACTTTGGATTCAAGACACTAGAAGAGGCGACAAAAGCATTCCATGAGGTCCAGAAGAGGGGGTTGACTGAAGAGTTAAATCTACTTGCAGACCGCCAATCCACCGACACTTTCTTCCCGGGCTTTTTAGATAGTCATCCAGAGATTCATTCATTCTTTGCTGCAATTGTACAAGAAACTGATGAACAGCTAGCAATACGAAAGATGGAGATTGTCAGAGAGATTGCTATGAACCACGGAGGGAAGGACCTAGGGAATTTCGCATCTCAAATGCATTGGGGAGAACTCTTCAACCTAGTACAGCCTCTATACAATAACGGATTCTGGCTAAACACCTGTCATCTTCGACCTATACCTAGAATTCCCGATATAATGCACAAGGCATGGGCAATCTTTGAGAAGTACAAGTTGTTGGATAACGGAATCAAGTGGATTGCAAGCTGCCTCGGTGCAGAGAGAACATATGCTACTGGATGGATTACCTTATTTCCGCCAAATCAAGAGAAGATGGAACTTGCATTGAAAGCATGGAACGAACTACTTGATGCTGTGATTGAAACAGGAGGATGTCCCTATTGGAATGGACTCCTCTGGGAGAACAGGACATTGTCAAAATCAGACAGTACATTTCTTGAAACATATTGGAAAGTGAAGAACGCACTTGACCCTGATAATATCTTCGCACCAAATACATTCACGGGGGTTAAGTAAATGCAGTTCAAACATCTATCTAAGTACAAAGAGGACCTATGGTTATGTGCCCGATGTGGAGATTGCTCACTTGCAGATAAGACAGTAGCTTCGAATAGAGATGTCTTTCATCCTTGTGCAGTCAAAAATGTCCTAGGCTTCGAAACCTATGCTTCACGAGGTAGAATTATGGTGATGAATGATCTCATTGATGGTGAGCTCGATATCACTGATGATGTCATCAATTGGGCATATACCTGCACTACATGCCGGAACTGTCAAGAAACATGCACTGCCACAGCAGAAGGTATCCGTCTACCAGAAATGATGGAAGCTCTTCGAAGAGATCTTTTCGAAAGCGGAAATTCGATGAAGAAGCATGACTTGATAGAAGAGTCAATCAAGAATGAGTACAATCCTTACAAGGAAGCAGCAGCGGATAGATTAGAGCTGTTCGGAAATCGCGAATGGCCTGAAAAGGCGGAATATGTCTATTTCGTGGGATGCACAAGCTCCTATCGCGAGAAGGACATCGCACGTGATACAGTGAGTCTTCTCGA
>JBHLQH010000065.1:0-12270 GCA_048884965.1 Candidatus Thorarchaeota archaeon | reverse complement strand
ACTTTGCGTAATCCAGAGAACCATCTATCATCAACACTCATGATGTGTACGAAGAGGTTCCGGATGGAACCGAGAGAATAGTCGAAGTCCTTCTTGAAATCTCTCTCAGATAGTTTTGTTGTACAATAGTCAAACAGTCTACGGTTGAACTCGAAGTGATACTGGAACAAGGAATCGATTGAAGCTTTATCCAAGGATATATGTCACTCCTTTTGTATTCTCCAACTGTGTCATAACCAAAACTAATGAAAGTTGGCTTGTGTCAAAAGAGAATGTGTGTGGTGACCAGTAGTGGAATTGGGCTATAGTGACAAGCTGAACACCTTTAACAAGCGAGCATATGCAACTCCAAATCTCATCAATGTCGCGCAATGCGACCCGCCTCGGTATGGGTTCAGGCCAGACCCAGCAATCTTTGAATTCCTATCGGGTACTGACTATGAGAAAGGCTATCCGGATGCGAGTCTTGATCTTGTGAGTGGAATCGTACAGCGAACGAAAGAATTCACTGGAATATCCGTGAAAGATGATGATGTAATTATCTCAAACGGTTTAGGGGGTGCCTTTGCATTCCTTTCCATAGCATTGGCTGGGAAGTCCATGGGTCTTCAGACTCCTTTCTACGGGCCCCTGTACGAATACATGCGAAAGACATCTGATATATGGTATGCACGATGCACTCCTGAACTAGAATGGGCCATTGATTGTGATATGCTCCGCCAAGAACTTGGGAAGAGGAAGAAGCCGGGCTACATTGTACTAGTCAGTCCTTCGAATCCAACTGGTGATGTACATAGTAGAAAATCGATACAAGAGATTGTGAATCTCGCTGGGGAATTTGATCAGATAATCATTACAGATGAGGTCTACGATGAGATGTCTTTCGTGCCGTATACGTCAATCCTATCACACTCAAGAGACATTCCAGTCATCTATATGCATGGGTTCAGCAAGGTGTGGCGGGCTCCAGAGATACGGATTGGATTTACCATACTCCATGATCCTGAAGGGAACGCCCATGCAGACTTTCAAGAGATACGACGAATAGCGAAACTCGGATTCGGTGTCAACCTACACTCTCAAAGACTCGCAGCCCTTCTATTGAAGGAAGATAAGACCTACCGGAAAGAGCAATTCAATGAGATCGAACGCAGAAGCAAGTATCTGACAGACCTAGTTGAGAATTCAGACAACCTTCAGACTGTGGCGGCTAAAGGTGCAACATACCAATATGTGAGGATACCCGGGAACGACTGGAAAACCGCCTATAGACTTCTAGAGAGAGATTCAATTCTTACAACTCCTGGTAGTGCATTTGACCCATTTATTGGTGACAACTACCTTAGAATCGTGTTCTTGAACACACCTGAATGCCTTGAGAAGTTCGTTAGTTCTCTTGACAAGCTTGAAGAATCATAGAAGGAAAACAAGTTTATAGGAAAGGAATTACCTTACAATAAGGACTGTGGTGTTGCTATGGGCTCAAAGACGATCATACTAACCCTCACTGCTGGACAAAGAGAGCATGTTAAGATGCTTACAGGTTTCGGTCCTGCAAAACTGACTATCCAGCTAGATACAACCGCTAATGTCCCGTTTGGAAAAATGTGGACTACGAAGATGGCTTCGAAAGCCGTGCAGCTGACTGGAGATCAGAAAATACAGATTAAGGAAGTCCTTGGAGAGAACTACGACTATCTCATACTCTCAAAGAGTTCAGTTGACATTTGGAGGAAAGGATAGTCCTTTCACTCAGATTTCTTGCCGAGAAACTCCTTGGCAGGAATGATTATTGCCAACGCATATAATATCAATCCCACGACGAATGCTATTGTGCTACCACCAAGGTATCGCAAAGATTCCCATTCCGGTCATAAGAAAGGAACCTATTTTCATATCCTTTGACAGCTTAAACCAAACCTCCTCATAGATGACATTTTGTCATCTGAATCCCAATAATGGAATTATGCATAACATAGCATCAATTTATCAGTTTCCAAAAGTGGCATTTCAAATATCTTGTCTGCCTTGGCTCTAATCATTCAGCTCGGATCCACAGATTGGACAGTGATAGGGCCTAAATGGTGGTGGATTGAAGAGAATCAACTTTCCTTCTCTCTCAATCTCCTCTGTAATCCTATCTAACTCATCATTGGAGATCGTATCTAATGGGATTCCCATAATGACGACCTCCTTGGAGCATTTCTCACAGTGCATTTTCGTTATCACCGAATGCACTGGTTATCTAAAATGTGAAATATAGTTCTGTCGGGGTTGTAGTCAATATTGCCTCTTGGCCGCTTCCCCATCTGAAAAGAACTTGGGAGTAGAGTCCAGTTCCTTCATCTATGGTAGGTGAAAAAACCGTGCTTCTGTCATTGATATACTCGATAACTATACTCTCGCCTGGACTTACAGTGATTGGCACGAGTGTCTGAATTGCCTGAGTCAAATTGAGAGTGACAAATGGGGTTAGGGTGTCATTGTAGTATATTGTTGTTCGAAGAGCACCGAGATTCTCTATGGTGGTATTTCCATTGTTGGTTATATTGACTCGAATAACTGCGAAGAATGGATGCGATGGGTCATCACTTGGCATGAAGTCCTGCCAGTACTCGGCCTCTGCCCAAAGGACAACATCCCCTGCGGTAATGATGATCGTTTCATCCCCAGGAGGTTCGTTGGGAGGCGGGACTTGTGTCGTTCCAATTGAACCTAAGAGTAGAGCGTAACCACTCACTCCAACTACTGCTACAAGCACAACAGCTATTGCGATTACTTTCCTTTCCATCATCATCTTTCAATCTTGATATTGCGTCATATCGATATAATTCCAGAGTTTCGAACACGACGTCCAGATAATAGAACAAGCTCATGAAAGAGATTTGACTTTATCCTCCATTCTTCGAGGCACATCTCTTCTGTCATCTATTCTGAGCAATGTCGAAACTCTCTCCGCTCCTACCTCGAACATCTTCTCATGGGCTAGCTTGGTCGCTTCGAGTATCTGGTCAAGTGTATCTGCCTCTATGATTGAGCTCATCGGTGTATGGATTACTCTGATACCCTGGAATTTGTCAAGTTCCTTAACTGATTCCTTGACATATTTGCTAAGACTCGTTCCTACACCGAAAGGAGCAATGACCAACTCTGCTATGATTTTTGTTGTGCTTGACTCAATATCTGACACAGTACACACCGACTAGGCTCACATGCGGATCAACATTAACTCTTTGCCCTGTGTAGTTCCTAGTTCTCCAACTGTCCCATATTTGACGTTATAGAATAAAACAAGCACACCTACAGCAATTGTTGAAATCAATGTCATCATCCAGATGTCCCATCTCAAGATTACCGAATACACCTTGAATGGTAGTATGTACCGACTTATCATTGTCCTCGAATACGCAATGGTAGTATTCTCATATTTCGACTGGATTCGATACTGTATGCCCATTCCGATGGATAGATTATCGAAATACCTTCCCTCGACACTTTGAGCTACAATTGAAGTTACTCCACTGATAGTAACATTCTTGAGATTCTGGAATTCGAACGAGGTATCCAGATGACCGACCTCTACTGTTGGAGGGTCCATTGTCCTATAGAAGATATAATCCGATGGCGTCAGGTAGAATCCTATTTCTTCTATGGTCAGATTCACTCCCGTTTCTACATCTACGCACAGCAGTACTTCAAATCCTACTTCTTTGCTAGCAAATTCAAACATCTCGGAATATGATGAAAGCGTGAAATTGCAATAGAATATCGCATTTCCATTCCAGTGACTATACCCTCCTCCTTCTCCGACAAGCCTCTCAGATCCAAGAACTTGGAGAGCTATTTGACTAGTGCAGACTAGTAGCGCGAACTGCCCCAACATTAGTATAACCAAGAACCCGGACAGCCTTCTCCGCAAATATCTAACCTCAAGTAGAATTACTCTCGCTAAGTATTACATGCTGATTATTAGGCAGGAGTATCTAAAAAATCGAAGAGAATTGCATCGGAATATTATTCAGTTCGAAATGTGCTTTTCATTTCGGAGGGCGAAATGCTCCTGCTATCATTTGGAGGATTCGATATGGGGTCAAAAGTAATCATTGATGATACAACTATTGAGGATGAGCCAAAGTCAATCTGGAAGAAACTTGTAGCGATCGTGGTAATCGCACATATCGCCGGCTGGTTAGTCACCTATCTATTCATTGGTCCCCCTGAAACACATCTCATGTATTACGCGGTGGTTCCAGCTATGCTTGTTGTTCTTGCATTAGTAGCAAGTTATCTTCCGCTGCGTATCGTTTCTCTACCATGACTATCGCTCAATCTTTCCAGGGAGAATATAGGCATAGTACCCTCGGAGAATCTTGGTCTTGATAAACCGGTGAAATCTTCTCATCCTGAGGTATAGTTTCCATGTGGATGCATCGTCCTTGTAATAGTCCTCAACCTCTTCTATCGATATCATGTCTATATCATGCTTCATTGCTTCAGTTAGAAGAAAATCGTTCGCTAGTTCAGTTATCACGGGTACATATTCTGGTAGTTGCTCCTTGTAGAAATTTGCGATAAGATCTATCACTACCTTCCTGAAATCATAGTATCTGTCAACAATCTCTTGGAGGAAGAACTTCTTCAATATCCATCGCATACCCGGAGGTGTGGGTTTGAGGAACAGCTCAACATCAAGCTGTTCATGTCCATCGATGCGGAACAATGGAGTACTTGTATCAAGATAATAGACTTGAGAGGTGTCATCCAACTCTGTTAGTCCTTCTCTCCAATCCTTTACTGCCCAGTTCGATATCTGCCCATCAATAGCTACCTGAATCGCTCCAATATTGGCCGCATTGAAATCCCAGACCTTCAAGAGCTCCCGCAGGACTATCAGTACCAGATGTTCGACCTGTTCCAAGTCAAGGATATGGATCAGCTTGTTACCGATGGAAGCCTCAGGGAGCTTCTTTTGATAGAGATATAGGACTGTCCTCCCCTTGTGAGTGGTGACGGTCGTAGCACCATACTTTGGTATCTCCACACCTATCTTTGCAAGCCAGTCATGATATTGATAGTATACCTTGCTATACGTAGCGACCTCCCCAATGCTATCGAAAAGAGGCATGCGCTTGAACGCGATGTCCTGCTGGCTTTCATCTAGGACCTCGAACACGGTGCTGATCTCGCCATATCCAAGTATCCTAGCTGGAATAGGTGATTCCTCAGGTTTCGAAGGGTTGAGTTTCTCCTCGAACTCCCTCAATAGATCTTCATTTATGTAAATTGTCATTCATTATCTCCTCCTCACAGACTCCTAGCTAGCTCCAAGTACTCAGGGCGGTCTTGTGCATACTTGAACGCCATATCCATCGAATTGCGAACGTGTCTTATTTCATCATCCTCGATGATTAGTGGTGGTAGGAATTGCAGTACTGATTTGTCATTATCAGCATAGACAGCAAAGATGCCGCTATTGATGCATGCGATGCTCATGAGCGGACCATATCCAGAATCACTCATCTTTATCCCCATGAACATTCCCTTCCTTCTAAGTTCTGTGAAGATGTCTGGATATGCTGCTTTCAATTCTTGGAGCGATTCATCGACCTTTTGTCCCTGAACATTCACACGGTCCAAGAACTTCTGTGATGACGCAATTTCCAAGACCTTGGACCCAACGACACATCCGATCTCTGCACCGCCAAAGGTCGAGATATGGATGAAGGGATGCTCATTCATGAACGAATCTAGGTCTTCTCGGTAGCAGGTAGCTGATATGGGATAGAGCCCTCCCGAGAGGCCCTTACCGATGACAAAGATGTCTGGGACCACATCGTAATGCTCGAAGCCCCATAGCTTGCCAGTTCTCCCAAGTCCGGTCTGGACCTCATCCAGGATTAACAGAACGCCCTTCTCATCGCAGATTTCGCGTACTTCCTTGTAGAAATCCTGAGGGGGTAAGGGCATCCCAAGAGTCGCTGGAATGGTTTCAAAGAGAACCGCTGCAGTTTCTGTGTCAATCGCATTTCTGACTGCTGAAGCATCTCCAAAAGGAATATCGATGAAACCAGGAGCCAATGGTCCAAAAGGCTCCTTGAAATGCACATCCCCTGCAGCCAAGGCTAGTCCTGTGTGTCCATGATATCCCGACGTGGCATAGATGATCTTGTGCTTCTTCGAGTAACCTCTGGCTAGCTTGATAGCAAAGTCCACGGCCTCACCACCTCCTACCCCGAACACAGTGCGCGTGATCTCAGATGGTGAGCTATCTGCCAGAGCTTTTCCGAGCAGTGCCCTTTGCTCGCTGATCAAATGGTGATTTCCGATGTCAAGCTCCTCTAAGGCATTGCGTAATGTTTCCACGATGACAGGATGCCGGTGGCCAAGATTGAACACACCTCCGTTACAATGACAGTTCAGGAGTTTCCTATCTCCTGTGACATCATACATCCATGGGCCCTCTCGTCTTCCCAAAACGAAGTCTATCTCGAAGGAAGTATAGAACTCGACCTTGCCTGACGAGACATGGTCCCCGAAGAGCTTGATGATCGACTCCTTAGATTCGGTGCCAATGCACTTCATAGAATCAACTCCAATGAAGTAGTTGGATTGCTTCGGTAGCCTATCTCTCTTTCTATTTCTGGAAACGAAGTGATTCTACTTTTTGGATGCGCTTCTTTTCAAGAGAATATAGCTTGCAATAGCAGTAATCCCAATAATGGGGGCAACAATCAGCAATACAACAAGAATATCGGGTGCTTCTGTAGAAGTATCTGCAATCTGAGCAATCTCTTCCCATGTATTCGTACTAAACTCATAGCTCCAAACATCATCTCGCAGGTCGGGATACTCACTGGTCCCGCTAAAGAGAATAGCCTTCTCATTGGTAGTGTCAAAAGTAAATGCGAATCCTTCTCTGGGTGGTGGAGCTATTTCTGGTTCACGCTCTTCCCACTCGTTAGTCACAGGGTCGTATATCCAGGTACGATTCACATTGTGGCTGCCCTCATCACCACCAAAGAGGATCATCTTATGATTTGAAGAATCATATACAGAGCTTGACCATTTCAACTCTGGAGGGTGAGTCGATGGACCCAGATTGGTCCATGTATCATTCGCAAAGCTATACCCCCAAGTGTCATCAAGGAAACCGTCTGAATTCCCTCCGAAGATGAGCATTCTCTCGGTTACATCATCAAATACAAAGCTCGCACCATAGCGAGCATGTGGTACGACCAGAGGGTCCATTTCCATCCATTCGTTCTCCTGAATATCATACACCCAAGTATCTGCGATATCTGGTCCACTATTGTGATATCCTGAGAAGAGAATCACCTTGTCATTGACGGAATCGTATACCATTGCTGGGTTCATCCGAGGAGGCGGCGAGATGGTAGGTGTCACCTCTATCCACATCTCTGTTGTGCAATTGAAGATCCAGGTATCCGCCAATCTTTCACTGCCATCGTACCCTCCGAAGAGGACAATGACCTCATCAATTGAGTCATACACCATTGCTGTGGAATGCCGCGGCATTGGTGAGGTCTCGAAATCAAGTTCAGTCCAGCGACCTGTGGAGAGATCGAATCCCCAAGAATCCCCTAGCGGAGTATCCGCAGTTGCTCCACCGAACATCATAACCCGTTCATTCACAAGGTCATATACAAACCCAGGAAGGTATCTTCCTGTTGGTGTTTCGACTTGCGTCGTGATCACTGCTTGGCGGTTTAATCCCATATTCCCAATGTGTTGAGGTGTGGCCAAAGTCATGATCACTAGTAATGATAGCAGGATACTGATGAACGCGCGCATGGTATTCTCTCCGATAGAATCTAGGTGAAAACTAGTATTCATAATAAAGAACTATCATCTTGGCGCAATGCCCGTTTCAGCCATTGAATGAGGATATATGGGACAAAAATCAAAATAACAATTGATATATGCCTGTTTATACCATAACAGCGATTTAGGTGTGTGCGTTGCGGAGGAATAATAGGATATTACTAACCGCTTTCCTTGCTAGTGCGCTCTTCCTAATGGCAATGCCTGTTCAGCCAGCGGCTGCTTTTGCTAGTGATGGTGTGAATCAGGTAAGCTATAGCGGATGCCTACCAGGTGATATCATCATCTTAGGCACTCCCGGTTCTTTCTTCGACTATCTGATTCCCGGGGATTACTCACATACAGTAATCTACTGCGGATTGGTACAGCAAGGCGAGCAAATTTGGGACAGGACCAATAAGGTCTGGATGTCCGTTGGAACACCCTATTGCATCCATTCTACAAAGAGTGATGTACAAGGGAATGGATTGGGCTACGATACGTGGTATACAGCAGTGAATGCTCATGCTGAGGATGCATTGGTGCTACGAGTGATGAAAGGAAATGGCGTCACTCTTACTAGCTCCGAACGGTCAGCAGTGATCACTTTCCTCAAGTCCCAGCTCTCGGGCGGGATCGATGGATACCCTGTGGGTCCAGCCTATGATTGGGGATGGACCTCGAAGCAGATCTATGCTACCGATTCAAATCCTCTCTCTGGTGTCAGGGGCTACTACTGCTCTGAGGCGGCATGGGCCGCATACTACCACATTCTCGGGATAGACCTCGATGCTGAGACAAGTACCCTCGGTCTAGGGGTTTCCCCTGATGACCTATGGCAGAGTCAATATAGCTCTGTCATTGCAGGTGAAGTAGGATCCACAACCTGGTCAGCTGGAACTGGATTGTACAAATTGACGATCTTTGTTGATGAGATATACTATGACAATGACTATGATCCTTGGCCCAAAGGTGCAGGTGAGATGTACATCAAGAGCATCTCAGGTGATGGTATATATCCAACAAAACAGGGCTATCCTGGAAATGGAAAGATTGGTGACACTCCAGATGGATACTGGTCACGTAATGGTGCCGGTGCCCTAGATTGGAACAAGTACTTCTACACTATCATCAACTACAATCGAGATGCCAAGGTGCGTATAGAGGCGTGGGAGGTCGATGATATCGACTCAGACGATCAATACCCAACCTTCCAGTGGTATTGGGCACCTTCCAGCTGGCATTCTTATGTCGGAAATGGATGGTACTGGTCTGGTTCTCGAGTTGACCTTGGTGACTGTCGATACACTATCTACTTTAGAATAGATACGGTTGTCTGGTAGGCTTCTACCAGATACCCCTTTTTCTTTTGATTAATCTCGAGAATAGATTCAGATGATTTCCCAATGGAGAATGATTCATATCTGGAAGAGGGTCTTTGCAACTTGAATGTGAGGAACTCATGAACGACATTGTCATTCGAGCACCAGATGAATCGGAACGCGACAAGTTCTACGAGGTCTATATGAGTGGTCTTCCTGGAGTAGATGAGCTACCTGAGGAGCGTTTCCACAAGTGGTGGGAACGTAGCAGGGAGTCTGGCACCCTTACCAAACTCTGGCGAGTCGCTGTCCTTGGTGATGAGATCGTAGGCGTTGTCATCAATATCTTGAACTCCGAGCTAAATTGGGGCTTCGTTTGGGAGCTGGCAGTCCTTCCCGAACACAGACAGAAAGGGATTGGAAGCAAATTAGTCGAGCAATCTGAGCAATTGCTACTGGCACAATCTCCTAGTATCAGCCACTTGGCCATAGGCGTGAAGACAGACAACTTCCGTGCACTAGCTCTCTATGAGAAGATGGACTATGGAATGACCTACCTCATTCTCCGCTTGAGAGGGAAGAAATGGATTCCTGATATGAAACCCGAGCTCTATTTCAAAGATCCTGAGCCTTCAATGGTCGATGCTTTCATGACACTCACTCCGGATGCCTACTGGGGGAATCGAGACAAAGCTAGCTGGCTGGAAACGATATCACAGGAAGGCTTAGCTGTCACAGATTCGCAAGGCTCCCCCATCGGGTATGTGCGTTTCATAAAGCAAGAGGTAGAAGATCCTCATACTGAGATACCCTTCCATGTACAGGAGGGATATGGTCCAATGGTCTTGAATGCATGCATGGACCTTGTTGAATCTGACATAGTTGAGCTATGGGTGCAAGACAACCATCAGGATATCCTCGACTTGCTCTATGAGAAGGGTTTCAAACGGATGGAGTCCGAGTTCCTTTTGCGTAAGCGTGTCTAGGAAGGGGGCGAGAGAAGTTGCCATTCAGAGAGTTCACGGATATCATCGGTAAGATTCTAGAGCTGTACGATGCATGCGACTATGAGTCAGCGGCGATTCTCTCACGTACTGAGGCTTCTCGAGCGACCGACCCTATCCTCTCTCTTTTGCTGAACGCGCTGGATTCTCATCTCCAAGGTCAAACACGATGGGAATCCTCCTATGACTACGCCATGGCACGAGATCATCTGAAGCATGCAGATGTATCGATCAAGAAGGGGATCGACTCATGCGAAGGGTCTGAGCAATCCATCTTCAAAGCCCTCAATTCCTTGAATGGTGTCGTTGAGGCCGCTATATCCCTAGAGAACGCACTCATCTCCACTGATGCTCGATTGATGACCGAGATTTCTGAGATCCTAGTGGAACTTGCCACAGAAGGATTGATCATCATCAAAGAGATGAACGACGGAGAGAGCGAAATCGCCGAATGGTTCGACACACAGCTTAAAGCATGGCAGCTTTATGGCAATGGCGTTTCAGCCTATAGCAAGGCAATGGACTCGTTAAGGACAGATGGGTTCAGTGAGATCTTCGATGAGGCTCAAAAGACCATCTCCGAATGCCTACTACAACTGGAAGAGGATGGCGATGAAGACACCTATACAGAGCTTGCAAGCTATCTTGAATTCCTCAAGCACCATGCAAGAATCACAGAGGAGAGTCCCGAACAGCTCATCATGAAAGACAACCAGATGACCTGGCTCTTCAGCTTCTGGGGAGAACAAGAGTATCTCAACAAGGTGTACGATCTTCTACTTGCGGACACAAAGAGTCTGATTGAGGAGATGGCTGCACATGGGATCACAGTGGAAACTGTGGATGAGGATACCCTCTCCGACCTTTTCGAGACCGTTCTTGGAGAAGAACGAATGAAAGACTTGGTCTTCACCCTAAAGCCATTGACACTATCATTTCGAGGGCAGGATATCGATATTCGAATATCGGTTCGGATATATCGCTACGGCATCAGCACCATCTATCTTGAAACAGAAGTAGACGAGCTCTCGGTATCAGATCTTCGGGTTCTCCTATCATTCAGCGGTCCTCACTCAGCAGAGTACGATATTACTTGGGAAGGCCGGACTTACCTTCGCCTGAATGCATTAGCCGAGGATATCGTTTCGACTCTCAACAAGGTTTTCCCTCTGTTTGAGCCGCAATGCGCACTCCGTTTCGTGCCACACCTAAACTGGTATGCGTATGTTCTCATTCGTCGTGGTCTGTATACAAGAGACCCTGCAGAGGATCGTCAGGTATCACTTGAGGAGGCCTCAAAATTACCTGATTACAAAGGTCTTCTACTTGGTCAGATGGAGGCTCGCGCAGCTTTGGATGACTGGGTCCTACGAGAGCCGATAGGCATCCGCAATCTCGCACCAATCAGGTCCCATATCACCGACCTCCTTGTGACGACAGAAAACCATGGTGTTCTAGCCTTCCCAGACGACCCTCGATGGATCATCATTCAGTATCAGGAAACCATTGAGACCGCTGTTCGCCTAAGATGCCTCATATCGACCCTCATTGAGATCGCTGGTGAGATCCTTGACTCATTTGTAGAGGAAACCTCTGATCTAGCTCAGGAACTTGATAACCTGGATCTTGAGGTGGCTGAGATACGCATCACTGAAACCCGTCGAAGTCTGCTTCCGGTCATCCACTTTGATACCTTGGCTCACATGAACATAGAGCTAATTCGAGGTACTCTGACCTCGAACTATCGCGACCACGCAGAGCTCATGAGGGCAATGATGGACGATCTCAATGTGGATCGAATGGTATCCTACCTTGAACGGCGTCTGGGTATCCTCTCTCATCATCAGACACTCTTTTCGGATATAGCATCGGGTGTTGTTGAGAAACGAGAAAAGCTCGCTGAGAAGAAGCAGGAGGAACTTGATAAGAGACGTACGCAGGCAATGGAACTAGTTGAGGTCTTTATCTCAGTTCTAGCTATCGGAGAGGTGTTAGGCATCATGTTCAATGCCATTCGATCTCTCAGCATCGATATCGACCCAATTCTTGAGTCTATGACCTACTTCATCTCAATGCTACTTATGTTCGCAATAATCTTTTACATTAGACGTGGTGGATTCAGA
>JBHLQH010000064.1:0-12930 GCA_048884965.1 Candidatus Thorarchaeota archaeon | reverse complement strand
GCGGCCCCTGTTGACTGTGCGATGACATACTCATGACCTCTAATGAATCTGGATGGAAGAATACTTGCTTTGGATTCCCTTTTCCCATATATCTCCATGGCAAATAATGAGGCCCAGATTGCCTTTGATACTCCGAATTTCATTGCAGCCAAGAATCCAACTGGAAAGGAAGTCGGTCGGGGATGGTTACCCGGAGATAATGTGACCTTGGATCGTTCGGTCTGAATAATGCCAGTTATGCAGATAATCGTCAATGCGATGCAGAGAACACCAGCAAATCTCGATGCAATCCCTGTAAAGGGAGTCGCATAGACCTCTGGAGGGTCCCATGTTATGAGATGGTCTTCGAATACGCTTTGTGAAACATTGCTTAGTAGACCTGCACCATCAGGAAGATGCACTCTGTACACGGATCTACTAACACTCACACCCCATCGTCCTGCATTTGGAAGACGAATTACGTCAGCAAATAACTCCTGAGAAACACCGTTCCCCACATTAAATTCCACATTAACTGTCTTTGGCCCAGTGAAGGGCGAATAAAATGTCCAGCCAACCTCGATGTACATACCATCAGGAGTGACATGAACATCTAATGACTGCCCATCATATGCCTCTGCTCCGTAGATATAGCTATTAGGGGTTGGCAACAAGAATTGCTTGAATCCTCTTGTTTTCGTTCCACTTAGCACATAGTACTCAATCAATAGATGGACATTCAATGTACCATCTGATTGAGGATATACATCAACTTCATAGTTCTCAATCCGATACGTTGATGAATCCCCATAATCACGGAAGGGAGTCACATTGTCATATCGTACATTCGCAGGGGTCTGGCCAAAGAAGAAGCCTGCAGGAGCCATGATGAAAATAAAGAAGGCTAAAGCACCGTAGAATCTATTTGATCTATCGAAACCCACTTGGTTATCAATTCCTTTTCCACTCTTTCTCGTGTAAAAATCCTCGCGAACGATATATATCTTTGACGACTTTTTGCATTCTAAAATTGCTGGGCAATCATCGGAGAGAAGAATGGAATCAACCAGAATACCCACACATACTTTGAGAACCTGTGGAATCGTGCGGCTGAAACCTCATCCTTCTGCAATAACACCCGTATCGCCCAGATGGCATGGATAAGCATTAGAATGATGGCTGCCAAACCAGTGACAGAATGAAATAGGGCATCCAGCGGACTGAGGGGAGTTCCTAATGACTCCAGATTCAGTGCCATTATCATTGTCCCGGTCGTGTCACAGCAGACGCCGATACAGAACATCACAACGAATATGGGCTTTAGATCATGTGTTAGTTGTTCGCCCCATACTGCGATTGTGTAGGTAATCAGGGCTGCAAGAATGAAGTACATTCCATATGTGAAAACTAATTGTGCCATGAATATCACGCGCTCCGTAGAGTTTTCTTCATTATGAACGGACTTATTCAAATCTTCCTACAGGCGGAATTCTAGAGAATGTCTTCTTGGAAGAAGCAAGATGATAATTACGCATATTATGTATCCAAATTCTTCACATCGCCTGCAGAATTTTCAGGCGCTTTCATGAATCGTGCTCTAGCGCGCATCTAGATTATCAATTGATACTAACAAATATTTATGAGTAAAGATGTTCATAATTTTTGGCTAGGCGATTGCCACTAAATGATTAAGTCAAAAAACGATTCTCGGAACAAAATTGACAGATTACGATCTTGTCAAAATAACCATCAGCCCACTCCTTCTTCCCGAGTAATTGCTATTCACATCAGTGACATTGTACGTCAGGCATTCGACCGGCGAGCAGGGAGGTGGGTAAGTGGGCAGACATAACAACTCTAGTGGAAGGAAACGCAGGAATAACCATTCCAGGAATTCAAGGCGTAACATTACACTGATCGAGGACAGACTACATATGGGATGGACGGGTGTGTAATCCCGTTCTCTTCAAAGAGGGTGTCAGACATTTGGCTATGAAAAGTATCCGAATATTCTGACATCCCTATTTGCTTCAAGAAATATGAAATGAACCCATTGTCCTTGTGCAATGATACAAATTTACGATTGTGCCTTCTTTAAACATAAACACAATTGGTCAAAATTCGTCTAATTCAGACCAATTGCGTGCTATTTCCAATAGCCGGATGGAACACTATCCTTCAGAATATTGAGTTTTTCTCTGAATTCCCTAGCATATCCGACCTCTTCAATCGCGTTTGCAAGATCAAGTCCTTTGTACAGAAGTTGAACGATCTCATCATGAACAGCCCAGAATTCCTCGGAAGCATAACTGAAATTCCGAAATCTTACCATCAGGGAATCTACTTTCTCCTTGATGTCCTTTATAGTCTTCAGAAACTGATCATCTTTCATCTCTTTTTGCCAGAGAAATATATTGCATACAACCCAATGAGGATTCATTGTCTGTATGTCTCAACCTGTTGCATTTCCTAGTTTAAAGAGAGAATGTGCTAGTTCTTCAGAGAATAGCGATGATCGCAATAGTCATCCCCTTCCATCAGGGTTTTTGCCAATGAGAATTCTATCGAATCATTGAAGCCTTCCACAATGAAAGGATCCGAGCTGCAATGAAACAACATTCCCAAGGATTCCTTTCCAATTCTTTTGTAGACATCTGCAATTGGGCACTTAGTTGCACAAACATGAATAGCTCCATCCTCGTGATGAAGAGCGAATTCTCCTCCTGTATCCTCAAATTGTATCCATAGACAGTCAAGTAGATCATCAAGAGAGTTACTTCCCTTATCATACGCAATACCTGCCCAAATTCTTCTAGTGTCCTCTGCAACTATCTGCAGTACCGCGCTATTGGCGTCTTCCCCATAGTTTGCTTCATATTCAGCAAGAAGCTGTTTTAACCTGAAAGGATGATTTCGAACACTCCTGATTTCTCGTACGAGCTTGCGAAGATTTGGATTGTCACTCAGAGATATGCCCATATCTATCATGTCGAATTCGGAATGAACCCAAATATAATGACCTCGTTCTACGCTAAACAGAATGTGTAATTCAGAAGCAATGTCTACACTATCGCTTCATGCACTCAAAGATAATAAAATGAGTCCATCTATCTCCATCAAAAGCGAAGTATCTAGGATTTTCTTGAATAGCCTCATTAGATGGTCTTGGTTCAATTATCTCCGAAATTACTAAGCCTGCTTGTTTCAATGCTTTGCTATATTCCTCCAATGTTCGGTCAATTTGCCAGAGGTTATGACCATCCCAGTCGAATAGTATTCCCCCCGAATCGAAATATCGGTCAACAAGCTTCAGGTATCTCTCTTCTGGTCGAGCCGTGTCACTGGGCAATCTTACATCAAAAGATCCGGACCTACCAAATACGGGATGTGTATTTGACCAGATGAATCTTCCATCATCTGTGAGGACTCTACAGATCTCTCGAAATGCTTGTTTGAAGTTCACGACATCCACCATGACGATATTTGAAACAACAAGATCAAACATCTTTTCGTCAAAGAACGAAAGGTCATCCAATGAAGCTTGGATAAATGTACAACCTAGTGGGTTCTCAGATTCTCTACGCTTGCAATAATCGATGAATGGACTAGTAAAATCTACGCCTGTGACTGTTGCACCCAAGCGAGCCAGTTTCCTTGATAGGTAACCATTCCCGCAACCGGCATCGAGAATCCTATGCCCACTCACATCTCCAATTAATTTCATCAATGCAGGGTCAATAACATACCTTCGATTCATATCACCTTCATCTGGGGAATCGGAATCCAATCGTGTCAGCCATTCTTCACTAAATCTCTCCCAGGCCTCTTCAGTTTCAGACTCGTTCATATCATTCTCTGGCACAATCGCTGCAACAGGCTCGTAGACACTCAGCTCCTTTCGAAGAGCGAAGACTCTATTCTCAAGTCTCAATGACTCCTCCAAGGTAAGAGCTTCACCAGAACGTTGCGTTTCCGGGCACCACATTGGTTGCCATGGATCGGAAGAGCCTATAGTATTCTTCAACTTGAAGATTCCAATTTGCCATGGATGAGTACCACAGTACTCGGAGTAAAGAAGGTCATAGTGATGTGTATCACAGGTTTCACAATAGAATTCGTATGCATAAGTACGATCCCAGAACTTGACAGGATATAATCGGGGTTTGCTACAACCCCCACAGACGAGTTCCTTGGTTTCAGGACACCAATAGAACCAGCTGAAATGGTACTCCTTTCCGCACTTCGAGCATTGAAATCTTGAATGCCATGTACACCGATAGACATAGTTTTCATACGAGTACACGCTATTCCGAATTGGATAGCCATCCTCAACTGTATGTATCTTCTTACAATAATAGCAAGATTGGTTCTCTGCAGGTTCAAAGAAACGCATATGGCTCCCACATACTCCATCTATTTGAATTAGTCCCCTTTATGCATCTTACCACAAGTGTTAAACAAAGTACATCCAATCGATACTAGGAATGTCCGAGGATATCGAGCACCTCATACTAGAAGCCAAGGGTGCTGCATTGAAGGGAGAACAGAATAGAGCTCGTGCTCTCTTTCGAAGAGCTCTCAAAATGGATCCTGATAACCTCGAGGCACTCATTGCATTCGGTGTGATGCTTAACTCATCTCGGAAATCAGCAGAACAGGGAATGAAGTATCTCGCCCGTGCAGTTAGACTAGACCCAGCAAACGGTTTAGCGTGGGCACACCTTGGGGAGTCCCTTATTCTCCTCAAGCAGTATGACAAAGCAGAAGATTACATCAGAAAAGCTATAAAGCTCAATCCCGAAAATGCTCGTAACTGGCATCGACTTGGCAACGTTCTTGAGAAGAAAAATCAGGATGATGAGGCCATCGAGATGATACGAAGGTCTCTAGATATCGATGACACTGAAGAAACAGCTTGGATATCACTGGGACGAATCTATGTGAAACTGAAGCGATATGAGGAGGCGTATGATGCTTTCTTCTACGCACTGAAGCTCGACCCCAACAATTCATACATCAAAGATTCCATAGGCAAGGTAGAAAGCCTGCTACAAAAAGAGGATAGCTAGGATTTATCTTTAGTAACTGCCTGAGAATCATTGGGAGATTCAATTGGTCGATAGATATGTAGAGATGACTCAATATGATTTTGAGAAGGCATTGAAGAGGTACAAACCAATACTAATCAGACCTCCCGGAGTTTTCGAGGCAGTCTATAAGATCTCCTTCCTCAACAAGATGTCCATCTGGATATATTCCACAATTGACAAGAACACCGGAGTATCACGCGAAAAAGGGAGTGATGCCATAAAGACTGTATTGATGTATAATGATAGAAAGATCGTGGAAACCGCTCCCAAGACTCTTCGAACTACGAACTGGGATGAGAATCTTGCTGATAAGATTGAGGAACTTATAGACATGATAACAGACTATGTCGATCCCCAAGGACATCCTCTCATCAAGAAGAAGAAGAAGGACGGGAAGGGTATTTTTTATGGATGTGCGCTCTATCCTGAATGCAAGTACATCTACAAAGGTGAGAAGCCTCTGGATCAATTATTCATTGAATAGACTTCCTTCTTGGAATTATAACTCTCTCGTAGAAACTTAGGAGCGCAAGTGTGAGGAAAATTATAGAGGAGAGTAATGCGCTCCAATAGAAGTTCCAAAACTCATCGTATGCAGAAGGTGAAATCCATAGATCATGAATCTCGAGATGGAGGAGTGGAAAGTAGGATTTGTAGGCTAGTGCAAAGAAGCCAAGGAAAGCGACCATCCATAGCAGCACGAATAAATTCGTGTTACCATAGCTTCCTCTCATTCGCTGTTCTCTAAAAGATGTAAAATGAAGAAAGAAAGTAACTGTTCCCAAGACAATGACACCAGGCCAGAATAGAATCAGCATACTTTGAACCTCCAGAAATGAGCCCAACTACCATCCCGGTTTGGGAGATTGCTCGGTGGGAATCTTCTTTGAAAGGATGCTATCAATGGCAAATGATATAGAGAGTATCAGCAAGAAAATCGTTGCGGGAATTAGACCCCAGAGAGTGTTCCAATAGATGATTTCATCGGAGGGGGAGATATAAACCCCCCAAGGATCTGGTGCAAGAACAGCTATGTAGGCATTGTAGGCAGAAACGAAAAAAAACAGTGTTCCACAGAGCCATAGAAGCAGGAAGATGTAGGAGGGTGCATAAACTCCTTTCTTTCGTTCCTTTCTGAATTCTGTATGATATAGAATCACAAATATGACTCCATAGATAATCACATTCGGCCATAGAAGAAGAATGGATAGCATCAATGTCACCCCACCACAGTAGTAGATACGACTCGAATCCAGATGAAGGTTACTAACCAAGTACTGTTCAATTCCATCTCCCCAAAAGGCTATATCATGTTCTCTGAAATGCGGTATCATTGGTGAATGAATGTGAATGGAGAAATTAAATCAGAGAGAAAGGATTCAATCGTCACAATAACCTTCTCACGCCCTGAGAAGCTGAACAGTGTGACTGCTGAGATGTTGGATTCGTTTGCAGATAAGGTTTCAAAGTTCATTAATGATTCAGAAATACAAGCAATAGTCTTCACGGGAGAGGGAGAGAAGGCCTTCAGTGCTGGATTTGACCTCAAGATGATCACTGGTCTTGACAAGCACGAAAAGTATGACTTCTTCAAGAGGCTAGAGAAAATCATCAGAATCATCCGTCAGGCAAGGCATTGCATTACTATCGCAGCAGTCAATGGCTATGCTATTGGATTCGGTGCAATGGTCTCAGGTGCATGTGATTTCAGATTCTTTTCTGAAAATGCCGCTTATCGTCTTCCTGAAATCGATGTGGGAGTTTTCCCAGGCGCAGGTGCAGCGTCCAACCTGGTCCACCTGGTAGGACCTTCTCGAGCAAAGGACATTCTAATGTCAGGAAGAACAGTTTCTGCTGATGAATGCTTGAGAATCGGACTAGCAGATAGAGTCCTTCCTCAAACAGAATTACTTCCAGCCGCACTTGAGTATGCTGAAACGCTGATCAAGAAGGATCGCTCAATCCTGCTAA
Source organism: Candidatus Thorarchaeota archaeon (assembly GCA_048884965.1). Lineage (GTDB taxonomy): Archaea > Asgardarchaeota > Thorarchaeia > Thorarchaeales > Thorarchaeaceae > MP5-2226. The sequence continues at coordinate 5,890 of JBHLQH010000064.1, read as the reverse complement.
GAGCCAAAAGCTTGGTTGATGCGATGACTGGAAGGACTGTTGGCGGAGCAGATGAGACAGAGTCCACTTACCTTGAAGAGTGGTTAAACGAGATGAAACAGTGATTCGCAGCTATCCTTCTTGAAACCACAAGATTACTCAGGGAGTTTTGCATATTATTTTCTGATTAGAATGTGCGATACTCTGGTAGCTCTTGGTAAAGCGACTAAAGATGGAAATGTACTCTTTGGAAAGAATAGCGATCGTCCTCCAAATGAAGCCCAGATAGTTGAATATCATCCTGCAAAAGATCATGATGAGAATGAGGTCAAGTGCACTCACATCAGTATTCCACAAGTGAAGCAAACCTATGCAATATTCATCTCACGTCCACATTGGATATGGGGAGCAGAGATGGGAGCAAACGAGCATGGAGTTGTTATTGGGAATGAAGCAGTGTTCTCGAAAGAAGAAGTTCCTGACACAGGACTATTGGGTATGGACCTGTTGCGATTAGGATTAGAACGGGGAAAGTCTGCAAAAGATGCACTGGATGTGATCACACAGCTTCTAGAAACGCATGGACAAGGTGGATCATGCGAACTAGGAGGGATGCTTACCTATCACAACAGCTTCATTATCGCAGATAAGATTGAGGGGTGGGTACTTGAAACCTCTCAGCGAAGATGGATTGCAGAGAAAATTGAGGATGTTCGTTCAATATCAAATGGCTACACGATAGGTACAGAGTGGGATCTTTCATCAGCGGACCTAGTTGAGTTCGCTATTCAACAAGAATGGGTTGAGGACAGGAATTCGTTCTCATTCTCACAGGCATATGGCAACGAGATGATGGACTATATCACTGCGTGTACGATCAGACAATCCAACACATCAGAGTACCTGGAGCAGAAGAAAGGAGGGATCACATTCGAGGACATCTCGAGAATACTACGAAGTCATCCTGTTGATTGGAAACCTTGGGAATATGAGAATCCCCCAATTTGTCAGCACACATCACACACAAGAAGGGATTCCTCAACAGGCAGTCAGATCTCAGAACTTGGAAAGGAGATCCATTGGTTTACTGGGTCCTCAAATCCATGCTTCAGTGTACATTGGCCCTTCGTTTTCAAAGACCCCTATGTATACAAAGGATGGGATATTGCAGGCGAGAAATACTCAGAAGAGTCATTCTGGTGGAGAAGAGAACGAGTGCTTCGAAGGCAATCTGAGAAGGCTCCCAATGTAGTGAGTGATGCACACAAGTATATCGAAGACCTTCAGATGGAAGTTCACAAAGGAGCACATATTCTATTCGAAAAGGAAATGCTGCAACAAGAGGTGGATCGATTTGAGGAGTTCTTCAAACGCTCTACTCCTACGACAGAAAACGCTAGCGATATTGACAAGGAGTACCTGGCATATATAGCCAATCTTAACAATGATGTTGGGATTGTCTCCTACTGAATCATATCTGCTCCAGCTCTTTCTGCAATCGAAGTAGTTGATTCGCCAAGTCAATGAGTAGGTCCCGATTCTCGATTCCTTCTATCCATCCATTCGGTATTGCATCTCGCCCAAGGCGAGTCCCAGCTATCGCTCCAGCAATACACGCCTTTGAATCGGTATCTCCACCAGAATTTGCAGCCTCAAGAATACAATCCCTGAAGGAATCAGGATGCTTGATATTGGCATATACTGCACCAGCGACTGCCTCTTCTGCGACCCAACCCTGTCCGAGAATCTCAAATGCGCTCTTTGAATTGCCAGTACTCAATGCATCTTGTATTTTTTTCATATGATTGGAAAACTCATCGCTGATGAATGAACTACGACTGATTAGCTCATCCAGTAGGTTGCTTGTTGTGGAACCATCTAGAGAACGTGCTACAAGGAATGCGGTAGCGAAGGATCCGGCTGTTGCACATGGATGACCATGAGTCATCTTTGAGATGCGGGAAGAAATGCTGGTAAGTGCATCGAGTGCATGATGATATGCAAGTCCAATCGGAGCCGCTCTCATCGCAGTGCCGCATCCTTTTGAATCGTTCATTCCAGACTCGGACCAATCGACACCAGACTTCAGGTGCTGAACACCCATCATACAGGTGTTTCCTGGTGATCGAGAGCTGTTAGTGTTTGCCATCCAAGTTATGAACTCGTTTGTCATGCTCTCCATTATCAATCTGGTTCCATGATCCTTTGCGTGGAGGAGACCCAAAGCTACAGCGATTGACAGTTCGGTATCATCAGTGTATGAACCAGGCCTGAGCCCTCTGAAGGGATTATAGGATTCAACTCCATTTGGAGGCCACCTCACCCTAATCTCATCGAATGTGAGAAACTCAGTAGCTGCACCTATGGCATCTCCAATGGCGAGTCCCAACATACATCCTTCGTATCTCTCTCTTGTAGTTGTCATCCTAGGTCACTTACCTACAACTATCATCGCTCGATATAGACCTTAGGGCTCATCAATCATTACTATAACTCTCTGATACCTTAGTCGAATCCAGAGTCCTACGGTAGAGATTCCAAATACTCGCTTAATCATCCAAGTTTCTACCACAATATATTTGCAAGTATGAGCTTTTAAATCGAATAGGTCTTAACCACTCGGTTTATGTAGGAGATATGTCCCCGTTGGGGACCTCTAAGACGAGGATTGATACTATGGCCAAGAAGGCAGTTATTGCAATTGGAGGAAACTCACTCATAAAGGACAAGGACCACAAGACAGTCCCAGATCAATTTGCTGCAACAGCAGAAACATGCAAGCATATTGCGGACATGGTTGTAGAAGGTTGGGATGTCGTCATCACTTCAGGAAATGGTCCACAGGTAGGATTCATTCTGAGACGTTCTGAGCTCGCAGCACATGAGCTTCATGAAGTCCCGTTAGACTATTGCGGCGCTGACACACAAGGCGCAATCGGCTACATGATTCAACGAGCGATGTACAACGAATTCTCCAAGAGAGGAATAGAGAAGGAAGTAGCAAGTATCGTCACACAGGTTCTGGTGGACAAAGAGGACCCAGCATTTCAGAATCCGAACAAGCCAATAGGATCGTTCATGGATGAGAAAGAAGCTAAGCGCCGAGAGAAAGAGGAGCATTGGAGTATCAAAGAAGACTCCGGTCGAGGATGGAGACGGGTTGTAGCTTCACCAATTCCGAAACATATTGTTGAACTTGAATCAATCAAAGCTCTAAATCGATTGGGAACTATAGTATATGCTGTCGGTGGTGGAGGAATCCCAGTGATTAAGAATAAGGATGGCGACCTTGAAGGTGTCGCTGCTGTTATCGACAAGGATAGAGCTTCTAGCCTACTTGCCAATGGTCTTAATGCAGACATCCTCTTGATATCAACTGCAGTTGAACAGGTCTACTTGAACTTTGGAAAACCAAACCAAGAAGCCCTCCTGAAGATTGATCACATCAAAGCTCAGCAGTACATGGAGCAAGGACATTTTGCCGCAGGTAGCATGTTGCCAAAGATTGAGGCTTGCATTGATTTCATCAAGCGCGGAGGCAAGCAGGCAATCATCACGAATCCTGAGAATATCACACGTGCTCTAAGAGGGGAAACTGGCACGACTATCGTCCAAGGTTTCGCGGTCCCACCACCTCCGCCGGGCTAGTACTACAACCGCTAGATTAAAGCAGAAGTCAATACTTCACCTGACTCGATGCAAAATGACTCGAGAAGTTATCGCAACAGATAATGCACCTAAAGCTATAGGTCCCTATTCACAGGGAATCAAAGCAAACGGCTTCGTGTTCTGTTCAGGACAGATTCCCATTGATCCTGCCACAGGAGAATTGGTATCAGGTTCAATCACTGAACAAACAAAGCAATCTCTAGCCAATGTAAAAGGTGTCATCGAAGCTGCAGGCTCATCCTTGGGCAAAGTAGTCAAGGTGACCGTTTTCCTGAAAGATATGAATGATTTCGCTGAGATGAATGCTGAATATGCCAAGTGGTTCACAGAGAAGCCACCTGCAAGAGCTGCTGTTGAAGTCGCAAGGCTTCCAAAGGATGTAAGAGTAGAGATTGAGGCTATTGCGGTCTTCTAGAGTACCGCAATACCTCCTATAGTTTCATACCCTACTCAAATTACGATTTCCTGAAGTGACGTGATGAATCCCTGAATCGCAAGGATCATACCATCAGCCAAGTCATTCGGAATCACATCACATCGTGCCAAGCAGCGAATCCAGCATTCAGTTTCGTATAGGTCTCTAATTGCACTTTCTAGTAGATGCTCTGCTCCACATTCATGACCTCGTGCCAATTGAATGAAGACCTGATCCAACTTTCTAGTAGCTTGACCAAGGTGAACATCAATTATCAATGCAGCCCAGAAGGACATCTCATCGTAGAGTCCATCAGCAAATTGATCAATCAGTATCTCGACTGCAGCAATATCGATTGCTACTTGAGTACCAATTGATGACGCCATTGCGAAAGTGATGTGGTCTCGAATCTCATGAAGACGTATCACTAGATAGTCAGCAAAGGAGCTATCAATCTTATCACACCAATCTCCAACCTCAGCAACAATCTCGATAATCTCAAGGGTGACCTTCGAGAGTCGCTCCAGCATCAAAGAACATGATATCTTGCCTTCAAGATATTCCTGCATGGCCCAATCAATTCGCCAGATGGCTTTGTCGAGCTTCTTCTCGATAATCATCCCGAATGGATGACCCACATTATCATGGACCTCACTCTTCAAGACCAGCAGCTCGTACTTTATGAATTCAAGCAAGTTGTCAACAAGGATGTCGATGGTCTCTGAGTAGACAGAGGTCAATTCATCGTTTGGTCGGTCGTCATCTCCATCAGTTAGATAGATCTCAAGGAGGTGAGTCCCTATACCAAGAGCGAAGAGAATCACCTTACTGTACTCGTATGTATAGGATTCTCCAGAAATAATGACAACGTCTGGCACGAAGGAAAGCCCATCAAAGAGTATCTCTACAGTTGAGATTCCTGAATCATCAGATGCATTGAAGCTGACTATCAGATGAGATTCAGTTTCGGTAATCATCAAGTCGGCCAGCACAGGAGGAGTCGTATCATCATCCACTATCTCCTGTTCCAACGAAGCTGATGTCGTAAGTGAGTCCACAAGTAGTGTTCTATCATCATCGTTGTCTTGAGCATAGACTGAGATGGAATATGTTCCCAACTCAGATGGTAGGTACCATTCTCCAGATTCGCTGTCTGGTAAGGTAATGGTGAAATCACTCAAACCATCCAGAGATGAGTAGGTTACAACGATCTCAATGCTACTGAAACCTGTATCTCCATCTCCTCCAATTCCATCATCGGAGTCTGTGATGATCCAAGCAAAGTAGCCGGGATTTTGATCGGTGCCATCTCCGTCGAAGTAATCGATCTGAACCACTGGTGCGATGGTGTCATCATCTACTATCTCGATTGTGACGATCACAGTGGTAGTTAGCTGATCTCCGACTCGATCCTCATCAGCATCGACAGCGACAAAGGTGAATACGTGGTTGCCTAGATCTGGAGTTAGATAGTAGATTCCCGAGGGATCTTCAAAGAGTCCAGAAGTATCCGAAGCGAATACCTCGATATAGCCAGGATTTCCATCAGTTTCATCACCAAAGTATTCCCAAGTTATTTCAGGAGCAATTGTATCGTCATCTATAATTTCGATAGAAACTGTGATTGCAGTGCTCAGACTATCCCCAGGCCTATCAGTATCTCCATCAACTGCTGTAAGATCAAAGGTTTGCTCACCTAGATCGGATGTCAAGTAGTATGTTCCTGATGGATCCATATCTAGACCTGATGCATCTGAAGCTGTCACCACGATATACCCAGGGTCCCCATCCGTATAGCTACCAAAGTACTCCCAAGTAATCTCAGGA
>JBHLQH010000063.1:0-13158 GCA_048884965.1 Candidatus Thorarchaeota archaeon | reverse complement strand
TACTCTTTGCATATCATCATCCGATTTGAGATAGAGCGGGATCTATTTGCAGGGAAGATTGAGATATCCGAATTACCTGATATCTGGAGGCAAAAATACGAGGAGTACCTTGGTATCAAGATAGAAACTGATGCTGAAGGTGTTCTGCAAGACACTCATTGGGCTAGTGGATACTACGGATACTTTCCAAGCTATGCCCTGGGGAATGTATATGATGGTCTTTGGTATGACCAGATGAAACAGGACATGCCAAACTGGGTAGATAATCTAGCGCGCGGAGAGATCATACCAGCAGTGAATTGGCACAAAGAGCATGTCCACAGATGGGGCGATCTATACGACCCAGGTGATTTGGCCAAGCGCATAACTGGAAAGGCAATTACAGCAAAGCCATTCGTGTCATATCTAGAGAGAAAATATGCTGCACTATTCGATTAGTACGAGCAATGTCGAGCATGCCTCGTCATGAGGTATGCATCGGCTCATCGTCGTTCATTCTGATGGATGACCCTTGCGAGATTCTTGAACACATCTTCGATATTCTTACCATTTTGGATGTTAACTGCTACGAAGGCGATGTTCAAGCTATTAGCAACTTCCTCGAAGGGAGCGATTTCTTTCTCTTTCAATTCATTGGTAGAATCCACGATGATGATGATGGGTATCTTTGCAGCAATATTGCTCTCAATGGATTCTATGAGAGATGAGATGACACCCAAAGAATCGGGTCTCTTTGGATTTCCACATATAATAGCACCATCAAAACGTCTGAAGTAATCCTTCGGATCCATGACGTTGTAGAGTTCCCATACCCACGGTCCGTGCAGTTCCAAATCAAGTTTGACCGTTGAAATCTTTCCCTCCAGTGAGACCGTGTAGAACTTTGTCCACTCATCCTTTGGCCAATCTCGAGAGAGGGATTCCACTGCCTGCACACGAGGATCTACTATGTCCTTATCTGTTAGACGAAGACATAGACTATAGCCAGTCTCCTCATCTCCTGCGACGAGTACCTTATAGGTATCAGCTACTGAGCTCATGAGTCTCTGCCTTCTACTGCAATGGCTTTACAGTGCTATATGAACCTCATATCTGCTGAAAAGCTATTCGATTAGAAAAAGCGGGAGCCAACTGGCTCCCAGAAAAAGATGCGCTATTGGTTAGTGACACTGAACCCATCAAAGACCAGGGACGGATTGGCAATTCCATATGGTATTGAAGTGAGATCAGAGCCAACCTCGACGAGGTTCTTGAGACCTTCATAGAAGTTACCCGCTACTGATACTGGCTCAATTGGATATTTCTTCTCACCATTCTCAATTAGGAAAGCTGAGGCTGCAACAGCTGAGAATTCTCCGGTAGCTACAGAACCATGAAAGATGCCAATCGGAAAGTCAAAGATCATGATCGCCTTTCCATCAATAGAGGCAATCATATCATCGAGAGAGTTCTTGCCAGGAGAAACCTCAAGAAACTTAGTAGATACGCCAGGAGAGTTTTCATAGGCTGCTCCACCTCCAAAGACGCCTCCGGTTCTGTCACAGTTACCTGTCGAGTCTACGCCAAATGCTGCCCCAAAATAGGAATCAAAGAGGAATGACTTGAGGATTCCTTTCTCAATTACTGGGTTCCTCCTTTGAGGAAGTCCTTCACCATCGATTGCATTTGTCCCTAGACCATGCTTGGCTTGACCATCATCAACGATATTCAAAAATGAAGGTCCGACTGTATCCCCAATCATATCGCACAAGGGTGAGATACCCTCTACGACAGGACTGCCTAGCGTTGATTGAGCTACACTTGCCAGAATATATGTTGCTGCAGAGAAAGGAGTCCAGACGGTCTTCATCTTCTCAGTCACTTCAAACTTCTTCGCACCAAGAAGACTGAGGGCTAGTTCAGACGCCTTCTGTCCCAGACCTTCCTTCTGATACAGACGATGACAAGCATAATCGAATTCAAAGCCTCCACGGCGCTCTTCATTTTCTTTTGCCTGCACATTGACCGAGCATCCGGAATTTCCATATCTGGTCGCACCTATCAAGCCTCGGGAATTTGCTACCGCATAACCACCCCAAGCAGTCGTGGCCAGAGACCCAACGAAGTGTATCTTCTCGCTGACACTCGCTGCATCTGCGACGATATCTTGACAGTCCTTGATGAGCGTGTCTATCCCGAGATCAAGTATCTTCTCATCGAATTCCGCTTCCTTTCCGAGAGGCTTTGGATCAGGTAGAGACTTGAATCGCTCGTCCAAAACATCGACACTTGAAACGACCTCATAGGCTTCCTTGATGCTAAGTTTGATTCGTTCAGCACTCACACCGCTTGACGAAGCAAAGCCTACTCGATTATTGAGTGCAACACGGACAGCATTGCCAGCTGTAGCGCCATCATTAGCTGAAACCACACCCTGCTGAATTCTTGCAACTGCATTGTTCTCATAGATTACGAAGATCTCAAACTCGGCATCAGGATTGAGTGACTTTGCATATTTTATACCAGTATCTGAAACTGATAGTAGTTCATCTTTCAATGTATCATATTCCATTCACATCATCCTCCTAAGCTTGTCCTCCAAACGTGACTCCATCCATAACAACCATTGGACCGCCAAGTCCGGTTGGTAGCGGGAATTGATCGCCTTTACCACAGCCTCCGAAATACCCTGCTCGTATCTTCAGATCTTTTGTTGTTCCTTCAACCCGACCAAGAAGCTCCAAGATATTGCCTGAAAGTGAAACCTCTCGAATAGGGTATTTGATCTCACCATTCTCTACATAATAGCCTCTAACAGCCTTGAAGAGGAATGAGCCATCTCCTTGAACTTGACCTCCATAGGATTGAATAGCATAGATCCCGTTGCCAAGGAGCTCAAGAGCTTCCTGCTCACCATTCAAATCTCCAGGCATGAAGTATGTGTTAGTCATGCGGGGAATAGGAGGATACATGAACGTCACTGCCCGAGCATTTCCTGTAGGATTCTGTTCCAACTTCTGAGCAGTCCCTCGATTGTGTAGATAGTGCTTGAGTATGCCCTTGTCCAAAACCGTGGTCTTTCCAGTGGGTGTTCCTTGATCATCATATGGCAACCATAGACCTCCGGTCTTCTTCATATCGACTATCCCTCCATCAACAATAGTGGCATGTTCAGTTCCAAGACGCTCATTGACTTTTCCAGCAAGGGGTGAGCCACCTGTGACTATGAAATCTGCCTCTGAGAGATGACCGAAGGACTCATGGGCTAGCACACCGACCAAGCTTTCTTCAATCAACGAGCGGAATTTTCCAGCCGGGCATGCCTTTGCTTGTAATTGCTCATTCGATCGGGATGCAGCTTCAGCGCCCATATATTCGGGAGTGAACTCCTCTTCCTTATAGATCTCTAGGCCATATGTTCCACCTTTGCTAGACGAACCTACGACCATGTCACCTGAGTCAGTTTTCGATGTAACAGAGCAACGAAGGTCTACAACTAGGAAGTTCCAATCAATCTCAGAACCGTCACTATTAGCAAACGCCTTCTTACCATAAAGCTCTCCATACATCCCTCGGATGTTTCGAGCACTCTCGGCTGTGTCCTTCGCGGTTTCGACTGCCCGGTTGACCAAGTCAGTCTTCTCAGCAAGTGAGATCTCTCTTGGATGAGTCTTGACTGAGAGAGTATCCGAAGCCTTGCTCTTTACCGCAGGTCTTTCCTCAAAGGGTAGCTTGAGCTCTGCCGCTCCAGATGAAGCCTTCGCCATTTTATATGCGCGTTCAACAGCACTTCGTAATTCATTCATTTCAGGACTTGGAGTAAATGAGAAGCCAGTCACTCCATCCACATAACAAGAGATGGCGAATCCCAATCGAGATTTCACCTGTATCTCTTTCCAAATATCGTCAGTTCTCATCAGAGTACGAAGATTGAGGTCATCAAATCGCGCCTCAACAAAATCTGCTCCAAGGTCCCTGCCGATACTGACGCATTCTTGAAGTTTTTCTATCATAATTCCTCGAACGTCTCCTGGTCATAGACCAAAGTGGGTTCTTCCTACATTACTGGATTGGTCACTGAATATAGAATAACTGGTTATTAGTGACCAGTTTACAGCAATTGCGTTATTCATACCTTAAATAGGTCTACACACTTTCTGAGTACACTAGTTGTGACTCCGTATAGTGACTCGTGTTTAAAAAGGAATGTAGAATTCGGTTGCTGATATATCATGAGCAGAATGGGAAGACTTCTAGGATTAGCAGATGCCACACCCGAAGGTTTGCGTCTTGGGGTCACTATTGCATCGCTGATACCCATCTTCTCGGTCACCTTTCAGCTCTCAACCACTTTCTGGATGATATTCATAGCAGAGCAACTTGGAAATGGTGATTATCTCGTTGGTATGGGACTTGTGGGTGTTCTGCTCGTTATTCAAAACGTCACTCAGACAATCCTTGATTACCCCACTGGTAGCCTTGGTGATACCATAGGTCATAAGTACGTCATCGCGTCTGCCCTTCTTTGCTATACGATGGCATACTGGATAACATCGATATGCACTCCTCAGTCACCATTCTGGCTATTTGCACTCATCTACTTCTTCCTTGGGCTTGGAGCATCACAGGAATCAGGTGCATGGGGCAGCTGGTTTGACAACAACTATCGAATTGCGATGCCAAACGATAAGGACAGGAAACAATACGGTGTCTTCCAAGGTCGATTGGGAATGATCTCTCAAATCTTTGCTACATTGATCATCATACCTGGTAGTGTTATCGCTCTCATTATGCAACGGACTTGGGTCTTCCAGCTTCAGGGTTTTCTGATGATCTTCTTGGCAATCATCATTCTTAGAGTCTTGAATGATCTTCCTGGAGCACGACCTGAGCAGAATGAAAATCCAACGATTCGCGAGTACTTTGCCAACATGAAAGAGGGCTTGCTCTTCCTCAAATCGAGTCGGTTCATTTCCATCTTCTTCTTGGGTGAAGTCATCCTCTACAGCGTAGGCCCTGTTTGGGGAAGCCTTATGCTTTGGCCATTATACTTTGCATACCTATTCACAGACATCGGGGTCTCTGGATTTCGAACATTGATGTTTGCGCCACTAGCTGTTACCACCGAACGATCAGGAGTATGGGCGAAAAAGTACGAGCCAAAAGAATGGATTCCCAAATTCAGATTCCTAGGATTTGTTGGTGCAGCATTCTGCGGCATCCTCGTGGCAATCCTTACCGTCTTTCCACCTCCAGCTGAACAGGGCGATGTCTATAGTGTCATCATACCTGGAACAACAATCCCCATCTTCGAATTTCCAGTAGCGACAGTGATTCCAGTAGTCCTAATCGCAATTCTCTTCATAGTCACTTCCCTCTTCGGAGGAATCGGCGGTATCCTAACTCAGCGTGTGCTGATTGATGTCATTCCAAACAAGATCAGGAATGGGGTCTACTCACTAAGGGCATCATTGACCATCCTTGCGTCATTGCCCCTAATGCCGTTCTTTGGATGGCTCACTCCAGCTTTCGGTTATTCTGCCTCCTTCACATTCTTCTTCATCATCGCTACAATTGGTACTATCTTGACGTGGTGGGCGTTCAAACATCCCATTCCAAAGGCTAAGGACCTTGAGATAATCCTAGAGAGCGAAGAGGCAGCGGACATCGACATCGTGGAAGCCACATAGGAGTACGCCTCCCAATTATGAGTAGGTATTCAATGTGAAGTACACACCATATACGTGTATTAGTACACTTATTCAACTTATAGTACAAAATAGCGTGCTTGACAAACCTTTTATATGAATTTGGAGGAGATACATATGCGACAGATGTCGCCTACAATCTTGTAGTTGCAAATCTCTATCTCCCATGAAGAGGTGGGGGCTGCTTTATCGCATGCCTCCACTCTCCTCATTCCATATTTTTGCGAAAGGTTATTTGCGTTCCAGACAATCGAGTAGTGAGGGTCGTAGCGACACATGAATGACTACAAGACTGCTGATGGTTATGGAACGAATGTCTTTCCCAGTTTATTAGGAGGGTTGAATCTATTAGTTCTGCTCCAGGTAGGTTTTACGACACAAACATTTGGAGTCGACTTCTGGGAAGCATTGTTCGTCGCATTAGGAGCATACTGGAGCATCAAGGGAATTCGATATATCGCATCAGCTCATGATTTTGCTGAGACCAAAGTCAAAACCCAGGATTTGACAGACTTCCCAAAGAAAGGTATCTACTCAAAGATCCGACATCCAATCGGAGCGGGTTTCATTTACATCAGTATTGGTGTCTCATTGCTATTCAGATCTGCTGCATGTCTGGTGGTTGTGGTTCCTATCTTCGGAGCTGCATGGTTCATGCTTGCTAAATATCAAGACAGCATTCTAGTGAAGAAGTTTGACGAGGACTATATTCAGCACATGGATATGGTAGGCATGTTCAGAGGCAAAGGAGACCATACACAGAGATTGCAGGACTCTGGGTACGGGATGTACTAGGGGCTTGTGCTACCTATTCAATCTCTGGCTGTGGGATGTCAACCTTAGTAATCTCATAAGAGGAACTCAGGAATTCAACCTGTCCAGACAGTTCTGTTAGGGACCCATAATTATGTCTTAGTCGGAAATGAGCAGCTGAGGAGTTTCCAGGTTTGATTGTCCCGATCCTTTGCATGCGGAAGCTTCCTGCCAAGATATCAATACCTTCAGGAAGTCGCAGATCGACGACCACCATCTCAATCTCATGTTCAGATTTATTGGTGACATTGACAGTTAGGATGGTCTCGTCGCGTTTCTTCTCAAGAACGGAAGTGACATGAACATCACCAATAGCCTCAGCTGAAGAAACTGCTTTCGCTACTTCTCGTTTTGCTGAAGTTGCCTTTGTGGAATATCTTGAGGTTGATGGTGCAGTTCCTCGCTTGGTTCCACTAGAAATTGGTTTTCCGGAAAGACTTGAACTCCCATCAGTGAGCCACCGGAGGACGATAGGCACCTCATATACGACGTAGGTGATGATAACAAAGAAGACACAAAGAGAAACGATAGTTGTGAGGAGCAATAGACGATTGGCATCAACCCGTAGAAAATCGAAGAGAGGGCCAACAACTGGCTGAAAAATAGGACCTAATAATTCCTCAAGCTCATCCCAAAAGAGCGGAGCCAATGCATCATTCTGAATGCTGTTCATGTATTATTGCACCTCGAAACTTCGTCTACCAATTAGAGCTAGACATGAGTAGTTATTAAGTTTAACAATTCCAACCATCAGAAAGTTTATTATAGTTAATAATAACTATAGTGTAGTAGGTCGGTGAACGTACAGATGCTGATGTTCTACATTCTTGGCATTGCTGCTTTCTTATGCATACTCTTGTATGTCTATAGCGTTTCACTTGATAAAAGAGGGAATGGAAGGACCAAGAGCAGAAAGGGAGAGCTTGCTGGCAATATGTGGGCAGCAACATCCCTTGATTGCGACTTTGAACCAACGAAGCATGCATTTGGACCGGGTAGGAGCGTTAATCCGACGAATCGCCACTCAGTGCTATTGCCAAGGACGGATTAGTTCCCATCTATCCCTTTGCAAGTGGAGGGAATTTTGCAAAGAGATCCTTTGCTATACGGGTAAAGATCTCCTTGATGTTCTCACCTGTCTTAGCGCTTGCCTCATAGAATTGCCAACCGATCAATTCAGCATAGATACGACCATCCTTTGAAGGGACTTGTCTCTTTTCTTCTAAGTCACTCTTATTGCCTATCAGCATTCCAGGGAGATTATCCTTGGAAGAACCCGTCGCTCCGATGTTCTGTAAGACACCTGCGTACCAAGAAGGGAGACACTCGAAGGTCTCTCTGTCAGATATATCATAGACAAGAACACTATAGTGTGCTCCTCGATAGTATTGAGTTCGAAGCTCCCCAAAATCAGATTGTCCACCAAGATCGATAGTCGTAAGGATGACGGGAGTAATCGGGTCTACGTTGAGGGCTACCGCACTGAGGTCAACACCAGGAGTGGCATGGTAGTTCTCATCAAACTCACCAAGCAAGAGATGCCTTATGATTGAGCTCTTGCCAACATTCGGTTCGCCAATCAACAGGACTTTATAGACAGGGACACTCAGCAGTAACGTCCTCCAAGTGATGGGTTCTTGGACTTTCTGATTAAATCTTCTATTAAAGTAGAGTAACATATGAAAAAGGGAAGAATCCGAAGTCTCAGCTTCGGTTTTGGGTCTATTTTGTACTCAACTTGTCCGGTTTCCGCGATTACGGAGAACCGTCAAACTATATTCAATCTTGAGAGCATCATCTTGAACTAAGATGACTGTAGAAATACCTGAGAGCGCGTTGATGGTCCTTGATTTCTTGACACAGACAGGACCAGCCTCGCCTAGAGAAATATCTAGGAAAGCAAACATCCCTCTTCGAACGGTTAGCTTTGCTCTAAGACATCTTAGAGGTTTAGACGTCTGTCGTCCGATACCTAACCTGCAGGATATGCGGAGACCCCGCTATATCGTTGATTCTGAGAAGGCTAGGGCAATCTTCATGAAATACGGACGTGGTCCGATATAGAGGAGAACAGGCAGCTGGACCCGATGGATGGAAAGAGCATTTTGGAAAGGTACAGGCAGCATATGCTTGTGCCTTCCAAAGATCTGGAATATAATGCAGATGATGAGGTACTGCTACCTCTTTTTGAGAATGATTGGCTTAGGATGCTTTTGATCCGCAATCGACACTCTGAAGATCAAGTAGTTGTCGAGATTGAGCTCTCATTACCAATGGAGTCCTCTGAATCAAGTAATGACAATCCATACGAGATTCTTGAGATGGCCTTGATGTATCTTGAATTCATGAAACGCCTTTGTGATAATGGTTTTTCTCTCCAGCTTGTGGATAGAGATTGGCTATGGACTGCAAGTATTGACCTTAGTAGAAGCATAGAACCAGAGACAATCTTTGGGATTCTTGAATTACCCAAGAAATCCAGATAGGAATATTTCTTCAGGTCAATTCTAGATTATGGTTGAATAGGGGGATTCTACTCGTAATGAATCAGACCCCTATTCATTCCAATTCTTCTATCTTTTTCGAACAACTATACCAACGATAACAACCACTGCAACAAGTGAAAATCCTGCGATCACAATAGTCATTATATCCATACCCAAGTCCTCAGGTACGGTAGGAGTCACTGTGTTCGTATCCACAGTTGTGAAGTGAATCTCAAGAGCTTCTGATAGAGGATGAACATCATCAGTGGGAGATGCGCCGGGTACATTATATGGCGTATCACCAATCCCATCATTGTCCTCATCCAATCCAGTATAATCTGAGTAGTAGTTATAATCATAGAGATTCCCGTCTACATCGTTCTTTGCGTTAATCTCATTTCCAATCAGATTATTTCGTTCTATGGTGTTGCCACTGCTTCCTTCAGCAATCCAGATCCCTAATCCCATCACAAGATCTTGAGAAGCTAGAGATGCAGGGAGGGATTCTGAAGTCGCGCTCTCATTATTGTGCTCAACCACATTCATTGATATGTATATGTCACTTGAAAGCTCGTCTAGCACAATGCCTGCCAAAGTGTTATAGCTGCAGTTATTGTAGGTAACATTTGTATATGTACTTCTAGCAATCACCAAGCCTTCCCTATTGAAAATTGCAGAATTTCGAGTGATAAGATTATACTGTGAGAAATGAAACGACTCGACACCTACAATGCATTCAACCATGGTATTGTTCTCAATGACGGTATGTCGAGTTTCAGCAAGCGCAATTGCATGCCCGGTATGCATTATATGGTTTCCCGATACAACCACATCACGATTCATCTCATGGAGCATAATTGCTGTTCCTTCCCATGGAGGGAAATCAGGATTCTCCAACTGATTGCTGATGCTCTGAAAGCTACAATCTTTGATGGTAACATTTTCGCATGAAATCAGAGCAATACCCTCTTGATAGATATAAAATGAGCAATCATAGATATCGACATTGTCAACATTATACAGCTGAATTCCTACCCCTTCCATTCTCATGTAGTAGAAATCAGGACCTGAATCAAAACGAAGATCATTTCTACCTTGAAAAACGCAATTCCTAATGATGGTATAGCAATCCTTATTCCATATCTCAAGGGCAAAGTTCTTGTCAGACCCATTTAAGTTAAGGAAGTAATTCTCAATGATGTACGGATTAGCTTTTGTTCCATTGCCAGGTATGTTATAATATGCATAATCCTCATCTTCTTGGATTTTGATAGTCACCCTACTTGTCATCCCATCGGTGGGATATGGAATTCCATCATCCACTTCTCGAACAGGTAGACTAGTAGTATTGAATATGTTGGTTACAAGAATAGAGAAAACAAATAGCACTAGATATCGTTTCATGTTTCATCCCCATTAATTACCAGGCTCCCTTAAGGAGGAACCCGTTTAAATCCATATCCTTCAGCTGCTCATCGAAACCTCGTTATCCCAGATATAATCCGCTCTATTGTCAGCCGCGTCATATGTATTGTTCATTAATCCCTAAAGAGATTGGAATGAGTGTGTTCATTCCTGATGAAAATACGCTCGCAATGTAGAAAAGAGAAGCTACTGTCATATCTTAGAATGCTCAATGTCGAAGGCTCAATCCAGAAACTGCTAATTAGAACAAGAAGACTCCTATATCATAGCATCATTAGTCATTCCAGATACGGAAGGAAATGAGTTGGGAAAAAATCCCAACTCCAAAAGTGTGCATTTCATTCAAGCTCTTTTCTTCGCCACTACAACGACTATGATGACGAGAATTATTGCTGCAATGATGACAATTGGTATGAGATCGAGCTGAAGAGGAATGTCAGGAATAGCTACTGAATCTGGATTATACACCAAGATATCGATTCCGAAATCTTCCTGTCGCCATTCTGCACTGATGTATAACAAACCACCATTTCCGTACGTCATTGGAATAGAATGGTATTCAAGTCCGCTCTCATATTTATCACCCAAGACTGTCCATGATGCAACCCGATTACCTATCAAATCATATTGAAACAATGCATATCGTGTTTCCACAGGAGAACCACCATTCATTACGTGACAGGTTGCGAGAACCGATACATTTCCTGATGCACCAATATTGACGGAAATGATATTCACGATATCACTCATGGAATCACCAAAATCAGAGCCCATAATTCTAGATGTCCAAACCACTTCACCGTCTGAATCAAATCTTGTGATATTCTTTGCAGGCTCATATTTATAGTAGCCAATTATATCACTATTTGAAAATAGACCGGAGAACTGAATCGAGGGAACGCTCTCAACAACCGTACCTAAGACTCCAAGGGCAGATATCTCGCATGAGTAGAATCCAAAGAGGGCAGTCATAGAACCGTCATTCTTTGTGATTAGTTCATTGGCACTACCTGTCATATCTGACAATGTACAGTTCCAAAGAGATTCGCCACTTGATGAAACCTTGTAAACTACAGTTGACTCACCTTGAATTCCAGTGATGTAGATATTTCCTTCGGGTCCTATCTCGAGGGCTTGAGAACGTACATAACTCCCAGCTCCATCACATTCAAGCAAAGCTCTCCAAAGCCATCCTCCATTTGAATCCCAACCATTCAAAATGAGAAAGTAATCTGAAATCAAATATCCAGTGCCAAGAGTAACGATCATTTGTGAGGTTCCAGCCACTAGCTCAAAAGAACCATATGTTAGATATTCATATGTTTTGCTCCAGAGAACATTCCCAAGAAGGTCTGCCTTGGCAATCTTCGACACGCTTACGCCTTCACTATAGCTTGAATATCTGCCTGTTAGATAGATATAACCATCCTCAGTGGCATCCATATCAGTAAGGAAAGGTCGCCTCGGACCATGACTTGTTTGAGATTGGATCTAATCTTGTGGGCATGGCACTTTGGGATATATCGTGTCCTCTGCTGCAATCAATAGCTGATATTGGTACTACCCAGAGAGATATTGCTAGAAAAAGTAGTACTGGATATACAATGAATAATCTGTTACTATTCGATTCCATTCCCTCCAAGGAGATTGCCAGACTTCACAGCGTACTGAAAAATCTATTGGTAACTTGTACCGTTTCTTCTATAAGTAATGAATCTCATACTCCACTCAAATGCTGAGATATGAAGGTTCAATCTGGCGACCACCCAGTGAGGCAAGCAGCCTCATCCTGCAAGCCACAGTAGGTTGCTCACACAATGCATGCACATTCTGCATATCCTACAAGCAGAAGAAATACCGTGTGCGCGGGAAGACTGGAATCCTAGAGGATCTCTCTAATCTACCAGGGTCTCTGAAGAAGATGGTCACAAGGGTGTTCCTAGCCGATGGTAACGCACTAGCCATGACCACCCAAGAGATGCTTGATGTCCTTGAAGCTCTCGCCGACAATCTGCCATCCCTTCAAAGAGTCGCCACCTACGGTTATGCAAAAGATGTTCGTGAGAAGTCAGTGGAAGATTTGAAAGCACTTCAAGAGGCAGGGTTGGGAATTGTATACTTGGGTTTCGAGACCGGAGATGACAACCTCCTTCGTTGGTCTAGAAAAGGAGTCACCATGGAGGAGAATGTTGAGGCGTGCAAGAAAATCCGTGAAGCAGGAATAACGCTTTCACTCACAATCATCCTAGGTCTTGGAGGAGAGAGTGGATCAGAAAGGCATGCCAAATTGACTGCGGAAGCCCTGAACAAGATTGACCCTGAATACGTTGGTGCATTGACCTTAATGCTTCCAAAGGGAACTCCAATTCATGAGCTGCTTGAGAGAGGAGAGTTCGTACCGATGCAACCGATGGCAATTCTGAAGGAATTGAAGAACCTGATTGAGAACCTCGAGCTTTCGAATTGCATCTTCAGGACAAATCATGCATCGAACTACCTGCCAATAGGAGGAACACTGCCGAATGACAAGGATAGGATGTTAACCCTTCTGACCAAGACTCTTAGCGAGGCTGATGAGACCCAATTGAGACCAGGATACTTGCGAGGACTCTAATTCGTGAAATTTCTGTATTGAAAGAGCGATTGTCATCTGGTTGAGATAACCATCACTCTATATTTTGAATCCATTGAATTTAAATTTGGATAATGAAATCTCGAGCGAGGAATCGGATTCACTATCAACACAT
>JBHLQH010000062.1:0-13606 GCA_048884965.1 Candidatus Thorarchaeota archaeon | reverse complement strand
GACGGTTATCACACCGCTCGCGTCGAGATCGCTCTTGTACACAGTGGCTTGTGACTCACTCGACGGATAGTGCCCAGAGCTCTCGTAGTATAGGTGTACCTGCAATTTATTGGTCGAATTATAGCCATAGACTTCTAAGCATTCCTGAGTGTATGTGTAGTTCGCCTCGCCATATATCTCAAACGATGGCCTGTGATAGGCCATACCTGCTGGGATTACGCTGTAAAGCGGATCCACGGTATTTTGGAACACTGTATATGCGATGTTCGATCTATTCAAAGCTGCGGCAATTCCTCGCCGAATCAAGGTTTCATTATAGGGATAGATAGTCTGTTGGAAGAGCATGTATTGGATTGACGCACCAACTCCTTCCCAAACACGGAAATTCACATTGGATCTGAATGTATCGACTTGTGCAGGAGTCAAGTGACGATAGGCAACATCAACCTCACCTGAGGTGAGAGCTGATGCAAGTGCAGTTTCAGTCGAGTAGAACTGTATGACGATGGTATCGGTTCTTGGTAATGAGGCGTTCCAGTAGTTCGGATTTGCTTCAAGACGCATCAAGGTGTCTGTACCACCAACACGAGTCCAGTTCGTTAGAATGTATGGACCGAGGCCATTCGGATGACTTCCATCGGGTCCAAGAGTGTCGCTGTATTCCACGTAGGTAGTATCATCCTTAAAGTCAGGGTGAGTGATGTAAGATGCAGCACAGGACATGAGCTGCAAGAACGGAGCAAAAGCGATCTTAAGATTGAATCTGACAGTGTAGTCGCCAGTTACAACAACCTCATCGATAATATCGCCATAGCCCATGTTGAGCTGTGGACCATCCTCGAGGGCCATACCGATGTTACGATCAAATGCCCATTTCACACAAGATGCATTGAAGGGCTTACCATCAGCAAAGACTAGTCCTTGTCGAAGGGTGAAATCCCATTGCTTCTTATCTGTACTCACTGTCCAAGATGATGCAAGAGCGCCACGAATATCATCCGCACCAGCGGACGTACCCGGGATAATTTCTACCAAGCCTTGACCTAGGGCAGTGATGATTTCCCAACCAAAATAGTCATACGATTGAGCTGGATCTAGACTAGCTTCTACTGAATCTGTGGTCCCAAATATGATAAGATCAGGTGTTGCCACCGGGGGATTCATAATCAGAAAAGCTGCGCCTACTCCACCAACAATCACAATAATGACTACTATTGCGATTAATTGATTTCTCTCCAAGGTTAAATTCCTCCTTCGCTTCGCAGATTGCGAAACGTTAGCGAATTAGTAAAAACTAGAAACACAATTGCATATAAGTAATATCAACTGAGAAAGATATTTCTCAAGCAATGATTAAAGCAATTTAGACGGTTCATTCGTTTTGAAAGGGGTTTCTGGAATCCATCACCAAATCACCCAAAAGGGAGATGATTCATTCATCTCATATAAAACTGGAAGAAACAATTCTAGGATCGGCGTAATGCATGCAAGACCAAGTACTGATAGCCATAATCCGAGTGGACCTACTCATTGAGGCGTTAGCAGGCATCATCGCACTGATGGTATCACATTATGCCAATAACGCATTCAACTTGACTCGACAAAAGAAGCTCTCAGACCTATCAACGGGGTTCCTAGTCCTTTCCGCGGGGATGTTTGGAAGAGTGCTAGGGACACTCTATTTCTTGGGTTCTGATATGAACTCAGAAAGAGTCCTCGCAATCGTCATCATTGCATCGGGTGTCATGAAGATAATGGCCTATCTGATCTTTGTAACATCTACACATAGAGGTCGTCGAGAATCACAGCAGACTGCCGTAGTAGCAGCAATGGCCCTACCGTTCCTGATATCGCCAGAGCTGGATGTAGTAGCAATATTGATTCTCATCGTAGTCGTCCTACAGACGCTGATGAACTATGCATCAGTACGAACAAAGTTCGCACTCTATGTCTTTGTTGGATTCCTATTCATCTTGGTCAGTCATGTCATTGGTATGGTCGATGTTGTAGACACTCGAACCTATTTCATCTACCTTGGTAGTCAATTTGCGCAATTCCTAGGATTGTTCTCGTTCCTTGTCATGCTTAGGCAGGCACAAAAGGATGAGTAGAAAACGAGCCTATCGATCAAAGGTACGCATACTCGCAGACATGATGCGAGCCATCCAAATTGAGGGAGAGGATGGCGCAGGTCCTACAAAGATACTGTATGCGGCCAATCTATCACACGACAGGCTCACTCAGTATATTGACGAATTGCTTGAGAAGGAGCTAATCCAAGAACTAGCTGAAGGTGACAACAGGGCATACCTACTCACAGAGAAGGGCAGAGAATTCTTGCTAGAGTACAAGAAAATCGAGCGATTCTCTCAGGCTTTTGGGATTGATGTCTGAAACGCGTTTGTTCCATCAGACAAGGTTTTAAGATATCGCTGCCTGATGCGCAAAATACGGGCCGGTAGATCAGACTGGTAGATCGTCTGATTCGCATTCAGAAGGTCGCGAGTTCAAATCTCGCCCGGTCCACCATTTTCCTAATTATATCTCATCAAAGAAAAAAGTAAGGACCTTATTCTGCTAGAGGGTCCTTAGTGTGCCATTTTCTCTGCACAGCTCTTACAGAGTGCACGAGGTGGAGAGCCAACAAGAACAGGTTCACCTCGAATCTTCTTCTTGCATCTTCGACATTGTATCATTATTCTCACTTCCCAAATCAATCTAAGATTGTTGATTCTGAAAACAAACAGGTATATGTCTCAAGAATGACAGTGTGTAAAGAAGCTTATCATCTCTTCCATATGTTGAAACTTACTACATATATACCGCTTTTCTTCATACTGACTTCCTTTCTGGAGAGTGGATGCATCACGAACTATATCCTTCCAAATGGCAAATCACTAGAACTCAAAGTCTACGATGACACTCTTGCTGGATCTATGTCAAGAAATCTCTTTCAAGGAATAAGTATTGAAACCATCGTCAAGCAACGAGAAGACTTGTTAGCTCCAGGAAGAGAAGAGGTCTATAGCATCTGTGCTCTAGTGGAGAATCTGGTGGTAGGGGTTTGTACTGGAGTAAGAGGAAGGTGGTTTGGAGAACGACATCGTATTGAATTTGTTCAAGCCGTTGTTCACGAAGGTTTCAGAAGCCTAGGTATTGCACGACTCATGATGAAGGAGATTGCTAGCCATTTCAAGGCGTACGGGGTTGAGATTGCAGAGATAAGCGTAGAATCGGACAATCATGATGCGTTTCTGGCATATACAAAGATTGGCTTCATACAGTACGGCATACTTCGGTCTGGGTTGAAGTATGATGATGAGTACTCCGACGAGATACTTCTAGCAATGCCCCTGTCTGAGTTGCTGAATATGTAAGGTGTCACATGCTAACTGATATTAACGATTGTTTCTTAACTTTGCCCATGCCAGAGATTTTACGTAAGGAATTGGATATGGGATTTGAGGAGGCAGTGAAACATGTCGAGAGCCTTGTGGTCGAGGGAGGTTTTACTATTTTGCTTTCAAAAGGAATGCACGATATGTTCAAGATGAAACTAGGCATAGAAGACTATCCGAAGAGGACCTTCATACTTGCATGTTCAGCTGATCTTGCAAAGAAGGCTATGGATGTTTCAGTGGATATGTCCCTTGTGATGCCTTGCAGTTTTGTCGTTGCGGAAGAGGAAGGCAAGGTGATAGTGACACACTCCTCGATAATGAAGATGGGTGTAGAATTAGGATTTGCTCCTGCGGGTCCAATGCAACCAGTTATAGAAGAAACAGGTAAACGAGTTCATGCAGTATGGGATAGGGTCTAATCGAGTAAAAAGTCCTTTATTCTGACTAAACGTTTAGAAGAGGGGATTGTCTAATGTACTAGCATGGTCGACTCGGTACGAAATCAATGGGAAGCGAACGCTCGATTGTATGCCGAGCTGATCTCAGATCAAGGAACACCACATCATCAGAGGATACTGAATCCATGTGTTGAGCATCTCCTGGGAGATGTAAAAGACAAGAGGATTCTGGACGCAGGATGTGGTGAGGGCTATCTGACCAGATATTATGCAAGTAAAGGTGCACATGTCACAGGAGTTGACCTATCCAGCAATCTGATTGAGATTGCAAGAGACAAAAGTCCGGAGGATTTGGATCTTGACTATAAGGTCGATAGCATCTGTCGTATGGAGTCTATCGCTGATGCCTCTTTTGATATCGTGCTATGTAACTTGGTCATTCTAAATGTTCCATGTTTCAAGGAGAGCCTCCTAGAATTTAATCGAGTCTTGGCACTCAAAGGGATGCTGGTATTATCTATTGTCCATCCATCTTTCAACTTCTATGGTCCTGGCGACTGGGAAATGGGTGAAAAGGATCCTTCTACCAATAGAAGGAGAGGTTTGTTCTTCAAGGTGGACCATTATATGGAAGAGAAACCATACGAAAGGTATTGGCGCACCCAAGAGGGAGAGAGGTTTCCAGAGCCCATCACATTCTATCATAGGACAATTTCGACATATGTGAATGGTCTTACATCAACAGGATTCCGTATCGAGGCCATCGAAGAACCAGTACCAGAACTGGGTGACGAGTTCTTTGAGAGAGAGAGGCGAATACCCTTTTTCTTGGTGTTCAAGGCATTGAAAGTATAAAGAGAATACACAAACCATATGTTGCATGCTCGTATTGAATTGATAGGTTTGGATAATGACAGAGAGGCAAGAAGAGTATCACGTTCGAGTCGAATGGACTGGGTATAAATCAGGAATCGTCCGGGTACAAGGAAGAGCAGAGATCAAAACAGGAATTCCTCCTGACGCGGAAGGTTCAGTTCATCAATATTCACCTGAAGAGCTGTTTGTTGCCGCAGGCACTGTCTGTTTTATGAATTCGTTCGTGTACTTCACTGAGAAGATGCATATCGAGTTCAAGGCCTTTGAAGCAGAATCAATTGGATACCTCGAACAAGTCGATCGCAGCTTTGAGGTTACGAGGATTCATACTAAGACGCGACTGACCATTAGTTCAGAAGACCAAGTCCAGAAGTTCGAACGAGCATTGGAACTAGGGGCAAAATACTGCTTCGTTGCAAATAGTATGAAATGTCCTACAACTCATGAGCACGAAATTCTCATCGATATCTAAAGATAGACCCAAACCCTTTTCCTAAAGATTGTGCAAAGGGGACTTGGTGTTGGTAATGAGCGACGAGTCAGAATCACATGAATATACCGTACGTGTCGATTGGTCACACGGACGCGAGGGCTCAATGATGATTGAAGGAAAGCCTGTCGTTGAGGTCGCAGCCCCTCCAGAATTCAATGGTCCTGAGGGCGTGATATCGCCAGAGGACCTTTTTGTTGCGGCTGCCGCCTCTTGCTTCATGACGACATTTGTGACCTTCTCCATGAAACTCAGATTCGAGTACAAGTCCTTCTCTTGCACTGCAAAAGGCACACTCGAAAGAGTCGAGAAGGGATTTCAGTTCACAAAGATGCATATCACAGCCAACGTTGCTGTCGAATCAGAAGATTTCAAGCACAAAGCAGAACGCGGATTAGAGCTTGCTGGAAAATACTGCTTGATCTCAAATAGCATGAAATGTGAAACGACTCATGAGAACACTGTGGTTATTATACCATAGAAAAAGATGGCAAGGAAGGATTACTCCTCCTTGCTTTCCTCTGGGGGCTTAACGTAGATCACTTCTTCTGAGTCGGGAAGGGTGACCTCTGTGAAATCTTTCTCCTTTGGCACGCCAAAGTATAGATTCTCTATGCCATGCATTGCTTGAAGATCCCTAGCCCATGGTTCCAAGTCCTTAGAGATATAGGCTTCAGGAATCCCTGCTCGTAACGAAAGTTCATTCTCGCGTTTGAATTTCCAGAAACCACTATTCGTCCTTAGGAGGAGATCGGTATGGTCTGAAAGCTTGGACTTCCATCCTTCGATTGGTTGAGGATACATCTCGGTATGAATGCCTTGTGGATTGTATAGCTCTCGGTATATGCGATCAGTCACAAAGGGTGTAATCGGAGCCAACGCAAGTAATATTCTTTCCAAAGTCGCATGAAGAACGTTCCATGCTGATTTTTGCTCTTCCTCAGTGAACGTACCATCTGAATTGAAAGCACGGCCTTTCAGCATCTCAAGGATATGATCTGCAAAGAAGTTCCAAGTGAAACTCCTAATCTCCATTGCAGGTTTGTGGAAATCAAGTTTGTCACATTCAGGTATTACACTTTCTATGAGTTTGTTCAACTCAGCTAATACCCATTGATCAACAGGCATCAGTTTTTTGTATTCTAGTTCTTTTTGATATGGGAACATAGAGATGAAACGAGCTACATTCCAAAGCTTGGTCATGAACTTAGAAACACCAGCAAGGCGATCCTCAGAGAACCTAAGATCACTTCCATGTCCTGCTTCGAGAGCTCCAAAGAGCCTAATTGCATCTGCACCATATCTATCAACGATTGGGCCGGGATCAGGAGAGTTTCCTAAGGATTTGCTCATTTTTTGACCATTCTCATCCATCACCAAACCTGAAACCCAGATCTCCTTGAAAGCGGGTTGATTCATTAGTTGATAGGTTCTAAGTAAGGAATAGTAGAGCCAAGTTCGTACAATCTCTTTGCCTTGGGGTCTCATAACGGAACCAAAGGCCTTCTTGAACAATTTCTCGTCCTTGGTGTAACCAATTATCTGGAGACCGCTAATAGACGAATCCATCCATGTATCGAATGTCCGTTCTTCTCCTCTAAAACCGTCCTTAGCTCCACATTTTGGGCATTTGGAGAAAGGTGGGTCCTCTCGCCATGGTTGATAGTATCGAATCTCCCTAGTATCAGGTACAACCGGCACGTTACAGGAGTTGCAGTACCAGAGAGGTATCTCAGTACCATAGTATCTTCGCCTGCTGATGGGCCAGTCTACAGTCACCCGGTTTATCCAATCAATGAGAATCTGTCTATTGTAATCAGGATAGAACGTCGTTTCTTTCGCAATCTTCATCAGCTCATCAAGATAGTCTACCTGCTTGAGATAGTACTCTTCCATTGCAAGAAACTCAATAGGGGTCTTGCTTCTCCAACAAAGAGGGACTCGTTGGATGGAATCTTGAAGGTCATAGAGAATGCCCTGATCCTTGAGCTCTTTTGTGATGGCTTTCTTTGCATCACTTATCTTCATGCCGGCGAATTTACCTGCAGCTTCAGTCATCTTACCATCTGGAGAGATTGCTTGAATTGGCGTGAGGGCATGATCGCGAAATGCCATAACATCAGCCATGTCACCATAGCTGCATACCATAAGAGCGCCAGTTCCGAAATCCATCTGCGCAGTGTTGCTCTCTATGATGGGAACTTCAATATCAAACAAGGGAACCCTTGCCTTCGTTCCGCCATATCCCTTGTATCGCTCATCATCAGGATGAATGAATACAGCTCCACAAGCGCAGAGAAGCTCTGGGCGAGTGGTGGCGATCTTGATAGGTTTCATCCCTTCTACTTCGAAATGGAGAAAGTTCAAGGTGGTAGGTCTCTCAGTATACTCTACCTCTGCATCAGCAATTGTAGTTCCACACTCAAAACACCAATTGTTTGGTCTGTAGTCACTATAGACTAGTCCCTTATTCCATAAATCAATGAAAGTCGCTTGGGTCACTGCACGATACTCAGGGCTATCAGTCTGATAGCTGCCGTCTCTCCCATAGGTATTGAATCCGATTCCAAGTCGCTGAAACCATCTAGCCATCTCGTCCTCGTACCCATCGAGGGTTTCCTTGCATTTTGCAACGAATATATCTCTTGGAGTTGTATGCATGTCCATACCGAACTCTTTCTCAACTCTCAATTCGACTGGCAGTCCATTTCGATCGATGCCCAGAGGGAAGTTAACCTCTAGACCTTGCATGCTTCGGAATCTTGCGATCATATCGATTTGGGTGTAGTGTATCAATTGACCCAGATGCGCATAGCCCGAAAGGTATGGTGGGGGTGTATCAACGCTATAGAGCTCTTTCCCTGAGTTGGGATTGAACTCATACACCCAGTTCTCTTTCCACTGCTCAAGTAATTCCTCTTCAGCTGGTGGTTTCCATCTCTTGGATTTGATTGCGGGTTCGAATTTACTCGTCAAAACTTCCTCTCCTTGATGTCAACAAGGTGCGGACAAGTGTCTGCTCTATTCTCGAACAATTCGCCTCTCCTAAAAGGGTTATGGACAAGTCTAGCTAACCATATCTGGGTATTCTGAGAGGAACTTTGGGTGAGCTCATTAGAACTCACCCTGAATAGAACAATAGTCTAGTACTTCTTACCAACCACAATTCCAAGGATTAGGCCACCAATGCCAGCAACTCCAACCAGTACGATCGTTGTGCTCATTGAGGGGTCACCAGCAATAATTCCCCCACCTCGTGTAAAGCTCTGGCTGACAGTAAGAATGATTGAATGATTCTCATTGGATGAGGTAGTAACCTGTCGAAGGGACCAAGAAGAGAGGACACCATCAGTGTCATAATTTGTATTAAAGGTAAGAGACTGTGTCCCGGTCATATAGTTGTAATCAGAATGGTTGTACTCGATACCAATCATAATGTCGAAGGAGAAGCTTCCATCGCTATTGGATTCGGTGATACTTGTCACACCAGGTAGTGCTTCTGCATCATCGACAGCAGTATTCCAGTCGGTGTTATGAGTACTCCATACAGGATTGACAAAGAACATGCTCCCAGGATGATGTTCAGTGAAGTATGGATACATATCCAAGTCATAGTTCTCTGCAAGATCATCCTCATCAACATCAGTCGTGTCAAGGTCAAAGTACACCTTGTTCTCCTGAAAGTCGACAGTTCCGTTGTACTCATCATAGTAAGGCGAGAACCCGTAGGGGTGGTAATTCATTCCAGTGAATGCATACTCATACAAGTCACTTGGGGTGATATTGTAAACGTTGATACGGAAACTTCCTTGCTGTATCTCATCCAAGACTATAGCATTATCGACTTGATATATCTGATTGAACCATACTGCACTAAAGTCGTAGATGTTTCCAGTAATTTCGGCAGATACAGAACGTGGTGTCGCTCCAAGAAGTAGCAACCCGATTGCTACTACAACAATTAGCGTCCTCCTTGATGTCATAATAGTTCACCACTAGTTGTGAGTCTGTTTTGGTGTTATACCCATATAAACTGGTGTGAGAGCAATGCGGATTTCAAAAGTGAGATGAACCAAATTCCACCTCAGTTGCCCCATTAACTACATAGATGGTCGATTGTCGATATTTCGACGGGTTGGTCTAATCAAGAAAGCTTCTTTAATCACCCACAGGAGTATTGTATAAACATACTGAGCTGGGGACGCAATATGCGTGTAGTGTTGAAACTTGGAGGGTCCCTCCTTTACAATGAAGCGAATGAAGTGATCATCAAACGCATTCAGGACTATGCCAGAGTGATTACAGAGCTCGCATCGAAAAGACATCAATTTGTGGTGATAGTTGGAGGAGGAAGACCAGCAAGGACCTTCATTGCAGCGGCAAGAGCCCTTGGAGCGAGTGAAGCACAATGCGACTGGCTCGGAATTAAGATCGCACGCCATAATGCCGAGTTACTGTGCGCAGCTCTTGGAGATCTTGCGTACCCAAAGATTGCTGAAACACTGGATGAGCTTGAGATTGCTGCCTGTACAGGAAGAGTTGTTCTAATGGGTGGCCTGACTCCAGGACAGTCGACCAATGCAGTCGCAGCTTTAGCTGCAGAGTCAGTAAAGGCCGAACTACTGCTCAATGCAACAAATGTGGATGGGGTATACGACCGTGACCCCAAAGAATCAGGCGCAAAGCGTTTTGAGACTATTCACATATCGAAGCTCAAAGAAGTGCTCTCTGGAGGCGGTACTCGTGCTGGAGAGTATAAGCTGTTCGACCCCGTAGCCATCAGAGTGGTCGAAAGATCAAAGATCAAGACCATCATTTTCAACGGACAGGAACCAGATAATCTCCGGAAGATGATGAATGGAGAAGACATTGGCACGGTCGTCACACATGAAGCTACTGAATAAGGGGGTAGTATGAGTGGAAGAACTGCTAGAGCAAATATTCGCATCGCGTGCACAAACCAGAGTCGTACAGCATTTTCTTGATAGGCCAAAGGAATTCTTTAACCTAAGCAGAATCGCAAAGGAAACCAAGCTAGCTCATTCTACTATTCATAGAGTGATGCAGCCCCTTGTGGATATGGGTCTGATAAAAGAAATCAAAGTAGGACAGCAAATCAGATTGTTCATCTTGGAAACAGAAGATGATAAGTCTAAGATCCTAGCTGACTTTTACGACAAGATCAAACCGTTTCTCAAAGAAGGGTAATCTTCCTTTCTAGCTCCCTGTAGCTATTTGCAGAGAAATTCTATCAGTAGCTGGTTCAGCTCATTGGTCATCTGAACACCCGGATCATGACCACACCCAGGAAGAAGCACTAATTTCGCGTTTGGAATGCGACTTGATGCTAATTGAGCGAGAGCTACATCAAAGACCTTGTCCTCCGCCCCATGGATGATGAGAGTCGGTGCTTTGATCTCATGTAAGCGCTCTTCAACATTGAACAAGGATAGACCAAGACCTGCTGCAAGGACGCCTTCAGGATTGAGTAGATTCTCACGACTCATAAGGTAGTCAATTGTATCCTTGTTCTGTTGGATGAATTCTTCAGGATAGCAGCTTCTAGTCGCCTCCCAGAAATACGCTTCATCACCACCCTCGACTTGTGCCTCTCTCCAGCCATATACTTCATCAATGGTTTCCTCTGTTATCTTAGGACCGGTATCAATCAGGACTAGCTTGTGAATCCTTTCGGGATAGTCGAGCGCGAATTGCTGTGAGATGAGACCACCCATTGAAGCACCTATCACTGATACTCTCTCAATTTCGAGATGCTCAAGAAAGGCATTCAAGTCTGCAGCAAAGACCTCTGCTGAGATCATATCCATTCCGGGACCAGTAGAATGCCCGTGACCACGTTGGTCAATCAATATAACCTTGAAGTGCTTGGAAAGAGACTTCTCTTGGAACTCCCAACCTCTCATATCACTACCAAGCCCATGTACAAAAAGAATAGGAGGCCCTTCACCCACGATTCGATATTTCAGCACAACATCATTGATTCTGGCTTCACGCACTATCGACCACCGCAGGTAGAAATAGGCACGAACATGCACTTAAGCTTGCTCAAGAAGATGAACTAGCTCTACATGTAATCTTGAAAGGTAGCCTTTGATGGAAGCAATGTATTCGAGAAGCTCACTGTCCGATATCTCGGACGATTCTCCTAAGGGAACAGGTTCAACCGCATCATAGACATCTCTCACGTGACGTAGACGTTGTAGTCGCTCCACACAATGTGCCTCCATCAAACACTAGCGCTAGGCGCTTCTGAGGAGAAGTTCTTACAATGCCTTATAATCTCGCCAACTTTGAAGGGATAGTCCAGCCAAAACGGCTATATTGCATTCGGGTTCACAAGCAGAGTGCTTACAAATGCCGAGGTAGCCAAGCGGTCAACGGCGGTGGACTCAAGATCTACGCAGGCTTAACCCTGATGAGAAATCCACTCTCGTAGGGGTTCGCGAGACCTCCAGTAATTCAAAGACTGGGGGCGCGAATTCGAATCTCGTCCTCGGCACCACTTTATCTCTGGGAAGAGAAAAAAAGAGATTGAAGCAGGTTCTAATACAACACTGCTTCGATTGGTTCCTCTTTTGGTCGAGTATCGGATCTGTACCATGGATTGACCAAGGCCAGTGAGATGCATGCCAACATCACGAGGTTCAGTATATCACCTACTACACTGAGTCCTACATTCAGTAGTGTGACTCTAAGACCCTGTGAGAATAGTGCGATGACTAGACCAAATACAAGGAGATCACTACGTACTTCCTCAAGACGCCCTGTCTTCCAAGTAATTGCAAAGGTGGCTAGAAGACAGACTGTGAAGAAGAGCATCACAGGCACGACAAGGGTCATCAGGAGAGCCTCGTCTGGAGCGAATGCAACTACTACAAGCCAGTATGCCACAATTGCTGCCATGATTCGATAATGCCACTTGGCGAATCGAGGTAGCCAGATATGCAATACCATCCCTAGCATGGGAATGATGGAGATGCATATGATTATTGCACGGAGTTGGAAGAGAGCAAAAGAGTACTCTATTTGCAACAGTCCGGGAATGGAGTTGACTAACATATTGCTGCCTGTACCAAGAAAGCTCAAGCTGAACATGAACGGCAGGTCAGTATGCATTCGTGAGGGCTGTCTATGCCAAAGTCGGAATAGGTAAACACTGGCAAGATACGTGATGATTGCCGTAGTGAAGCTGGATAGGGAGGTAAGATCGATTACTTGCATCATAATCCCTCAAATCGCTCTGAGTAATTCCATTGGTTGTGTGTACTGGAGAATTTAAACAAGTAAGAAATCGAAATTCGAACTGATGCTCTGATTTTGTTGACCTTATATTGTTTACAGATGACCACTTCTTAAGAATACAATATTGCTCTCGGAGGTAATTGAAATAACCGTACTAGAAGCTATGACTCCTGAGAATGAAGAGAAAGCAGTGAGAGCACCGTTCTGGACGAGAACGGGACTCATTGCATTATCAGGAATTATGCTTTTCATTGGATCTGTTATGCGTGTAATCGATATCTTTGTGCTTGGACTTGGAGATGACTGGATCAATATTCTACCAAGCAAACTGATACCTCTTCTCATTCTTGTTACAGTGTTTCTGAAATATAGGACTGCGGAAACTGAATCGATATTGGGATTAAGCCGATATAACGTCAAATCATTTATTGTCTTTGGGATTCTGTTTGGAGTTGCTCTCTACCTTACCACAGATGTGCTGTCATTTATCGTATATGCTGCGATTGACACGACGGTAGCCTTAGAGTTCTCAGTTGTCGCAGCGCCTGCAATGCTTGTATACACGTTCTTCTTCTTCGCGGTCAATGCAATCTATGAAGAAACTCTCTTTCGCGGACTAATTCAGAACTCATTCGCTGCGCGATATGGGTCCATTCCTGGGATACTTATTTCAGCTGCAATCTTTGGAGTCTGGCACATCACTTGGCCATTCCAAAGAGCTATGGAAACAGGGATATTCCCTGTCGGCGAAGCAGTAGTAATGGTAGTATTTTCGGGAATCTTGGGAGCTGTCTTTGGAATCTGCTATGATAGGTATTCCGCTCGAAAAACTCTGGTAGGTACAATCACAGCCCATACACTACTGAACTACTTCAATGAGAATCTGAAATTCGCTCTTGATACTGGGATGCAAGGTCCAGATTTATCATTCGTGAATTCAACGCATATGGCGATTGGATTGCTTTTTGCGCTTGGATTTTTCATATTCTCCATCATATACTTCTGGAGATATCGACTCGATGATGTTGTGAGTCGGATTGGTAGAATGAGATCATAAATTCAAAAATAGAGGTGAGTACTCACGTTGCTTCTAACGCGAGTACTTCTTCTTTTGAGATTGCACGCTCTTTGCGAGAGTCTGATGCTTGTACTTGTGAATCCATGAGGATTGGGAGGTT
>JBHLQH010000061.1:0-13875 GCA_048884965.1 Candidatus Thorarchaeota archaeon | reverse complement strand
GTTGTGAATTATATTGTAGATTATACGGTCGAATTAGCCAATCGATTCTTAGAGACAGGAGTACATGCACTGGCTTTCTTCAACCCTGTTTCATCCAGTCATATAATGAAGCTTGATGAATATCGCCTTATCTCATTAGAGGCAGACAAGAAATTCTACAAATTAGTGAAGGGAGCAGCTGTGTTCGCTTTGGCTGGAAGTGAAACACCGGGTATCTTGCCAACCTTGATTGATGAAGTAGGAATTCCAGGGATCGTTGTGTCCTATTCCGATAATCTAAGGGCTATAAAAGAAAAATACGGCAAGAAATTGATCCTGATTGGAAATTTGGATAACATCGCGATGACCCATTGGAATGAAGAGAAAGCTGAGAGTGAAGTAAGACGATGTATCAATGATGCAGCTTCTGGTGGAGGCTATATTATATGCGACCATCATGGCGATATCCCTTCTTCAGTATCGGAGAGAATTCTTCACAAGATAGCTGAAGCACGGAATAAATGGGGTGTTTACCAGTGAATGGCGAGCAGGATAATTCCGAATCGGAGGACGAGAAGAAATTCCAAGAGAGATTAAGGGAACTAGAAAGGAATTCCATATACTACACACAGTTACGATACATTCTTGGAGCTCTTATCGAGAGCTCAGACCCCCATCAAATTCTGGCAACAGTCCTTCAGGAAATAGCTACGATGACAGGTGGTTCACCATCACTTGCTGTAGAATTTCAAGAAGGGACTTGGGAGATTTTTTCACTCCCCTATTTCAGGCAACATGATACGTGGTACCCAAGGCATTTAGTCAATTCTGAAATCTATTCCTCTATTTTTTCACTTGGGGAAACATATTACAACCTTCAGGACGCCAAACCAAGTAATCTACCAGACAAAGTCAAACGATATATCACAGAGATTGATGCAAAGACGATAATATTCCTCCCCTTTGAAGGTACACCGAAGATGATCGTTGAAGTACGAAATGTCATCATACCTGATCGGATTGAAAGGTATCTTGAGGCTTCAAAGGAGTTCTTTATCCCTCTTCGCTTATCGATCCAACATGCTATGCTACTTGAAGATAGTAAACGTGCAAGGAGAAGATCCGATCTACTTCTTGACTTATTGTTTCATGACATTCGTGGTTCGATTGGTTCCCTGACGATAATCCTTGAACTCATGGCAATGAAATGGGACGATTCTGCCAAAACCTATGGATTGCTGCATGATGCTTTGGCACAGTCGAAAGAGGCGAATGATTTGTTGAATCGTGTAAGGAGAGTGCTCACTGCACAGATTAAGCAGAAACTCAGTTCTTACAACTTGGAGAAAGCAATCGAATCTAGTATCTCCACCATCAAATCGAGCCATCCAGAGGCAAATATTCGAATCGTTTCTCAAATGGGAACAGATACACGTGTGCTTGCCGATGAATTACTACAAGATGTCTTCATCAATCTTCTATCAAATGCACTCAAGGCATTAGAGAATAAGACAGAAGAGATTATCATAGAGATAGACTGCTGGAAACAGTCATCTGAATATGTTCGAGTTCGTGTAATCGATAAAGGTCGAGGAATACCTGAGAATATCAAGCCTAGAATCGCAGGAAGATTCCTAACTGACAGCGTTGATGGTATTGGATTAGGACTAAGCATAGTGATGCGGATTATTGAGGACTATGGTGGATATCTCTGGTTTGAAAATCGAATCCCTGAAGATTGGCAACAAGGCACAATTGCAAATGTCGCTTTGCGACTTGCTGAAGATTGAATATCAAGTAGATCCACTCAACCTGACTCTTAGCACAAGTATCATAAGGGAATCGTTTGCGAT
Organism: Candidatus Thorarchaeota archaeon; assembly: GCA_048884965.1. Lineage (GTDB taxonomy): Archaea > Asgardarchaeota > Thorarchaeia > Thorarchaeales > Thorarchaeaceae > MP5-2226. The sequence continues at coordinate 12,043 of JBHLQH010000061.1, read as the reverse complement.
TTGAGAGTGACCCCATAGCATAGAGGTAAAGATCATGAGTGATAGCGATAGCCTTCACCTCACCTATGTTGAGGGGCGTTCTGATACCGTACTATTTGCCATTGGAGCTATACTAGCGGCTCTGTATGGGTTGGGTTCTCTAATTCCAATCAGTGTATTCATTGGAGCAACAGCTTCCATAAGTCTTACACTTGTGCTTGCACCTTTGTTCGGAATACTGCTTGGACCTTGGAAAGGTAGTTTCTTCGGATTAGTAGGTGGTGTCATTGTCTTTATTATCGGAGGGTCTGGTGGTCTTTTTCAGGTCATACCGATTTTGATTCTTGCGCCAGCCATCTCTGGACTACTGACAGGTCTCTGTGCAACTCCATATGTTCGAGGAAGATGGATTCCTGCAACGGGGTTGACAGCTGCGTACTTCTATGCCATAATTATCCTATATGAAATTGTGAACTATCAGGCATGGTGGTTCATGCTTTACTATGGAATCGCGTTGGTAGCTGCACTACTTATTCAACTGACAGGAACAGAATTGGATATTGGAGATATGAGCAAACGAGGTATTCTTACACTAGTACCATTTGTAATAATTGGGACAATTACGGATTTCTCAATGATGACATTAAGTGCAGTCTATTTCCTTCAGGTTCCAGCAGCGGCATTTGGCTTTGTAATATTCCCTTTGATGCTTTTTGAGAGAACGATTGCCATAGTAGTAAGCACAATAGTAACAATGGCAGTTGTGAAAGCATTCCCTCAAATCTGGATCAAAAGAGCCAATCAATGAATAGAACTGATAATGATCTTGAGAGCATCAACCTCTTGTCCTAATGGCATAGTAGCTAGACTTGAGTCATTCTTCTCAATCGACTGTTCGGGCAAGGGCGGAACATGCACAAAGACCGCTTTTGCTTGAACATTGCCTATTGCTAGCCAATGAAGGATAGAGAAAAGAATCCAATTACATCCATAGGTTCCTGCATGATAGCTGACTCCTGCAGGAATACCATTTTCTTTCAGAATACCTACAATATTATGGACATCGAGAGTTGAGAAGTACGCTGCTGGGGCATTAGGATCTATAAGGTGCGATTCAGGCTTGTTACCGTAGTTGTCTGCACGTTCGGTGTTTAGGATGTTTATGCCTACATATTCTAGTGTAATAACAGGACGATTAGCTTGACCACAGCAGAGAACATACTCGGGTTTCTCCTTAGAGATGAACTCCTTCAAGATGCCATCAGCCTTCTTGTAATCTAGTGGTAGTACTATGCCCTTCACACTATGATCATGAATCCTCTGACCATGTAGCAGTTTTACAAGCTCTGCTGATGGATTGATAGAATATCCATCAAATGGCTCAAACCCAGACAAGACGACTTTTGCCAATACAATCACACTCGCAGAAGTGTAAGGAATGCTGATATCCTTTATGACATCTAAGTGAGGGCTAGATACACAAAGTAGATACCTAGAATAATTTGGAATAAGCCGATCGCAACATTGATCCAGTTGATACCACCTATTGCTGTTTTCTTCTTCGCAGCATCTGTACCTAAGGTGAGAAATGCTCCGAACAAGAGGTCTGTGGATATGTGTGTAAGGTAAATTAGAACACCAGCTAGGAGGACGGTTCCTACACCAACTTGAAGCTCTCCAATAAGCAATGTAACATTACTCAAACCAATTGCAGCCCACCAAATCAAGAAATATGGTGAAAGAATACTGACAACTGCGCCTTGAGTAGTAGCTTCAAGGGCGCTTGTGAGATTAGTCCCCTTCGCCTCCAGCGCGACTCCTTCCTTTGGCGCTTCGAACTTGTAATCCTTCAAAGCGAGTGCCCCGAAGAATACTATCACGATTCCTCCAATCCCTATCAAAAGAGCTTGTGTGAGTGCATCAAATGCAAAGATTTGAGCGCTAAGGATTATAGCCACAACTATACCTATCTCGACGATTGCATGGCCTACCATTGGTAACATCCCATGAAACCGACCATGCTTGCTTGATTGCATAACGACTGCTGCAGAGAGAGGACCAGGAGCAAGAGCACCTGTCAAGGAAAGACTGAACCATATTATCAGAATCTCTACAACACCCATCAAATTCACAGCACGCGCCCATTGTGGAATCCCCCAAAAAAGCTGACGCTAGTGACATCTAGAGATATATCCTAATAATACCTGTATTACAATCGACATAATATGTATCGTTGAATAAGTTTAATAGCCCATTCATAGGTCTTCCAGTAATTCGTGGGGCTGTAAGTCAGTGAAACAAGTTCAGGTTACCGTTCCCTATGAGAAGACCGAAGCGGTGTTTGATTTTCTTATCGATGTCTTGAACATCAAGAACGTCATACGATTCACCACCGATAATGCACACCTATTGCAATTCAGGATAGCTGATGATGCAGTCAGCGATACGATGGAAGGCCTGAAGAGCAGAGGAGTAGGTGTTGAATTTGGCTTCATCGATATCTGGGATCTAAAAGCATCTCTTCCGAGAGAAGTTAGTGAGGACACTCAAGAGAAGAGGATACAGCGAGAAGCAACACTTGCTGTGGAAGAAATCTATGATAATGTGAAGAAACAGGCATCTCTAAGCTTTGACTTCATCGCATTCATTATCTTCGCAGCTGTGATGGCAGGGATTGGATTGATCCAGAATAATGGTACAATCATCGTTGCTTCAATGCTACTATCCCCATTAATGGGTCCGATGCTTGGTGTTGCCCTAGGGTATGTTGTCGGAGATCGGCAGCTATTCATCAGAGGCACAAAGACGGAACTCATGGCTCTTGGACTCAGCTTTGGAGTTGGTATCATTATAGCGATACTCATGCCTCTTTTAGATGCGCCACTGATGACTAATATTGAAGCACAGTGGAATGCAACGGATTGGATGGGCTCAGGCGTCCTTACAGAAATTACAAGAAGAGGATCATTCTCACCTCTGGACGTTGGAGTAGCAATATTCTCAGGGGCAGCAGTCGCTGTTTCTGTCACCAAAGGGGATATGTCCTCCCTTGTAGGTGTGGCAATATCTGCAGCATTGATGCCTCCAGCTGTGAATGTTGGAATGATGTTGACTTTAGGAGCTATCAACGGGTCAGTAGCAGGAATTCAAATTGGTCTAGGTTCCTTGGCTCTACTTGGAATGAACATTATTTTGATCGACGTAGCAGCGGTAATTATGTTCAAAATAAAGAAGCTCGGTGTCATAGCAGACAAATCAGCAACGTGGAGAGCGGTCACTCAATTCCAAAAGAGGAAATCACCTTCCCTTTACCATAGTCCTGCTGCAGCATTTACACCAGCACCTAATGGCACAACAGAAGAAAAGAAAGAACCGAGTGAAACCGTTAGCTCTGCATCATCCAAAGGCAATGGGAATGGCTAGATTCCGTAGTCCTTGCTGCGTGTATTACTCCCGTGATACATCGAGTTATAGTGGAAAGAGGGTTAACTTTCTTAGAATGTTGACCGGGAGGTAGCATATTGACATTAAAGAACAAGCTCTTCAAGGGATTGACTGAGCATGATATTCTGACATGGGAAGAAGAGAAGATGAGGTACCAGCGGCGAATGGGTCAAAAAGTGACAGATCTTCAATTCTTGCGGCATCTACTCATGGTAGGATCTAGGCCTGTAATATCCAACAAGGATGGTGTATCTGGAGGTTACCTTGCAGGACAGGGACCGATATACGAGAAAGCTGACACACTCCTCGAAAAATACAGACATCGATCGGTGGTGAAGGGAGTTACTGAAATTCCAGAAAGGAAAGAACGAAAACCACTCCCTTAGGTACACACTGCGTCCGTAGATTATGTACATCTCTCAAAGCTTATATACCAAATATTCACTAGTTCTAGTGACCACTTATTCACTAGTATAGTGCAAAGCGGTAACTTCCAGAGTGATAGATATGATGGATAGAATATACATAGATGATGAACCCTCCCCAGAGGAGAGAGGGACAAACGATCTACAGCAAGGTTTCTGGTTTGATGATGGTCTCTATAAGGAGTGGCTAATCTTCTTGCAGAGAATATGGAATTCAATTGAATATCTATAAACAGAATGAATCAGCAAAATCCATTATGGATATTCTGATTAATTGGACGGGAGAATAGATGAGTAGTTCAAGGAAAGATGCAGATTATCTAGACACGGTATTCAAAGCACTAGGTCACATCACACGTAGGAGGATTCTACGACTACTTGCTCAGAGACCTTACTATCCGTATGAGCTCAGCAAGGCATTAGGATATACTTCGCGAGTCATCATCAAGCATCTTGAGGTGCTTGAGAATGCTGAAATAGTAGAAACTGAGGCGGGTGAAACAAGTCTTGGTCCTGAAAGAACCTACTACAAACTCCGCTCTGGATTCGGTCTTTCCACAACCATCCTTCCCAACTCATTTGCTGTACATCTACGTCCACATGAAACTCACATCACAATGATTAGATCACGAGTCTCAATTCCCAAGCAGCGCTATGATGTTAGAGCTGTACGCGTCCTTCTGCAGGAGATCGAAAAGATCAATCGTCAGATATCTGCTTTAGAAGAAAGGAGTATGCAGCTAGTCAATCAGAGAGGGCAGTATATCAGAAAGATTGAGGAAATCATGGAGGAATGTGAATGGGACGACGAGAGTTGCAAACTCGTAAGACAGCATATCAGCCCTGTGGCCGTTGACGACACCGAATCGACTAGAAAACCTCTTGAGAAGGTTTTGAACACCTTTGAAGAGCGTCTCTCTAATGAAGAAAAAGAGAAGAATGATAGTCAGGAAATTCAAATTGACTTTGAGTAGATCACCAGTTTAGCTCAATACGCCATTTCGTTCTATCAGTTCCTTGCATACTAGGTACATATTCGATAGGATTGAAGGGCATCTCGATTCCCGTCGCTTTCTTCACGGTGAGATAGTGCTTTCCACGTGCAGTTGTTAGAGTTATAATACCTTGAGCCAGCGAGAACAGTTGGTTCATGGTAACAGAATCAGCTGTGTCAGCATGAATGAGATAGAACTCAATTGAGCCATTCTTAATACTCTCCTCTACGCTCTCCTTGAAGAATTGAACGACATCGCGTGCTGAAAAATCAATTAGCAAAGGAGTCAAAGCCTCAAATGTGACCACTTTCGGACAGATGACATTCCTCAGGCTTCGCATCATGATATTGATCTCATGAAGATGCGGAGAGCAGGTATGATTACCGAGAATCTCTTGCCCATATCCTATTTCGAGAATGTGGAATTCATCAGATTGCAAACGGGTCATATCTTCCATGAGCTGTCGATTTCTTGCCTCAGTAACGACATTGAGGGTTTTCATGTTATTCTCGATTGCACTGCGAACCACCGTGGTCATGAATAGATCATAATGACTTTCTTGAGATGCCATCACCAAGTAGACATATCCCTTGGGAGGCTTCTTTAATAAATTCTCAACTATGGAAGGGGCCAAATGATTCTCCATTGGAGTCCCTGTCATTTGATAATAACCTCTCACTCCTCAAGTCGCAGATGCTTCTTAATTGTTGCAACCAATGCCTTTCCTGAAAAGGGCTTAATGATATATTCATCAGCTCCGGCTTCCTCACCCTCTTGGATGTCTTTGCTCAATCCTTTAGCTGTGAACATTAGAATTGGTATTGCTTTGAATTCCTCCCTGCTCTTCAAACGCCTGCAGACCTCAAATCCATCAAGTTTTGGAAGCATGACATCAAGGAGGATCAAATCTGGTTTCTCGGTAATAGCTGTTTCCAACGCGGTTTCTCCGTCGTAGGCACAAATAACCTCAAATCCATGACGTTCCAAGAATTTCTTCGCCAGTTCCGTTGTAATCTCTTCGTCGTCCACGACCAAGATCTTGTTTTTCGTCATAGTTTATCACTCATACAATTGGTAGTAAATCATAATCAAGAAATCCACCAGAGAGAATCTGTCGAACTGCCAAGTAATTTGTGCGTGGAGTGATGCCACACACACTAAGTACACCGCTTATTTCTTGAACTTTCAGGTGGATGTGATGTGAAATAGATTCACTTCGTATCGCTTGCTCTTTGCTCAGGACAGAAATTGTTGATCGCTGCGTTGATGATAACGAAGCAGAGATCTCAGCCATCAAACTTCGCACATTCGTTGCTCCATACATATTCTCAAGCGTATCCAAAGCGAATAGCTCTGTCACCTCATGGTTGAATTTCCGTTCGAGGACCCCGGATTCATAGCGAATTTCTTGGAGTGTTTTCCATGGATCCAAGTCAATGCCACGGGTATTCGTATGGGTGCCTAAGGCCTGTCGTCCAAAGAACACAACCTGCTCATCAACGTGAGATTTGTCTACGAATTGAGAAAGACTCTTGGAGAAGGTTTCAGGAGACCATCCTTCAGGCAGCAATATCACTGCAGGGCGTCCCTGTTGAAGGTGATTTGAGAGGAAGGGAATGTATATCGTTTCCAAGTATGGAACCGAGAGATCATCTACTTCAACCAATGTCAATCGGCCCTTCTCAAAACCGCCAGAGAGAAGATGATCTAAACTAGAATTTCCAGTTGACATATGTTCTGGAGAGGCATCAGGTATAGGGTCTCTTTCAACAGTTATTGCAGGGTATTCATGTTTGTACCATGGAATGTATGTGAATCGACCATCATATAAAGTAAAAAGAAAGGAATCTTGACCAATCGGATGTGACCGCATCTTTTCGATCACGATTTGACGAAACATCCTTTGGTTATCCCTAATCTTCTCTAATTGGATAACTCCATCCGCAGAATGAAACAATGAAAGTGAATCTTGATCTCTCCAAGTTCCTTCAGTGACTAGAATTAGTTTCTTCTTCTCTTTTCTGACTGAATGAATCAGAGTTTGCTGAATTGCATATCTCTTACTGGTATCAATTGGCTCCTGAAAATCGGTCCATGAATCTACTATAACAATATCTACTGAGGGGATATCCGAATCTATTTCCAAGAGAATCTTGAGGTTCTCCGTCAATGTTGCATCTTGAGGTAATTCCTTACTCATTCGATGCCAATAGGGCAGCGATAGATGTCTTTTATCCCAATTCTTAATATCCTGTGAAAGATTTTGATTCGTTGTAACATAGTTTTCAGCACTAGTTATTATCATCAATGAACTTTCGTACCGTCTTACAATCTCCTGTACGAACAAGGATTTTCCTGTACCAGGCGGACCGAGCACTACCAATACAAAGCTATTGTCAGATGACAGCACCTCCTCTATATTCGGAGGAATTCCACCGATAGTACTCATGCAACGATCCCCTATTGCGATTGAAGTTGTTATAATGGCCTTATATACATAAGTGGTGTCATTCAAAAATCACTGCTAGTACGTTAGATTTTCTCACTTCTCAAGTTTCTCAAGAAATTCAATGTAATAGGGACATATCGAAATCTTCCAGAATAGATTTCCTGTACAACCAGTCTTTGAATTCTGTCTTTCTACTCTGCATTCGAAATTCTTCTCTCGGTCATAGAAGATACACATATCACCCTCAATTGATGAGTCTTGGAAGATACTAGCTCTAAGGTCTCTCATCATACTGCTATCATACGCTTGTTTCCATTCTAGACTATCCCCAATCACATCCTTGATTCGTTTTAGGATGGAGAGATCAGGAGATTGTCCTGTTTTGTATTGAGTTACGAGAATGCTGACCTCAGCATTGAAAACCTCAGTTAGATAGTTCGCCTCCTGTGCGTTCTTTTTCGCAACTAAATACGCTTCAAGAGCTTGTTCGGGGCGTTCTAACATGAATAGTGCATCGCCAATTAGGAAGCTGATTAGGTTTCTCAAATCCTTCATACCAGAGCAGTCAACGACTTCCATACTCTCGCTATAGTACCTTAGTGCTCTCTCAAAATCACCCCTTTGGAATGACACATCGCCGAGGTTGATTTTTGAGATGGCGATTCCGCGCATGAATTCAGCTTCCTGACTTATCTCCAACGCTCTTTGATTATAGGTTTCCATCTGATCGTATTGACCTAATCCTCTGTCAATCTCACCGACATTGATCAAAGTCTTGGCCAGACCCACTTGGTCATTCAATTGCTGCTGAATAACTAATAACTCCTCAAAGTGATCACGTGCTTCTTGATGAAATCCTCGTTCCATGAAGAGGACACCCTGGAGGTTCTTCGCATCAGCAACACCTTGAAGGTAGCCCATACGGTCGTACTTTCGAATAGCCGCGTTTAGTAGATCAGTAGCTCTATCGTACTCCTTGGATTCTTCCAAGACTTTCGCACGATAGTAGCGAACATCCGTGAGAGCAAGATCGTTATTCAGAATTCGAGCTGTGTCTTCAGCTGAATCTAGTCGAACAAGAGCATCATCCCTTGCCCCCGCTTGGATATCCACATTTGCCATAAGGATTCTAGAACGTAAGAGGGCAGATTGCACCTTAGTGCGAATCTTCTGATCCTTTGCCGTTGCCTGTGTCACTTTCTCTATGCTCTCAGATGCCACCTGCTTTGCTCTTTCAGTGTAACCAAGATCAATAAGGATTGAAGCGAGTTGTCCGGATAGCTCTGCAAAGGCAATGTAATCCTTCGCCTGCCAGGATTGGTTGACATAGGTTCTCAGGTTGTTTAGCCAACGAGGATCCAAACTTTGTCGACAATATGCTGCTGCAGCATATCCCTTACAGATAATATTGTCCGTCCCTTTTGCGAGCTGCTGGTTGTATCCATACATTCCTCGAAGGTAGGAAGCCTTTGCGCACATTGCCAGAAACCCATCACTGAGATTGTGCCATTCACCGCTTCCAACATACTCAGATAGTATATCCGTGAAGTGAAGGAATCTATCCTTTCCTGTTCTGAAACCTGATGTCAAACGGTTTGCAATCTCCTTCTTCTCAGAGTCAGTAAGACGGTCCTCGTACATTGCAAATTCCGGTATTACAGGATTATCTTTCAATAGTCCTCTTCACTCTCTCGCTTAGCTTGTCTTTGAACGACCAGAGAACCCAAATGTCGGCATCAAAAGGGTTCTAGTAGTTCTCTTCGCCTGATTAGGCTAAGCTAACAAATAATATATCTTAAACTATGATGGACTAGAGCTGAGAGGATGAAAGGTGAAAGAACGAATTAGTAGTGGGATTGAAGGATTAGACCAGCTGCTAAATGGTGGATATATCAAAGGACGCTCAATGTTGATTGCTGGAGGTCCTGGAACAGGAAAGAGTATCATCACTTGGCATTTCATCTTTGATGCAATAAAGAAGGGTCAGAAAGCAGTTCTTCTTTCACTTGATGAGTCCTCAGATATCATTATTGAAGACATGAAAGCATTTGGTTGGAATCCTGATGCTGCAATTGCCGAAAAGAAACTAGCTATACTAAGCGGAACCCTTCGATTGGTACCAACCGAATCTGGATATGATTATCTAATAGCCTTCGAACATCCACTTTTCAGGGAAAAACCATTTACTGTTCCAAGATTGGCAGATCTTGTTAAGCAAAAAGCTGAGGAAACTCAGGCAACACATATTGTCGTTGATGGATTAGGTCCCTTGCTTGAATTTGCAGGGAATAGATTCGAAGTCAGACAAATGGTATATGGGTTCATGCGGGAGCTTGTGCTACAGAACACCACAGTCCTTCTGACACATGAGCTTCGTTCTCTTAGTGGAGCTCAAAATGACGAGATGCCGTATTTCATCTGCGATGGCGTCATAAAGCTAGATACGATCTATGCAACAGGGGATTACATACGAACGCTGAGAGTCATCAAGTTGCGTGGTGCCAATCATGTGATGAAACCAGTGATGTTCAGGATTCAGAATGATGGAATAGAAGTATTTCCTGATGCGCGTCTTCCAGAATGATCAAAGAATAGGCTCGACCTTTTTCATCATGTCAATGAGGTCAAACATGGAGAATGGCTTCTGCAGGAAACCTCGAGCACCTGCAAATAACACCTGTTCGTTGTCATCGTCGACAAAATCAGAGATCGCAATAATCGAGATGTATGTATCGATATCCAGAATCTTCTCAATCACACGCATCCTTTCGGAATCCGATATTGAAAGGTCGAGAAGCACAATCCCGATTTTATGGGAACTACAAATAGCGAGTAGATCTTCGACATTGTCAGGCTCTCCGATTACAGTATAACCTGCTTCTTCAATTGCCATTCTGACAAGTGATTTCAAAAGGGGAACATCACCTGCGATTACCACTCTCAAAGATTTCACCCATTCAGTCACATTCTCTGATACTATTGTATTGACAGGTAAATAATTAATTTGATACAGCTGTCTCGACCAAATCTAGCATGTGTCTGATTGTGACAGGCTTAAGTCCAAAGCTTATCGCTCCATTCTTCATAGCTTCTTCTCGCACATTCGCATCTGCACTGATGAAGACTATTTTCGCGGAAGGTTCTATTCCAAGTATCTCCTTCATCGCTTCGAGCCCGTCTTTATTTGGCATTCGATGATCGAGAATCAATACATCAGGTTTGGGATCCATTTCAGTATACTTCTGAACAGCTTCTTCACCATCATATGCATCTGCAACCACCTCATGTCCCTTGATTGCAAATACATCCTTGTAGAGCCTATGAAGAATCGGTTCGTCATCGATTATGAATATGGATACCATGGGGTTTTCCTACCTATAACGGCTCAGTCTAACAACAGCCATCCTACATATCGAGTGCATCTAGTGTAGGCATAGTCTTAGTTAAACTTAGCGTATCTCAGACACGGATAAGAGTGTTCACAGAGGGTATAAAAATGAACTTGTGATTACTTATTTATTCAAAACCTCAATATTCAACTCTTCTAACCCTCAATTTCTTTGATGAACATCAAGGGTGTCAGCTTCTTTCTATCCCTCAATCACTCTCAAAAAGCACACAACTTCACCATAGTTAATATCATCCATTTTGAGTGTAACATCAAAATATTATCTAATTATCTATATAAAGTGCCTCTTGATATATCATAATAGCATATATTCAAAGGCTACATTAATTTTGTTATAGATTTGCACAAATTGGCATCATATTATTTTCGATGCACTTGTATCAAGATTCCCAGGTTCATCAATTCCTTTCCTAAAATAGGACCTTAGTTTCCGTATTCAATTTTCGAATACGGATAGGTACCCCAACCCCATAGATCATCAAAAACCATACTCAATTACTGTGTATTGCTACCCTTTTTCGAGGATAATCAGGGTTATTTCATACAAAAATAGTGTTGTAGATTGTATACCACACTTTCTAGGTATACGGTTCATTTCAATGATGACACATAATTACGGATCAAAGAAGTCGAGAGAGAAGAATTCACTTTACCTATTCAATATATCTATTATAATAATAGTATAATTGTATTATAATTATTATAGCAATAATGCCTTACATGGTACAATATTGTTCCATTATTGGCACTTATGATTAACTTAGATAGATATTGTATTAAATAGAAATACCTAAAATTGAGGGATAGAAAAATAAATATTCGACATGTGTTTGAACAAACGACAATATATATTAAATCAGAAACGATGTTTTTAATTACCAAATCGGAAATGGAAAATCTACTGGGCTACTACTGGACAAAGTGATAGAAGGACAGAGATCCCAAATAACACGTCAAGGATTGCCTCAAAGGCCTCATTCCAAATGAAAATGGTACTGTCTAAGTATTACAGACGACCAAATACTTCTTCGTGCTATCTCATATGCAATCCATTAGATTATCTCGAGTAGAGAGGCTCGGCTTCATACGTGTATCCTATACTCTATAACGTGTACTGAGAGAATTGGAAGTATGTCTTACGTGTACTCAAGCTTCTATTGTGCGATTTGAGTTATTCTACGTAGACTTCAGCAGAACATCAATTGTCTGGGTACACGAGAACCTCTTGTTTTCCACTATACAAGTGTACATTATGAGATTCTTGATGTACTCTATCAAGCTCGTACACGTATCATTTTTCGATGTCGGTAAATTAGTAAGATGGTAGTATTTTATCCTAGGC
>JBHLQH010000060.1:0-14820 GCA_048884965.1 Candidatus Thorarchaeota archaeon | reverse complement strand
GCAGGCGGTGATAAGAGAGGGATGCAGTCCGCAGCACTCTTTATCGTTCGAAAAGAGGGTGGCTATGAAGGTGGGAACGATCGGTACGTCGACATTAGAGTCGATGAGCATCCAAGCCCCATAGAGGAACTTGAGCGAATACTCAAGATCTATGATATGACCCTTCTCAGTAGGGAGGATCTTTCGAATCTCTACCCTATAGGCGGTCCTATAGCAAAGCGGATTCAAGGAGTATTGCATGACCTAGGATTCTTGAAGGAAGTTTCCTTTTCCGATGATTGGACTTCAGAGGCTGAAGCCGCTCTTCAGGAATGGACAAATACAGAGAATTTCGAGAATAAATGGGTTGATGGTAAAATCTGGAAAAGCGTTCTTGATTATCTCTTCGAACAATGGGAGCGAAGATAGGCTTACTACGTCCTTCTAGAACGATTGACTATTATGTAAGGCGCAAAAGTCTAGTCTTCTCTCAGGCTCTCGATGTCTGGACGGGAGATGTGCTCAGGTGCGCCATGATAATGCCATATTGTTCCGACATCATACCCACCCCCGATACTGCATCCAACAAGGGTCAGCGTGACCATCCCTGCGAACATGAATGCGAATATCCATTGGTCCATGGGGAGCAATATGAGTCCAAGGGCAAAGAACAGGAAGACTGGCAATAAGACAAGCGTAAATGCAAGGAGCAGCTCCAAGCGATTCCTTCCATACATTTCAATCAGAAATAGTTGACACCTGAAGGATAAGAACTATTGTTTCTCAGAAAAAGAAGAGTAACAAGGGGGCAACAGGTGAACTGCTGCCCCGGATGTTGTATTCTATTTGATCTAACTTATAGATCGTATGCTTTGAGGGTCTTCCTCTTATTCTCTTTGCAACGACCAGCTGCTGCCTCGAGCATCATGCCGATCTTCTCATTGATGGCATCATAGGCGTCTGAGCCGACCATCATGTCATGAGTCCTTGCAAATTCCTTTACTGCGCTCTTCACGAAGAACGTTGGATAAGCGGGTGCTTTTTTCTTAGCCATTTTTTTCTACCTCATTTGCTGCACATCCGCAAAAAGCCGTCTAGCTCCATTAGATGCACACCCCTCGAAATTCGAGGTCTTAACGTTCGCTAACTCCTTAATAAGGATATGTCGCACGAAATGCCGTCTGGCGCGTATTAATGAAGGTCTTACGCCAAACCGTAATTTAGCCCCTGGATGGATAATAGCTCATCAAAAGGCACATTCCGCGAATTCCAAGAACGACTACCTACTCAAGAATGAGTGGATGAAGTGAAAGGAGTGGCGCGAGGAAGAAGCTTTATAACTGTATTTTTCTACAACTGTATTATACTACAGTTGTAATTCACTACAGTTGGAGAAGAATGATAATGTACGACTTTGATGAATTCGATGATGAATATGACGAGGATGATCTTGATGATCTCCTAGATGAAGAAGATGAGATGCTAGAGCGTGAAGATGAACTCCTCGAAAAGGAAGATGAATTTATAGAACATGAGGAAGAGCTGCGGGAGGCAGTAGAGGATCTTCACGGAGAGTTTCGAGATGAGATCGAGGACCTTGAGGATGAACGGCATGATATCGAATCCATGCGGCATGAGCTCGATGAGATCCGCAGGATGAAAGAACAGCTTCGCCGAGAGATTGAAGATGTCCGTCGAGAGAAGGACGTCCGAAAGATTGGTCGCAGGACTCACAGAATTGTGCGACCAGTTCGCCCATCCCCACCTCCAAAGGCACCTCAAGCTCCTCGGCGAGCAGCAATAGTGGACTTCGAGGCTCTGACAGACAGTCTTGAAGAGATGATGGATGGCCTGGGAGATCAGATTCGAATGTCTGTTTCTGGTCTGAAAGACGTCGGTCGAGATTTTGCTGATCCATTCAGAGAGCTAAAGACAACAAGTCGACGAATAAAGCATGGAAAGAAGGGATCGAAATCAAAAATCGATAAGATCTCTCCTGAACGTGTTGCAAGTGTAATCATCCCTCTTGCCAGTGAGGAGCGCTTGAAAATCTTGGACTATCTGAAGGGTGGTGGCAGGACTTTCAACGAGCTTGAAACACATATTGGCAAGACGGGAAGCTCACTCACACACCACCTCAACCCCCTCCTTGAGGCTGGCTATGTGATTAAAGGTGAGGTTCGAGGGACTTACTATCTCACAGTTGAAGGAAGGCTAGCATACCGCTTAGCCCAATGGCTGACCGACAGGCTTGAACGCGAGATCCGCTTGAAGGATGTCAAGGAAGAGAAGCTCAAGAAAGTCCAAGGTGAGAAGGATGGAGAGGTCGAAGTGATTGTAGAAGATATCGAGGAGGACGAATAATAATGAGTGTAAGGATAGACGAACATGCTATGAAACTGCGTGAGGAGTTCCCTCTCATGGATACTGAGAAGGTACTTGTCACTCTAAGACCAGGCGTAGTCTGGTCTTATCTGAAACATGAGAATAGAACGATAGGGATTGCATTCCATGGTCCTTCTAGATTCGCTGTGGATGCCATTGTTGAAACCGAGTATGGTGCGACCGGAGAATCAGTAGCCGCAGAATTGAAAGGGATTCAACTCTACTTTGGGTTACCAGAGATTGAATCGCTTTCTGAAGATGCAACAAGTGACGACCTCTATGAGCTAGGATACGCTTCAGTGGATGAGTTTCAGGAGTTGGCTTTGAAGAAGCTACATGGCAATCGCAGTGATCGAGATAGCAAATTCAATATCGAAGGCGATGCAGGGATTCTAATTGGGACAGACGAGGATAACACGAAGGTCATTCTGGTTGCTAAGAGTGACTCAATAGTCTTCACTTATGGCAAGAGAGTTTTCGTTGTCGGTGAAGATAATCTGGTGTCAGTAGAAGGCTCCAGAATATCTATCGGTGGTCCAGATAGACAAACCCTCATCATCGATAAGGACTGTATCAAGGGCCTTGATGAGCTAAAAGCCATAGGTCCAGTGATAGGTCGAGCTATGTCCTCAGTCGCCCGGTCGATTCCTAAGATTACTAGGGATATCACGCACAGATTCAAGGTTGATGGCTATCCTCATAGAGCACATGCATATGGAGCATATGACAACGTCGATGAATTCGATTGGCCCGATTGATGCTTCCTCTTTATTTCCGTACACAACTGATCCCCACCCTCTTTTCGGTGGGGATCACTCATACTATTTTTCTAGCTGCGTTCGGGTTCTCATAGCTCGTGGTCTAATCTGAAGTTCATAGAGAGAGCTATATTTCCCACCCGCATTAATCAACTCATGATGCTTTCCGATTTCGACTATCTTTCCATTTTCTAGGACAAGTATCCTGTCCGCACTCACAATAGTCGAGAGTCTATGAGCGATGACGAGCGAAGTTCTTCCCTGCAATAGGGCTTTCAAACCCTTCTGGATGGCATGCTCGGTGTAGATATCAATTGAGCTTGTGGCTTCATCCAATACCAGGATGCTCGGATTCGCTAGAAGAGCTCTTGCGAAGCTAACAAGCTGGCGTTCGCCTTCAGAAAGCCTTCCACCTCGTTCGCCTACTTCCGTATCGAATCCATTCTCAAGGTTCTCAAAGATGCGCCGTGCTCCGATGGCTTCAGTTGCCCTATAGATTTCCTCATCTGTAGCATCAGGTCTACCATATCTGATGTTGTCCTTGATAGAGCCCATGAATAGGAATGCGTCTTGAAGAACCAGTCCGATCTTGGAACGAAGTGATTCTTGGGTCACATCTCGAATATCTATGCCATCTATTTTGACAGCACCATCCCACACATCATAGAATCTATTCAAGAGACTGACTACAGTGGTCTTTCCAGCACCTGTATCCCCAACAAGGGCGATCGTTTCGCCGGGGTTAATCTCTAGGTTGAAGTCCACCAGCACTGGTGTGTCCTCCAAGTACCCAAAGGTGACTCTGTCAAATATGACCTGACCTTTGACATCTGGCATCAGGATTGCATCCTCTTTGTCCAATATGCTTGGATTCTCATCCATGATGCTAAAGACTCTCTCAGCTCCTGCAAAGGCGCTCTGTACTGATGTGTAGAAGTCTGCGATGATTAGGATAGGTCTGAAGAATCGATCACTGAATTGAATGAAGAGGACTACTGTACCAAGTGAGATGGTTCCTTCAATGAGCCTGAGTCCGCCCAACCATATTATGAGAAAAACTCCAAGACCACCGATGAACCTGATACTTGGGAAGAAAGTCGCTTGTGCCTTACCTGCATCAATGTTCGATTGATAATCAGCTTTGTTGACCTCATCAAAGTTCTCTATGTTGATTCTCTCTCTAGCAAAGCTCTTGGTGACCTTGGCTCCAGAGATGCTCTCAGCGAGGTTTGCTGTCACGCTGGATATTGTCTTTCTTGTACCTCTGTAGGCTTCTCTCAGTCGCCTACGGAAGAATATCGTTGCTATCAGTAGAAGGGGTACGACTGTTAGCGATGCAATTGCTAGCTGCAAATCCACAGTAAAGATAACGATACCAATTCCAAGTACAATGAATATCTGAGCAAATACATTGATGAGTCCTCCACTCATCAGTTCACTCATTCGATCAATGTCACTCGTAATTCTGCTAATGACGCGTCCTGATGCTGATTTATCATAGAAGTCTTGTGACATGATTTGGAGTCTTGTATATAGATGCTGCCTGATGTCGTATACCGCATTCTGTCCCATCTGTGAGGTTAGATACTCTGTGCTATAACCAGTTACCCATTGGATGACTTGGAGAATGATATAGATTAGACAGGTGATAAACAATGCAAAAAGATTGCCACTTGGAAAGTCCACATCTATTGCATTCTGCAGCACAAATGGCAGGAGTATCTCAAGGACAATTCCAATGGCTGTCAAGACACCGACCACAGCAAATATCATCCTGTATCTGAGGAGGAATCCCACCATCCTTCCTAGGAGTTGCGAATCTGAATATAGGTAGGCTCGAGCATCTGGATCGTCCTGTTGGTCTAAGCCGCTACTCATTTTCAGCACCTCCAGGTACGATGAATGCAGCCATCTCCATCTCCTCTAGCGTTCGAAAGATTCCTGCATAGAGACCATCCCGCTCTACTAATTCCTCATGTGAACCGATCTCCATAATCTTTCCTTTTTCCATCATCACAATGAGGTCTGCATTTCTAACAGTGCTGAGTCTGTGTGTTATGATGAAGGTAGTCCTTCCAATCATGAGATTCTCTAAGGCTTCTTGGATTAGCATCTCGGTCTTTGCATCCACAGAGCTTGTCGAATCATCCAATATGAGGATCTTCGGATCTGCGAGCAAGGCTCGTGCGATTGCTAGTCTCTGCTTCTGCCCTCCGCTTAGCGTGACTCCCCTCTCACCAATAATGGTGTCGTATTCATGATCAAGTCTCATAATGAAGTCGTGAATATTCGCAGCCTTGGCAGCATCGATTACTTTCTCTAAGGGAGCATCTGGCTTTGCGAAAGCGATATTCTCTCTAATTGTGGCAGAGAAGAGGAATGGGTCCTGATGAACCATACCGATGGCACTCCGAAGCTTGGTTATGTCATAGTAGCGAACATCAATATCGTCGATGTAGACCCTGCCTGTTTCTAAAACAGGATTATCTTTTCCGTCGATAGTAACGTTCCCATTCTCAACCTTGAAATCCGATTCACTTACGCGTACCTTTCCCTCGGAGTCTACTCGATAGAGCTTTCCCTCGTATTCAACAACATTGTTCGTATCGATATCATAGAAACGTGGGATGAGGTTTACAAGACTTGTCTTGCCAGAACCTGTCCCGCCAAGAAGTGCTACTACTCTTCCTGGTTCTACGGTCATGTTGATGTCCTTCAAAGTATAATCTGACCCACGATAGCTGAAATAGACGTTCTCAAAGGTGACCTTGCCCTCGATATCATGCTCAACAGGATTCTCAGGATTGTTCACTTCCTCCGTGTGATCAAGGATATAGAATGTCCGCTCAGCTGAGGCTGACGCTCTCTGATACATTCCCACTCCCCACGAAAGGAAACGACCTGGCATCATCATCATCCCGATAAGGGTCACAAATCCAACAAAGACTCCCACTGAAAGGTCTCCAAGAATGTATGATGCTCCTCCAAGATAGATGAGAGCTCCAGTGACGAGCCCAAAGAGGGTTGGCAGGAGTGGTCTATAAAGTGCGAAGAGTCTGAATGCCTCAATTCTCAAGACTGTGAATTTCTTGTTCTCACGTTCGACCCTCTCAATCTCTCGTTTCCCTGCTGCATATGACTTGATAACCTTCATTCCAACGATATTCTCTGCAAGGACCGAGCTGAGATCTCCATATTGTTCACGGGCATCATGGAAGACTGGTCGTACACGTTTTGCGAATGTGTAGATAAAACCAGCCATTATGGGTAGCAGGATCAACATATAGGCTGTCAGTAGCGGGTCCAAGAAAAACATCGCAATGTAAACCCCGACTGTCATTGTGACCCCTATGAAGATGACCCTGAATCCCCAATACTCGAACTCTCGAATCTGTGTCACATCAGTTGTAACTCGTGCAAGCAGTTGACCTGTTTCCTCTTGGTCATAGAATGAAAGGTCCTTGTCCATCAAGGAATCATATAGATCTCTCCTGAGATCATAGATTACCTTCTGAGACATAATTGCTGCGCCATATCTTCCGAAGATGTCGAAAATCGAATAGGCTCCAGCTAGGGATATGTATAGCAAGACCTTTGGAACAAGTTGGTCGTATTGCCCACCATAAATGACATTGTCAATGATATCAACTAGTACTATTGGTGTTAGGAGATTGAACAAAATCCCTATGCCTGCAGCTGTGAGGAACCCGAAGAACAAACTCTTGTGCCTGAGTGAATATCGAACTAGCCTTGACATATATCCCATGAACTGGCCCCCGCCTTGGTGATAGTATCCTTTTGATAAGAATTACGTTTCGACTCACCTTTATTCTGGGATATTAATCACACGATGTTGCGAGATTCACACCGAGGTCCTTACATGCCTCGAGCTGATCTGCACTTGGATAGTCTTTGACTTTTAAAGGCGCAGCGACTAGTCTACCGCCCTTCTCTTCCAACATCTTAGCTATCTCATCAGGAGCTTCTCCGCTCCAGCCAAAGGAACCAAAAGCTGCAGTTGGCACACCCTCAAGTGGGCTCATTTCAGAGAGAAGTTGCTTTACCTTTGGTAGAGGTCTCTTCATCCTAGTGGAACTGCCAACAGCCAATGCACAAGCATCACCAACACTATCCACATCCTTTGCATCACGCACCTCGCAGATCTTGCCCTTCGATGTGACACCTTCACAGATTGCCTCTGCCATGGCCTTTGTGCGACCGCGAGTTGATTCGAATATGACGATTACTTTCACTGTCCTTACCGTCCTATAGCTTTCCAAATATATCACATAGAAGAACTAAAGCGTATTGGATTAGTCGTTTGCTCGTACTCGATACCATGGTGAACAATTTGACGGACATCAAGAAGAAGGCTGCATCCATATGCAAGATATTGATTGACAATTATGGAGATACAATTGTAGAGAGAAGCATGGATCCAATTGATGAACTGGTGCTTACTATCCTGAGTCAGAATACAAATGATGTGAATATGTTTCGTGCATACGAGGGCCTGAAGGAGCGATATCCATCTTGGATTGATGTTCTTGCAGCGCCTGAAGAAGAGTTGGGGGAGGCAATAAAGTCCTCTGGGTTCTTTCGTGTCAAAGCAAAGCGTATCAAAGCAACACTTGCAGAAATCAATGAACGTGTTGGCAAACTCGATCTCTCTCACTTAGAGAGTATGCCTGTAAGGGAAGCAACAGAATGGTTGATATCCCTCCATGGTGTAGGTCCTAAGACAGCTGCTATTGTCCTTCTGTTCTGCTTTGGCAAGGCGACTCTACCCGTTGACACTCATGTCTGGCGCTTGGCAAAGCGACTTGGTCTTGTACCCGACAAAGTCAGTCGAGAAGCAGCGCAACCAATTCTGGAAGAAACACTACCTCGAGATTGTATATACTCCATGAATCACAATCTCATCAAACACGGTCGAGAGATATGTCTAGCGCGTAATCCAAGATGTGAGATTTGTTTTCTCAGGGATATGTGTGTCTACTACGCTTCACAAAAGGTGATAGATAAAATCCCAAAATGAATGTCTGAATAGTATATATAGCAACATCTTCAAAAGGCACTATGCAATTTGTATAGTTTGTCGTCTATACAAACTTGGTGAATCTAGAAACATGTTCGAAGTGGGCCCTCTTCTTATCATTGGCGCAGCGCTTGTCCTATCATTTGGTGGAGCTGCGCTCATGAAAAGAGTAGGGATTCCTCAGATACTTGGATTCATGTTAGCTGGCGTTTTTCTAGCCCTTACGGGAGTATTCACAGACGAGATGCGAAATTCACTTTTTCCAGTCGTTGATCTCGCGCTTGGGTTGATAGGCTATAATATTGGTCTTGAGATTAGAAAGGATGTTTTCAGTGGACGAAAGCGACAGATGGGAACAATTCTGATATTGGAATCAATCTTGACATTTGTTATCGTTTCCCTTCTTGCCCTTTGGATTACGGGTCTGCCACATCTGGCAATTGTCTTTGGTGCTGTCGCCTCTGCAACTGATCCTGCATCCACTGTTATGGTGATCTGGGAGCGTCATTGCAAAGGGCCTCTCACGGACACTTTGATGTTTGTACTTGCTTTGGATGATGTGGTAGCTATCATCTTAGCAAACATCTCAATCTCTCTCGCTGTCATTTTCTACACTATCCCAAGTACTTTGACCATTTTCGATGCGCTGCTTATCACAGCACTTGATCTCATTCTGTCTGTCATTGTAGGAGCTCTTGCAGGATTTGGTATGGTCCAATTCATCAATGCAGAGAAGGATCGAAACAGGCTCTTGGAACTTGAGCTAGGCGCCATTATCCTCATCGTAGGGATTATGAACTTCTTTGAAATCAATGCGATTCTTACCTGTATGGTCTTTGGGTATGTCGTTGGCAACTGGATCCGTCCTGAGAAGGACCCTATTAACCACACTTTGACCACGATCATGGCTCCAATAGTTATGATATTCTTCGTCTTTGTTGGCGCGTCAATTGATCTTTCGGTTCTTCTCCTACCTGCGGTTCTCTTCCTCGCCATTGCCTATGTCGTTGGAAGAAGTTTCGCAAAATATTTCGGTGCCTATACAGGAGCAAGGATGACCAACACACCTGAGTTGACGACAAAATATCTTGGACTGTGTCTCATGTCTCAAGCTGGAGTAGCGGTTGGCCTAACCCTTGTAGTTGAGCAAAGCTTCCTTGCACTCAATAGCCCTGAGGCTACAGCTGCCGGTATCCTGATTTTGAATGTCGTTGCACTAACAACAATGATCCTTCAAGTTTTTGGACCTATCTCTGCACAGATAGCTCTTCAACGAGCTGGAGAAACACCTGCAGACTTTGCTACCCGTCCTACAGATGCATGCTTCAAAGATGAAACTATTCCCACAGAAGCAGCAGCTAATCCTGCTTCAAATACTGGAGTGCCAGAAACAGATCCCAAAGATGGTACTAGCTAGATATCCATTCATCTTATCAGCACGTTCAACCTTGTACTCAGGATATGACACAATCAAGTTGTATCCGAAAAGAGCCATGGCATATCCTTTGCAGAGTGGCGAAACAAGAAGGTTCGTGTGCTGCTGGTCACAAGGTTGGGGACACGATCTTGTTCACAGAGAACGGAATCCAGGGCAATCTCTGTATCAGTGCATTGTATTCTGTCATACCGAAGGTTTATGCAATGATGTACAACGCTAATTTTCCTTGGCTAGAGAATCAATGCAAAGCGACACATGCCTGTCCGGATGCCTTCAATCCACTAATGTTGGAACTTGTACGAGTCGAACCGGACCAGTAGATGCTATTCGTCAAGGATAGAATCCTGCTCATTGGAAGGCTCATCAAGAAGCTCTGGGTAAGCTCCTGATAGGTCTTCTAGTATTGCGTCATCCTCTGGTCGATTGGTCATATAGATGTTGAATCGTCCAAACCAACCACAATCAAGGCAGTAGTATGCCGGTTGAAAAGACCCGATATATCCAAGATCTGAGAATGAGGTAAGCTCCACCAATCTTGCGCTCTTACAATTGGGACATACTTGGATGTCAGCATCAATCCCTCTTCGCTTGTATTCATCAAGGGCTTCCTTGACTGCCTGAAGCCGGCGAAGGTCTCGAAGTTCCTTTTCAGATAGTTGTCCAAGAGTATGTGGTGTTGACAAGAATATCGCCCATCCAGACTCTCCATACTGGTATTATACAGTTTTCGTAAAGGGAATCACTGTACTAACACGTCTATATCAAGACGTACCCCAGAAGGAACCAATACAGTCCTAGGATGAATGCAGCCGACCACACTCCAATCGTGAGGAACATTATTGGTCGTGTCTTCTTCAAGAGCTTCAGGGGCATGTCGCGTTTGAAGGCATAGAGCAAGGCTAGAATTATGCCCAAGGCTATGCCAGCAAAACCTATCATATCATGAACGATTTGGTACCAGAATGCCATCGGATTTGCTAGCATAATTGGCAATCTGGCAATAGCAATAGGAATCATCCAGAATCCTACTGTGATAGAATGAATGAGGACTATCGGGTATACAGCTCTATGATGAGTTTTGAAGTCCATCCTTCTAGCCCCGTATAGCCACCCAACCATTAAGCCAATAACAAGTATTGTTTCTATCGCCATAACAATCATGGCAATTGTATTCAGGTCTATTACAAGTTGCATCATACTGCCTCCGTTTATTTCGGTTCTATCTCGCTTACACTACCTCTAGTTGTAAAAGTACTTGATTTTAGGACGGTTTCACTGCCTTCATGTCCTGCGATAATCGCAGATGCAATCATCCCCCACGGACAAAATCTCACATTGAGATTTGTATATGCCTCAGAATCGTGGATCTTGGCAAACTCACATTTGTTTGTGGCAACTACAATCTCATTCTTACCAATCCTAACTCTTGCATATTCTACAAATCCATGGGTTCGGATATATTCCACATACGCCTGAAGCTTATCGTGCAATGGTATGGATGGGTCAACTAATGAACTGGGAAGATATGAAGCTAAGATATCTGACATTCTGATGAAGACATAATCCTTGATCGCTGCATCTCCTAAGATATCTATGAACACACTCTCATACCCAAAGATAGCTGCGCGAAGTTTCCAAATCTCCTCCATGGTGAAGAGCTCTCCTGAACCACCACTCTGAGCACCATGCACTCGTGAACTAAGGTCTACTAAGAAGGTCTTAAGCTCCGCAGTAAGCCCAACATTGTCCGTTCGACCTGTGAATATCTCAGGAAGGAATTCCTTGACATAGTAGACCATTCTTGGAAGAACATGTTCATCAAGGACATTGGAACCAATCAGTTCAGTTCCAACAGCTTCGTACGCATCCAATATTCCCATGTATAGGAAAACAGCGTCCAACTTCGAGGAATCCTTTGGACTTGGTTCAGTCATATAGCTTATTCTCCCAACGCAAATCGGTCTATAGGTCAATGCTATTTCGCTCTAAAAGCCCTTACTATCTACCTTCAAAATCTGTAGATATCAATCGCTATTCCAGTATCTTTCGCATCTCGTCTGATTACAAGGATCGATTGCTCTTCTTTTCCTGCTCGCACTTCGAAGTTTAGGAATTTACGTTTGGTGATCACTCTGAAAAAGGAGTCGATGTTATTGATAAGCGTTGAAAGAAAAATCCTAGCTACAGATGGCAATTGGTCACCTGTTTCATTTCTAATAATCCCATTCTCAAAAATGATATTCTTGGAAACCGATCTTGCTTGTGATTTATCTAAATGATTCACAGTGTCACTCTCATAGCACATCTCAAATGCTGCTGCTTCCACATTGCTTGTTGGTGTTCGCATGGCACCACTTGCGACGCTCAAAAGACGCCCTCCTCTACATGATGACACTGCGTAGTCTGAGGATTCTACCGTGAATGAGAGATAGTTCGCATCAAGTCCAAGCTTTGTCAAAGTCGTTTGAATTGTGGAATGGAGCAATAAAAATTCCCTGACTTGATTATCATTGTACAATGGTCGTGGTCTAGCAAAATGGGCTAAGACTGATTTGTCGTTAGAATCTACCAGAAATGCCAATGGGATGTCTGTTCTCTTCGCCAGAATCTCCTCGATGTACTTCACTAAACCCTCTCGTCCAAAGAGCTGAGTGGCTATTCTATCGATTTTTATTCTGAGGTCAAGCTTCTTTTCTTTTGATAGCACCTCTCCTGTGTGATCTGGCAGATCTGCTTCCTGTATTATACGCTTCATCCGCTCAAGTGATTCTCGTGCGACTTGTTGTGGTGCTTTTCTATCAAATACTCCGACTATGATTTTCTTGGATATGTCACATACCGTGAACAGAAAATACTCGTTCTCAGTGGCGAATGATTGCAGTACATCAGAGCGAGCCTGAGCACTAAAGTCTCGAATTGCTGAGAGGAGTCCCGAAGATAGGACTGCTTGATCACTGTCATCTGACCTATGGTCTTCGCTATAGTGGTATTGGAGTATTCCATCCTCTATTACAAAGACCTCTTTCAACATAGATATTCTACTCTCGCAATCTCAAGCTTGCTACAAAGTAGCATGAAGCACACTCCATTTTATTCTTTGTTGCATGATATGTATGCAGATTTATAATCAGACAGAGTATCAGAAGATAAGGATGAACAAAGCCAATGAAAGAGCTAGAGATAATTCGTGAGATGGTTCAAGCCGCACGCAGTTGGAGGGACCGTGCATTAGACAGGAATAATCAGGAGGGACTTACTGATCTATCATATCGTCCAGAATCTGGTATGTCCTCTCTCGGATGGCTTCTTGCACACCAAGGGGCAGTCTATGATTTCAGTCTCAACGCATTAATCCTAAAGAGGCCGCCATCAAGCAACTCCCTATTCAGAAATCACCTTCCGGGAACGGATGGCGCGTGGGATGGAACCCCACTGACAGACATCATGGAATACTATGATTCTACGGAGCTTGAATTTGTCAATTGGTTAGAATCTGCGACCGATGAAGACATGAATCGTGTTGTGGAGGGTACTGGTATACCTCCCTTCTTCCAAGGTATGACCGTCCGAAGAGTAATTTCATTCATGTTTACACATCTTAATCATCATAATGGGCATCTTGACGCTCTGAGACGTGATTGGCAGCGTAGGAACGCACCTCCCTCTGAATAATCTCGTCAGGTGTTGAATATTGAGTTCCATCTCTGATAGCACGTGGAAACGACTTGATATCGTTCTAGTTCTTATCACAGTTGGGGTGCTGTCAGTCGCAGTTTGGATCTGGATGCTTGCCTTACCTGTAGGTAGGGAAACCATCTTTCTCGCTGCCACTATCGCCTTGTTCATAGCATTGGTTCTCGTTGTGAATGTCGCAGTGTTGGTTCTGCTTAGACTTCAACAACGAGTATCCCATCTGGAATCATTGATTGGAGCTCAGCAAGTGCAAGAACAGACCATTCCAGAACCAGAGATCATCGTTGTGACCCTCACCAATATTGAACGGAGGGTAATTAATCGGCTTGAAGAGAATGGTGGTTCTCTTACACAGGATGAGTTACGCCGAGCTACTGGCCTCAGTAAATCCACCCTTAGTGTTACACTGAAAGGTCTTGAAAGAAAGAAGCTTGTCGCTCGAGAAGAATCAGGACGAACAAAGACCGTGAAATTACTACGGAGTGTGCCCCGATGAGCTTGTTTGAACCGTTCACACATACTACCTATTACTGTTTGCTAGCACAGAGAAGATACACGAAGAATCGTGAGAGGAATAAAACATGAATGATCCGAAATTGAAGCACGCGATTGCAATAGTGTTTCTTGGCCTTCTTGTGATAGGCACACAAACCGTCGCTGGAAGTCCTGTGAACATCATGACACCCGCACAGATAATCGAACCTTTCGAAGAAATGATGACAGGAGTGTATGTCGCTACAGAGTGGTGGAATCAGTCCAGTGATGACTGGCAATATTACAATTATCGAGGGACCTATGATTACTACCACTATATTGAGGATGCCAGTGGGAATGTATATTGGATCCACGAACAGAACGAGTATGATATCTATGACGAATATGACTTCTCGAACCTTCTTATTGTTATCATCCTTGATCCTGATGCCTCAGTGATGGCGTGGCTTGCCAATCATCCAACTACCCCAGATTGGTATTCTACATATCCCGGTGATATTACTTCTGGACCTGAACCTACTGACCCTACTAACTCTACAGACCCATCCACAACGACGGAACCAACAACTACCGTGACCACTAATGAAACCGAAGAAGTATACTTTGATCTGTGGTCTCTATTCTGGAATCCTCCAGTAGAGGCTATGACTGGTGATGAGGTCTTTGTCTATTCCTCATTCTATTTCAGCTACTATTTCTCCGACTACTATTATGAGACCAACTTCACTTGGTATGATGAAGATATGGTCGAGGTAGACCCGAATGATATCATCCCCACCCTTGGTGAAGAATATCAATGGGCATCTTGGATGAATGAGTCTTGGCTTTACGATGAAGAATGGTCTTACTATGGATTTGGATATGATATCTCCGAGATGACCCGAGTTGCCGATCAAGTACAATGGATGAACCACTATTATTCGGGAATGAGTGCCTACAATGACTCTAATTCCAATGGAATAATGGATATGGTCTACAAGGAAGTAGGCTACGACTTTGATGAGGACGGAACCATTGATTGGACTACATACATT
>JBHLQH010000059.1:5858-15159 GCA_048884965.1 Candidatus Thorarchaeota archaeon | reverse complement strand
ATATCAATTCGACGTTTGAAGAAGGATCCTACAAGGTCTCCCATCAATGCACCAACTGAGAGAAGGAATGCAGCTGGGATAGGCATATAGAGAATAGATGCCATCTCAGGCGTAACGATAACATATAACTCCATGATTGGTTGAAGATATGATGCAGCTAGATATTGACCAACCCCAGTCAAGGTTCCTAGCAGAACCCCTACGATGAATCCTCTGATTGTCTTTCCGTCACCCAATACTCTATGTCCATCTCTGAATACGCGGCCACCGTCAATAGGTGGCCCTCCACCAAATAACACTGGCATTGAGTTAGCAATCCAAGCAGGAAGGCCAAGCCAGATGGCAAGTTCAATCAAAGCAAGTGTTTCATACATGGGGCGCACTCCGGATTTGTGTCGGACCTCATTACAATTTCACTGTTTCTCTTGTGGTTCTTCTGCAGCAAAGCCTTGAGATGTAAGATACAAGACCACATTAGAGGGGTCGCCTTCTGGCTCAAGTCGCTCAATAAGTCTTGCTCCTACTTCTCGCTTCGCTCGTAGTCGAATCACATAGTTCGACCAATAGTCCATTATGCTGCTGGCTACGGGCTCAATTCCTTCAGGTTCGTCCATCTTCGCACGAACTTGATTCAGGACAATCACTCCTATATCCTTCTGTTTCGCTAATCCCTTTAGGAATCCCATTTGTCTGTTCAGCTCTCTATGTATCACATAGTTTGTTTTCTTGTCATCAAGCATTGTACGATACAGACGTGTAAGAGTGTCCAGCACCACCAGACGTGTATCATCTTTCACATATAGATCAAGGTCCTCGATAATCGTATTCTGTTCCTCGAAATTCTTTGGCAGAAGCAAAGTAATTTGATTGGCATACTCCTCATACTTCCTCGACATGATTTGCTCCAATCGCTCAACAGGTGATGTGGTTTCAGAGTTGATATATATCACACGATCTCCAAGATCAAGGACCGATTTGACAAAACTAAGAGCGAAAGTGGTTTTCCCAACTCCTGCTCGCCCAAAGATATGGGTTATCAATCCTGTTGTGATACCTCTTCCAAGTACCCTATCGAGCTTCGATATCCCTGACGGAAGAATCAAATTGTCAAGCACCTGCCTCTTTTTGACACTCGCCAAGTGATAAGCTTAGCTCAGAGGATAAATCAGGATGTCAAGGTATCGAATTGCT
Source organism: Candidatus Thorarchaeota archaeon (assembly GCA_048884965.1). Classification (GTDB taxonomy): domain Archaea; phylum Asgardarchaeota; class Thorarchaeia; order Thorarchaeales; family Thorarchaeaceae; genus MP5-2226. The sequence goes on along the minus strand of JBHLQH010000059.1, from coordinate 13,968 downwards.
TTAGCAACAACAAAACCGAAGACATTCTACATGGCAGTTAGGATTCTCCAGCGACTAGGACTGAAATTTCGCTCCTGCACCCCTGACGACCACTTCTGTAAGGAAGCAAAGCTTGTGATTACAACTGCTGAAGAGATGGATGGTATTGACTCGAATAACCTGCTTGTCATCGATGAAATACCCGATGAGATCACCACCTCGCTTGATGTGATGACCCATTATCTGGCAACGATACCTCCGCGTGAGATAATAATTGGAGTTGATCCAGGTCTGCACAATGGCATAGCTGTTCTTGTAGATGGTGCCCCCGTCTTTGGTCGGGTACTTGCATCTCCTATTGATGCCTCAATACTCATTGTGAAGCTGGTGAAGCACACAAGGAAGAGATACGCGCAGAGCATGCTCCATACACGCATAGGTTTAGGGTCGAAATTATATTCTACCTTATTACTCAGACAATTGCTCCGAGCTTATCCTGATCTATTACCTGAACTTGTTGATGAGAGGCATACAACAACACAGGGAGGCTACTTCAAGGACCAGTTTTCCGCTGAGCTGATTGCACTACGGACTGGTAGGGACTACAATGCAGATGACCTGCAGATCGAAGCAAAGAGAGGTTTCATTCGTGGACTACAGCATCTCTTTGTATGGCTTACAGATAAGAAAGGAGTACTAACTATTGAACAAGCTCGTAGAATTCTGCAAGATGAGCTAACACTTGAAGAGGTCCTTCTGGAATTTCATGCTCTCGAGAAGAAGCGTTCGACAGCTTGACCAACAATCTCAGGACTATCTGGCAGTACCTCTGTCACCTCAGTCAGCCAAGAGGGAATGAATCGCTTGAGATAGGGTGTTGCAAATCGTTGATCCAACATGACAATCACACCCTTGTCATCCAATCGTCGTACCGGTCTGCCCGCTGCTTGTATGGCTCTTGTCATTGCTGGAAGAACATAGGCATAGTCCCTCCCTTTTCCATTGAACCTTCTATCGTAATATTGAATCAATGATTCTATCCTTGGAGTAGGTCTTGCATAAGGCACTCCGACGACAACAACGCTCTCCATTCCCGAACCCGGAAAATCCCCACCTTCACTGTTCCTACCTCCCTGCACACCTAGAAGTACCGATCCTCCTCTGTCCCCCATCGCCTTGTATTCGGTAATCATCTCATCATTTGCACTGCTAGTTGACCTCTGCTGTTCAACAAACAGTTTCTTTTCGAGTTTCTTTTCAAGTCCCGACTTTAGCAGGCTTTTTGCGATGGCGTAGCTAGTAGTGAAAATTCCAGTGTTTCCAGGAGTCGAATTCGCGACAGCCACACAGTGATTGACCATCCTATCAAACATATCTGCACTCCGAGAGTTATAGGACGTATCCAGTCCATCAACAACAATACCCAGTCTATTCTTGGCGGCGAATGGACTCCTAAAGGTCAACTTCTCAGAATCCTCACGAAGGCCAATCATCTCCGCATAGGCATCTAGAGGCGAGATGGTACCTGAAACGGCCACCGATGTCCTTACCGATTTGAGTATATCCTTTGTCACTGCCGTTGGGTCAAGAGCTACTAGGTCCAGTGAAACCTTCCTACTTCGATTAGCTGTCATTTCTACGCTTAGCAGAAAGGAGTAGTCAGTCCGTTCGATGTACTTCAACCAAACCAGCATGAACTCAGCGACTCGATAAATCGCGGATCGTGGGAACTTCCCTGCCTTTAGAAGTCCCATTCGAATCTTTGCTCCCATTTCCTTCATTTGAAGCAGAATGTCACTCTCCGGGTCCAATCTTGCCTCCTTCAAGGCGGTATCGAAGATTCCTCTTGGATTGAGAATCATCTCATCGCCTTCCTTCATATTGATCGAGAGGTCAAGAATGCATTTCGCAAGTCCTCTACAGAAGGATTTCACTCCCTCCTCATTGTAGTTGGTTGCTTCTCTCATTGCTTGACGTACCAATCCTACTGTCAAGGAGTCACTTGCTGAGCTGAGAGCAGTATCAGGTACATTATGTGCTTCATCCTGCACTAGTATGATATTTGATACCGGGACATCCAAATCTGGGAGAAACGTCTGCATTATGAACGGGTCGAAGACATAGAGGTAGGAGAGAGCCACTACATCTACGACTTTTGCGATCTTCTTTGAGAGCTCATAGGGACACATCTTGTGTGCTTTACCATATTTTCTAATCTCAGGTGCGCTCATCACCTTTCGAGGTAAGTCTGCTAGTAGGTCTTCGGGTGCGAGATTCCGTAACGTTTCATAGAATGCGCAGCTTCGACTTGCCTTCAGTTGACCACAGACTTCGCTTATCGGGACAGTCCCATCTGAGTTCTCTAGTACAAAGGAGTTGAGACACATGTGGTTCCGCCCACGAAATGATACCCCACTAATGGCATCCCCCTTGTCCATTGCTGTCAATTCCTCGACCACACGATCCAGTTGCTTATGGGTCCGAGCACAATAGAGCACCTTACCATCGTTCTCCTTGACCCATGGGAGAACTCCGGAAAGGGTAACTACTGTCTTCCCAAAGCCATTGGGCGCCTCGCAACACATATGCTTCTTCTCACGAACAACCTCTTCGATAGCAGCCATCATTTCCTCTTGCCCTTCCCTTGCGCGCTCGTATGGGAAGAAGTCGTCGAAGGTGAAGTGTTCGCTCATTGGGGGTTCATTCTCTTGTTATTATTGACCTTGATAATCATGTTGCTCATGGCCTGAAAAACCGCGAAAGAATGTCTTTAATACACAAGTGCCAATCGTAATGTTGAGGCCAGCAAATGACTTCAGACATCACAGAATTCGAGTCCAAGTACTCTAAGGGTACCTTACGCGTGAGAATGATCGAGTTGGATAACGGCCTACTTGTGCTTCTCTCAGACTCAGAGAAATTCAGACTTGGACAGTCTGCAGTCGCAATCCCTCCGGGTCAGGGTCGCGCTGAACCTACATCAGCTGGTGTGTTCTCTGGAGCTTTAGATTCTGCACTTATTCGGACTATTGCTGAAAGAATAGCAGCTTTGACTGGGCAGACATGCATGGTAGTGTCTGGTATACGAGAGATATCGCGAGAGGTCATGATGGAGATAGTGGTGATCTTCAAGAATCATCTTGTCGCATAGCATACTCGACCACCTCTCTTGCCCATTTTCCTATATACTCCTCATCTTGAAGCCTTCTGAGATAGTCGTCCCAATTGATACCCATTGCACGTTCCCAGTCATCAAATGCGACCTTGATGTTGGTGAGAGCCTCATCATGATATGCACAAAACTCGCTATCACTGGCTCCCTTACGACCACAGATTGGGCAGTCAGTCATCTTTCTTACCTCCTTTGGCTCGCCTCTCCTCAAGAGTCTTGAGCGCGTCCTGTCTCCCCGGACACTTCGTCCAATTGATGCATGTTTCAAAGCCTGTTCTTCCAGCACCAACTCTAATCATCTGGTATCCACAATGTTGGCATTTCCTATCCAAAGATGCGATTCTCCCCTTCTGAGGCAGTGGAAATGTCTGGTCACACCTGTTCTCTCTGTAGTTCGAGCATCCCACGAAACGTTTTCCTGTCTTTGCGGAACGAATAATCATTAGCTTGCCATCGCCACATTTGGGACAGGGTCCTACTTCCTCACTTTCCTTCCAGAATCTCTGCAAGCCATTGACTAGGTCTCTTCCGATCATCTCTTCTTTCGCTTTGAAAGAATTGAGCAATTGCAGGAGATCCTTCTTTGCTTCTTCTAGAATTGCTTCTCGATCTGTTTCTCCTTCAAGGATTCTATCCATCTCTTTCTGCAGCTCTCGAGTGAATTCAGGTGAAAGCAACGAGGGTACATATGTTTGAAGCGTTTCATACAATGCATAGCCCAAAGTGGACATCTCAAAGCTGTCATTGAGAGTATATCCTCGTGATCTCACCGAATCAACAATACTCGCTCTAGTTGCCTTTGTTCCCAGCTCCTCCTTTTCCAAGAGCTTTAGCAAGCTGGCTGGATTGTATCTCCTAGGAGGGGTCGTTCTCTTTTCAACAGCTTCTGATCGCTTAATAGCTACAGCTTGTCCTTCTTTCATGTCTGGTAGTATCTTCTCATTCAATGTTGCGTACTTATCGTAGTACTCCATCCATCCATAGTCTAGGATTCTCTGTCCCCTACTGTACAGAAGATGTTCCTCACAGCTGATGTCTATGCGCAACCGCTCTTTCTTTGCAGAACTACCGAATATGGCAAGAAACCGCCTTACGATCAGGTCATACACCTTGTTCTCGCTTGGTGTAAGCCGCTTTGTTGGCTTCTCACCAGTTGGATGAATTGCTGGATGTGCAGGATCAGTAGCCTTTCCTTGCATTGGCACAAGGCTCTTCCCAGAGAGTATCTTGCCTGCATGAGCCTTGAACTGGGCTCGTTCCTTCAGTTTCGTCAGAATCTGTTTGATATCAATCGTGGGTGGTATCATCTGACTACCAGTACGTGGATACGAAATGACACCTTCAAGGTACAATGACTGGGCCAAAGCAAGTGTCTTACTAGGTTTGTATCCAAAGTGACGATATGCTTCTGCCTGTAATCCGCTCAGGTTGAATGGTACTGGAGGTGGTTGTGAAACCTGAGAGCGTTTGATATCCTCGACCTTGCCTGCACTCCCTTCTAATGCATTGGCGATTCCTTCAGCATCTCGGAATATTTCGACTCGTCCCTTCGAGTATTCAAGTGCCATCTCGGTGCCCTTGTAATCACCAAGAGTCACAATATCCCAATAGGGTGATGGGACATAGACATTGATCTTCCTATCCCTCTCTGCTACCATTGCAAGGATAGGTCCTTGGACACGACCTGTAGAAACGATTTTGAACCAATCAGATGCCTTCTTGATTGCTAATGTCAGTGCACGAGTGAGATTTATCCCATACAACCAGTCGACTTCATGACGCACGTGACCTGCATATATCATTGGGAAATCCAAAGACTTGCTAGCATTGTCATAGGAATCCTGTAGTTCCTTGGTGGTGAGGGTAGAGAAAAACATCCGTTGTGCAGCTTTTGGATCTGCTCTGCATGCATACTTGAGAGTCAGGTACCCGATAAGGCTCCCTTCGATATCATAATCCGTTGCTATTACAAACGCGTCCATATCCTTGGCAAGAGCCTTGATCAATCCTATGATTGGCTTGACGTTTACAGCCTTCTTCTCGATCTCATACTTGGGTACCCATTCCGTGTCAAGGCGAGGATAGGTCCATCCTTTCTCAGTCTGCTTTAGCTCGAATAGATGCCCAAGAGCATAGACGACTACTACGGTATCACTTCCGTGCCTGCACTCAAAATATGAAGCACCTCTCTTCTTTACTTCGCTAGGAGAGCCCTTCTCATCAAGGGCGACCGCGATTTTCCGCGCCGCTGTAGGCTTTTCCGAGATTACCATGATGCGTGACATAAGCGCCCCACTCAGGATTTTTGCTGGTAGTACACTCTTTCATCCCGCGATAGTCTTAAAAGCAGACCGCCAAACCTGACGTTTCGAGGTAAAAAAATGAAACCTTGGTGGCCGAGGACAATCGTCAAACCCAGTATACGACTTCGTAGACCTCGTTTTGCTACTCCTACCCGCCCTCCGGGTATTGTGTTATTTGGTCTTGCATTCATTGCTATATTGTTCATACTTGGTGGTAATATCTACACCCTTGTCCGGACACCTCCCCCAATCGCAAGCGACTACTCAGGCAATCCGATTCTTATCGCTCCTGGTATCGATGTGCAGCTAGGACTTGAAGGCATCGTTGCCTCAGTCATCATCCTGATTGGGACCATTGGACTAGGGCTTGTCTATTATGCGTCCAGGTACGTATTCCAACCTGGCTATGCAACAAGATTGCTCATCCTCGGAATGATTGTTGCAGGTGTTGCATTTCTCACCTTTGCTTATCTATTTGATTTGAAACTTCCTAACAACTAGTGACAGGACTAATCCTGTCACTCTATTGTCTTATCCAGACTAGAGTGCTCTATATTCCTACTTTCCCAGAGATACTCCAACAGTTCTTGGGCAATCTCAAGTTTGAGCCGTTTTCTTTCAGATGCAAGGAAATGCTCCTCATGACCTGGTTTAGACCATTTTCCTACGGTCAATCCGAAATCCATACCTGCAAGGATGATTCTGCGAGGAGTATAATGGGCTGCTAAGTAGCACGCTCTATCACCATCAGTGAATCCTCCCCATAGGAACACATTGGAACTTGGTATAACTTGTGTGCTTCCAAGTACTACTCCCATTTCCGGTACGAGTTTCTGAACGTTCTGGATATTGTCACCATGCGCATGTACCACTGGAATCGTACCTTTGGACAGTGAGGCAAGAAGATCTCGCGGCTCTCCATCAAGGTCAGTGACCAGATAATGACAACCCACATCATAATCTAGAAGGACTGAAATGGCTCCATCTGCTGCCAAGATAACAGAATCCTTGAATTGAGGTTCGTTTGAGATGTATGCTACATGTCTTTCCAATGATGGTCCACTGCCACATACTATCACATCCCGACCAGTGATAGAATGACCAAGATGATGTAGGAGCGGTTCTGGATTGATATCTGCGATCATCTCACTCAACAGTGCAGTAGCTTTGTAGTCCATCTTGCTATCAATGCTCAATCTTCTGACTATCTCACTATAGAGGGGGTTCCACTCACTCCACTCCATTTGACATCACCAACTCATGGTTTTCAGAAACGAAGAGTGCTCTGAATCTGGCTACCAATCTCATCGAGTCCGAAGTATCTCATCGTTTTCATTTTTCTGGTCATTCTTCTAAGTTGCTTCTTTGTCCCCATCAGTAGGACCGCAGTCCTTTCTATTCTGTGATCAATCGTATCATAGTGATACGCCGCATCTCCTCCCAGTGCGAGCATTTCTTGCTTTATGATTAGAGCAGCAGGGACTGGAACATCTTCAAGGAGGATTTGCATCATCGCTCCTTTCTCAGCCAATCCTTTCCTGATGGCCTCTCCAACGCCTACATACTCTAGGACCTGCTTAATCTCATTTTCATCCAAGAGCTGAAGAACCTCGACTCGTCCGTCCTGAAGTGGCTCTTCGCGGAGTGCCTCTCCTATTCTAGCTGCAATGCACGCCTCAGGAACATCATGAGCACGTATGATATCCGCGCCATTTGCGACAGCTACGGACGTTGCAGCTATGGTACCTGCGAGTCTATTCTCAGGACCTGTTCCTTCCAAAAGGTGTCCGATGAAGGCTTTTCGCGATACACCGACTAGGAGCGGTCTTCGAAACAGACTGAATCTGTTCAACTTCTTGAGTATCGCAAAATCTACCTCGGGAGGCTTCCCAAAGCCAATCCCAGGGTCTACTACTATATTCTCTAGAGGCAATCCTGCAGTTTCTGCGATGTTTATGCTTTCCTTCAATGCCTGATATGAATCTTCAAGACTAGAACATCCATCTGAACATCTTGCCATCAGTACAACTGGGACATCCCTGTCTGCAAGCGTCATCGCCATTCCAGCATCACCTCGAAGGCCTGACACATCATTTACCAGTACCGCCCCCAAATCAAGAGCTGCCTCTGCAACTTTGGAGAAAGTGGTATCAATTGAGATTGGTAGTTTGCTCGCTTTGCCGATAATCTGCATGGCAGAGGTCACTCTTTCGAGTTCATCCTTCTCTTTCGTTTCGGGAGTGCCGTAGATCTTTGTAGGTGCAGTAGAAGCTCCACCAAGGTCGATGAGATCGGCACCTTCTTTTTCCATGGTTTCTACGCGGCTCCGTAATTGCTCCTCGCTCGTTACAATCGAACCCTGATAGAAGGACTCAGGAGATAGGTTGATGATACCCATTATTCTTACCGGGTTGCTTCCGCCTATCTTTATCCCATTGATGTCCATTTCCTTCCGTTTCATTGGAAACCGCCCTGAGAATTGGCTTCATGGAAGGAAATAAAACCTAGCTCATTTGACGCAAATCTGCATATCAGTACAAGTATGGTGAGATCTCATGAACGATAACCTTCAACGAACGCATCTTTATGATTGGCATAAGGAACATGGTGATGTTATTCCCTTTGCAGGCTGGGAAATGCCCGTTAGATACTCTGA
>JBHLQH010000059.1:0-5758 GCA_048884965.1 Candidatus Thorarchaeota archaeon | reverse complement strand
GAGGGCGTTTCCAAAACAAGAATCGGATTCGTCATGATAGACCGTGGTATCCCTCGAGAGGAGTATCCCATCATATTCAATGGCACAAAGATCGGAATGACCTCAAGCGGAGGTCTCTCACCAATTCTCAATACAGGGATTGGAATGGGATTTGTTCCTCCTGATGTAGTGAATGAGGGTGACATCATTGAGATAGATATCAAAGGAAGAATTCGCAAGGCTGAGGTTAGGAAATGGCCATTCTACAATCCGGATGAATATGGCTCAACGAGAGTCAACTGACGAAAGAAAGAATTCATTAGGAGAATATGACCGGCTTTCAGGTGGTTGATAATTATGAGTGATGTGCCTAGTAATCTACGATACAGTAAGGAACACGAGTGGGTAAAAATCGAAGGTGGTACAGCTATCATTGGAATTACCGACTATGCTCAGAACTCACTTCATGAAATCACATATGTGGAGGTAAATGAAGCAGGAACGGTCCTTGATGCAGGTCAAGAGTGTGGTCTTGTTGAATCCATGAAAGCCTCTTCAGATATCTTTTCACCTCTTGCAGGTGAGATAATTGAAGTGAATGCAAAGCTGGAAGACGCTCCCGAGCTTGTTAACGAGTCACCCTATGGGGATGGCTGGATGTTCAAATTGAAGCCATCCAACTTGGAAAACGATCTTGCAGCACTAATGGATGCTGATGCCTACAAGGGATTCATAGAATCATTGTAAGTTTCTTCGATGAACAGAGAGAAGTACTTCTCTCTTGTTCTCTTCTTTGCATTCAACCCAGTCTGTATGCAATTCTTGAGGGTCGCTGAATGGCTAGTTCAATATTCCCTCTATCCGCAACCTTTTTAGCGAATCCGAAAATTTCACCGTCTGACGTTGAGTCAGAACGGAGAGAGCACTCTGTATGTCGAAATTCAATAAGTTCAAGAGATCTGCTGGACGATTCCTTAGGCAGGTCTTTCACAGACCAAAAGCGAAGATCTCGCGAGGTTCAATCCTCATAATAGTTGCTATGACAATGATTTTCTTTGCAGCTTTAGCATTGCGCTTGGAGCCGCTGATCGATGCACAACCCATAGTACGTGCCTTCGACCCATGGTTCCAGCTAAGGGTGACGGATTATGTTGCTGAGAATGGATACATGTCTTTCTTCAGTTGGTATGACTACTCGACTTGGGTGCCATTTGGTCGAGACATGACCACTACAAGCTATATTGGCGTACCATTCACGAGCGCCTTCTTTTACTGGGTAGCAAATAGCATGGGAATTGAGGTATCAGTGCTCACTGTTTCTCTTGTTCTGCCAGCTATTATGGGCGCGCTGACTACAGTTGTAGCATTTTTCCTAGGCCGTGAGCTATCGAACAACACAGTAGGCCTTCTGAATGCCCTATTCCTAGCATTCATGCCTGCGTTCATTCAACGAACAGTTGCAGGTTTCTATGATAATGAGGCAGTAGGAGTTTTTGCCATCGTCATAACCCTCTACCTGTTCACGAGAAGCCTGAAACGAGGCTCTGCAAGCTCAGGAGTAGCTGCTGGGTTCGCTTTAGCGTATCTCTTAGCATCTTGGGGTGCTGGTGATTTCATATTGGGCCTTCTAGCACTCTATGCCTTTTTGATGCTTATCGGGGGCAAGTACAGTCGTAGATTGCTGACATCGTATGTCCTAACAATCACAATGGGTGTCTTTCTTGGAATCCTCGTTCCACGTAATGGGTTTTCGAGCTTGACATCAATGACCTATCTTGCAGCTATCGGAATGGGCGGGCTTCTTGCTTTCTATGAGATATGGCTGAGAATCGGTAAATACCGGGCAACTACTGCATCTGTTCTTGCGCCACATATGAAGCCGATAATCCTTGGGCTTGTCGCGCCTCTTATTGGTATAACTGGATATTATGCATATGTTTCCAGTACTGCTTTATCAATTACAACCACAACCTCCAATCCTATAACATTCATTGGATCGAAGTTCCTCAGTGTCATCAATCCATTCTTCAGACTAGATCAGAGAATCTTCGCCTCAGTTGCAGAGCACCTGCCAAGTCCTTGGGGAAGCTTCTACCAGACACTACTCATCCTGATTCTCTTCTTCCCATTGGGGCTGTACTTTGCCTATAGACGAGGAAGAGATGAGGACTGGCTCGTTCTACTGTTCGGAGTAACTGCTGTATACTTCACAGGTAGTATGATTCGACTTGCTTTGATTCTTGCTCCTGCAGCAGCAATCCTTGCAGCAATCTCTGTCAATGGAATTATCACTCCGTTTGCTAAGATTGTGAAACAACAATCAGTATTCGAACGTAGACGATTCAGGATGAGCTCTTCATTGACCTCAGAGCATGCGATTGCTGCATTTGCATTCGTCGGACTTCTGTTGTCTGTGAACATCGTTTTGGGTGTCGCATATGTCACTGATGGGATCAATAATCCTGAATTTGCTCCTGCAAATCTCTCGGAATCTGGTCAGGTTACTGACTGGCAGAGTACGATGACGTACATTCGAAATGTATTACCACAAGGCTCCACTATAGCAAGCTGGTGGGACTATGGGTACTGGATAAATGGCGCATCTGGAGCGAAAACGATAGTGGATAATGCGACGTTCAATAGCACTCAGATTGCTCTAATGGGATATGCACTGATGTCCCTCAACCTAACAGAGTCACTACGAACCCTCAGTCAGTGGAACACAAGTCACATCTTGGTATACTGGGGTCATAGGAGTGGCTATTTTGGTGGGGATGATGGGAAGTGGCCATGGATGGTTCGAATCGCAGAGGACAATCTCGGTTCTGACATGATCGATGATGCAACCTATCTTGGCGACAATCCAGCCACTCCAGACTCGGTAGAAACCGAGTACACACTCAATCCCTTCTTCCAATCGACGCTCTACAAACTCATGCTATTCGGAGAACCAGCAGATGAAACAGAGGGAAATGCGATGGGTCTGTCCTCTCTGAGGCTTCAACTAGATGACTTCTACATGACTAGGGAGTCAGATGCTAGATGGAAGACAAACATTCCCGACTCTCTCTATGGCGCGTTTACTCTAGACTTCACAAGCTACTCCTATGGTACCGTCAAGGTGTATAGCATCGATTATACCATGCTGGAGCAGTACTACAACAAGACTGCTGCAGATTGGGTGCCCGATCTGAACACCCTCGGAAATGTGGTGCTTGATGGCAATGTATCCACAGCAGAGTCCGGCTACTCGAGCTACGATATCGTCTTTGGTGGTGGTTATGATGCCACAGTCTACACGCGTTCTAATTCGACCCATATGTACTATGGAATCCGAATGGATGACTACTCTTTGGGTGAGGATGCGTTCGGTATGCAGATTTCACCAATCGGTTCAACGGATACTGGTGACCTCCGAATAGTCAACTATGAAGGCAATGACTACTACGATGGACACATCGACTACTATGGCGATTGGGCCAAAGACAGTGCAGCGTCTGATCCTTCAGAATATGCCACTGGCGAGAATGTGATAGAGTTCCTCATTCCATTGAACTCTGAGAGTTCCCAGGACCTTAACATGACCGGTGGAATGAACTACCAGATCAAATTCATGTTCTGGAACAACGCTGACACAGGCAATCCAACTCTTGATAGCGATTGGGCTGTCATCTGGGTGCCTGTCGAGCTACACTAATAGGTATTGACAAAGGTGACTGTCTTTCTAGACGGTCACCAGTCCTATTCTTTTTCTTGATATCATCGCTGAATAGAAGACGTGAAAGAAATAGCTATTTTGACGCAAGTGTACGTGCTTGCTTCTTCGCCTTTCTACGGTACTCACCATACTTGTCCTGAGGTGAGTATTTGGGCGGTGCAGGGCTTCTGACATCCGACCCACAGCTAGGGCAGGCTCTGTCATTAAGCGTATATCCGGAGCATTTGGTACATTTATAGAGATGAGGCATTATTCATCACTATTTCCGAACGAATGCAATGGAACCACCATTTTTCTCTATTCCTTTTGTAATGGTTCCAAGAACTTTAGATAGAACATCCTCTGCCTCTTTGTAGTCTGGTGATACTATTCGAAGTTTGTATCGAGGTGAGCCTAGGGTATAGATCTCTACAGATGACTTCTCTTGAGTTTGACCGAGCTCCAATCCTTCCGAGAGCGCTTTTCGAATGATCTCCACACCTTTTATTCCAGTAACTGTGATGGTCATCTCTCCATCAATCTCGACGGAGGGTATCTCGATACGAGCTTTTGTCATCTCAGCCAATTGGACCTTAAGTGCCTTCGGAATCTCGACATCGTCAAAAACAGTGACATCGCCGTCCGCTGCTTGTTCTAGGCCCTTGTAGATCTCCCCGAAATAGTCCTCCAACGGCCAACCGACCTTCTCGTATATCTCTTCAAGTGTCATCTTGTTCTCATTGGCAAGCAGCTCAAGTAGCTTCTCGGCTTTTTGCGCTCGTTTCCATTCGTTGTTCTTTGATCTCCTGGCCTCAGTCGAAACTCTTCGCAGAGAGCAATCTATATGCCCCTTCTGCTCATCGACCTGAAGGACCTTGACAACGACTCGCTGGTTCTCATGGATATGGTTCCTGATGTTTCTAACCCACGTGCTGGAGATCTCCGAGATGTGGATGAATCCCTCCTTGTTTCCGTATTCAGGAAGAAGGACATAGGCGCCATATGGTGCAACCTTCGAGGCTACTGCCACAGCATATTCATCCGCACTTGGCCATTCAGCACGTTTTAGAACCATTTCTTCTTTTACCTCCATTGAGAATAGAGATGGTTGTCCTATGGTAGGACTTCAATCTCTCTTGCGATTGGTTCGAGCTTTGCTTTACCACCAGAGGGTTTTGCAAGGGTCTTCCCACACTTCAGACAAGCAACTTCAGTCGTCGCATGTCCGAATATGATCTGCTCATGTTCACAGTCTAGGCACTTGACCTTCAGGAACCGTGATTTGGGCATCTGAACTACGTCGCGTTTGGGCAATTATATTCACCGCTGTAATTTGAAGTTTGAGTACTGCCACGAAGGCAGAAAAGGGCCCACAATGGGCTTCTTTCCGTCGGGGTTGAGTAACATTATAACTCTATCGACATAACCCACCAATTCGGTTGAGCATGAATAGAATGAACTGCTCGTATCGTTTAACCGCGCTCGACATCGACTTTCTTTAGTCGGAGGCCCTTACCTTGGATGGTGTGGCCACAGTCTGCACACTTGTATTTCAGCATGGTCTTCTTGGTGGTCTTAGCAAAACGCTTTTGGATTGGCTTCGGGAATGATCCATATCCCCTGTTCTTTCGCTCCATTCGTCTCTTACCCTGTGCCATACTCCTATCCTTGCCTTTCTTGTAGATACTCACAGCATGTGAAGTATGGGCTTTGCATCTTGGACAGTATTTATTGAGCGAACTTGCCATTTTCATTATCAATCACCAACTGAGGGTAACTCACCCCACATTGAACGCTTTATAATCTTTAAGGCGCATCCATTTTTTTAGCTATGACACTGCTGCGGGGTACAATATATGCGCGAGCACTGTAATCACTACTAGGATGGCCGAGAAGATAATTACAAGAGTAGGTCCAACCTTGATACCAGGTGTTTCATCTTCGAAGAACCTGATAAGGCCTGCACCACCGGATGGCATTGGGCCATCGCCTCTCTTTCGTCTTTTCTTTGCGGTCTTCGGCATAATGTCTGCCTCCTAGGGCTGACTTCACTCAATTGACTGAGCTTTTAATCCTTTTGAC
>JBHLQH010000058.1:0-15385 GCA_048884965.1 Candidatus Thorarchaeota archaeon | reverse complement strand
CTCAGGTATATTGCGAACCAACCTCTCATTCAAGCCAGTCTCAGCAATGAGATCCAATGATGCTGTATCAGCGGCTACGATATCTCGACTTCCAAGAATACCTATATCGTCAATCACAGGTGGCATCCCCATCCCCATGCAATCACAGAATGGAGTGATATCCATCATGACATTGATATGGAATAGCTTATTCTTGTCGTATGTATCGAGTAGAATCTTGGCAGCTCTGGCCATTAGTTCTTGGAACGCACTGAAGTTCTCCTGATTGATGCTCCACCCAGTGAGACCTCCATCGGCTTCAACACATGGCTTGATTTCTGCACCATGGCACTGGTCACACTCGTAGAACATGAGGCCGCCTATATTCTTCTCATCATTCCATGACGGTGCTTTTCTTGGACAAGCCTCTAGGATCTTCATCATATGGTCCTTGGTCATCTTATCCTTATCGAAGTACTTGTCATACTGAACGACACCGTGTATCTTGTACCACCTACTTGGGCCGTGATATCCTCCAAGTGCGATATTCTTGAAGGCACCACCATATCCACACGCACCATGGCCCTTTGTATGGGTCAAGTTGATCAGGACATCTGCATCTAACATAGCTCCTGCCGCAGCAAGCTTGTCAATTCCCTTGAAATCCACTTCTTTGTCTGTCTTGTAGCCATCCTTTATTCCTGCTATGGGCACAAGAGGACACCCACAGGTTTCTGATGTATACCCTCGATTTGCAGCATTATACACAGCTGTGGGATTGTCTGTGACAAAGGGATATCCCCCTGCTTTCTTAACTGCTTCAACAATTCGACGGACGAAGAAGACTGGGACTGTCTGATATCCATCATCAAAGCCCAGGTGCATCTTTATCGCTACCTTGTCCTTCTTTTCGATAGTACTCAAGTCAAGGCTCTCTAAAATCCTATTGAGCTTCTCGCTCAGATTAGCGAATCGGGCAGTCCTACCTGCATAGATTGAGCCGTAGTAGACCTTTGGTTTCTGCGTCATCTTATTTCATCCCTGAATCTGTTCTCTCATCGGTGCATGAAACCTCTATTGGGTTCATAAACGAATTGATTTGAATGAAATAGTTTGTTATGCCAACCATATAAGAGTAATGGTTCAGGCGTGCTATCAAGTCGACGGTCAAAACTGAGTCAAAATTTGTGAAAGAATAGCGCGGGCGACTCTTGTTGGACCATCTGGCTCGACTTGAGTTGCAGTTTCTAGAGACAAGGTAGTTGTGTGCTCTAACAAAGAACTAATATTCACTATTGTTAATTATAATACGTATATGTAAGGTGAAGAAGATGCAAAGCCTTGAAACATGGTTTCTCGCAATTCTATCAGGTTTAGGGCCCCTCGTCTTTATTCTGGTGGTGATGTACAAGGCTTGTACCGTGCGTCCAACTACAAGAGGGTATGCTCAAAGCAAACCACGCCCCGCTGATGGCTCAGGTCCGATTTCTGCAGCACAAGGAGCAGCCATGTCATATTTCCCAAATGATACATGTACATCCACAGGAGCTTTTCCTATAAGCGGCATGGGGCCATCGGGAAAGGGTAATTATGGCTTTCGTCCACACAGTAAGGAAGAATAGATATCATCAATCAATCAGAATAGAATGTGAAGGAAAAGAGCAGGCGAACATTGCGGGGTCGTCCAGCCCGACGCATGTTTCGAATGCGCCATATAATTTATGAACCACATAACTTGCTAGATTTGATGAAGAACGAACCAGGAATTTGAACAGTGAAGCAGACAAAGGCTAAGCTGATTGCCTCCATGCATGGCTTTCATAAAGATCACCCAACCTACGACTATGAAACCTTATTCCAAGTAGTTGAGGATTTTGAACCAGATCATATTGGAGTAGAAATTCGACCTGAAGATTTGGGTGCAGATATTTCTTATCTGATGCAGAATTATCCCTTCGAGATGGTCGAACTATCAAAGCGGTACTCGGACCAATGTTTCGGTTTTGATTGGTTGGGCTCTGATATTGAGGGTAATCCAATCCCTGTCCATTATTGGCAAGAGAAGAGTGTGTACAAGCAGCTTGAACGGGAATTGCATAAAGATCCGATGTTTCAAAGTGAGGAACTCGATGAGCTTTTCTCCAAACAGGTTGACATCTGCAAATCTGCAACACCTACCTCATTTGATGATGGGCGATATGATGTGATTACTAAGCGATACTATGAGATTCTTGACAAGATAATTCAGGATACGAAATATGAATTGGTGACACAGGTTCGTGAACGCCGTGATCAAGAGATTAATCGTAATATTGTCAATTTCATTCAAGCACATCCGGGTTCGCGTGTGGCACTGGTGATGGGTGCTAATCATCGTGCATTCGTTTTGAAAGCGCTACAGTTGAATTTTGAGGATGGTCAATTAGAGATTATTTCAGGTTGATATTGAAATGAATCCTGAAATCTTTTCTTTTCCGTGATCTATGAGATAAAAGAGTTGAAAGGAACTATTGGGCGACCCTTGCGAGGTCGTCCAGCCCGACCTGAGTTTTGGTCGGACCTTCATCCACCGCCCAGCACTAATTCCTTCCGTGCTATCTCGCGCCCCTCTTCGTCAACGACGACCATATGAGCGGCGCAGGATAGTCAGCAATCGTAGCATCGCACAACCATCTCAAGGAGGTTGAGGATGCCTTCAGGTATCTCGTCTGTCATGTTAGTTCTCCTAGATCATTGGTTCAGGTAGTTTGAGGTCGTCAAGTGCCTTATCCTCGAAGATCTGCTTGGCAGTCTTCAAAAGGCTCTGCTCAACACCAGCGATGTTGTTGTTCGTTGCGACGACCATGTTAGCCTTGGTGATGATTCCTTTCTCATCAGTCCAGTAATGATGAAGTAGAGTACCTCGTGGAGCCTCTACACATCCAACGCCATCACCCTTCTTGGGCTTGACGTCTGAAAGCTTGACATCCTTGCTTACGATTTGTGGGTCCTTCAAGAGGCCGATGATCTCCTCTAGTGCTTCCACGAGCTCGATGATTCGTGCCCAGTGGTATGCAAAGGTAGCATGAATGGGTCGACCGAGGGCATCACGCATATCCTTCAATGCCTCCTGAGCTAGAGGAGTTGCCATCTCGTCCACGACATTGCATCGTGCGAGTGTATTGGCTCGCCAGATTCCCTTCGGATATCCCTCTGGCTTGTAGTAGACATGTGTGGCATAGGAGTGGTCGGCCACATACTCGCCGTAGTACTTGCGGTAGTCCTTGGGCTTGAAGTCCGCGACAATCTTGCCTGTCGGATCCATCACCCGAAGGTTCCCATCATAGATCTCGTGCTTGCCTTGATTATGCATTCCCAGATAGTAGGTTGGAACGACTGCTAGCTTGGTGATGGGATCCCAGTAGTCCTTTACGACCTTCTTCGCCAGATCCACTGTTGCGGTGGTCCATCCGAGGACTTCCTCACTACGCTTCAGGTACTCATCACGCTTCTCCTCTGAGAAGGGATTCATGATTCCTCCTGGGATAGAAGTGACTGGGTGAATTGCTTTACCCCCAACAGCGGCACAAAGGTCCTGTCCATACTGCATCATCTGCAACGCCATTTTCCCGACATCTGGTAATGCTTTAATGACTGCCACGACATTTCGTTTAGCTGGGTCTCCAAGTGGACCAGCAAGAAAGTCTGGTGCCGCTAGGGCAAAGAAGTGGATTGCGTGGCTATTGAACTGCTTGGCATTGATGAGCAGTCGACGTAATTTGACAGCCGCTGGAGGTGGAGTGATATCCCACGCCGCTTCCACCGCCTTGGTTGCGGCAAGATGATGTGGCTCTGGGCAGATGCCACAGATTCGCGGAGCGATTCGCACGGCTTCCTCTCCGAAACGCCCTTCTAAGAACTTCTCAAAGAATCGGGTGGATGAAACATTGAACTGGATGTCCTTGACCTTGCCATCCTTTCCGAGCTTCATCATGATTTCGCCATGCCCCTCAAGTCGGGTGACTGGGGCGATATTTACTGTCTTCTCTTCGGTCATTGTTTCTTCTCACGTTCCTTTCCACGCATCTTTGAGAGATAGGATGCTGCATAGTCAGTGAAATAGAATGAGCCAATGGGGTCTGGGAAGGAAGCCTTAAGTTCCTCAGGTTCCATCTCTGCGACTGCCCCAAGGGCTGAGATGATCTTCGCGCCATGGTCCGTGACTGCTGGAGGGGGTCCAAAGCACCCCTTGCAAGGTGTATTGACCGTCGGACACTGTGCACCACACATACCGATCGTTGCGAACCCAAGGCACAGATATCCTTGGTCCAGTATGCACTTGCCTGGCTCGATCTTGCCTTCATGATTACGCTTGAACTTCTTGATGTGTTTGTCCTTTCGTTCCATAGGACATTGGTCACAGACCGTCTTGGTAGGCAAATCGAATGGTTTGTTAGTCAACAAAGCAGTTAGTGCATCAAGAGTATTCTGACTGGTCGGGGGACATCCTGGGAAAAGGACATCACACTCGACAATCTGTGGATTGGGAATGATATGGTCTGTGAAACCGGGAAGGTTCTCTTCTGGTATTCGTGGATCTGTGACAGTATCAGCTCTAATGAACTTGCGTTCCAGCAAGTCTTTGATATCCCACTGGTTGCCTAGACCTTGCACACCTCCGTAGACAGAACATGATCCCCATGCGACGAGGATCTTGCATTTCTCCCGCATCAGATGGAGGATGTGCTCATCTTCTTTTGTTCGGCAGCTCCCCTCAACGAGTCCAATATGAACTGACTTCTTTGGGAGCGCCTCTAAGTCCTTCAGCTTGTAGTCAACCACACAAGGCCAGAATACAATTTCCAGCTGAGGTAATAAATCAAGGAGTCCAAGATGAAGGTCAACTAGCGACTGGTCACAGCCCCAACATGAGCTCAGCTGTGCAAGAGCAATTCGTTTGGCCATGGTCTAATCCTTCCTTACCGGGTTCGGTCCTATCTTCTTCACGCGTTCTACCATCTCGGTGATGCCCTTCGTGAATACATCTCCCTCTGCTGCGCTAGCCCATTGCAGATGAATCCTATCAGGATCAATTCCTGCGTCTTCTACCAGCTGTTTGAGTAGTGCGAACCTTCCTCGCATCTTCAGGTTTCCACTCGTGTAGTGACAATCACCTGGGTGGCAACCTGAAATCAGAACGCCATCTGCCCCTTGATTAAGAGCGTCAAGAATGAAAGAGATATCAATGCGTCCCGTGCAGTTTACCCTGATGATTCTAGCATTGGGTGGCATCTGCATGCGCGATGTGCCAGCAAGATCTGCTCCTGCGTAGGAACACCAGTTACAACAGAAAGCGACGATACGTGGCTCAAAGCCGCCTTTTGCTTTCTTCTTTGACTTGGAGGGATGAGAGGTTTGTTGGCTGAATGCCGTCAAGACTTGTAGGACCTCCTACGGGATACTGGCGCAGTTTTCGAATCCCCCTATTAACGTTCACGATTCAGAATGAGGACATGTTTTCGGTGTTTGCGGCTCTAAAGGGACACATTCTGCGTTGAAAATGACCGAAATTGAAAACATTCTGAAAAATCTAGTTTACTATATTAACTTGCGAATGCAAATAAGAACCCTTTTTATGTTGCGTGTTAAAGAGAGGTATAGAACCATTTTCGGTATCAGGTGATAAATAGGATGACGATAAAGGCGTTCATTATGGCTAAAGTCGAATCTGTGAAGGCACGCGATGTTCTTGAGAGCGTACGAGCTCTTGATGAGGTTGAAGAGGCATATCTGATCTATGGTGCATTTGATTTGCTGATCAAAGGTGTTTTCAAGACTCCTGAAGGTCTCAGCTCCTTCGTCGTAGATAGTCTTAGGAAAGTGGATGGTGTCAAGGATACAGTTACGAACGTCTGTGCCAGTTGTGACTAGTGGTGTCTATTGTTTTGCAAGTGATGAGGTGGGAGGCAGACGCTTCTAGTTAGAGTACGCGGACATTTAGACTCCGAATTAGTAAATGAAGTACAAGCTCAACTTTATCGTAACTCTAGAAAGTATAACGACATATGATAGACCTGCTAGGCTCCTACGGTAGGTCCTCAACTTCTTTTAGTAATCCAAGACGCTCAAGAGTATCTTTTGTTGGAATCCCTGTATCTATGTCCCAACCCCTTTCAACATAGTAGTCATTCAGCATCTGATTGAGTTCAACAATCTGACCCTTGGAAGGCCCAATGGGTGCAGGGTGGTCAGTGAGCCTCTTTGGTAATTGATCGTCCTTACGTCGGATTCCCAGTCGAATATTGAACATACGATTGAGATTGACGATACGCTCTCCGATTTCTCTTAGATCTTCTACGCTCAGAGCGAGCCCATTATGAAGTTCAATTGCCCTTGAGATATCCTCGTAGTAGAATTCCGGAGGAATCTGAGTTCCATATTTACAAAGACCTGCACTCTCAATCATTACCATAAAGTTCTCGCACTCTGCTACCATGAGTCCTTTGTACTTTGGACTGAGTCTATCCGCCATTTCTGGCAAATACTCTTCTCCGAATCGTTCTCTGATATCATCATCGAATCCAACTTCATCAAGAACAGGGAACGCATAGAGATGATCTGCGCCTCTAGCCGCGGTGACTGCAGCAAGACCCATGGATTTCTGTGCTCGTGGTTCCTGTCCAGCGATCTCCTGTTTCTTTACCGTCATCACATATTCCTCAGATCCCTTGCCAATCCTCTCAGCAGCTCGCGCGCTACCTTCTGCAAGGATGTCGCCAAAGCCTTCTCTGAAGGTAATCATCTTGATGAGTTTGATGATCGACTCGTGGTTTCCCCAACTAAGATCTATTCCATCTGTATCCTCCTTAGTGATAGCTCCTTCCTCCCATGCCTCCATAGCCCAAGAGATGGTACCACCTAGAGAAATCGTATCCATTCCCCACTGGTTTGCAAGATGATGTCCAAAGAGCACAGATTCTAGATTATCATTTCCGCAGCGTGATCCAAGTGATGATTGGGTTTCGAACTCTGGAGACCCTCCGACATACTTGTAGGGTCCCTTACGTACCATTGTATATCGTCCACAACGTTGAAGACAACAGAAGTCGGCACGCGGCTTGACAAGATAGCTCTCATTTATCGCATCCCCGCCAATCTTCTTGTAGCCATCGAATACACCTTGTTTCATGTTATATGATGGTAGTCTTCCAATATGCTGCATGAGCTCTACGAGACTCGTCGTTCCGAAACGAGCCCGTTCAGGAGTGAATGGATTATCGAGCATTCGCTTATGGAACTCATCCATACTCCTCAGGTAATCGTGCGGCTCTGCAACTTCGATCTTACCAGTTCCTCTCACAGAGATTGCCTTGAGCTTCTTCGATCCCATGACCGCTCCTAGGCCTGAACGAGCTGAGGCACGATCTCGATCATTCATAATTGCTGCGAATCTAACTAGGTTTTCTCCAGCTTGGCCGATGGCAAGGGTCCTTGTTTTCTTCCCGTGCACCTCCCTTAGGTAGTCATCGGTTTCGAAGACATCAGTTCCCCAAATCTGCTCGGCATCAAGTAAGTCCACCTCATCGTCCTTGATGTTGAGATAGACTGGGTCCTTTGATGCTCCTTTGAAGATAATGGCATCATACCCTGCGAACTTGAGTTCTGGTGCCCAGAATCCTGCTGCATGGCTCTCCCCCCAAACGTCAGTTAGTGGTGACAGAGCTGCTATGACGTGCCGAGACGATTGCGGGAACATTGAAGCTGTCAAGACACCTGTTGCGACACCTAGGACGTTCTCAGGTGATAATGGGTCGGTCCCCGGAGGGATCATATCGTAGAGGATCCTTGAGAGATATCCTGCTCCTAAGAGGTACTTCTTGACTGTATCCTCTGCAACGGGTTTCTTTTCGATCTTCCCGGTGGTCAGGTCAACCCATATATTCTGGCCGCCAATTCCCTTAATCATGTAGGTCCCTCCTTCTCGTAGAGGACCTCCTTATGTTCCTCATAGATACTTGCAAGACGCCCATCTTTGTCCCTTTCTTTTAGGCCATCTTGAGTGGTCGTCCAAATCGCTTGAACAGGACAACGCTTCACACACTGCCCACATTGGATGCATTTGATTGCTTTTCCTGTGTCTGGATTGATGATGATTGCATTATAGGGGCACGCTGCGACGCATGCACCATGCCCTACGCATTTTCCATTATTCACTATCAAGATGCCCTTGGTGGTTCGAGTGATTGCTTCTTCCGGACAGGCTTCCATACATGGGGCATCATCACAGTTCTGACAGAATAGTGGGAAATCAAGTCCTGGCTCGACTCTCATGACTCGCACACGCGATCGCGCTGGGCTGATGACCTTATAGTAGAACATACTGCAGGTCGTGACGCATATCATGCAGCCTGTGCAAATCTCAGGATCTCCGTAAACGAACTTGTGTTCAATCAAATGTCATCTCTCCGAAGGTCAGGAACCTGTCCCATTGGTTGGAATCGCCCGTGACCTGGCTTAATTGTGGTTCTATCTTCTTCGAATACCTTGATACCTCTTACAAAGGTCATGATAGGTGCACCGGTGAACTTCATGCCTTCATATATCGTCCAGCCGCACTTGGAGAACATCATATCTGCATTGATTGTGTCCTCCCTTCCGGGGTCAACAATGACGAAGTCAGCATCAGAACCTATCTGTAGAGTGCCCTTCCTTGGATAGAGTCCGAAGATCTTCGCTGGATTCGAGGATGCAATCTGAAGAAGTCTAGCAAAGGATATCCTTCCTCGGTTGATTCCCTCTGAAAGCAATACTCGTAGGATCATTTGGATACCATCGACTCCTGCCCACCCGCACCGGATATCATCCTCTCCTGCCTCCTTCTTAGCAATGGGACAAGGCGCATGGTCGCTAACTATCATCTCTATTGAGCCTCGGAGCAACGCAGACCATAGGGCCCCTCTATCCTCCTTAGTCCTGAGAGGTGGATTCAGCTTACTCTTAGGACCTAGACGATTCATATCATCTCTATAGAATACAAGATGATGCGGACAGACTTCTGTTGTGACCGTGACTCCCCGAAGTCGTCCCTGTTCGATCTCATGGATTCCGTTCCTTGTCGTGATATGCGCAATATGGAGGTGTCCGCCTGTCTGTTCAGCGATTGCTATGTTCTGTTTGACTGCTAGCTGTTCTGCGAGAGGTGGTCTACTCAGAGAATGACTGATGGGGGCATCCCATTCACCATCTAGGTCCTTTGCAAACTCATCCAGTACTCCTTGATCCTCGGAATGGATGATGATTATGCCTCCATGCTCAGAGACCTCGCTTAATCCTTTTACAATCGTCCCTGTATTAGCATAGAACGGTTCACAGGTAAACGCTTTGAAGGTTCCCACACCTCTCTCAAGGAGGCGTTCGATCATTATGTAATTAGATTCCTTCAACATGCCACCATTGAATGAGAAATCCACAAGGGACATCTCTGTTCCTGATTGTATCTTGGCGTCAAGTGCTTCCTCTGAGTCCATCTGAGTAACGAGTGGCATGTCAATGATGGTCGTTATTCCACCAGCTGCTGCAGCGCGTGATCCACTTGTGAAATCCTCATGGTCATCCATCTGACTATCATGGATGTGTGCATGGCCATCTATCAGGCCTGGCATCACGATGTTGCCCTTTGCATCAATGACCTCTTCACCTTTGGGCAGATGGTCATCTGAAGCAATGGCACATATCCTACCATCTAGAATAGCTATGCCTCCTCCGACGATACCTGATTCAAGGAGTAACTTGGCATTCCTTATCACAAGGTCTGCAGTACTCACCCTCATCCTCCTCCAACGGGTGGGAAGAGCGCCACTGCATCGCCATCTTGGAGTTTGGTGTCATATCCCTCAAGAAGCTCGATCCGTTTCCCATTGATCATACATGAGAAGAAACGCTTCAGCTCTTGGGTTTCAGGGTCGATGACCGTTTCCTCGAACTGTTTCCCATACTTTATCCTGAGTTGCTGAAGGAGTCCTCTGATATCCTCAGCCTCCATCTCAATCTTCCCAATTCCTGTTTTTTCGCGGACAGTTGCGAAGAACTTGACGGTTATTGTTGCCATTCTGAATCACAGCACCTCAAAAGCAAGGATACAACAGATTTTAACGCTTATGACGGCTATGGTAGGTAGACAAAATGAAGGAGGTTCGCTATTGGAGATAGTTGTTGTAGGCCACCTTAGTAGGGACTTGATAGTCACTCCCGACTATACGCGCGAGGCATTGGGTGGCGGTACTGCCTATGCAATGATAGCACCTCATCTTGGAGCTCTTGGTGCAGGAATTGTCACCAGGGTCGGGTCTGATTTTGAGCAGGAATACATAAACGTCCTGAAAGAATCGAATTTGGACCTGAGTGGCTTTCGTACAGCTGGAAATCATTCAACGCGATTTGTCAACGAATATGATGCCCACGGGAAAAGGACTCAGCGAGTGGATGCCATCGCCCCCGAGATCCGTGCATCTGATCTTCTTCTTGCACACCTTCAAGCGAATATCATTCATTTCTCACCTTTGATGCATGAAGTGCATTTCTCTTGCATTGAATCTGCTAGACAATATGGCGCACTTGTATCTCTTGATGTTCAGGGGTACACGAGGACTGTGGATAATGGAAAGGTCATTCCTAGGCTCTGGACTGACGCTATGCAGGTTCTCCGCTACGTTGATGTCGTAAAATGTGATAAAGCTGAGCTTGAGCTCACAACAGGTACGGGTACTGAGATGGCATTGGTGACCAAGATTCAATCAGTTGGCCCGCGTATTGTTATTGTCACTAAGGATCAAGCTGGTTCTACGATATATACTCGGAACTCAAGGATCGATGTACCAATGGTCATCGCTGATGCTATGGTCGATACCACCGGGTCTGGTGATACCTACATCATCGGATTCCTCCTAGAATACATGCGGACAGGAGATGTCAGACGTGCAGGTCTCTTTGGAGCTACTTGTGCTTCCTATAACCTTGAGCACGTGGGTCCCTACAATCTTCCAACTCGCGCTCTGGTCGAAAAACGTATGAGCTCGTATATTTAGGCTATATGATGGCTTCTTTGACAACGCTTTTCTAGTGTATTTGCTTTCACGTGAATGACGAAGTGGAGAGTATGATTGAAGATCTAGATGGACTGCTGGAAGATATCGGCATTGATTCGATCATTCTGGTCGGGAATGCCTTCGAAGTACCAGATATTTATTGGATGACCGGCTTCAGGTCGCCTGATGAGATCATTGCCATTCATAATCGCGGTGAGGAGACAGTTGTCGCTGCTGGGTTTCATACCCTTGACCGTGTAAAGACTCAGGGATTCATCAAGAGAACATATGACCTGACGGAGCTATATCGATCCTTGATGGCTTCTGGGAAAAGAGCTAGGAATCATCCAGAGATGGTGTACAAAGAGATTCTTGACAATGTCTTCTCAGGACAAGTCATTGGCGTACCAGAGCATATCCCAGCATCACATCTTCTTGCAATCCAGGGTTTAGGATTTGATGTTAAGCCAGTCCCTGATCTTCTCATGGATGCTCGAGCTACCAAGTCTAATCGTGAGGTCGATCTGATCAGGAAAGCTGGATCTGCTACTATCGATGCAATCACTCAGATTCTGGAGATGATAAAAGATGCAGATATTGGTAGTAATGACAATCTGATGTGGAGTGGAAAACCTCTTACAGTCGGGGTCATCAAGAAGGCGTTAGATCATTTCCTACTGGACCAAGGAGCTGAATCAGCTGAAGATGCTATCATCGCAGTTGGCACCAAAGCTTTCGACTGGCACTATCTAGGAGAACCTGATGATCCCCTCAAGGCGGGAATGCCAATTATTATGGATGTATTCCCACGTCTCAAAAGAGAGATGTATGTCGCTGATGTTACTCGAACGGTTGTCAAGGGAAACCCTGAACCGAAGGTTCGAGAGATGTTCGATGGGGTTCTTGCAGCTGCTGATGCAGTGATTGATGCCTTGAGAGAAGGAGTCACAATGGATGAGGTCAACTTAGCCTGCTATAATACTCTCAAGGAGAAGGGCTTTGATTCCTCAAGATTGAATCCTAGTGCAGAGGAAGGCATGACGCATGGACTTGGACACGGGATTGGGTTGGCTGTCCATGAGAAACCTAGCATGTACGAGCGCGAAGCCCTCTATGAGAAAGGACATGTCGTAGCCATTGAGCCCGGTGTCTATCTAAAGAAGTTCGGCGGAGTGCGTATGGAGAATGACTATGTTGTCAGATCGGGGAAGCCGGAGCGGCTCACTCCTGGGCTCGATGATATGATGTATCTCTAGGTTCCAACGCTTAGTGCATTATATGGGCAGACTGAGATACACATACCGCATCTCTGACATTTCTCTTCGTCAATGAAGAAGATGTTCTTCTTCTTATCAACAGTAATCGCGTGATAGACGCATGACTTTGGACATAGCCCACAGAGGGTGCACTTCTCCAAGTCCACCATAGGCTCCTCTGTGAGATCCACGGGGTCTCCAAGGTGCTTCAAGGCTAGTCCTTTGATATCCAGTACCGAGTCATAGCCATGATTCTCAAGCCAATCTTCCATCTCACCTGCGATCTGACCATAGACCGTTTGACCCTCCATTATGGAAGCTGTACAGACCTCAACTGCAGAGGCACCTGCCATCACGAACTCTATCGCATCTGTTCCTGATGATACACCTCCAACTGCGATGACCGGGAGATCGACAGTATTTGCGATATCAGCCACACATTTCATAGCAATTGGTTTGATAGCCGCACCACTCATCCACCCAAGTCCTTGTTCACTTCCAAGCATTGGTCTTCCAGTTTCGATGTTTATACGTAGGCAAGGTCCGAACGAGTTTATTGCGACTATTCCATCGACATAGGGCTCAACTTCTTTCGCTACTGCAGCGACATCAACCTTCGGGCTCAGTTTCGCAAAGATGGGGATGTCTACAGATTCTCGTAGTGCTTTTGCGATGTCCACATGGCCTCCTACATAGTGCGTCGAGAATTCAAGGGCATGGACACCAGCTGCCTCTATCTTTGGTGCTATCTTAGAAACCTCTTCTGGTGTGTACCCGAGACTAGCAATAAGGGGTAGCGTCGAGCTTAGTGCAATAGCATACTCCCTCTCTAACCACTGCTCTAGCGGTAGCTCACTCCAGAGTTCTGCGTTGAGCATACCTCGACGAGATCCTACCCTGGTATTCGCCACAGCCGCCATATTCGGTTTGGGAACTTCAGCAGGTCTAACACTCACAGTCTTTGCTACCAATCCACCAGCTCCACCAGCTGCAGCATTTAGGAGAGTCATTCCATCCCTAGAAGTAGGTCCTGCAGCCGTAAAAACGGGATTCCTGAATCTGAGTCCTGCAATCTCAATGTCTAGGTCTACCATATTATCCACTTCCCTGTACTATGTGATAAGACTTGCCAATCTATGAAGGTATCTAGCGAGCGAGCATCTTCCTCTTTGCCAGATCCTCTACAACGAAGCTTAGATCCAGACTCTCAAGTTTCTCTTTTTGTGGATAGCCTGTTTCCCTGTCACAACCTCGAAAGTCATAGTACTCATCAAGCATGATATCAAGATCTGGGAGCCCTCCCTTTGAGGGCCCCGTTGGCATAGGCTCTGAAAGAAGTCGCGGAGGGAGGTTTTCTTCCTTTCTCGTGATACCAAGACGATGATTGTATGCACGTCTCAGATGGCTTATCCTTTCTGCGGCGGTCTTGACGTACCTCAAATCCGCCCATTCTTTCATGCCCGTCAATGGAGCAATGACATTTGCAAAGGTTTCATAGTAGTAGACGGGAGGCCACATAACCGCGTACTTGCATATGACCGCCGAGTCCGTCAGCGCGTAGAGGTCTTCCATGTCCTTGACTAGCTCTCCCTTATGCGTGGGATTCATAATCTGAAGGATCTCCTCGGCCTTGTCCTCTCCGAATCTTGCGATGGCTATCTCTGGATAGCCTAGCTCTTCAAGGCTTGATAGGCTTCTCAGGTGGTCAGCTCCTCGTACATTGGTCGCATAGGTGAGTCCAATGGATTGATGCGCCCTTGGGTCTTGACCAGATGCCTCAAGCCCCTTTACATGGACTGCGTATTTCCAGGCATCTCCTCCGATGATCTCTGCAGCCTTTCGTGTTCCTTGTGCCAGGATTTTTCCGAAGCCCTCCTGTTTGGCAATCATCTCGACAAGTTTGGCCATGACTTCATCGTTACCCCAAGTGAGTTCCAATCCATCAGTATCCTTTGCTGTGATTATGCCCTTCTCCCAAAGTTCCAAAGCGAAGCCAATAGTCTTGCCACAAGAGATTGTGTCCATCCCGAGCAGGTCGCACCGCTTGCCAAGATGGAACACCGACTCTACATTGGGATTCATGCAATTCGATCCGAATGCCATGAGAGTTTCATACTCTGGCCCTCCTATCGGTCCCGTCGCATATTCACCATCCTTTACACGGATGATATATTTGCATCCAACAGCACATCCGTGACAGGCCTCTTGACCAATCCTGTATTTCTCTGCAATGATTTCTGGTCCAATAGAATCTGCTTCCTCATAATATCCAGTCCAGTGATTCTTTGTAGGCATTCGCCCAATCTCGTTGATTATGGCGACGAGATCGGTAGTACCGTACTTTCTGAGTGATCCGAGGGAGTCAGTCCAAATTGGATCGCGAAGCCGATTCATTTCGACTTCATTTGCTTCCAGATATTTGTCCATATCATAGGCTTCTAGACCGAGTGAGCCGCTTGCAGCAAAACCCTTCACGTTCTTGGAGCCCATGATTGTCCCAAGACCCGCTCTTCCTGCTGCGCGATAATAGTCAACAATGATTGCACCATAGAGAACTTGGTTCTCCCCTGCTGGACCAATCACTGCGGTCTTGAGGTCAGGGTCCTTGTGTTCCTCTCGTATCATATCGGTTGTGACATCAGTTTCCTTGCCCCAGAGATGTGAGGCATCACGCAACTCAGCTTCTCCGTCATTCATGTAGATGTAGACTGGTTTTGGGGACCGTCCATTGAGGATAACAAAGTCGAAGCCTGCGTACTTCATCTCTGGACCGAAGAACCCACCTACATGGGATTCCGCCCATACTCCGGTCAATGGTCCTTTCCCAGCGAACATCATCCTCCCTGATGGCGAGAACATGACACCAGTCAAAGGTCCCGTTCCAGCGATGAGGACATTATCAGGTGAAAGCGGGTCTGTTCTAGGACCTGTTCGTTCCCAAAGGATTCTGGCAGCTACGCCTGCTCCTCCAAGGTAAAGACGAGCCCATTCCTCTTCCATCTCCTTCTTGTGAATCTTCCCTTTTGTCAAATCAATATCAAGATAATATCCAGCATATCCCTTGTATGGAAATGTCATTTCATTCAC
>JBHLQH010000057.1:0-15604 GCA_048884965.1 Candidatus Thorarchaeota archaeon | reverse complement strand
TAGGTCACTTCTCAGAAGATACCGTTCTGGTGACTGTGACTGCTGGTGGGCTATTCGGACTTGATACGACAACACTCATCCTGATTTTGGCTGCTGTTGCAGCAGTTATCATCATTGGAGTTGTCTGTGCCAAGAGAAGAGGAGCAGGAGCAGTAGCTGCCGCTCCAAAACCAAAGCCGAAGAAGAAGAAATAATCAAATGAATGTGGATGTCATCTCATTGATGGCATCCCATCCTACTCTTTTTAGCTATAGCTTTACTGCGACAG
The DNA here is from genome assembly GCA_048884965.1 of Candidatus Thorarchaeota archaeon. Taxonomy (GTDB): domain Archaea; phylum Asgardarchaeota; class Thorarchaeia; order Thorarchaeales; family Thorarchaeaceae; genus MP5-2226. The sequence goes on along the minus strand of JBHLQH010000057.1, from coordinate 15,336 downwards.
TACAACCTTCACCAATTGGTAGAAGTGTGCTCTCAACATTGTGTTTCAATAATACATGATTGAATTCATGAATTCCCTTATCACCCTCATCCCATTCACTTTCAGGATTGATGACAGGAAAGAGTGTATCATCGACTAGTAGAATCCCACCTTTCCTAAGGATTCTAAGGGAATCTTCCAGCATTGGCAAGTAGAGTTGCTTCGCTGAATCCTGAAAAACGATATCGAAGCTCTCATCATCAAATTTGGAAACTATCTCTTCTGCATCTCCAATCATAATATCGATTACTTCAGAAACTCCTTCTCGCTCGAAATTTGCTCTCGCATTCTTGGCAACTTCTGGATCGATATCGATAGTAACAACCTTACCCCCATATACCTTCGCTACCTTAGCCAAGATTGTTGTCGAGAACCCAATACTTGTACCGATTTCAAGGATGCGCTTAGGTTTCAAAATATGTAGCAGAACCTTGAACATTCGTGCTATATCATCCTCGATAGTGGGATCGTATTTCTTATATCCAGCTCTATTTGCGAATTCGTCCATTGTTGGTCGATCAGTTTCCTCATAGATCTTGGCGATGTACTCTATGGCTTTATCATAATCCAAATTGATCTGCATCAAAAATCATCCAATTCTGAATATATATTAACAATATTTAACCGTTTCCACATGGATTTGGTAGCCACGGTAGATTTATGCAGCCAAATTTCTTTGAAGAATCATGCAGAAACGAGCGATTACGAGATGTCCAGGGCAGAGCTACAAAAAGTGTATCTCATCACATCCTGAATTGGCATCATTAAGTCTTAGAAACGCGATAGACCAGCATAGAACGTATGTTGGAATCCTAGCAGAGCTTGGGATTGACTTAATTGAACTTCCTCCTGAAGACAACATGCCCGATTCCTGTTTTGTCGAGGATACTGTTGTCATCTTTAATGACATCGCATTAATCACTCGTCCAAAGTATGAGAGCAGAAGGATGGAAACAGAAAGCATCGCTGAGGTTCTTTCTGATCATATGTCGGTGGTCTTCACGAAATCACCAGCCACACTTGAAGGTGGTGATGTCATCCACCTTGAGAAAAGTCTGATTAGCGGATCGACAGAGCGCACCAACGAACTTGGTATTGCAACGATGCAGAAAGAGCTAGGTTGTAAAGTCGGGGTTGTTGAGGATAAATCAATTGTGCACCTCAAGAGCTATGTAACCTATCTAGGTGAAGGCTGTTTTCTTGGTATTGAGAAGTACCAGAATCAACCTGTTTTCGATGGGTATCGATACTTGGTAATTCCTCAATCCGAGTCTTATGCATCCAATACATTGACTGTGAATAGCACCGTAATTATCCCAAAGGGGTATCCTCATACCAAACAACTACTTACTGAAAATGGATTTGATACTATTACCTTGGACACAAAGGAATTCGCTAGATGTGAAGGAGCGCTTACGTGCCTTTCAATTATCTTCTAGCATGAAGTTCAATAAGATGAGTAATCCGTTCAATAATTATCTCACTTATCTCTATCAATGCGGATTCATAGTCGCTGAACTCGATGATTGGAATCCCATTCTGGCTTGCTTGATTGTACATATAATCCTGTATACTTCTAGTATCTTGGAATTCCTTCTCACGAATATCCATCTCTGATGATACGGTCTTCAATCCGCTAGCTTCTTGCTTCAAAGTAAACATATCGTGATGTAAATCAATGGATGGATGAATAAGCAGCTCAAGTACAGAATTTCCCATAGATTGAATTGAACCAGGAATGACATGTACGCCTTCAATGATTGCCATTGTACCTTCGTATAGGTACCGTTCAATCGATCTCTTCAAAGTGGGTTCAATAAGTTGTACCTGAGCCAGAAACCCTCGGACGACTGAATCAAGCTCTTCAGGTCCACTTTGTCTGTATCTATATGCCTGATATGTATGAGAGAAGAGCTCAGGATACTCCTCTCTGGAAAAGTAGGTTCGTAGAACTTGTCGTACGCTATCAGAGCCAATAATCCTTGTAGATCCCAGCTGATGAATTAGAGGCAGTGTCAACATGGACTTACCTGTCGCAGAGCTACCTTCGAGGACTAAAATAAGAGGGAGAACTCCAGGGTCTCTGTTCCGCAACTCCTCATATCTAGTTAGAGTAAGAAAGTTATCTTGAATCAAAGGGGATTGACCTAGAAGTGCATTCGATACAAATAGGTTGAGCTCCTGAGGTGTAGGAGTCGTGTTTGCATACTCGATCCGGATCTTTTGGAGTACTTCAGCCACATGAGATTCTGAGATACCACATAACTGCAGTTTTCCCGTTAAGAGATGAAGTGGATATGGAATCGTTCTTTCACCGTATCTCACTTTCAAGAATTGTCACCTTCTTTGAATAACTGGATATTGTGATAACTCTATGCTAACCAATACCCAATAATAGGGGGATTTAAGATTGTAAGAAGGTCCATCCTTTAGTGTTCGTGTAATACGACAACACAAAAGGCAAATAACAGATACATAGTTTGGAATCTATACCCTAGGAGGTAGAATATCTTGTCACAGACTCGAAGCAGCAAGAAATCAAGCAAGCTTGCTTTCGTCGATAAGATTATCGACCTTAGCATGCGAGGCGATATTTCTGCATTCACGAGTCTGCTTAAGGGCTATTGGGAAGACAAGAAGAAATATCCTTGGAATAGAGTATACCCACTTGTTGAGAAATATTGGGAAAAGGAACGACCAAAGGAAGATCTTGGGGAAGCTCTAGTGAATATCCGAGATGGCATCTTTGGGGCTCTGGATATTCATTCATTGTCACTTGCACTGGATATCCCTACGCCAGATATTCTTGATATCCTGCTAAAAGCAAAAGACTGGAATGAAGGGCGGAAAAGAACTAGACTTCATTGCTCCAAGGAAGTAGGAGTATTGATCTCTAAATTTCAACTTGATTTCCTTGATGTAGAATCTTTAACTCGTGATGGATTTGGATATCTTGTAGGTCAGCTAATAAACGCTCAGTTGAACCAATACCGACAAGCCCGGCCACAAAAAGAAAAGGGTTCATTGAATCTGAAATCCCTCCACAGTTCGGTTCATGGAAGGCTTTTACTTCGCGAATTGGGAATCACTGCATCTTCGGTTTCCACCAAAACCCAAGAAGCCGCAAATTTGCTACAAGCCTATGAGAATAGGTTGATAGAACTTGAAACAGATACATCTCAAGCAGAGATCCCATTAGGGCCTACAGAACAATTGACACTGGAAGGAGCGCCTATTGAAGAATATACTCCTAAGGATGAAGAGAAGAGATCAAAGAGTAAAGGAAAGGAAGAACATCAAACTCCTCTAACAGAATATATGACTGGAAAAAAGGCCAGTCGTGAAAGAAGGAAAAAACGGATAGAGAAGAGTAAAACCAAGACCAAATCAGATGGAAGTGGTAAGTAGATGTCAACAACAGACACATTGCTCAAGGCTGAGATGAAGAAGATGCGAGAGATGCGATCAATCTCGCTCTCATTGGACTCTCCAGATCTTGGAACAATGTATACTGCCGCAGGAAAACTCATGGCGTTGCCCTATGCCAAGTCGCTTTTGCCAAAAGCTATGAGCTTGTTAGATAAGGGTGACGCGACACTACGACGATTGGTCTATAGATCTGCTGGAAAGAATGCTTACGGCAAATATGTTCCTGAGCTATTTGAATCAATGAAGTCAATCAATCCAGCCGAACGAGAACAAGTCTTACAGGTCATCGAAGAGGTATTCCAATCTGTTGGCGCACCTTCATCCGCAATAGAGCAAAAAAGGTGGATAGAAGCCCTAGAAAATGTTGGCCACGAACATCAATCCACTATTTTCGGGATAATCGCGTCACTTGGAACCAATGGCGTTCGCTGGGCAAAGAAGCGAATCAAGTCAAATATCGAAACAATCTCCATTGGTACGATACCAAAGATAGCATCTTTTCCTGAGAAGCACCAAACAGATCTCATCAAGATAGCAATCGAAGCATCTTCCAAGAAGAAACCAGAACTCATGCAGTATCTTTGCGAAGTAGCTGATAAGGATAGTATCAGATTCCTAAAACCAGTACTTGAGAATGGAACATGGCAAGATAGAGTGCACGTCGCACGGGCAGTTGGTAGGATAGGTATCTTCTCATCGAGGGGGATCGTGATGGACATCGTCGCAGATCCAGACTGGAGAGTAAAACAGGAGCTACTGGAATCGATTGATATTCATGAGTCAAAGCTCACAAGTGTACTCAAGATTCTAGGTTACCTTGTAGCTGACTCACATTCTCGAGTTCGCGGACAAGCTGATAGGACCATCCTACTCCTAGGGAGCCACCCATGCCATGATACAGATTTGGATACCCAAAGGAGAAAGCTTGAGAAGACATTTCGGGTACAACTCCTCCGTGCAGCTCCAAATAACAAGGACATCAACTCGGAGTGGTTAGGTGTTGAGATCGATGATCACCCTATACCGTTCATCTCCGATGATACTGACTATCCGAACGGCATCAGTCTTTCAGATATCGAACCAAAGGAAGAGCCCAAGGAAGAAGAGTCCTCTCCAAAATTGGATCTGATGGCAGCTCTTCTAAAAGCAAAGGAAGATGTAGCTCCAAAAGAACCTCCAATTCCCACACCAATAGATGAATCATTCACTGAAGAGATTGAGAAATCATTGCCTCCAACGGAGAAATTCATGCAAATCCTCAAGAAGCTCGCAAAAGGCAAGAAAAGAGGCGTCACTCTTGAGAAAATCATTGACGAGGCTAGCTCGCTTGAGATGTCAAAGGAAGAGGTTGAAGAAGCTCTCACTCAACTTGAGAAGGATGGTATTGTCTATCGTTCGAGTAGTGGAACAATCAAACGTGTTGACATTGAGTTCTAGATTCCTGACTTAGGGAAAGCCTAAATGACTCAGATAGAGTATATTCAGAGGTCCGGTGATGAAGATGACAGAGTCCAAGATGATAGAGAACGCATTCATTGTTACAGCAGATGCAAAGAACACGGTCTTTCCCCATGGTCACATCATGATAGAAGGGAATCAAATCACATCTATGGGTGAAGGTAGCCCATCAAGCAAAGCAGATGTAATGATAGATGCAAAAGGTTGTGTCGTTATCCCTGGACTCATTACAGCACATACTCATCTGTATGGTATCCTTCTCAGAGGCGCAACTCTGAATATCGAACCTCCCACCGATTTTGCGCAGATTCTCCAACGAGTTTGGTGGCCTGTTGACGAAGCACTAACATTGGAGGATGCAAAGGCAAGTGCGTTCTCGGCTTCTGCCGATATGCTGAGGAATGGCTCGACCTTTTTTGCTGATACATACTCAGGACCTAATTCAATAGAAGGTAGTCTAGACGCAATAGCTGAAGGCTCCGAAGCAGTTGGAATAAGGTCTATGCTTGCCTTCGAGATGACAGAACGAAATAATCCAGAAGAAGCGAGAAGAGGACTTCGTGAGAATACGAGATTCATAGAATCGCTTAGATCAATGGAATTACTAACAATGGGCATGATGAGTATTCACGCTTCTTTCACGGTAGAAGATCTCATTGTCGCAGAGGCTGTTAAAGCTGCAGAACGATTGGGTGTTCCTATCACGGTTCATACTTCCGAGGGCCTAGTAGATCTGTATCATAATCTTGAGAAATACGGTGAAAGGACCGTAGAAAGATTGAATCGTGTGGGAGTCCTTGGCCCGAGAACAGTATTGGCGCACTGCGTACATATTGACATGAACGAGATTGAGTTGATAGCAGAAACAGGGACCAAGGTCGCTCACAATCCAATGAGTAATGCACTGAATGCTGTTGGCACTTCACCAGTTCCGGATATGATACAAAGAGGTATTCCGGTAGGTCTCGGAAATGATGGCTGGATTTTTGATCCATTTGAGAATATGAGGTATGCATTGACTGTTCATCGGCTAGCAAGAAGGAATCCCAGTGCCATGAATCCGGATCAAGTTTTTAGAATGGCGACCATTGAAGGTGCAAGGTGCTATGGATTGGAAGATAAGATAGGAAGTCTTGAAGTTGGAAAACTAGCAGATATTGTAATCTTGGATTCCACGAATATCCCAACTCCAATCACCCCGCAATCTATCATAGGACATATCATCAACTCATTCAGCGGGAGAGATGTCCGTGATGTTATCGTGAATGGAAGGAAAGTAGTAGAGGAGCGTAAAATGGTCTTAATAACAGACGAAGAGATTGCAGAGTCATCTCGAGCCTCTGCCGAAGCGCTCTGGTCAAAATTAAAATAAAGCGGAATTTGGGGATATGGTCTAATTTTCGTTATTACTATTCCGCATTTGATGAAAAAAGGAAGGGGCAGAGCCCCTTTTCATACTATTTCTTCTTACACACTATGATAAGAAGGATGAGGATTACAACACCAGCTCCAACAATAATGAGATTATTTTGGATCCAATCCAGAATGAAGTTGAGGTCAACTCCTCCTGAAGGAATGTTGTTCCTGATAACAGAAATCGATTCTAGCACCGCACTGGTCGATGAAAGGAGAGTTTCTATCTTGTACTCAGCAAGGAAACCATCAGCTTTTGCGAATGTACCAGTGATAAGATACTCATGAGTAGCATTCACTTCCTCGCCCCATGAAACACCCCAAGTGTTGGCGGTGTTAATGATGTTCTCACCGGTAAGCACAGGTGTGATTAAAGCTTGAAGATGAGTGAAGTTACCAATGGGTACTACAATTCTGCTTCCAACGGCAATCAAACCAAAGAACAGCAATGCATACAAGCCAATAGTTGTGCCATTTGCCCACCACATACCAATTGATGGTATTGGGATGGAGTTCCAGTTGTTGAGAGGGTCAGGTATTGCTAGTGCAGGCATAACAGTGATGTTCATGTACATTGCTTCATTGAGGGAATCCTCAGTGCTTGACATTGTGAAATCAAACCGGTCTCCAGCCGCGACACCCCATTCCAAACCTTGGGAAGTAGCAGCTGCAACAGGCTGAAACATAAACATTGATACTATTGCCAATGCTATCATAATCTGTAGCGCGCGTTTCATTATGTTCTTCTCCAAAAACCAAACGAAGGTTTTGTTTCCTGTGCATTCATCTACGTAAAAGGTCTTCGTTTTTAGAAATCCCCTAGAGGTAACGTTTTCAATGCGTAATTCCGATGCTTTACTTGAAATGTACGAAGATTTGCTCTCCTACGAAGGTTCTATTTTTGATGCACATACTCATGTAATAGATCTTGCAGCGACCAGGGAACTCGTTGCTGTTCAGAAGAGATACGATATTGAGAGAGCTGTCGTAATAGTACATGGCGATTCTATCTTCGAATATAAGGATGAATTTCCAGAACGATTCATCTATGCAAGATATTTCTCTGGTTGGACATTATTCACTGAAGGTCCAAAACAAGCAATCGAAGAAGTCCGAACACTTCGTGAAAGGGGGTATGATCTCGCAAAGATGCACTTTGCACCTTTCTGGACAGATAGGCTCTCTGAGATCGAGCATGTTCCTCCGATTGATAGCCATCAATTTGATCCTCTATTCGATGCCTTCGCAGATGAAGGACTGCCTGTACTTGTTCATATCGGAGACCCAGACACATACTTCGCCACAAGATATTCGGACGCCAGAGTCTATGGAACCAAGGAGGAACATATTCAGGAATTTGAGAATCGATTGCATCGTAGCCCCAAGGTTCAATTTCAGGCAGCACATTTTGGAGCACAGCCAGAACCGCATAGATTAGAGAATCTTGGACGCATGTTCGAGAAATATCCAAATCTCCATGTCGATCTTAGCTCTGCTCGGTGGATGTGCCGAGAGCTTGGAAGGAATCCAAAACGATCTCGTGAGTTTCTCTTGAAATACGCCGACCAGATGCTCTTTGCCACAGATTGTGTCGCAAGCAATACTAGATCGGAAGATCCAATGTATTACGAGGGAAGACACGCTGCTCTTAGACTGATGCTTGAATCAGACGTCGAGAGAATACCGTTGCCATTCATCGACTCTGATACTATTGAAACAGGAGGCACTTTCATTTACGGACTTGACCTCCCAACATCGGTGCTCAAGAAGCTCTACTGGGACAATGCAATGCGGTTCCATCAATTGGTTTAAAGTCGCAGCCCTTCGAGTTGCTTCTTCCGCTCAACTGCTGCCATTAATCGCGTTCGATCGAAGTATACTTCATTCCTTGTTATCACGCGATCTTTCAATTCAACGATATCCAATCCTACTTCTTCAACTACTTCTTGACCGACTCGGATCTCACATTTCCATTTGACGATAGCTCCCTTATCTGTAGGGAAGACCTCCAATGGTGTCCATTTCCAATCATGATAGACCCGGAGCAATCTCTCAAAATAATGACGCATCTCCTCGAGTCCTTTTAACCCGCGTCTATTCGCAGGATCGACATAGAGGGCATCTTCCGCATAATACGAGAGCAATCTGTTAGGTTGGTTTCCGGTCCAACTGGACAGCCACTCCTCACAAAATGAGAACAGCTCTTCTTTATTCATGTTCAGGCCTCTTAATGAAATACTAATAAAAACCGGGCTAATAGAGTTGCGTTTGGTACAAAAGATTTGGTTCTATTTTCGACCTTTCTTCTCCCCACGTGGTGCAAGGAAAGCATCCAATTGAGATTGATCTTGTGTAAGCAATCGCCACTCTCTCGACTCGGGATTTTGCTCAACATATCCATCTGATTCCATATTCTTCAGATGGTAGCGTACTGTACTCGATGCAATCCCAATTTGAGATGCAATAATAGAAACTTTCTGCCAAATCTCTAAATCCATATGCATGGTTATCTTATGCCTAGATACTAGGCCCTGTGATATATTCCTTAGGGATGTCAGATATGCCCTGTAGTTATAACGCACATGAACTACCCAAATCCACTTTGTCGTCAAAGACTATCTGTGTATCGGTAATCATTACCTCTTGTCGCGAGGTGTTCCTAGAAGATCATGAAAAGCGGCCGGTTCTTGGTCTTCAGTTATTGGCCTAATTCGATATTCTCGGTAGGTGTCACTTAGTTTTGCAGCAACCCTTGTTCCCATTAGCTTCTTGAATAGACTTGCTTTCTTACCTCTCCATAGGTATACAACTCGATTATCGTGGTCAACGTAGACAAGAACCTTGTTTGTGTCAAGCTCTACAGTATCACCTTTGCATTCAACTAGCTTTGCATCCGAATCAATCTCAAAGGTGTCCACCATGCGAATCCCTCATATTATATTACACAAAAAAGGACATTTCACACATATATGTTAAGTCTCCGCAGCCATGTCATCCCAAAACTATCTCTGGGTTGAATGATTCATCATACACAATCTAATATGGTAGTGAGTGCAAAGTAATTCGGTGTGTCGTGATGGCAAGTGACTCTGCTCATCTACGTTTGATCGATCGAGAGCTTCGGCAAATCGAAATAGAAACTAAAGGGATCGTGCAAAGATTCCCATTGAAGCCCATTCCAGATGATCTTTATGAGGCGATAGCTGGAGCAGTCGATGTTGAGGGTGAGCCAGAGGAGAAGATGAGAACAATTTATGCGTCTACGATAATGAAGCCCACTGTAAGTACATTCAATTTCGATACTCCATTCTACATTAATTCAGCCGTGAAGATAGCAAGATTGACATTACGCGATGAGATAATAGAGGAGAAAATCGAGGAGCTTGAAGGTAGACTTCTATCACTTGCTGGAATACCCTTCAATGAAACAATAGAAGAACGCATCGAGATGTACCGTGATATCTTCATTGATGATAAGAAAATCGATAGATTCCGATTCGGTGTGGCTGAGATGTATGGCGATGCAACCTACATGAATATTCGACGAGATCCAAGGGCTTGCCTCAATCTTTACTGGCGGGATGGAAAAGACAACACTGTTCGAAGTTATCAGATCAATGTGATTGCTGAGATAGTACCACCTGGCACTCCATACTATCGGTACATGAGAGTCTTGCGTACCCTCTTTGCGTCAAAATTCCTTGATTCGAGAAGGGACTCCTATGTAGCAGCCTACAAGTTCTGGGTATCAGACATTCTTGATAAGAGTCTCGTAGCGAAGACAGGATTTGTCCTCGAGCCTAATAATTCGTGAGCCTCAGTAGTTTTTCGGGTAGTTCCTCTATCGAAGCGATATCGAGGACTACGCCATGATTGAGTTTGGCAAGCTTATCAGCTGCTTGTACATCGTATTCGAATCTAGGAGCCAGAAGAATCAACTGAATGTCTTGATGCTTCATCTGGACAGCTAGTTTCTCACATTCCTGTTGATCTGATAGATACGCATCTGTGCTAAAGATGAAGATTTTCTCCTTCGAGCGGGTATCCTCAAAGTTCTGAAGAGCTAGCTTCATGGCAGTTTGACCTCCAGTCCCACCACTTGCTCTTACTTCAAGTAGATCTGCTGCAACTTTGTCAACAGACACTGTCTTATCAGCTATCTCTTTCACGATATGGGTATCGCTATCAAAAAGGACCACACCAAAGTCGTCCTTTTGGACCCCATATAATCCAGCCATCACTGATATGGCGAGCATGCCTAATTTGTTGGGAGAGTGCATCGATCCGGATTTGTCAAGAGCCCAGTAGAACGCTCTATGACCTTGGTATGTCTCAGTAATGAGGAAATCCTCTGCGTTCAAAGCATCAAAATCGCTTCTCCCTGAGGAGAGGATGGATTCGATAGTCTCTTCCAAGTCGATGAGGTCAATATCATCGCCAATTCTGAACGGACGGACTGTCGTTGATTGTTGGATACCTCCCAACATCGATGAGCCCATAGTTGCCTTTGCGTATCTTTGACCCAGATCGATTAGTAATCTGCGAGCGATATCCTTGAGTTTCTTTCGTAATTCATCAGGAATCTGGTCTCGGTAGGTGTACCAGATCTTAACCACATTTGTCGCAGGACCTCCCAAGAGACCTCCCATCACTTTCTCGGCTCTTGCAGGATCAAATTGCCCATAGCCAGGCTGTGACCCTCCGGCTCTTCCATATCCACGTTGCATGGGTTGCTGTCCACCTAACGCTGCCATTAGGTCTTGATGGGCAACAGCTCCTAGAGCAGATTGATTGCCTAGTTGATCCGCAAGGTCAGCGAGTTCCCTCAGTTGCTGCTGAGTAAGTCCTGCAGATGACATCAAGTTATTCAATCGATCGAAATCATCTACTCCCATTTTTATCAGGTTCTTGATGACTTGAAATGATGGGTTCAAGAGCTCAAGAATCTCATCCTCAGACATGCCTAACTTTTCGCCAGTATTTTGTATCGCGTCCTTCGAAGGTACGGCACCATGCGAAGATAGGTCTCTAACAGTCTGTCTGAGATGAGTTTTGTTTGGCGAGGTCTCTACAGCCCTGTCAGCAAGCTTCTGAATCATCTTACTCCAAGCTTCACGTTGTCGGCTGGACTTCATCTTCGCCATCATAGAAGATGCTTCTTTGACCTTCTGACGTAGATAGTCGGATGGTGATGATCTAGACATGGCATCGTCAAGCAAATCTTGGGTCTGTTTCTCGACAAGATTCTTCCAGCTCTCAGTATCCATCGCTGCATCAGCTAATTGCTGCATGTCCACATTCTTTCGGGCACCATTGTCATATTGTCTATCATAGGCATCCATAATATCCTTCGCATGATCTTGCCCTGCCTTCTGCTTGATAGATGCTGCAAACTCCATTGCTTGACTTAGAGAGTACTCTTTGGCAGCCGCATCGATATGCTCTTGGATATTGTCAGGAGTCCTGTGCAAATGACTTGCATAGTCACTTGCTTCTCCAAGATTATTGATGGACTTCTGGAGCTCTGAATCTAGACTATCTAAGGTCGATTGATCCAGTGAGCCCATCTGTTCCATAAGAGAGAGAGCTTTTGCAGCAGTGCTTGGGTCGCGATGAGCCAGATCCTTGAATTCCTCCTGAAGTGTAGAGTCACCGCGCAATGCCTTCCCAGCTAGACCTTCTGCAGAGGAACTGGATTCACATATATTGTCCAGAACTCCAAGTGTCTGTGCATTGGAAATGTCATTGGCTGTAAGCCCTCCCATTCTATCGAGGAGTTCAGAGGATGCTTGAGATCGAAGCTCCTCATCACTGGTTATTCCCCTTAGTACAACATCGCCTTCCTTAAGATAATCCATCGCAGCATTGTATAGAGTAGTATCTTCTCGTTTCCTAAGCTCTTGTAGGTAGTCAAAACCTGCTTGAACCTTATCCTTCTTTATGGTCTTAGCCAACTCTTGCTCTCGACGAATCTGTGCCATGACTTGCTGCAAGGCATCGTTTGTCTTTGAGTCGGATTGAGATACTTGAGCGTCTGTGGTTGGCTTAGGTTTCTCGGGTTCCTTCTTGACCCCAAGGAGTATCTCTTCGGCAATCATACGGGCTAGCTCTTGATCCGCTGGATAAGAGGTAAAGACAGCTGCTTCCACAAAATCATCCAATTGGAGCTCGCCCTTTCGAAAGAATCGAGCAGACAGAAACTGCGGAATCGCCTGTGTCTGCCGAACACTAGGCTTCGCTCGCACCTCTTGAGATGCACGCATCTTTGAGACAAACTCATGTGCGAATGCAGGAGCGCTGCTTGGTACAGGACGATAGTTGGCATCAACTGTCATCTTAGTCAGTCCCCTTCGACCCTATTACTCTCCTAACCAGTTGGTTAACTGCAGGTTCAGGGTCGATACCAGGTCTGAATCGTAGTGCGCCTGTGAGTACATAGGTCGCAGCTTCTGAGAGGATTGAATAGGTGACCTCCTTGGTCTTCTTTCTCTTTGCCATCTGTGCCGCTAGTCGAGCTATAGAGATACCTGCTCTGATTGACGCGGGCATCTCGATATCAGTACTATTCCTAGTTGCTGATACTAGTCCGTAGACGGTTTCAAGAGTGTTGTCACTTAGCTTGTACTCAGGAGCGTTGACCTTGACAATTTCTATCTCAGTTTCTTTTCTCGGATATCCTAGTCGGACCCAAACACGAATCCTATCGCGCAATGCTTCACTCAAACGATGAGCACCCGCCATCTCCTCAGGATTCATTGTGATTACTGGAAAGAAATCTTCGTGAGCCTTAACTCGACCTAGACGTTGTACGTTCACTGACAGTTCTTCAAAAGGCTCTAGTAGTGAGTTTTGAACATATTCGGGTAATCGATTTCCTTCATTAAGACCAAAGACACCGCCAAATATCATTGCCTTAAGGAGCGGTCCCGGATCGAAGGATTCCAATGTGAATCCTTTCTTTAACACTAATGCGGGATTGAAAGAGCCAATGAGATGTGAAGGTCTCACGCCTTCGTCCCCGGTCAACCAGGTGAAGCTTCTCCCACTCTTTTCAGCATACGCCCTAAGAATCAACGTCTTACCTACACCAGGAGGTCCAATAATGCCAGGAATAAGTCCTGCAGCTTCACAATCAGAAAGGATGTCAAATGCATCTCGGTATTGCTCTTTGATGACAATGGTGACCTTCTCCTTTGTCGCAGCGGCTTTTCGCTCTTCAAAAGCTATAGCGAATTGTAGTTCTTCACTTTCCATCTTCTATGCCCCCATAGATCCGATGTATCGTTTGTTTAACGGCATATATAACCATGTATCTTTTTCTGTGAGTTTACTGAGTTCTATGAGCAAGTCCATATCAACGGATTCGAGTATACCATTATGAGGATTTGGTACCTGGCCAAATCCGCGATATATCATAAATCTCACCACTTCTGGATAGTACCAATTACTGATTCACCTTGCTCTTTGCTGAAGAAGCTAATCCAAAGCACCGCGCTTACTAGACCGAGGCCGAGTCCCATAATAAGATCAAGAGAGTATGTTAATACAATCCCAGAGATGGCCATAATCATGAGCAATGTAGTAATAGTAACGTTCGCGGATCTAACACGTATTCTATACAGTGCATAAAGTGTAATGAGAGTAGTCAGTAGTCCAGATAGTGTTAGTCCCAAGACAAGAAACATCGTAATCTCAAACATGTACATCCCGAATAGCAGGAGCAGAAAATAGAAACCATAGATTGACACATATAATACACTGACCCAGAGGACATACTTGCACGATGGTTCGTTATATTTGTAGCCAATCCCTAGAAACCCAATGCCTATCAGAAGTGAGTCAATGATCGATGATACTGTGATTCCTAAGCTGATGAGAAATATGGAGAAGTAATCTGGGGCCCCTCCATATATGAGAAGTAGTTGACTGGTACTGAAAGCCCATGTAAGAAGATTGATTATCGAACCAGCTAGTCCATATCGAATATATCTTCTCGACCTATCGTCCATAACACCAGCCGGAGACCATGGATCCGATCCACTGACCCATTGGTCATGATAACTACTACGATTGCTTTCACCGCGACAAGATGGGCATAGACCAGAACCGTCCCTCACACCTGAGCATTCGTGGCACATCATCCGACCACAATTCGTACACTCAGCGATAGCTTCTCGACCCTGATGAAAATCACAATTGACCAAGTATCCTTCACTCCAATCTCAGAGGTGTATCTGCTCGTGTATGAAGAAAATACACATCCGCCCTATACACGATCCTGTGCAGGAAACAGAGTGAAAGAAGAAAAAGGTTTGTCTCTTAGATGAAGAATTCCTCGGCATGAGTGAATAACTCAGGTATCCCACCAGTATGCCAGAACAGGGTCTTTGTCCTGCTATCAATAGCTCCAGAGAGAGCTAATTGCATGAGGGATAGTCCTGCCTTCGCAGTATACACGGGATCGAGAAGGATGGAATCCATCTTCGCGAACATCTCTATTGCACTTCGCACACCATCAGAAATTATCCCATAGCCCTCGCCCAGAAATTGATCATCAATCGAGAATACAGGGGTGAAAGAATCGAAGTGGTTAGGGTATGCTTCAATCGTCCGCTCAATAAGATCGTGTATACGCTCTTCGACAACCTTTGCCTTAGAGATGACACTAACACCGATAATATCCACATCCAATTCCGCAGCATGTGCACCAAGTATCATGCCTGCAAGGGTACTACCTGTACCAGCTGCGACAACGATTTTTTCAGGCTTGAAGCCCGTTGTTTCCATCTGTTCCTTTAGCTCGAACATCGCATTGGCATAACCAATTGTGCCTACTGGCATAGCTGCACCGACTGGAATAGCATATGGAGTAAGACCAAAATCCTGCAGTGTTTCCATAATGCTATCGATGTGCTCATTCATCTCCAGAACATTGGCATCAGGGAAGTATTTGATCTCTGCACCATAGAGCTTGTCGAGAAGAAGGTTCCCTGTAGA
>JBHLQH010000056.1:0-15705 GCA_048884965.1 Candidatus Thorarchaeota archaeon | reverse complement strand
GCATCCAACTTTGATGGTGAGGGCATAACAATAGCGCAAATTGGTTCAGGGTGTGACTTCGGGGTACCTGATATCCAGCATAGCTACCATCCTGATTCATTGGATGCATCAGGGTCTGGATTGGCTTTGACTTGGTACACCGGGAACTCCACTATTGTGGACCCTGATATATGGCTAGTAGATCCGAATCACCTACTAACGTATTCTAAAGAAGGAAACACCTTTGTGAATCTTACTGGGTGGGATCCCCTCTTGAATGCTGAGTACTATGGTCGCTACCTCTATGAAGGATATATCGGGCTATATTCGATGGCTTGGGGGATTAGCATTAATGCAACTATGCTGAATGAGCTGCGACAGGACTGGAAATTGCCATCACCAACAGAAATCCTCGGGGATTATCATATTGGATATTCATTCCAGCAGCACACTGATCCCTACGCAAAGATATTCTCTCCATCTCTTGTCTACTCTGGATTGGATGGAGAGTCCCACCTCCTCATAAATTGGGAAGATACAATGGGGTGGAACAAGCTCTGGACGGGAGGATTCTACTATCAGTCCTATTCATTGGTCGATGAAGATGACGTATCTGAGATTCTCGCAGAATTCGATTGGGATTTCACAGATGAATTTGATGACTCAGAGATTTTTGATTTGGAGCATCCGATTGTGGCACACGACTACTCTGGTGATGGTCTGAATGATTTTAGTCTCGGTGCGCTTAGTTGGGTGTTCGACAAATATTCATGGTTCGACGATGAGCCAATGTTCTGCGGCTTTAGATCTGATAACCAAGCATTCGCACTTCTTTTTGATAGATCGAATTTTGGCACATCACAGGCATCGATCATTGCAGCTTCTGGGAATTTCTCCTATTTTGATGTAAATAATCAATCTACTTTTTCGATTCAAGGAATCGCTCCAAAAACTAAGATTCTCTCGATGAGAACTCATACTTTTCAGGATATTCTTATCGCTCACTATTGGGCTGCTGGCTATGAGCTCGTGGGAGAAACCTTCGTATACACAGGAAGTCCTCGTTCATTAGTCATTGATGATTCTTGGTCCTCCCAAGTTGCATCGGTCGAGGATATTCCTCTTCTCCTCACCATCAAGAAGATGTTCTCATCTCCCTATTCTATAGTTGCAGGATTTCCTGGAATTTTGCAAATCTCCTCAGTTGAAGATTATTATCTTGATGGTTCTCCAGCTAGTGACTTGCATGGATGTCCTTCTATCTTGACAGTAGGCACTCTAGAGCTAAACGAATACCTAGAGCCTCTATATGGATTAGACCAACCCATGGAATCAATCATTGAGCCAAAGATTCATGGTCCTAATTTCTATGGGTACACTAAACCTGAACTTGTAGCACCAGGAGTAGGAGTCATCGGATGTACTAGCCTTTTCTATCAGTACATGGTCCAATCGTGGAGCGGAGGAGTTTACTCTTTTCCGATGATGACGAATTATTCCACCTCCCATAACAGACGCATATCAAGCTCAGTCGTAGCTGGTTGTGCTGCCCTTACTCTTGATGCTCTAGTTGAGGAAGGCATTGCCATTGATTCGCAGAAAGTGAAGATGATTCTGGAATGCACTGCAGTAGACATTGGATATGATGTTTCAATGCAAGGTTTTGGGAGAGTTGATGCAGAGAGAGCATGTGCTTTTGTGACTAGCGGCGAAGGTTTTCAAGTGGAGTCGCTAACAAACATTCCTCCATACACAGCTGGGAGTGTAGCATCTGTCCTATATTTTGGTGATGTATACAAAGGTGATTCAATTGTACTTCCTAGCAGGATATATGATGACGTACATGGAACAATGGTGACTGACCTATCAGGGTGGACGATTGATTACTCAACTGTGGAGAAAGGAGATGAATACCAGTTTCAAGGAATGACATATTTGTATAATGACAGTGTCACAAATCATACTGATCTTCCCGGATACTTTGTATTGAGTACCCTTATTGACTCCTCCGAATATGATAATGCAATTGCTACCTACGGGTCTGTTTCATTGTATTTATCATTCGAAGCATCCCCTGGTGATATCCCGCGAGAAGTACTTCTATTTGATTGGAATGATTCTGATCCTTTGGATGGAATCCCGAATCACTGGAATTCCTCTATTGACTTGGGTAAGGAACTCATTCACCTAGCTAGTGGTTCGAGATCATCAAATTCCTATATCATGCATTATGCATCATCGAGCAGCTCTCTATCAACAATCCTAAGCGGCAATCTAACACTAGCCATAAGCGGACCAAGTGGTGTACCTTTTCGATGCAGTATTGTCTTCTGGGAGCGTATTGCATCATCCGAATTAGATTTTGTAGAGGATTCAGATGACTACACGCTCAATCATACTCTGGTCGTTCCTTCGGACGCCAATGCAGGAGTTCATCTTGGGTTCTTCATCATTGATGATGGAACTGTTTCAACATCTATCCCTTGGACCTACACTGTAGTTCAAGAACTTATTGCGGCAGATGGGGATATCAACGAGCTTTGTAGTTCTTCTGACCAAGTGCTCACTCCCTATAGTGGTCCCTTAGGAAGTGTCAATGCCAGCAATATCTATCCCATTGAAACAACGAATCCATCCGCTACTCTACTTGGATTTAGAGCATTTTGGGATACTTCAGCAATCTCCATAGAATTGAGATTGTACTCCGATAATGGGAATCTAATTGACCTCTCAACCTCTGAGGATGCAACTGGGATTGGATTCATTCTTGAACTTCTACAACTAGGTAGATATTATTTGGAAGTTAGACTTTCTCAGTGTAGTTCAAATTACTTGCCTCAAAGATTCTCACTTCATGTGATGTGGTACTCAGAATCATTGTCTAGTATCATCAACTTTTCCTACACAAGTTCACAAACCCTTTATCCTGCACCTTTGGAGTCAGATGCAATCATCAATGAGGATCAAGTAGTCATTCATGCGACTGCAATGGATTATCTCAATCTTCCCAATCTTCCCGAAGCAGCTATTGATGGAATAGAGATACATGTCAGTACTGGTATCTATTTCCAGGAAACCAAAGATCTAGTCATACCAACTGCATCCTATGATACTTTTGGAGGACCTATCGACTTATCACAATACTCTTGGCTAATGGTTGAGGGTATCGAAGAAGGCGATCTTGTTCACATGGTATGTGACTTCACGAATGGAGATTGCGATTTCATGGCATGGTGGGCAGATACTGATAATACAACTTGGAGTTATGGTAACAATATCTTGGAGGACGGGATGGCAACCGGTGCCCGTCCTGAGGTTTTCTCTTTCATTGCAGAGCGCTCTGGTGCCATTGCTGTCGGATGCTTTGATTATGATAAGATGCCTGGAAGCTGGACATTGACGGTGGATGCCCGGCTCATCATTGGCGATTCATCAGAAAATACAGAGGTTGAAATTCCTCTCAGCCTCTTCGGAAAGAATAGCACATTCACGATTTCTGCAACTGCATTTACATCTACGAATCTGGAATACACGCGATCGATACGAATCAATGTGAACATTTACTTCTCCCCAGTACTTGGTGAAATAATCGTGACTGGGACTGGAGCAGTCAAGACGATCGTGTGGACATGTAGCGACCGCAATGTGAATGACCAGCATGTCTATGATTTTCATATTTCCAGCGATGGAGGGGACACCTTCATGTTAGTTGCTGCTAGATTGCTAACCACTTCATATGTCTGGGATAGCACTGGATATTCGATAAGGGATTATATCTTCAGGATAACTGCATTCGATAATGATCCTCTAGCTAATCCAAATGGTATCGAAAGCGGATATCTATGGCCTGGACTATATGATCAAATTGAATCAGATCCTATTCCCGCTGGGACCGTTCATATAGGAGGACCTACATCCTCAACTACTACAACCAGTAATCCGACAAGAACTGATACATTATTGCCTGATGATGATCTATTTGATATCCCACTACTATTATCATTCATCATCACTGGTACATCTGTTGGCATCATAGTCATCTTCAGTATCGCAATACGCCAATCTCGCTCAAAGGAGAGCATGAGTCCCACATGAATAATGCATGGAAAAAAGAACTGCCCAAATACCTAGGGCAGCTTCACGTTTGCTTTCTGCTATTTCCTTGACAACATATACCCATACCCGAACATGACGAGTAGGAGTAGCAGTATGACGATGTTTATCCATACGACCACAGGCAATGTCATAGTGAAGAATGCCCAGATCGCAGCGATTGGACCAAGTAGACACCAGAATATCATGAAGAGTACGAAGATTTCCACTTCTTTCCATGTCTTTGCTCGAAAGGCAAATATCGTGGCTATGCCTATGGCAAGAATCGCAGCACCAGCTGTTCTACCTGCCGCAAGCTCACTTGGCCAACCAGTCAGTGAATTCCAAAGCTCAGGTGCAAGGAAGAACCATGCACCATAGACGATATGCGATATCAGGCTTATCAAGAAGCCGTATCTTACTACCTTTGGGATCTCTTCCACCTTATATCAACTCCTTAATCAATTAGATGAAGTAATAATAAATACAATACGAGGTTTGCTAAATATCTTTCTAACAAAACGATTGACATTAATGGGTGAATTGGTACCTCAACTATGTGATATGATATGGAGTTTCCTTATAGACTGACAAAGATGACATGGCAAGAAATTGAAGAAAGAATCCCGCTGTGTGGAAGCATCATTGTGCCAATCGGATCCGTCGAGCAGCATGGTCCTGCGCTACCTCTCGATAATGACCATTTCATCGCGACACGAATCTCAGAACTTATCTGTGAGCACCTATGGCCGGGTTTCAAACTCACCTTGGCACCTACTATTGCGTTTGGACACTCACCTCACCATATGGACTTCAAAGGAACGATCTCCCTGAAAGAGACCACTCTGACTAACGTAATCGTTGATGTCTGTCTTTCTCTTCGCAAACATGGGTTCAAGAACATCCTCCTTCTAAATGGACATGGAGGCAACAAGACAGCAATTAGCAGTGCATTGACCATACTACACAATGAAGGGGTTCAAAGAGTGTTCTCTGCTGACTGGTGGGGATTCATCATGGGAGAGATACCTGATATGTTCTCAAGACCTGTGTTCCATGCATGTGATATGGAAACCTCTGTTGCCTGGGCACTTGATCAGAGAGTGCTTGAGGAGAAACGAGTTGATGAACATGGACGATCACCCTACCCTGGTTATGTTCTGCCTGATATGCTATCACCACCCCCGAAAGTTTCAGTTGCGACTTCAATGAAGGAATTCACGAACTCTGGCGTCGTTGGCTATTCTACGCGCGCCACTATGGAAAAGGGTGAGAAAGCTGTGCAGCTCGTTGTTGAGAGAATCTCTGACTTCATCCGTTCATTGGAGACAACTTGACCCCATTGTATGCTGCATTAGAAAAGAATAACTTTGAAAACTTATGATGCCACAAGGGGAGTCGATACCTTGGTTACTGCAATTGAGAACCTTTACTCAGTTGGCATCGGTGCTATCATCTTCTTTCTCGTTTCCCTAGCTCTCGTCTTTGTAATAAAGAGGGTCGATACTTCTCCAACTCTACGTGTCGTTAGAAGAAAGCCGCTTATTGTCCCTGCTCTCATCTTTCTCCTAGCGGTTGTGATGGTCCCTAGAGAACGAATTGGACCTCCTCCTGACATGCTGTTCAACTATGTCACGCATGATTTTGCGACTTCGTACTCCACCGACTTCAGTCTCTATGATATCGAACCATACCTTGCTAGGGCGAGAGTGACCTATACATATCAGATGGAGATTGATGAGATCATTCGGTTCAATGTATTAGTGTACCAAGGTACGACAGTAGTGGCCAATATAACTACCAATATGTACAGGACCTCGGAGTATCAGCTCGAGACTGTTCATTCCACATTCGAATTACCCTACGGGAACTATACTCTTCGTTTTAGCCAGACTGTTCTGAATCTTGATGGATACCCTACTCTTCGACATCGCTATGTACACCTCATCTTTGAGCAGGTGCAAAACCTCCAATGGGTAGATGAATCCATTCTATGGGACCAATGTATCCTCTTCCTCATCTTCTCAGGTCTTTCACTTCTCTTCATAGGAATCTATCTCACTGATCATACAGAGGATAATGAGGTGGAGCGCGAGAGGTATGAGCGCAAGAAACGGGGCGAGAGGAACTACTCGTACTGGCGAGCAGATCGAAGAAGAACCAAGAACCGGCAATGGGCTGAAAGGATGAGAGACAAGCGTTGATGCCTTCAACGCTATTTATTCCCACTTCGCGCCACACAAGTATTCTTTTTAAGCAAAGATGGGGTTGTATAGACGTAGGACTTGCTTCGCACGAACAAGTCATGCACGTCCACCTCAATTCTTGCCACTAAGAGGGGAAAAAACCGTAGACCGTAAGTTATATCTTGGTCTAGGTCCCTTGCAATAATTGTGGACTAAGGGCGCAGTAACAAATGTGGGTCGATACGTTACTATGGCGTGCGGTGATGTATCTTGCACCAACCTCAAAATAGGTTGTCTGGAACGCTCGGCGAAAAATGTTAAAGGTGGTGGCGCGGCAGCCGAGTGTTACCCACGTTATTGTGCCCACCTTCTTTTCTCTGCAATCATTCTGAGATAAAGGACCAACCAATAATCGGTATAATTGAGGCACATTCAATGAAGTCTTATTACTTACTGTTCGAGTGTGACGCGAATGAGCGAATGAGAATAGTTGAGGTTATCCTACGTGAGGAGGAAGGTCATTATGTTGCAACATCTGAGGAGCTTGGTCTTGAAACAAGAGGAACAGATGCCGATGATGCACTGAAGAAGATGAGAGCTGAAGCGGACCGACTATCAAAAGAAGACTCATCAAGACCTACATATGAGTTCATGATACGCGTCAAATGATTTGAGTGAATCGATGATGCTTGAAACCATGACTCAAGTTTCTACTAATCCTCTTCATATATTAGGATTGGCTCAGAATCTAGATTCCTGATGCAAATATATAGTACTCTCGTTATCATGCCCATCCTTTATTCTTCCCGCGGTCTGAAATCTCAGATTCTTTTTCAATCGATTTCTTGTGTATGATTTTCATGCTATTCTTTGTCCAAAACACTTGCTATCAGAAAGGAATAATAGCAAGATAGAGCGAAGGTACAGTGAACTCCATATTGCCAATGAGGGTGTGATCGTGGGTATGAGCACAAAGGATGAACTATTTGCACAAATTACGATTTATCTAGCAAAAGGCAGACTTGCAGATGCTGAACGGGCTTTGGATGGATACTTGAAATCGTATGCGAATGATGGACTTGCTTGGTCATTTATTGGTTACATATATGGATGCATGAGTCAAGCAAGTGAGTTGAAGAAATCCCTGCAGAAAGCAGAGGAGTATGCTGTGGACGATGCGATTATCTGGTTCAATATAGGGATTGCATACCTGCGAATCAAGGATTTCAACAAAGCAGATGACGCATTCAAGAAGGCTCAGAAACTTGACAAGGAATTGAAAGATAGAATAAAGGAGTCAAAGAAAGAAGGCTATCCCAAACCTATCATTCCTACTCCTGCTGAAATGAAGGATCAAGTAGAAGCGGCTGCAGCTGAGATTGATTCAGGTCCCAAGTTATGGGCAAAACCACCTGTCGATATGGAAGTAGATGTGATTCAGGGTATGTTTAGAACCTATAGAGGTGTAGTCACGAATTATAAACTGCAGAACAAAGGTGGGTGGTTTCTTGGCGATGTTATGATTAATTTGGATAATGAGATAGTCCGGATGAGATATGGTCCTGCAAGAGAAAATAAGGTACCCGAACCTGGTACATCCGTGATAGTGGAATTTGAAGATGGAATAATTCCTCGAATAAATGACATCAGCACCGATACCTCAAGGAAAACGTCCCAACTCGTCTATGTTCCTGTACCACGTGATCCTTGGGACGCAAGATGGCCTAAGGTGTGTTGTGCATGTGGAGAGTATGGGCAAACACCTCTTAGTAAAAACGTCAGTAAATGGAGCCAACGGATAAAGATTGAAAGACCAAAAGATCTGGAATTTGCTCGAGAATCCTTCTCATTGGGATTAAAGGAGGTCCTGATTGCCGCGCAACTTGCAATCAATTTGGTCTCGCCAATAATGACACCAATTGATTCAGGAACCGGATTTTCAGGTGTTCCTAAAGCTGGAGAATCGGCTCCCATGATTAGTGGAGTGGATTTATCCTTTGAAATAACAGGCTATCTCTGTAACCCATGTCAAGATGCAAAGAAGTCAATAAGCTCACAGATTGGTGTTAATGTACTGCCTTTTGGGGAGGGTTTCCCCTTGCTGCAATTCAACTTCACAAATGAGAGTTACAGGAAAGCTTTCGAAGATTACAATCCAAATGCGATACCTGCAAAATATCGCTGGTTTGTTTGAAACTGAATCATATTCAATATTCGTTATTCTATACTCCCTCACTTCTATTCAGATTCGCTACCACCTCTTGGATCAATTGATCCACATTATTGATTGAATGGGTTGTGAACATTTAATACACGACTTGGGAAGGTATTCTATTAGAGAATGAATGTGTAGGATGTCTGAGATTTGGATCAGTCTGTTCAGGCACTGATTGCAGATGCAGAGGAATCGCTAGCAAAAGGTGAATTCAAGATAGCTCTTTCATTTCTTGAGAGTGCGAAATCTAGGCATGATGTATCTGATGAAGACAGAATTGCCTGTGGTATATTCGAGACGCGTCTTAGAATACGGATGGGCGAGCATGAAATAGCACTGGAGATAGCAAATCTCATCCACGAATCAGCGAAAGATATTGCCAATCCATTTCTCATTGCAGAAGTCCTTATTTCAAAAATTGAGCTGGCGTGGCGAATTGGAAAATTAGATGATAGTACACGACTTGCAGCGGAGCTTAAGACACATCTTGAGCAGTTAAAGCCGCAGAACGATGAAGAAGAGAAGTGGCTCAAAAAGAAGAGAGGTGATTTGCTTCAGAATCAAGGAGTCCTCTATTGGTATCAAGGGGAGTATGAAAAGGCTTTAGAGGTTCTACTAGAGAGTCTCACGATTCGCAAACAGATAGATAGTAAATCCGATTTGATAGCTTCTTTCAACAATCTTGGATTGGTGAACTGGTCCAAAGGGAATCTGAAGGTCGCAATGGACTACTATAATCAGAGCCTAGAGATAAGCGAAGCAATGGGCTATCTAGTAGTGAAGGGAAACATCCTGAACAATCTCGGTAACCTATACAGCAAACTAGGTGAATTTGATAAAGCATTGGAGTATCTCCATCGAAGTTTGGAGGTAAAGGAACCACTTGAGAACAAGCACGAAGTTGCTACGACTCTCTTGAATATCGGTGTGGTTTTTCAACTGAGAGGAGAACTCGATAAAGCCCTAGAAATCTATCAGAAATGTCTCAATCTGAGTACTGAGTCTGGTTTGAAATATGATCTGGCCCTAGCAAACGGCAATCTTGCAGAAATCTATGGATTACGAGGGGACTTAGATGAAGCAGAAACCTATTATCAACGTGCACTTGAGATTTTTGAGGAAATGGCAGCTAAACCAGAGATTGCCAGAATTCTGGGAAATCTCGGGTGGATATTCAGGAAGCAAGATCTTTCTCAAAGAGCAGCAGATTATTTTGAAAGATGTCTTAAGATATCCATGGAAGTTGGTGATGAGGGTCTCATAGCTGCCTCCCTATTCGAGCTAGTCGATTTTCTTACTGATATCGGTAATATTGAATCCGCAAAACATCATATTGAGCACCTGAAGAAGATTTCAGAGAGCTCTGAGAATCCCTTGATTACTCAGAAGTATCATGTTGCAACAGCGCGAATATTGAAAGCTAGCAAGCGAGCCAGAGATCAATTACGAGCAAGCGAGATGCTTGAGGACTTCCTTGAGGGTGAAATCCAAGATCATTCATTAGCAGTCAGTGCTATGATTCATCTCTGTGACCTTTTGATTGCTGAACTAAGAATGACCGGAGATGAGGAAACATTTCAGAAGGTCAAAGAATTGACAGCAAGATTGCTTGATATAGGATTGGAACAATCCTCCTATTCGCTATTGGCAAAGACCTATTTGATGCAATCAAAAGTCGCTCTTGTTGATTTTGATGTTGAAAGTGCAAGAGAACTACTTGGGAAAGCAAAACGTATCACAATTGAAAAAGGACTACACTCTCTTGCACGTGCAGTGGAGTACGAAGAGAATCATCTTGCCATCCAATTACAAAAGTGGGAATCCATACTTGATCTACATCCTTCTAAAAGAGAGATGATTGATTTTACTAACCTAACGAGCTATATTGATCGGATGATTAAAAGATCGGTATCATCTTTGGCAACTGAGAAAGAAGTGTTGAGAAAATACAAAATCGTGCATTTGGACCTACTCAAGGAGAATCAGCAACATGAAGTGAGCAGTTTTCGGGTAGGTCTCGCTCAAATTGGTCTCTCAACTAATGGTGATATACTGAGTGAGTTCTATGAGGAAATGGAATCTGGTCTCTTCAAGATAAGGGATGATAAAGTAGAAGCAATCAAACAACTAGTACATACCATGATGGAAGAGGCGAATAAAGCGGGAGTGCATATCTTGTTCTTCCCTGAGCTCACCATTGATTTCAATCACGATTCGATTCTCACTACTCTTAGTGAATTGGCTAATTGCTATGGGATGGTCTTAGTACCTGGTTCATTCCACAGTTCAATATCGAGGAGCAATGTCTGCAGAGTAATCGGACCTGATGGAGTGCTATGGGAGCAGAAAAAGCATATTCCAGCTGTCATTCATTTTGAAGGGAATAAGATTGAGGAAGGCATAGATATTGAGAGCCAACCCCGAGAGATCATAGTTGCTAATACAAAGTATGGAAGAATAGCAATAGCCATCTGTAGGGATTTTTTGGATATGGACCTGCGTGTCGAGCTAAAGAACTCTGATCCTCCTGTCGACCTTATATTCAACCCTGCTTTCACGCCTGTAACTGCCGATTTTAGAGCTGCCCACTTTGATGCTCGTAGGTCCATCTATGCATACTGTTTCTTCGCAAATGTTGCAGAATTTGGTGATTCATTGATATATTCTCCAGAGAAAGATCGAATTGAGAGGACATTACCAAAAGGGGAAGAAGGACTCCTATGTAAGGAAGTGGATCTCTTTCAACTAAGAGCGGAGCGCAAGAGATGGGAATTGGAACAGAAACGAGATAGATCATTCATCCAAAGCACTAGATTATAGTAACTTCAAGACTAATTCCCTTGCTTTCATCAAATCACTCTGGTTCACTTGAACTATATAGATGCAATTATTTACTCAGAATGAGAACTTATACTATGTACAAGCTTAGCAAAGATCAACGTGAAGAATTGCTCGGCGTGTTGAAAGCCCGTTTTACGAAAAACATGAGGCGCCATAAGGGACTTGAATGGCCCCAATTACTAGCAAAGCTGGAGTCTAATCCTGAGAAACTGTGGTCACTCTATGAGATGGAAAGAACGGGTGGTGAACCGGACATTGTTGGTTTTGATAGGAAAACAGGTGAGTACACCTTCTACGATTGTGCTGCAGAAAGCCCTGTAGGTCGCAGAAATGTCTGTTATGACCGTGAAGCATTGGAAGCAAGGAAATCAGCAAAGCCCGAGAACAACGCTATTGATATGGCGGCTGCCATGGCTATTGAGATTCTGACAGAGGCAGAATACAGAGAGCTACAGAAACTTGGAGATTTCGACACGAAGACATCAAGCTGGGTAAAGACGCCTTCTGAGATAAGAGAACTTGGTGGAGCGCTCTTTTGCGACCGCCGCTACGGTCATGTCTTCGTGTATCACAATGGTGCATCTTCATACTATGGTGTTAGGGGGTTTCGTGGCCTACTACGGGTCTAATATCGAATCTATCCTTGTCACTTCGTATACCACCTTCTTATTAGTATTGAATAGAGACTCTCCACTGAAACCATTTTCACTCATCACTTTGAAACTGCATAGTACCAGCTATACCAATCTTCATGCGAATCTCCAAAGGAGCAGACAATTGCCACTTGGGGCTTGAGATGTACACTCATGACAATACGTGGCGGCTGCATCATCAATCCTCCAATTGTATTCGCAATGTATTCAGTTGTGCCATCAGGAAAGTCCACTCTGAAATGGACCGGGATTGGCACATCTAAAGGAGTTTCCTCCGTGTAGAGGAATGTGAAGTTAATGTCATTGAAGATTACCGAATAAGTTTCATTCCCGTTCGTATCATAGGATTCAGAGATATTCCAGAACAGGCTGTTTTGAGATGGCACCATTCTTTGGATGAGAAGGATACCTCCGAGTGTTCCAACCACCACAATTAGTATCATAAGAAGACCTAGTCTCTTTTTCTTTCCCTCCAACAACTCACGAATCACCACTTCTACATTTCACTCGTATCGATTTATCCGAGCTTGTGCTAATTAATGCACATCAGGATATAATCTCATGGCTTTCAACAATTGGGCCTTCTGAGCTCGCTTGAATTCGCTCGATGACGAAGGTCCTCCCTTCGCTCAATCCCTCCAAGAAGGTGCGAAGTCCAATCGAATGGATGTCCCATGCATTATCGAAAAACTCAGAACTCACGAACTCAGGCTCTAGACCGACAGACCGAAGGACCTGCAAGATTTGTTGCAAGGTTTCATTGTCTACCAGATATGAGCTTGATTTTATGGATGACAAGATCTCTCGTCCATAGTGTGTAAACCACAGTACCCTCCCATCAACTCTACCCTCGTCGTCCATGAGACGCAATCTTAGACCCTCCATCTCCTTTCTCCGATTCTCTAGAAGATCTGGGACGATTATGGCAGCTTCGGTTCCCATAAGTGAGTTGATGTTGATGAAATGGCTGGATCCTCCTTCGCGTAGTTGTCTGTGAAGAAGTTTTAGTACATGTTCCTGTATCACATCGACTGCTCTGGAAAAAGACATGAGGTCATTGACCTTCTCCAGTATGTCATCAGGCGGACCATCATATCCTGCTATATTTTGAAGTCCCAATCCTGAGAGGAGCCCAAATTGAGCTGCAAACCATTGTCTTTCTGGAAGAAGTCGTAATAGTTCTCGTGTATTCAAAAGCACTGTTCGCCATCCAAATACCTCAACGATTTCTTCATATCGCACAAGCTGTTTCATCTGTTTCAAAATCGAAGTCAGAGCGTTGTTTCCTTTTGCATAGTATGCGGCGGGTTCGATCCGTAATACTGTAGTCTTATCGAACAAGAAAGTAGATAGTATCTCACAAAATGCGATTGGTGTCAGATTAAGCGCTTTGATTTGATTATGTCTAAGGTCAATTCTTTCTAGAATTTCTAGTGCACAAAGTGGATTCAAGTCCAGCATCTCGAGATTATTCTCTGAGAGATCAATGAATTGCAGATTTTTACACTCGGTCAAAGGTGTTAGGTCGATGGATACAATTCCTCTTCTTTTTAGAATCACTTCACTTGTCTTCGGACTAATTCGCACAGTTTCTTGTAGCCCTGATTGTGTATAGTATCTCAAGTAGACTTTTTCATCCTGCACGAATAGACCTCATATCTTGATTCGCACTCACATATATGAACTACACATGAACACAGACTTCCTGTTCATCATGTGATAATCAGAAAACGATAATGTTTTCACTGAATCCTAATTGAAAATGATAGTGATATCAATGGACACTGAACGAAGATTCGAATTGATAGCAGCCCCTCCCACTGAGGAGATCGTAACTCCAGAAGAATTAAGGAATCTCATTGAAACAGGTGTACCATTGATTGCTTATGATGGCTTCGAGCCATCCGGGATGGCGCATATCGCCACGGGACTTCTACGAGCCATCAAGCTCAAGGATATGATTGATGCAGGCGTCCACTTCAAGATCCTAGTTGCAGATTGGCATGCATGGATCAATGATAAGATGGGTGGAGACCTCGACAAGATAAAGGCAGTCGGCAAGTACTTGATCAAAGCGTGGGAAGCATGTGGAGTCCCAGTTGACAAGATAGAGTACGTTTGGGCAAGCGATATGGTCGAAAACTCGGATTACTGGGAGAAAGTAATCCGGATTGCGAAGAACACCACGGTTGCTAGAACCAATCGATGTCTGCAAATCATGGGTCGAAAGGAAACAGCCTCACAAGATACCGCCCAGCTCTTCTACCCGATGATGCAAGTTGCGGACATTTTTCATCTCGAAGTAAATGTAGCACAACTGGGAATGGATCAACGAAAAGCGAACATGCTTGCTCGAGAGGTAGGCGAGAAATTAGGATGGTGGAAACCGACCGCAGTTCACCATCACATCATGCCAGGTCTTCAGGGACCTTCCAGAATGGATGTCGTAGGACAAGACGACGAATTTGATGCAAAGATGTCTAAGAGCAAAGCGGATTCAGCTATCTTCATCCATGATTCAGCAGAGGATGTTACAAGGAAGATGAAGAAGGCTTTCTGTCCTGCTGGTGAGGTGGAAGGAAATCCTGTATTGGAGATTGCAAAGTACATCATTTTCAAGAGAATGGATGTCTTTGAGATCTCACGAAAACCCAAATTCGGCGGGGATGTACAATACGAGAGCTATGAGGAACTTGAAGCTGCTTACCTGAAACCTGATGGACCAAAGGGCATCCATCCTTTGGATTTGAAGATCGGTGTTGCTGTTGCTTTGAATGAGCTATTAGATCCCGTGCGTGAATACTTTGAGAAACACAAAGAGCTTCTAGATGTATTCAATACCTAGAGATATTCAGGCCTCAATAATCTTGGGGAGTACTGTCGCCTGCACAATCGCGCTCTCCAGCTCGATGAAGGATCGACTGTACCTCTTTCCGATACCTTCCAGGTATTCTTGGACTTTCCTCTCAAGTCGTTCGAGTGAGGTGTTTGCGACTGCGTCCAATGTTGTGAATCCTGAGTGAAATAGGATGCTGACAGTGCTTCCGCTAACGTATGGAAGGCGAGAAAGGTCACATCTATGCAGAAGATTTGTCATGAAGTTCATTGGAATATCTGCTTCACTCGCAAAGTCTACGCGAGCGAATCTCGTCCTGAATCTATCTAGGACATCTAGGTTGTAGCGAATCCCCAACGGTCTTGTCTTTGAAAGATGCGCTTCTTGTTCTGTGTGTCCCTTATCGATGAACTCTCTAATAGGTCTGGAGAATGGCAAAATCCACCTTAGCATGCAATTGAGAAGTTGAATCAGCTTCTCGAATTCGATGTTAGTTGTTTGTATGAAGTACTCACATTGTTCTCTATTGGGTATTGACCGAAGTAATCCTGAGAGATTCCCTACGCCAAAGACTTCTGCCTGTCTAAGGGTATCCACGACGTTGTCACGATAGGTATCGTATTTCTTATCCTCTCGTTTCAGAAGGTCCATAAGAAACGTTTGGACCTTTCGAAGTTTCAAGTCATAATGCTTGGATACAAAATCATAGCTCAACGTTGAATTTAGCTTGGCAAGTATTTCTTCATAGGTCCATAAAGTGACCTCTTTTACACGAGTCCATGATACCCCCATAGTTAGAATAGGGACAAAGGATGCTAATTAGTATAACGACGTAATGGATTTGATGTCTGAACCACTACCAAGTTCCCCTTACAATGTCTATGACGAAACTGCTTCCTCTAG
>JBHLQH010000055.1:0-16481 GCA_048884965.1 Candidatus Thorarchaeota archaeon | reverse complement strand
AATGTCGATGTGATAGTCAAGATAGAGCATCTCCTGGCGATACAGAACTATGATGCGATTCTGGAGGAGTCTCATGGTGTTATGGTAGCAAGGGGAGACTTAGGAATTGAAGTCCCAATTGAGGATGTTCCGGTCCTCCAAAGAGATTTGATTCGGAAGGCGAATGTTTGGGCACGACCTGCAATTGTCGCGACCCATATGCTGGAATCCATGACTACTGAACGGATACCTACACGGGCAGAAGTAAGTGATGTCGCTCATGCAGTCTTTGACAGAGCAGATGCGGTCATGCTGAGCGGAGAAACTGCGATGGGGCACGACCCAGTAGAGGCGGTTCGGATGATGGAGCGGATCGCCAGAAAAGCTGAGAAGCGTATTACACCAGTAAATCCGATTGACCTTACATCTCCAAAGAAACTGATTGTGGAGGTTATCGGGAACCTTGTCTATAATGCGGTGGCGCTTCTTCCGGATAATGTAAATGGCATTATCACAGCAACACGAAGTGGATTCACAGCACGATGGATTTCCAAGTTCAGACCACCAGCGGACATCTATGCAGTGACAAGTGATGCAACTCTTATGAGAAGACTTCGATTATTATGGGGAGTACATTCAGTCTACTATACTGAGAACGTTGATAATGTAGACGATCTTGTCAAGGAATCGGTTAGGGCGGTCTACAAAAAGGGATTTCTTCATGAGGACAAAGATGTGGTTTTCACATCCGGGACTCGCCATATCAAAGGACGTACAAACATCATGGGTATATTTCATGTGAAGGATTTAATTAATTGAAAAGAGAATCACTGAATGAAAATGGATTTGATATCCAAGATTATGCTTGTTGCTGGAAAAGTTCTAAGAAATCAACCAATCAATATAGGAATAGAATGTCAGGACAAGGTGAATATGGAAACGCAGACAAATCATAGCACATCTTCTGATAACGAGTCCCAACGAAATCGGATTGCTTTTCTAGTCATAATGGTGGCTGCGTTCTTTGTAAGAATTCTTCTGATTCACATGGTTGGTACAGATGGTACCAGCTATGAGAGTGTTGAGATTGCCATGAACCTAGTCAATGGGAATGGATTTTCCTACGATGCGTTCCCTCCCAAGACAGGTATTCAAGAAACATGTTTCATTGCCCCATTCTATCCTTTCTTCATCGCTTTCTTTTTCGTTCTTTTTGGCACTAATGCATTGGCTCTTCAATTTCTTCTATTTTCTCAAGCTTTGATTGGTTCCTTAACAGTATATGTGATCTATTCGATTGCCAATCAGGTATATGATGGAAAGACTACAATGATTGCATCATTAGTTGTAGCATTTCATCCAGATTTCATCTATTCAGTTGTAGTTATACATCATCTAGTGTTCTCCACACTATTCTTTGTTCTAATCGTGAAATACTCTTGGGCACTTCACTCGGAACCCTCCAAAAAGAGTGCCACATATGCTGGATTGGCCTACGGAATCGCTCTCCATATCGAGCCAATATTCATCGTCGTGATACTTCCCTTCTTTATTTGGGAATTAGGTTACACCATGCAGGCAAGAAGATTGACCATCTCTTCCCCCAACCCCAGACATTTGAGATATGTCTTCATAGCAGCTATTCTATGTTCGATGATTATACTACCATGGGAATCTCGCTGCATTAGCCTATCAGAAGGATCACCTATTTTTCTGAAAGATACAGGATTCAACCTGTGGAGAGGAAATAATCCAGAATACACTGAAACAGGAGTGCCGACATGGTATGATGTCAATTTACTGAATCAAATCAATAGCACTAATGAGATAGAGATTGATACTGCTTTTGGGGAGATTGCTTGGAATTATATGTTCACTCATGTGTCTGAAACCGTAAATAACGTATTCAGAAAAATCTCTGATTACTGGTGGTATACCTCATCAGTACCGGAACAGAATCCTTTGATACGTCAACTAATCTATGTTCCATTATTGTTGTCGGCACTGATGCACATAATGATGAATCGAAAAGATCCATTTGCTGTTTTCCTGAGTGTTGCCTTTGTGTTCTTCTCAATACCCTATTTTGTTGGTTTTGCACTACCTAGACATAGAGTGCCAATTCAACCTCTTCTATTTCTATTATCAAGCAAATTCCTTGTTGATATAACTAGCAAGTTCCAACAGATTGAAGAAAGAAGACAGGATACATATATCATTAAGAGTTGAAAACGATTGTATTCAATCAATGCTATATAAGCGATTATTCATGAATTCTACTATGGTAAGGATCCATTCATGATTGTGACATCGTTTTTATGGTAGAATCTAATGCAATCCGTAGATATTTCTGTAAAGGGGGAATGAGTCTTGATGCTATCAAAGATAAAATCTCTGCTTCCATTGAAGTTAAGGAGCCAATTGTTACAAACCTCTTTTGCTCGGAAATATTACGCTGAATCTCTAGCAAAATCATCAAAACGATTGGATATTTGTGCATTTGAATTATCCAATAGTCTTCATTTAGCGGGTCTAGCTGGTACATATCCTATCAGAAGCAAGGTTTGCCTAGAGATTGGAGCTGGGTGGGTTCTCTCTCATTCTCTTATTTTTCATTTGCTTGGAGCGAAACAGGTCGTTTGTACTGATATCGTTAACAATGCGATACCCTCAGCTCTGAAAACCTCAATTAGTAATTCTACTTGCTATGTCATAAGAGATGGTTTAGCATCCTTCGAAGAACACGGGAGAATTCGATCCAGACTTAATCAACTGTCTAACATACGAAATTTCACCTTTAAGACATTGAGGGATATTGGAATATCATATATCACGCCAATAGATTTCGCAACAGATACACTAGGTAAGGCAGTTGATTTCATCTATTCGAATGCTGTGTTGGAGCATGTCCCAAAAACCGATGTTGTAACAGTACTTTCGAATCTTGCATGTGATTTAAAATCTGAAGGGATTATGCTCCACAATATCCATTTAGAAGATCATAAGGATAGTATCAAAGAACCATTTGCTTTTCTTTCAGAAACAGAATCAAGATATAATTCTGAAATCCAAAGTTGGAGAGGAAATAGGATAAGACAGAGTGAATGGGTGGAGATTTTTGAAGCAATCCCGAATATGGAATTTAAGATAATCTATACATTCATTCGTGAGGATGCAAATATACCTGACAAAATTGATGCCTCGATAAAGTACAAGAATGAAGATGATCTGCGAACATCGAATATCGGAGTACTGGGTATAAAGAAGTAAATCAAGATAACTTTAGAAATCGAATCCTTGATATCAAAAGCAGAAACCTTTTGAAGTTCTTCGAAGAGAGGTGAGATAATTGGAGTCGGATTTTGCAATGCAGTCTGTAGGAACCGAAGACTCGGCGACATTTCAGACTCAAACAGATTCCAAGCGCTCTCATGCTTTTTCATCACTTTCTGCCATAATTTCTTTGATTGTCACATTGTTGTTCCCCTTTTCAATACCAAACAAAATAGTGTTCAGCCTAATTCTGGGAATTATAAGCTATCTATGTTCCATGAAGTATATTTTCAAACATGACAGGGAAATCACCATTCATAGATCTCAAAGTTGGAAAGACGTCTTCCTAATCTACTTGATGCTCCTAGCAGTATATACTGTTTACAGTGTGTTACCTACTTCGATTAAGAGTCTAGTACTCGCAGAAGGTATTGGATTGGTTTCGGTTGTTATCCTATCAACCTGTCTTTCCGGATACTCGCTGCTAAGCATACTTGGATTAGGAAAGAACTTGACAACTATTGAAACAGGCTTGATTTCGATTCTTACTAGCTTTCTTCTTACTGGCTTGATAGGTTTTGGATCTTGGATAGTTGGTCCATTTACATTTGCGATAAATCCACTATTTCTAATACTGAATACATTTTTACTAGTGGGATATTTCTACAAGAAGAGGGTAGTAGAGTCTTCGAACTCAAACACAGGATTTCAAGTTCAGCTTGTTTCAGCTAGTATTTTGATTCTGAGTATAGCCTTCCTACTTTTCTCTTATTTCACAATTCATGATCTTACAGGAGTGCTCCCGCTTATTGGTGATGAGTATGGACATGTTTCAAATATAACGAAGTTCCTCAACGATTACTACTCCTGGCAAGAGGTTGAGCTTGGTCGCATCTCAATGCTTTCCTATCCGTATTTGTTTCACATGTTTCTGGCGGTGATTATCGGACTAACCGGAGTCCCAATTGTTTCACTATATCTTCTTAGCTCGATAATACTATTGCCCCTGCCAACCCTCTCATTCTATGCTATGAGTAGAAGACTCTTGAATAGCAATGATTTAGGAGTCCTCTCAACTTTGCTTTTTCAGGTCTTTTCTGGCTTTGGCTGGATTGTTAGCCTATTTCTCCTACCATTTCAAACTGAGATTCTTGCGATTTATCAAGCAGCAATTGGAGCATGTGATATCATATTTTCAACATGGTTTCCAATCATAGTAGCACCATATCTAGTTGATATCACAGCATTCTTCATTCTCATTGGAACCCTTGTAAATACTGAGATTACTTCAAAGAGATTGGTTGGTATCCAGACGCTGCTTTTTACATTGATGTTACTTGCTCATATTGAAAAGGGAGTTATACTTGCAATTGTGGTAATCCTCATTTCATTAGTTCAGGTGATACTACATGAGAAACCTATTCGCACAAAGGAATTGGGGATTTCGATTATGATTAGCGTGAGTTTTGTTTTTGTAATTGATACATTGGCAGTGATGAAGCTCTATATTCCGGTTTATGGAACAGTGCTTGTTGTACTATTAGTGTGTGGAGGGGGAATCCTTATCCTTTCAGTACTAAATTTGAATAAGGTAAAAGGATTCGGGGGAATTCAGGAATTTCTTGAAATTCATATCAGGAAGTTGATTCTCATTGCGACGATAGGTTATTTCCTAGTATCGATGCTGGGAATAATTAACAATGCAATGCCACTTCAACACTGTTCAGTCTTTCCGGTTTTCTACATCCCTATTAAACTAGGATTTGTGGGGATATTCTTTCTCTTTTGGATATGGAAAATCGATTCAAAGAATGTTAAAGATACACTTGCATTGCTGATGATTTTTACTGGTGTGTTTGCGTTTGAAGCAATTCTCTATCATCTTCCCTTGAATTCAATCATCCCATTTAGATTGAACTTAGATGAGTTCAGATATTTTAGGGATGTTACTTGGGCTATTGTTTCGGTTGCAGCAGGATTAGGAGTTGGCAAGATTCTAATCTCGCGCGATTTGAGGAAATCAGCTTTTATATCAAAGAACATAATCGTGACAGTATTGCTTGTGGGATTGCTTATTTCAACTGCTTCGTTTTCACATCTTCTGAAAGTGGAGTATACTTCTGCAACCACAGCTGATCAAAGCAATCTGGCAGGACTTGGCGATTATCTCAGAAGCTATGAGAGTTCTGATGGAGAATCCTTTTTGTCTCACTCATCCATCTATTCCTTCGCTTCAGCATTACTGGGGATACCTGTATACACTCAGCAGACCGATATTTTTGGAGAGATATGTTCTCGTCATTCGGACTTGGGCAGTCAGCTCTATGTATTGGAATATCTAAATGTCAGCCATATCATCGATAACCATGCTTATGATCTCCATCTGGACAAGATCTTTGAATTCGCACATATTTCATATCATGACGATTTCTTCACAGTATACGCAGTCTCCAATCTTACCCATTCATCATTGGATGCAGATACTTTGTTCATCCAAGATCATCTACCTGTTGAAACATGCATAGAAACTGGAGTGTCTTCAGATTTAATTTGGGATCAGAATATTACAGATATCTCAAAGTGGAGTCCTGTCTACAGTGCTTTGGCTAATGTTACAGATTACTCATTCGTAAGCTCTGATACATCATATGCTCACTTGTCAGCTACTGGGCTAAGTAATCATAAAATCGTGGTATTTTATGAATCCTACCTGGAGCAACCCATTCAAATACAGAGTGACATGAATATATACATAAAATTCAGAACGCAGGAGTATTCCAAACTAATCCTCACAATGATATATCAAGATGGAACTAGAGAGAATGCTCTCCTGAGTGGAACACCCTATATGACAAGTGAGGATTGGACTTATGCAGTCACACCTCTAAATGAGGAGAAATCTCATGTCGTTGGATTATTGTTAGGATTGACAAATAAGTTTCATGAGAGTGTCAGTGAGATAGCAGCGGATATCTCAAAGGTTGCATTTGGAGTCGAGAGTGAGTTCTTCAATGATATACAGATGATACTATCAATGTCAGGGATCAGCTATACCACAATCTCTTCGTTCCATTTCAATACATCACATGAGAGAACGATCATCTATACGGACTCACAGAATAATATGAAGAAGATATCAGAGATAAGTCAACTTGTCCAAGATGGACACAATATAATCATCGTTGGGAACCTGACCAATAGTAGTATTATCACCGATTTCTGCAATATCTCATTCTCAGAAGTGTCATTGGACATTGAAAGTATTAGAATTGGATCTTCCACATTTCCCATCCCACGGGTTCAAGCTCAGTATGTCAATGTCAGCGGTCAAACAAGCCAAGGAGTATATCAATCTGAGAACCAATCCATCCCATTTGTAATAGAGATTCTGTTGACCAATGAGTCGTCCATGACATACCTCAATGTAGGGCCCCTGATCAGTTCATTGCAGGGTTCTGATATCCATCAAGATTCCATTCGAATATCTAGCGTCCTTCAATACCTCTTCCAGAATATCCTAGACCTCCAAGAGAAATCTGAGTTCGAAAGAGGATTTTATCTGAAGAACAGGGGAGAGATACATCTTGATGGAATCCTTCGAATACAATACAGTGAAGATGGCGCAGGATTAGTAGACGGCATTGATGACGGAATTCTCGAATTCCATGGAGAAATCAGTATCTCATCCATCTTATTTGGGTACTCTCTTGTAAAAGTAAATGGCTTCATGATAGTCCACGACAGCAATTCCATAGTACATCAAGACTTGGACTTCGATGAGCCCTTTCTGATAAGAATTACAGAGTTGGAAGGATCCGGATTTCTTGCTTTCAATTCATTATGGTCTGGTGTACCGTATAATATTACGCTGAACGGTGAGAGATTTGTTTCACAAGATGCATTTCAGTTGAGAACGGTAATGATATCCCCAAGTATTATACTGATTGCCCCGGTTTTCCTACATGGAGTTGGAGTGAATCTATAGTGATCGGAAAGGTTTGCTTCATAACAAGTTACTTTCCACCGGTTTCAATTGGAGGTGTCGAACGATATATCCTAAACATATCGGAAAGTCTTCAGAAGGAAGGTATAGACTCTTCCATCATTACTCGACATTACTTCCACTTACCAAGATATGAAAGACAAGAATCCTTTGAGGTCTTCAGGGTAGGTTTGAATCCAATTCCGCAATCTAGATTCAGACAACTCAGATACATCTCACAATTGCTTTCACCCATTACATATATAGAATCGGGGATTGGTGCTGCAATAGCTATTTCAAAGGATGCTAATGTAATTCATTCACAGCTTGGAACACTGCATGACCTAAATTTCGGAATCAAATTATCTCTGAAGACCAAGAAAAAGCATATTGTCACAGTGCACGGACGTTTTGGTAGGGAATCGGAGGACATTCCTCCGGAAATCGTAGAATCGCTTTTGCAAAGCCATTATATCATTGTAAACAGAAAGGAATCTCTCGAATATCTTTCTGAAAAAGGAGCAAGGAACATTGCTTTGCTTAGAAATCCGATTCCAGTAGATCGGTATCGAAATGCCGAAAGTAGAACGAAAGATCGAATAAATGATGACGAGATTACACTACTGTTTGTGGGAAGACTAAGTTATCGTAGAGGACCCTTTCTCGCACTCCAGGCATTTTCAAGAATACATAAGGAATTTCCAAACGCCAATCTTCTGATTATTGGAGAAGGCGATATGCTTTCGCAACTTAGTGATTTCGTAAAGAAAAATGAACTTGGCCAGAAAGTCAAATTCCTAGGAAAGATTATGGATATCAGACCATATCTATGGAAATCAGACATTTTCCTAGCAACATCGCCAATCGCCAACTCTCCGAGCCTATCACTTAGAGAAGCAATGGCTGCGGGTCTAGCAGTCTTGGCAACAAATGTAGAAGAAACCTCTGAGGTTGTTGAGAACGAGGTCTCAGGAATTCTTGCGAGTCCATCGCCAGAATCTATCAGTAGCGGACTAAGAAGAATGCTAGAGAATAACGAGATTCGTAATCGATTGAAGAATAACGCTGCTGAGAGAGCGCAATCCTTCAGAATTGATAAATACACTAGCGAGCTAGTTGAAATATACAAAAAGATGGAAGTCATTTAGAGTGAGCAGAAATAAGGAATTAATAATCCATGCTCAGGATGAAATTGAGGGGGATGTCAGTATAGGGGGTAGCAAGAATGCGACTCTTCCTTGCTGCGCTGCTTCGCTGCTATCTGACGAGATTGTTACACTTTCCAATGTGCCAGATGTTTCTGATATCTTGACGATGAATCAGATATTGCAGGAATTAGGGGTTTCTTTGAAGTATAATGATAAGGTATTGACAATTACAAACGCAAGCATTGAAAGTAGAGAATTGCCATTAATCTCCCAGAGAATTAGAGGTTCGACAATCCTGATGGGAGCATTATTGGCAAAATATGGTGAGGTGATCATACATGGCTACGGAGGATGTGCTATTGGTTCTAGGCCTATTGACCTACACCTGAATGCATTCAAGGCTCTTGGTGCAAATGTTATTGAAACTCCTGAGAAAACAATAGTGAGGGCGGACCAGCTTAAAGGCACAAAAATCACATTCCCCGTTCCCAGTGTAGGAGCCACCGAAAATACAATTTTAGCTGCTTGTGGAGCAGAAGGTACTACATTGATCAAGAATGCAGCCATTGAACCCGAGGTTTCAAATATGATCACCCTACTCAGGCAAATGGGCATGGATGTATCCTTGAATTCCACATATCGAGAGGTCATCATTCATGGGGGATTGTCAACCTCTGGGGTTAAACACAAAATCATTCCTGACAGGATTGAAGCAGGTACGTACGCGATTATCGGTGCCATAGCAAAGGGAGAACTTACCTTACATGATATTGTGGCTACACATCTTGAATCTCTATTTGGAATGCTCGAGCAGATAGGAGTGGAAATTGAGTATCTCGACAGTAATACTGCTCGAATCGTATCCGATGGCAATACGCTTAGGAATACGATGGTTTCTACAGCGCCCTACCCAGGATTTCCAACAGACCTACAAGCACAAACAACTACATTGCTAACTCAGTGTAACGGAACCTCCAAAATACGAGAATCAATCTTTGAGGATCGATTCAAGCATGTAACACAATTGAATAAAATGGGGGCTTCTATTGAGATGCATGGAGATACGCTAGTGATTGAGGGGAGGAAACAGCTAAAGGGTGTAAGTGTGAAGGCTAGTGAACTCAGAGGTGGCATGTCCTTAGTCATCGCAGGCCTCGTTGCATCAGGTACGACGATTGTCCAAGGTTTTGAACACATAGAAAGAGGCTATGAATGTCTTCCCCAGAAGCTGCTTAATATTGGAGCTAGTATAGAGGTGATTGAGCATTAGAAGTGTGAAAGATGTAGTTCAATCTGGACTCTGTATCGGCTGCGGAGTTTGTGATTTAGTCTGCCCTAGAGAAGCCATAAGTATTGTATTCGATCAATCTCTTGGTCTATATCGACCTGAAGTGAACGAGAAATGTAATGAGTGTGGTTTATGCATTGAACCCTGTTTTGGGGCTAATACCGGTATCGATTCAAATACCAACCTAATTGAAACTTCATTGCGGAGCCCTTTGAAATCATATATTGGTTTTGCAAAGGATGGTGTTATTAGGTATAAATCAGCATCTGGAGGTGTTGTCACTTCCATTTTGAGCTATCTGCTAGATAATAATGAAATCGATGCTGCGATTGTGACGGATTTCAATCCAAGGTTGTGTCATTCAGCATTGCCCTTCCTAGCAAGTAATAACAACGAAATCAGGAGAGCTATGGGCTCGAAATACACTCCATCCTTAGTGGGACCAACACTAAAGCAACTCGAAGAAGACAAAACATATGCATTTGTAGGACTTCCTTGTCACATATATTCTTTGAAGGTCCTACAAGAACGTAAAATCATCCCATCATCAATCAAGTATTTCGTCAGTCTTTTCTGTGGAGGGACACTAAGCATACATGGAACTGATTATGTACTACATAGGCAATCTATAGATAGAGAGGATGTCACTCGTATTCAATACAGGGGTGATGGATGGCCAGGATTGCTCAAAGTACAGACCTCTAACAAGTTGATACGAAGACGTTATACTGATTACTGGCCGGAGGTGGCCAGATGGTTCTACTTGAACCGTTGCCTGATATGCATAGCTGGATTCGGACTTAAAGCCGACATCTCCTGCGGAGACTTTTGGATCGATGAAGTTGTTGAAAGCGACAACTCTGGAACTTCGGTATTTGATACATATACAATAATTGGGGAAAGCATTATTCAGAAAGCAACGGAGCGTGGATACATTCATTCATCACCAATTACTTGGCAATCGGTAAAGAAGTCCCAGAGAATGATGATAGAGTCAAAACATATGAAACTAGGAACAAGATTGACAATAATGGAGCTCATGAGAAAGAATCATCCCTACAAGAGGACTGACATAATTCACAAGGCAAGTATGTCCTCAAATGACATATTAGAAGTTCTATTTATGAAAATCGGCCGTTACCTTGCCAGAGTACCAAGATTGTGGTTTCTACTTAGGATGTACAGTGTTGTGCTTGATACATTCTTCAATATGACGCAAAGGATTCGGGAATTTGCTACTAAAAGGTGAGATTTCATAATGATAAAGATAGATCCATGCTGGAGATGTGCCAGAAAACAATGAGCACAGGAAGGATTGTAAAAAGCGGCTTATGGATCTATATTGGAGGGCTTTCGACAAATATCATTGGGTATGTCTATTGGATACTTGCCTCACGCTTTGTTCCGCCTGATATTGTTGGAATTGCATCTGCGATAATCGCTCTTCAGGGTTTGTTGGTCGTAGTTGTATCACTAGGACTTCCTACAGGAATGAAGAGATTCATTGGAAAAACGATGGACGATGAAGACTACTCCAGAATGAGTGGCTACTTTAGTACAAATCTATTGATCATGACAACTCTCAGTTTTTCTGCGGTCATAGTACTCACGCTGTTCGCAAATCTGTATCAAGGAGCTCTGGGCATTTCTTCTTCTGATATTCTGTTTGTTGTGCTTCTTACTCTGCTAAACGTGTTTACTCCTCTACTCATGTCGCTCTTCGATTCATTGTTGAGGACAAGAATTACAGC
This sequence comes from Candidatus Thorarchaeota archaeon, assembly GCA_048884965.1. Lineage (GTDB taxonomy): Archaea > Asgardarchaeota > Thorarchaeia > Thorarchaeales > Thorarchaeaceae > MP5-2226. Next base: position 5,060 of record JBHLQH010000055.1, on the reverse strand, counting down.
AATATCTCAAATACTATCCGCAATCGCGAAAATCACAATCGGTCTATTCTTATTTGTCATGGGACTGGGTTTCATCGCGATTATGACAACATTTGCGATATCCAGCCTTCTTGCAGATATGGTTTTGTCATATGCAGCATATTCATTCTTCAAAAGGCAAAAGGTGTCTCTGAAACCAGAGAAAGAATTTTGGAAAGAATCAGTGATAGCTGGACTACCAGCATGGATTCCGAACATTTTGACGATTTCAGGACAGTCGTTTGCCATTCTATCCACATATGCACTTATAGGACAAACAGAAACGGGATTGTACTATCTAGCATACGCAATAGCAGCAGTTGTTTATGCAATTCCTACTAGTATCTTGGGACTAATGTATCCAGTTATGAGTGGAATGAGTAGTGGTCGGAAAACAGCAATTACACGAATGACAAAAATAGCTGTAGCTATCACAGCCCCAATTTCCATTTCAGTCACCTTATACTCTGCAATCCCATTAATGATGCTTGGACCACAATATGCAGGCTCTGCTCCACTTCTTTCGATTCTTGTAATTGGTGCACCTTTCTATGCGATCTATGCAGGATATTATGGCTATGTCTATGCAATAAAGAGATACTACCACGTTGTATCTCTTGGACTCGCCATCAATGGAAGTAGGTTGGTGTTCTATTTCTTACTTGCAGGCATGTTTGGGGTTATGGGAGTGGCTTGGGGTTATTTTTTGGGGATCGTTCTTGGTTTGATGGGGATGGCCTGTAGTTCATACATTATCTCCTATAGACCAGCTTGGGTTCTCTACATGAAAGCAATACTAACTCCTTCGGCTTTTGCCATCGGATGTATTCTATTTGACATTCAATGGTTCATTGGAATCCCTCTAATCTTAGTCATATCATTCATAATCTACACGAAATTCGGAGTTATTTTGAAAGCAGATGGTGTAGAAATTCTTGAGGTGTTCACATCAGAGGATACGCGACAGCGTTTTCATCCTTATCTCAAATGGATTTCAGGAATTCTCTTTGGTGATTAAAACATCTCCTGCCTGCACAATAACTATATGACAACAACCGAGCTGCTAATAGAAGAAGAGAGAAAAAGTATCAGAACTAAGGTGAGTCTACAATTGGTTAGCAAATCAGGAGTCTATATATCACGAGTTTCAAATGACCTTGAAATGAGTGTCGATAGACTTCTTGACGATCTTGAGGGAAGCATGGAGTTATCCGAAAAGAAACATATCTGTATCAAACCCAACATTTGTTTATTGAAGAAATCTAATACAGGAGTTACAACTGATCCCAAACTCGTTAAATCTATTATCCGATTTATCCAGAAAAAAACTGATGCAAAGATTAGCATCATAGAATCGGATGCGACGATCAATAATCTAGATCTAGCATATCAAGCACTAGGATGGACTGAGATTGCTGATGAATTCGATGTCGATCTCATTAACCTCACGAACGAACCTCGCGTAAGTATCAAGATGGAGGGCTATGTGTTGAGGGATCATAAGATACCAAAGATACTTCAGACTTGTGATTATCTCATTTCTGTTCCCAAACTGAAAGCACACGAGATGACTGGAATAACTGGGACTCTGAAGAATCAGTTTGGATGTTTACCTGAAAGGAATAAGTCAAAGTATCACAAGCAGATATCTCAGGTTATAGTTGATGCAGTGAGAATGTGCCCACCCGATCTATCGATTCTTGATGCGATTATATCTTTGAAAGGTGGTGTTGTTACTGGCACGCCGGTTAGGACTAATCTGATTATGGCATCATTCGACCCTGTAGCCTTTGATGCGGCATGTGCGTATCTTGTGGGAAAGAATCCCAAGAAAATCAGACATCTCAGACTAGCTGCAAAGATTGGTTTAGGTTCAGCCAACTACGAATTACGTGGGGATACTTCAGCTTTTGTACAAATAATGGATGGTAGGAGATCTCTTATCGACCAGATGACTTCACTGTTTCTTTCAATTTCATCACGAGGTGCCTAGAAATGAATCCAATGAGAGGAGCCGTGATAGGTGGTGGCACTATTGCAAAGCTATCTCACCTTCCAGCTCTAGCATCTTTGAAGGGAGTTGAGATAGATTATGTCGTTGATACTAATCTCAAACGTGCTAAGAGCATAGCGCGTAAGTTCAAAGTGAAGAATGCAGAATCAGACTACAAAGCAATTCTCGAGAAGAATCTGGATTTTGTCTGTATCACTACACCTCCGTTTTATCACAAAGAAATAGCTGTAGATTTCCTTAAGGCAGGAATTCCAGTTCTGATAGAGAAACCAATTGCCACAAAAGAGAGTGACGCAAAAGAGATTCTAACTACCGCGGCAAGAAAGAGTGTGATCTGTGGAGTAGTTCATAATAGACGGTTCTATAGTACAATTCAAAGAGCAAAGAAGACAATAGGGGATGGGCGTCTTGGTGATATCTATCATGCAGATTTCAATTCATTCGTAACAGGACCCTCTATTGGATACCCCGCGACTGATTGGCATTTCAATCCGGAAGTGTCTGGGGGAGGTGTTTCTATGGACCAAGGCATACATACTCTAGATCTAATTAGATGGATTCTTGGGGAAATCACATCAATCTATTCAATTGATACGACAATTTTCAAGTCAACCAACAATACAGATACTTCATCATTGTCCATCGTAACCTGTGCTACAACAAGAGTTTCAATGGAATTGAGTTGGATTTCAGATTATACAGCATGTCCAATAACACTTAGAGGATCAGCAGGTGTGATTTACATTGAACCAATGCTTGGATATTATGAAGAAGTACATGAACCTAGGAATCCAGCTAAGCGATGGCTAAACTTCACACGAACGGTAACAAGATTTGCAGCTTCATTTGGCTTCAACAATCTAGAGAATACTCATAAAATGCTGATTGGCAATTTCCTCTTGTGTCTTAAAGAAGGAAGAACTCCCTTAGTTACTGGACAAGATGGGTATCTTGCTTTACGCGATGTAGCAACCATGTATGAATCAATGAGAGAGAATAAAGAAATCAAATCTGTTTCAAGCGACGAGAACTGAGGGAGGCATTGATGAAAGTAGCATTAGTGTCATCTCATCGTGTCTTTGAAGCTGTTGGAGGCGTGGAGGAGTATACCAGAACATTGTGCAAATCTTTACGCAATAAAGCTATAACACCTATCGTATTATACAGAAGGGTCGGTCTGATTAGATTAGTGGAAATCACAAGAGATTGCGGTGAATCGTCACCGGTTATTGCACCGCCAAAAAAGAGTACACTAGGCTTGCAGATACTATATTTTCTAAGCATGCTTCTGATGTCATTTGTTCTCGTCTTGTCTCTATTAAGATTGACGAAGCAAGAACATATTCACATAATTCATGCACAGGATCCAGTCTATTCGGGTTTTGCAGCATCGATTATATACAAGATTAGAGGAATTCCCTCTGTGGTACATTCTCATGGAGCCTATCCTCAACCTCACAAAAACAAGGATCATACAATATCGTGGGCAGTCGAGCGATTGCTCTATCTATGGACGATAAGAAATACGAAAAGACTAGTTACAACGGATTCCACAACTTCTAGGTTACTTGTTGAGGATGGCGCAGACCCTCTAAGATGCACAATTCAAGCTGCTTTCTTGAAGGATCAATTCTTCAGCCTTGAGAGAAAACAGAATGTAGAAGAAAAAATTGTAATTGGCTATATTGGCAGATTAGTGACGGTTAAAAGACTTGAAACTCTTATAGAAGCCGCGAAGATACTGACCGAAAAGAAGATTCAGTTCGAGGTTAGGATTGTTGGAGATGGGGTTTCTAGAGAATCACTAGAGAAGCAAAGCAGGAGTCTTGGATTAGAGAAGAATGTCAAATTTCTAGGATGGACTAGAAACGTTAGCAAACAACTTTCAGAGTTTGATATCTTTGTCCTTCCTTCCGAAAGTGAGGGGAGTCCCATTTCACTTCTTGAAGCTATGGCATCCGGGAAACCATGCATTGTAAGTAATCTCCGTTCATTGAGAGAACTAGGAAACTTCGATTGCTTTAGATACTTTAAGATTGGGAATTCGAGTCAGCTTGCTCTGGAAATTCTCCAATTGGCGAAAGATGAAGAACTGAGGTTGCGATATGGTGATAGAGCCAGAAAGGCAGCTAGAAAATATTCATTGGACGAAGCAGTAGAAAAGATTGTCCAATTATATCATGAGATCATTCTGAATCATTCTTAATATGATTGAATAGATATTTTCCGAGTGGTAAAGACATCACTGCTTTAGATGATTCTCCAGAATCATCTCATAAAGAGAAACCATCTTGTTGCTTACTGAATTCCAACTAAATTGTGTTCGAACTGTTTCGATTGCTGATTCACGAATTCTTTGTCTGTTTTCATTTGAAAGAGAATTTGTGTAGAGTAATGATCGGAGTAATGATTCTTTATCATCAAGTTGAAACAACAAACCATTGCGCTCATTTTGAATTACATCTCTGTTACCAGGTAAATCTGTAGCTATTGGAATCGTACCGCATGCCATCGCTTCAAGCAACACAGTTGGTAGACCTTCTGCAATCGAAGGAAGAACTAGCAAATCGCTATGTTGGTATAATTGTAACAGGTTTGTCAATGGAATGCGACCCAGAAGTGAAACTGATTGCGCTAAGTTGTAATCGTTTATTTGCCGCCTTATGTTCTCTAGCTCTGGTCCATCCCCTACAATGTGTAGATGACTATCCTTCACAATTGTTGAATAATCTCTGAAAGCCTCGATTAGAAGATCTGGTCGTTTCCTTTTGATTAATGAACCAACGAAAAGGATATCCTTCTGTCTTTCAGGTAGATTCGAATCGGGTTTCCAATAGCTCGAATCAACAGCATTTGGAATTATAGATATTCTCTCCCTCTCCACACCATATCTTGATAGAAATTCAACATCAGCATTGGTCAAAGCAACATAATGTGTTATCTGCGGCTTGGTGCGAAGGACCCCTCCTTCATATATGCGCTGGAGTGTGCCCATCATACCGCCATAGTTTGCAATTCCATGCATTGT
>JBHLQH010000054.1:0-16843 GCA_048884965.1 Candidatus Thorarchaeota archaeon | reverse complement strand
GGTACAAGACTTGATCCCGGAGACCTTACAGACCATGTCCCCATCGAGATAGATGGGACTGCAGATTTTGGTTTGCAGGGCTGGCCAGGCTCTGGCACACCTGCGGATCCTTACATCATAGCGGGATTGAATATCACGCAAGATCTGGGAATGTATATGATAAGCATTCAGAATACATATGCATCATTCATCATTCGTGACTGTTGGATAAATCAGGGAGATACGACTCATGCCATATATATTAGGAACACAACAGCAGCAGTAGTCGAGTACAACACAATAACTTCGCAAAAGGATGGGGTATATTGTTATAATTCGAATGATACAATTCTCGATCATAATGTCATATTCTCCGGTGCTACTGTCAATGGTTATGCTGTGAATTTGTTCCATTCATATGATTGTCAATTAACTGGGAACGAATTTCATTCTGAGTTTCGGGGAATATATGGCTACTACTCAAGTAATATCTTGTTTGAGAGTAATCTGTGGGATAATAGTGATGGTTGGTATAGTGCATATCTTGAATACTGCAATGGCACAACTAGTGTTGATGATACTATAATTACAGGATATTCCTTCTATACTAGATACAGCTACGATGTGAGCATAACTGGAATGTATAATAACGGTTCAGGTGGAATCCAAACCGAAGGTGGATCGAATATTATTATTTCATCCTGCATTCTTGATAGCAATGACGGACCAGGACTTGATATTGATAGCACAGACAATATCGCAATAACACATTGTTACATCACAGCACCAAACGATTACGGTGTTAGCTTCGCATTTTCGAATAATGTCACCTTCCATGACAACGAGATAGAGAATATCGGCACCGATGGTGTCGGTTTCTCAAACTCGAATAATATCAGTGTGATTGGGAATACGATGGATAATGTTATTGAAAGAGGATATGATTTTGATGATTGCGATTTCGTCACTTTTGATGGCAATACAATAACCAACTTGTTTGATGATTATGGTGTGTTTCTCACAAATTGCAACAACGGTACTATAACGAATTCATACGTGGGATACGTAGATGGGACAGGTATTGAGCTCCAAGCTTCATACAATTGGACCATCATGGACAATGTAATCGAATATGTGGATAATGTGGGGATAAGTTTTGATACTGGTATCAATACAGTTATCGAGAATAACATCGTTAATGTCGCAAACGAAGGCATTAACCTATACAGTTCACCCAACTCCACTATTTCCAATAATCAAATCTTCGAAATTGATAACCAAGGTGTGTATGTCCAAACCTGTATGCGTGTTATGATTATTGGTAATACGATTGATGATGCCGACTCAGGTATTGTTGGTCTCACAATCAATAATGGGACAGTAGAGAGCAATACTGTCACCAATACTAGAGAGTTAGGAATTAGTGTTCAAAACATGATATATGGTGTAATCTCCTACAATACAATTGGCTCAGCTCCTCTCATCGGAGTATTTGGCGACAACCTATTAGATTGTGTCATCATTGAGAATACGCTTACCGATTGCGGGTTCTTTTTCGATAATGGAGCGATGCCTGAATACTATCATCTTGTTGAGAACAACACTGTAAATGGCCTTCCAATCTACTATAATCCAGATGCGAATGGAATTGACATATTAGCAAGTGATTATGGACAAATCTTTCTGGTCAACAACTCGTGGGTTGATATCCATGATAACACCTTTGGACTCGTGACAGTACCAATTGAAGCAGCATTTAGTGCGAATGTCGATATCTGGAATATTGTCACAAGTAGCAACTACTATGGCATGCTATTCCTCTTTGTAGACAATGTCTCAATCCAAGATTTCACGCACCATGGATCAGATTACTCTGGTGCAATAGCGAACCTCTATGGTACAAATATGAGTCTTCTAGATTCCGAGATAAAGTATGGAAGGAGAGCAGACAGTATTGATGGATTCTACGGTTTCCATACAACGGACCTGTTCATCAATGGTTGTCTGTTTGAAGGAAATGAGTATGGTATCTTCTTGGATTCACCTGTAGACACTTTGATTTCCAACAATGAGATTCTCAACACTGAGCAAAGTGGAATATATGTCATGAACACAGGTACCAATTATGTTCGTGTTATGGATAATCTAATCCTGAATGCTACAGCTGGAATTACTGCATATAATGCAGATAATTGGACGATTCATAACAATGTAATAATGTATTGCAGTGATCACGGGATTTGGATCAATCAGGCAGGTGCAGATTATATTAACATCACCTTGAATACTATAGAGAACAATGAGGATGGTATATGGGTCAGTGCAGGTGATTATATTAGTATAAGAAACAACAGCATCAGATGGAATGAGAACTACGGAGTTTACTTAACCGGTTCTACTGGTTCGGAGGTTTACTACAACATAATTGCACTCAACCGTAATCATAATGGCGGAGATGCTAACTTCAAATACTGGGATGATGGAGTTGATACGGGTAATTGGTGGGACGATGCTTCACCTCCAGCTGTATATAATATCTATGGGACAGGAAGCTCTCAGGACAGATATCCGATGTTGTATGCTCCTACAGAGCCAATCATCAGCCAACCTCAAGATATCTACTATGCTGAAGGCTCTGAAGGCAACTTCATCGAGTGGTTTGCCTATGACGACTCACTTCGGGATTGGGAGGTTGAGATTGATGGCTCTCTTTGGAGTGAGGATGCTTGGAACTACACCAGTATCAAGATCAACGTCGATGGACTTCCATATGGGATCCACGAGGTTATCGTGACTCTGTGGGATGTTGATCAGAATTCCGTTGAGGACACAGTTCTGATCCATGTCTTTGATGGTACCGCTCCATATATCAGCAATACGCCAAATGCTTGGGTATTCGTCGGTGGAAGCGGTCAGACATTGAGCTGGAAAGTATCTGACCTTCATCCAGATAACTACATCGTCTACGTCGATGAGGTAGAATGGGATAGTGGTGGCTGGACAAGTGGAAACCTTGTGGTCAATGTCGATGGTATGACTGAGGGAGAACATACTCTCATAACCATCATCTATGATATCGATGGCAACACAGCACAAGATGTCGTTCAGATACTCTGCATCGATGACGATGTTGATCCAACAATAGACAGCCCAGATGACTTTAGCTACTATCGTGGAGAAACAGGCAATGTAATCACATGGATAGCGGAGGACGAATACCCCTCTCACTTGGTTGTGAGCTACAATGGTACTACCTATGTTGAAAGCCCGTGGGGAGGAAGCAGAGTTCTTGTGAATGTGGATGGCTTGACCATTGGAACACATACCTTTGCCATTACGGTATATGATGGTAGTGGAAATTCAGCTAGTGATTCTGTCACCATCACAGTACTACGGGTCATTCCTGAAATAACACCACCACCACCTCTTGATGTTGGATTGATACTCCTAGTAGCGGGAATTGCTGGAGCTGCAATTGTAATCGTTGTTGTAGTACTCTTCCTGAAGAAGAAACAAACATAATATCTCTTTAGAAACTTGGGATAATTCCTGAGAAAACGGGAATTATCCTTCCTCCTATTTTTTAAAAACTGACTAGAAAAATCACAAAGTCCTATAACTTGGTAGTAAGATGCGGATTTTACCATACTGTAAAGTTACCTTGAATTATTAGAATAGAAAAAGAAGTAGAAAGAAGGGTCTTTGTATCAGACCCTTCCTTTCGAAACTAGATGGTGCCTTTCTTCTTTAGGATGACCACAACAACTACTACTACAATGCCAATGACAGCGACTGCACCAACAGCTAGTACTGGATCAAAGGGTGCGGGAGCTGGTCCGGGTACAGTACCATAGTGGTAGTAGTCAGGAATGGGTAGCCACTCGAAGGAGTTCGTCATGAAGGTTTGGATACCAATATCCAATCTACCTTCATCTGAAAGTGTTCGGTCCACATCGAAAACGATGAGAATCTCACTACTGGCACTACCAAATTGGATTGAAGCTTCAGTAGTGATAGTGCCTGTAAGAGTATCATCGAGGTCTGTCCATGGAAGATAGATCGGACATCCATCCATGTTCTGGTAGAGATAGATATCCAAATCATCCATATCCTCACCATAGATGGATAGATTCATCCAGACACCTGTTGCAACACTCATTCTGACGACATAGAGCTCATCATTCTCTCCAGTTGCATCGAGTGTGAAGTTGGCCCAGACAAGTTCGTCACCAACATTCACAGATTGTTCATCTGTTAGTATCCTATCAGCATCCTCATCGAAAGTAACACGGAAATCAGCGGAGCGTTGATAGTATGGAATGCTACCGCCGCCAGTATTGTTCGCCATAGCATGTGGTGCTACAACAATAATGAGATTTCCTTCACAGAACTGAGTGTAGCTTGAAGTGTAGAGTCCAAGTTCCCAACTAGTGGTATTCACACCATATGCAACCCAGCTTGTACCAGACTGTTGGTTTCCGATACTAGCAAGTGTAGCATATTCATTAAGACCGCATTCATTGATGAAGTCCACATCAACCAAGACCGAGAGATTCTCGTGGTTTAGTAGTGTGATATTGCTGCGATAGAACGACATCGTTTCGACTGGAACTCTCATTCCAACAAGACGTCCATTATCCACATTCACATTACCTACACCTTCAATCACTGGTCCTATATTGAATTCATACAAACCGCTTGCTGCTGTACTTTGAGCTCTTGCAGTAACCAAATACTCTCCAGCAGGGAGATAAATTGTTGATGCTGTCTCGAAGGTTCCTGCTTCACCGATTGATAGTGTATCTACTAGTCCATTGTCCTTGAAGGTCCAAAACTGCCAATCAAAACCACTGGACCACTCGGTTCTATTGAGTCGAAGAACAGAGTCCTGTCCAAGATTGAGTAAATATGGTTTTTGATACCAATCTATGCTCTGCCAATTCTGAATGAAGAATTCCTCATTAACAGGTAATTCAGGAATGTTCGCTAACTCATTCATAATGTAGTAGTCGATGTTGTCCATTCCCTGAACTGTGATGTAATAGGTTTCATTTCCGAAGGATGTATAATAGAATACATCACTTGGCATGCTTGGATCATAGCCCCATGCATAGTCCATGGAGCTATCGTACCAGATGTTGCTTGTAATCCATGCGAATGAATCGTAGGAATACATCATTCCACCAGGATAGTTCATGCCAAAAGTAAGGCAGCCATATTCAGTTGAATTAGTGCTGAATTTATAGGTGTGAACATTTGGTCGCATCTCTTCGTAGATCCAAGAGCCATCTTCAGTAATCTTGTATTCAGAGCCTGGTAGATTACCCTCTACGATCTCGCCAAAACCAATAGTTTCAGGAACAACTGGTTCGATGAGAATATCAATCGGAACTTGAGCTTGGTCACCACTGCCCATGCTGAAAAGTACATAATATGTACCATTGCCCATTGAAGGGAAGGCAGTAACCTCAATATCACCATTGTCGAGTCCCCATTCTGCGATACCTCTATATTCATAGTCAAGAATGAGCCAACCCATTTCGAGATCATCTTGATGACTAGTGACTGTCATATGGAAGAACTCCTCGTCAGTCACATTGAATGTCCCAAGATAGATGTACCCGGGTTGAATTAGAAGTGTGTTTTCTACATTCAAAGGAAGCGGGAATACTTCATAGAACTGTGTCGCACCAATATAGGAATCACTATGTTCAGTTGTGAAGTCGTAGAATCTTGGTAATAATTGGGAATCACAATACCATCCCCAGCTTGCGGAATCGCCAGCAGACCAATCGAACGATCTATCAGCTGGTCCATCATAACTGCCAGAACTATCAAACCAAGATGTTCTACCATAGCTATAGTAGTCGTATGAAATATCTTCCTCATGATTAAGAAATCTATTCATATACCAATTGTTTTGATTATCACCTACGTAAACATAGGTGTGATTATTTTCTGCCCTATCGAAACTCTGGGTATGGGTCACGTGCGCATATGGTAAGTATGCGGCGCGGACAATTCCTAGAGTAGGTCCGATAAGGAGAACAGATATCATTATTATGGATAGTACTAATCTCCTCCCATTTGTCATGGGCACGCGCACCTCTTTCTGTCATTAAGTCAGTGTATAGATAAAACCTTTGCGAGTGTAGTCTTTTCGCTAAAACCCGCGATTTAATCACTACACCTCTTCGAACTCTGCTCTATTAAGGGTTAACTTCCTTGGATTTGCGAGCAAGGAGAGCTCGTAACGATGCTGAGGATGCCCTTCACCGGTTCTCTGCCAGCCTTCCAGTCGTTTCTTCATGCGTTCTCGTATCTCAAGTCGGAACCTGATCACAATAGAGAAGCATTGGAGAATCCTACAGAACCAATCGTTTCGCGCTAGTATCTCATCCTTGATTTTAACCACGAACTCGCCACCGATATCTCCAAACTTACTATCAATCTCAGCAACCTCAGTCTTGCGTGATAGAAGAATGACCTTGAAGTCGTCGCCTGCAGTAGCTCGCTTCCCCTCTATTCTGAATACCTCAAAGTTACCATCAGGACCTATTAGATAGAAACCATAGGTTTCTGTGGCGAGACCCCCCCTATACATCTGGCGGATATAGGTGACCAGCTCGTTCTCCTGTGTCATGATAGCGAAATTGAGAACAGATTCATCCATTGCAAAGCTCATGGCAAGAGAGTCCGCAACCATCTCTTCCATCGTTGCTAACCATCCTCCAGACTCCGTGAACATCTTGATAACAAATCTTCGTTGCATCTCTGTTGGTTCATCTCGCCACATAGATTGTCGCAATATGATAAAGCCTGACTTCTCCATAGGTGGTAGACGTTCACCTTCGGACTTGATTCGAGCTTCGGAAATACTACCTATGATATCAGCATCCTTGGTAAACTGTCTACTACGTGAGCGCCACTGCTCCACTTGCCTTATCCCAACCTCATCTCCATGAAGGTTCGTCCTATAAAGATCCTGTGCGAGCATTCTGTAGATGGTCCGACCGCCACGTTTCTCATCATCGTTCATGATTGATACACCTTTGAAGAAGCAGCAATGTTCTGCCAGATAAGTCTTCATGCAGCGTGGTCCGGAAGGTTCAAAGTGATGCTTGGATTGCAAAAACATATGAAACTCGGGGAAATCTATCGAATGATCGTTGAACTGGGAATAGATGCAGATCCCAGAGGAAAAGAGAAAGTCAACAAAGTGTTGGAGAAATCCAAGAGCAAGCTTGAGAAACTGACAGGCAAAAAGAAGGAGCTTGCTGACAAGGATGTGGCTTGGAATCCATACACTGATTGTAGACTCCTTTATGGAGAACCAGAGAGAGAAATCAACTCTGTCCTCGCGGGAATCGACATCACCCCAGGAGAAATTGCCTTAGCTGACATATTGGAAAGCAAAGGAAGCAAGATCGATCTAGTCTTCGCCCATCATCCTCATGGTATAGGTACATCCAATCTGGATTTTGTTATGAAGCTTCAACCAGAACAATGGGCGACCTTTGGGGTTCCTATCGCTCAGGCAGAATCAGCAATGGCACCAAGATTGAAGGAAGTTCATCTTGCTACCAAACCAAGTAATCACACGCAAACCATCGATGCCGCAAGATTGATTGATATGGCATTCCTATGTGCTCATACTCCTGCTGACTCAATGGGTTATCAGTATCTTATGTCCTATCTAAAGGATAAGGAACCAGATACGCTAGGAGATTTGGTTGAAACACTCCTTGAGATTCCAGAGTATCAAGAGGCGGAGAAAGTCGGTGCGGGACCTGAGATTATAGTTGGCAGTGAAGCAGGAAGCGTTGGTGAGAAATTCGTCTTCTTCACCGGTGGGACCTCGCCAGGACCCAAGGCTATCAAGGTTCTAGCACGTGCGGGTATCAGCACTATCATCACGATGCACATGGCAGAGAACCTCAAGAAAGAATGCGAAGAGGAAGGTCTCTATGTTGTTATTGCTGGTCATGACAGTTCTGACTCGATTGGAATGAATCTTATTCTTGATGAGTTGGAGAAGCGGGGATTGAAAGCCTACACTTGTTCAGGGCTGTTTAGACACAAACGAATCTAGTCCAAAGGCATGAAAGGTGGTACACCCACCTTCAGCCCTCTAGACAAGAATTCTAGGGATATCCAGTGCCTATGTGTATCTAAGAGCACAACAAGAGAGTAATTCATCTTTGTCTTTTGGAAGTGTACTGGAAGAAGTCGAGAGAGAACCGGGGTGAATACGGGATTCGTGAACACCGAAAACTGTTGGTTGTTTCCGAAGAGTATTCTTTCAGGTATTCTCAAGATGTTCGCGAGTCAGGTGCTTCGATAGCCTTGCAAAATGGGGAATGGAGATAGAGAGAGGAGTAGCCACCCGTCTACTCAAACTGTCGGAGCACCTCACCCCAACCTCGAATTCATCTCTACTCGAAGCGTCTTACTCGTTCAAAATTATCGACTAAGTAGATTGTATCAATCATAACTCGAATCAAAGATGTATCCTCGCTTTTGAGGAAATCCTTTAGGTATGGATGTTTTTTCTCGAGGGATTGAAGAAGAAGCTGTAAATCCTCTCCTTGATAGTCTTCAGCAATTCCAGATAAAGAGATCACATTTGTTCCATGAAGGCTGAAATCAGTGTTATCTCGATCATCAATGACCAAAGCAACACGGGGATCTTTCATGATATTCTCGAACTTCTGACGTTTCCTCTTCGTCGCAAAGAATAGATAATCTATATCTCGAGAAACGTCGAAGGATACGAGGCACGAATATGGAAACTGCTTGCCCATAGTCGTCAGAACAGCTACTCTTTGCTCATCCATTATCATAAGAAGTTCAGATGCGATATCAGAGTTTATCGATTTCATATCACTCACCTAGAGATACTGAACCTATTCATCTTTCTTTCGCCCGGCATGGTTATGATCAATATTCCCAGAGCGGGTCATTCTCTGGGGGGAAAGGAGCTTATCCAATGTTGCTTCTTCGATGATTCCTTCTTCCAGTACGAGGTCCCTAATCGGACGTCCGGATTCAAGAGCTTTCTTGGCAATCCTCGTGGAAGCTTTGTAGCCAATAACGGGGTTAAGGGCTGTGACCAACCCAACACTCCTATGCACTACATCAAGACCTATAGGATTTGGTCGGATACCAATGATGCATTTTTCTGATAGAATGGGGATGGAGTTCTTCAGGACCTTTAGAGCTTGAAAGAAGTTGTAGGCTAATAAGGGTTCAAAGGCATTCAATTCAAGCTGACCTGCTTGAGCACCAAGTGAAATCGTGAGGTCATGACCAATGACCTGATAGGCAACTTGGATGATCATCTCTGGAATAACAGGATTGATCTTTCCAGGCATGATTGAGGAGCCAGGTTGAACAGGAGGAAGAGTGATTTCGTGAAAGCCGCCTATGGGTCCAGAAGAAAGGATGATTAGATCACCAGCTATCTTTGCAAGATTTGTAGCTAGAACCTTAAGAAGGCCTGATGCATGAACGAATTCGTCGGAGTTCTGAGTATCGTCTATGAGGTTCTCAGCAGTTGTGAGTTCCTTCAATCCAGTGACATCGCGAAGATGTCCTTCAGCGAGCTCGATATACTCAGGGTCTGCATTGAGTGATGTGCCAATGGCTGTGGCCCCAATGTTATGCGTTTCAAGCACTTTAATTGCAATAACGATTCGGTCCATGTCCCGCTTGAGGGCAGCAGACCAAGCTGAGAATTCTTGGCCAAGTGTGATTGGAACAGCATCTTGCATCTCTGTTCTACCAAGCTTCAGGGTATCCTTGAAATCCTCTGCCTTCTCGTCAAGAGCGGCTACAAGTACCTTCAGATTCATTACAAGATCACGAAGACCAAAGATGGCAGCTATCTTTATTGCAGTTGGATAGACATCATTGGTCGATTGGCTCATGTTGACATGATCGTTTGCAGAGATGGGGGCCATCGAATTTCGAGGGTGCCCCAAAATCTCATTTGCTCGAGAAGCGATGACCTCGTTCACATTCATATTGGTACTGGTTCCAGCACCGCCTTGCAACATATCAACTACGAACTCGTACTCCAGCTTTCCGTCAATGACCTCATCACATGCCTTTATGATTGCATCCGCGTACTGATCTGAGAGATGGTTTAGATCCTTATTTGCTAGTGTACAGGCTTTCTTGACCATGGCCATTGTCTGAACAAGAGTCGAGTACTTGTACAATCGGACCAGTGAAACGCCAAAATTCTCCTGAGCACGAAGGGTCTGTACACCCCAGTAAGCATCCTTGGGGATTTCACGCGGTCCAAGTAGATCGCTCTCAATTCGATAGTCCTCAGATTCGCCAGTCATCAAAGCACCTCAATAAGATATCAATCCCTACCCCAAGACATGTTTTAGATTTATGCAAAGGGCTCAGTATCCTGAGGCTTGTCCGTCCTTTCGGTAGTCTGAGCCAGCAATCCAGTATCCATTTTCATGCAATATTGCCTGACCTCCTCCGAAGCCTGACATCGTTTCATGAACTAGGGTATGCCCTCGCCTTCGCAATTCGCCCTGAACTTCAGGAGGTATCCCATTCTCAAGACCCAGAGTATTAGTGAGCTGCTCATGATTGAAGCGAGGATGATCTAGCGCTTCTTGAGGGCCCATCCCATAATCGATAAGATTGCTAACGAATTGGGCGTGTGCCTGTGCTTGGTGAGAGCCTCCCATAATTCCGAAGACACCCATGAATTCCTTCTCTCGATACAGGGCTCCCGGGATTATTGTGTGGAAGGGACGTTTCCGGGGAGCATAGCAATTCGCATGGTCAGGATCCAGTGAGAACAAGTTGGCACGATTTTGCAATTTTATGCCAGTACCCTTTGCTACAAGACCACTGCCAAATCCTCTATAAAGGCTATTGATAAAGGATACTGCCATCCCATCAGCATCAGCAGCACAGAGATAAACAGTATCATGAGTATAGTTCATATCTAAATTAATAGTGTCAAGAGATGTATCAGTTTGAATCAATGTAGCCCTTGATATAGCATATTCCTTAGATAATAGGGTCTTCAAGGGCACGTCGTAGAAAGAAGGATCTGCGTTATGTCGATGGAGATCGTCATATGCTAATTTCTTCGCTTCAATCATTAGGTGATACCTTTCCGCGGAGATAGGGCCAAAGGATGAGAAATCAAACCGCTCCATGATATTCAACATCATCAACGCTGCGAATCCCTGTCCATTAGGTGGGTGCTCGAAGACCTCAACCCCTCTATATTCCGAAGAGATGGGGATTGTCTTCTCAGTAGCGTGATCAGCCAGATCGTCAAGTGATAGGAATCCACCATCTTCAGCAACTGTTTCCACAATGGCCTCGGCGACCCATCCATTATAGAAGACATCAAGTCCCTCAATGCTAACTTCCTCAAAGACCTTAGCAAGCTGGGGATTTCTCATGCAGGCACCAGTTGATGGAGCCATTCCATCAATGCTAAAGATGCTTCGTGCTTCTTCGCCTCTGAGAACTGAAACGACTGTTTGCCACTGCTGTGCAATAACTGGGGAAACAGGAAATCCTTCTCGTGCATACCTGATTGCATATCTTAGAACCTCACTGAACTCCAAGGCACCATGTTCCTTGTTCAAGGTGTACCACAGATGCATTGCCCCAGGAACACTTACACTAGGTCCGCCCCGAAGGGGCATTTCTGTCCAGCCTCGATTCGTTAGGTCGTCAAGGGTAGCAAGAGACCCAGATCGGCCAGAACCATTATAGCTCAGAGGAATATTCTGTCTTGGTATGTGAATCAATACAAAGGCGTCCCCACCACATCCAGTGCTGAAGGGTTCCACAACATCAAGGACCGCAGCAACCGCTATCCCAGCATCTACAGCATTCCCTCCTGCCTTCAGGATATCAAGTCCAGCCTGAGTCGCAAGGGGTTGCGATGATGCTACCATTCCTTTGTGTGAAAGGACATCTGATCTTCCTGTCGATCGTCTCCAAAACATAGGATGCATACTCCGTTCTCATTCACGTAACATCGGCAGTCCACGCAATTTCCATTCTTTCAGTCCATATTCTGAGATACCAGCGAGCTTGATACCAGCATGTTTCATGATACTCGCCCCCGTTGCGCTTCGCACACCAGCAGGACAAATTGTAGCAGTAGGAAGACTTGGATTCAACATACCTAGTTCATTCATCGTAGTCAATGGAATGAAGGATGAACCTTCGATTCCATAGCTAGTTGTCTCATGAGGTTGTCTCACATCCACGAGCTGAAATGTACCATTTGATAGTCCGGATATGATTGAGTCTACGCTGTACATTGGTAGCGTTTCTGTTCGCTTGCCAGATGCTTGCCAAGCTGCGAATCCACCATTCAAGTATCCATACATTGAGTCAATACCCACTCGGTAGAGTGCACCTGCGGCTTCCTCCAAATCCATAGGCGAATTCAAGGCAAATAGATACTGATACTCGGGATAGAGAATCCATCCAGCAAACAGACCCATATTGTCTAAGTCCATGCTTATTGACTTCGGAATATGGTTTCTCGCAAAATCAGATGCAGGTCTTGTATCAAGAATCATCGAATTGCTATCATCAGCCAAGTGCTCAAATGTAGAAAGATCTAGCAAGCGAATAGGATCAAGATCTGCAATTAGTGGAGGACCATCTGTATTCAACTTCTCACATCTCTTAAAATAGGGAGATATAGTAAGATTTTGCCTGAGTTTATTGCTAACAAACTCCTCCTCATCCATTGAAAGCCAGACGTTATTTCTTCGTTCATATCCAATCGTAGAGAAATCCCTGCTCCCAATGGCACCGCCACAGACCGACCCTGCACCATGTCCAGGGTATACTATAACACCATCCCCAAGGGGTAGAACCTTTTCATGAAGACTATACCAGAGCTTCCTTGACATCTCCTCATGCTTGCTTTTGTCAACAAGATCGGTACGTCCGACCTCATTAACGAATAATGTGTCTCCTGTGAAGAGGAGGAGAGTGTCATCACTAAAGCCATAGTCGTGTACGGCGAAGCAAAGACAATCATCTGTATGACCAGGTGTGTGAACTACAGTCACTTTGAATCCACCAATACTGAAAGTGTCTTCATCGTGCAGATTGTCATCGCCATATTTGAAGCTCGTTGAAGCACTATGTCCTATTCTAGCAGAGGGAGCAAGGTTCTGTAGTTCCAGAGAGCCAACGACATAATCCTCATTCCGGTGTGTTTCGAAGATGTGGAGAATATCAGACTCGTCTATAGTTGCTAATTCCACATATACATCACAATCACGTCGGGGGTCAATGACCATGGCCTCACCATCTGAACTCACAAAGTACGAAAGATGTGATAGACCTTCAGACCGGATTGTAGTTATCTTCACCCAGAGCCACTCCAAATATTAAGAGAAGGGTCCTACTTTTAAGATATCAGGTTTACTTCTTGAAAACATTGTTAAAGGACAAAGGTTAATTCGGAAGGAGCTAAACGTTTCAGGTGATAGGTCATGCCCGATAGCAGTGAAGGAATAATTGTTTTCGCAACTTTAGATATTCTCAGGAAAGCGGTTGGTAGAGTGCTTTTCGATTTCAATGAAACATGTGAAAAAGTAACAGGTACAGTTTGCGAAGAGGTCACTCATGTTGATGTTGGGGACACAATCGTCTTCAAAGAGAACATGGATGTGATGCCAGCAGAGATAATTGCCGCCAAGATTGGGAATGATCAATGGTATGTAATGAGTACTACAGAACTCCCAAAATCCGGATATCCAACTACGCAAGACGCAATGCGCGTAGCAGCTGCTGAATCCAAGAAGTTGAATATCATCAAAGACTTCTTGCGAAAGGAAGCAGGAAACTATGTCGTCAAGGAAGTCCAAGAATGGAAACCTGACAAGCTCGCGGATGCTGATAGGATCATCAAGATTATTGGTGAAGCAGCCAAGAGATATGGGCACTGATTAGCCAGACAACCACTCATCTATTGCGGTTCGTCCTCTCACCAAGCAGTTGGATAAAGCGAATATCTTGTATAGACATTCCTTCCCAATTGGAGGTACGACTGGTACCTGTCCTGATGCAGCAGTTCTGATAATCTGATCACTCATATCAATCTCGCTAGATGGTAGATCTTCAACGAGTTGATGTAGTTGCTCGAGGGCGTGAAGAGAGCTTTGAAGTATCCACTCAAATCCTAGCATTCTCAAGAGGACTGTCTGTCTATGCTTGTCATCTTTCTCCAAGACTAACGAAATTAGTTTGCATCTGAGATCGCTTGAAACATGGAATACAGTTTGAAGATTGGATGCAGAAAGAGATTTTAGCATCTTCAACATTGCTTCAGCAGTTTCATCGAATAGAGATCGAATTTCTGGTGTGTCAAAAACCTGATCAAGAAGACCTCCGGTTAGTTTGGGCTTTAGCATTTCACAATCCAGTTTAATTGAAGAGCCGCATTGAAGGACAGTATGGGCATCTTGATGGGATACCAATCCCGACACGATTGAAATCAAGTCATTCCCACAGCAATTACACATCGTAGAGCCTAGAATAGCTCGTTCAATCTTATCGAAGACCTTTAGCACCTGCTCCTTGCTATCCACCCGCCGCATGTTCACGCGACCATCTTGAAGAAGTGTGATGCTCATTTCGCCAGTGTCAGCACGCCCATATCCCAAGTCTCTACTACATTTTACCTCATCGAATTCAGAGGAAAGGCAATCTGAAAGGTCACATAGAAGGATGGGATCAAAAACTCCGAAATTTATCCTGTCACCTGGTTCAACACCATTATGGACTCTGAGCTCAGCCATGACCTTCTGGTCCGTGTCTTTGCATGGACGCGTGAGAACAACTCCGCCCTCAGGAAGCTCTGTCGCCGTTCTAAATCGTAAGCCAGTCTTTCGAGAGATAAGGGTCAACAGGTCCATCCGCTCCTTCTTGAAGGAGGGAAGGCTGAGAAGAGGGCATTTTTCAATGCTGGTGAAATCAACAATGGCAGCTCTGGTAAAGCTTGAGCACTTGGGATAACCACATAGGCCACAATCGTATTGAGGGCTTGCCTTTAGGGAACGCGTCCAGATGCTGCTCATATCTAACGACCTTATTTCTTGGATGTGGTATCATCATTGTTTAACGTATCGATTACTGCGAAATTTCGTTACCTTTAAGGGAAAGATAAACCAGAAATTATTTGGTTGTTCTTATGGGGAGAATACTAAGCAGATTGAGGTGGAAAGAGAGATCAGAGTTTGTTCAATCAGGCATAATACTACTACTCGTGATAGGTGGGTCTCTAGGTATCTATGGGATTGTCTGTATATCGATGGGTACACCAACACCTTTGGTTGTTGTAACAAGTGGCTCAATGGAACCGAATCTGTATGCAGGCGATCTGTTACTCATACAGATGAAGAGCGCTGAGGATATCCAGATCTGGGACATTATCGTCTTTCAAGATAAGACTTGGCTGAATGATACTCGCATCGTGCACAGGGTGGTAGATATACAAGAAATTAATGGGACATATCACTTCACAACTAAAGGGGATAACAATCCAGATGACGATATTGGAACAAGGACCAATGATGAGGTTATCGGGGTAGTTGTGGGACGCATTCCCTTTTTAGGCAATATCAGTCTGTTCCTTCGAAATAACATATTCATAGTCATCACTCTCCTCATAACGGTATTTTTGATAGTACCAGAAATACTGGATAGACAAAAGACCAATACTGGAAATATTGACGGAGAAGAAAACTGAGGCGTATCCTTCCACCAGACGCAACGTCAGTTTTATTAGCCCTTAGAAACCGACGTGGGAAGGGGTACAATGAATGGAGAAGGTTCGACAGAAACTCAGGTGGAATGACCGCTCAGAGTGGGCGAAAACCGCATTCCTATTGGCGGTAGTAATCGGAGGCACACTTACAGGATACGGTATTTTCATGGTTGTAATGGGCACGACGAGTCCATTGGTTGTTGTAACTAGTGAGTCAATGGAAACGACTCTCTATAGAGGAGACCTTCTCGTTCTTCAGGCGAGGGCACAAGAGGATATTCATCTTCTTGATATCGTCGTATATCAGGATACGGTGTGGCATACTGATGGGCCAATTGTCCATCGGGTGGTAGAGATTCAGATCGTTAATGGCACATATTACTACTATACAAAAGGCGATAACAATGCTATGCGCGACCCAGGTGAGCGAACCTACGATGAGATTGTAGGAGTGGTCGTTGGAAGAATTCCTGCAGTAGGTAACGTAAGCCTATTCCTCAGAACTCCAGAAGGGTTTGCGATCATCATTATCCTCTTCATTGTCATCCTTGTAGTTCCTGAATTCGTCTGTGCCAAGGACGAAGAGGAACAGGTACCAACGCAGGAAACCACTGTTAAGGACATTGATGGGTCAGCTGATTCAACAGGATAAGAGCCATATGTATCAGTGTCGGAGGGAGGTGCTATGTCATCTCGCTCCAGAACATCTTTGATACTCCTAGCCGTTTTCTCCATCTCGCTTTTCTCATGTCCTATCCAATACGAGGTCTCTGCAGATGGGATAAACATAATCGATTATGACTACGAAGGCATCTTGCCAGAGAGTACACAATATTTTGTCATCAATAACATTGGATCGAGAAGTTATGATCTACAAGCTAATATCTCTGCACTTGAGTTCGAAGGAGCAACAGGCTGGCCGGACTTTCAACTTGCTGTGTATGATTTCTGGGACCCTGATTATTCCAACAACTATCTTGCTTCATCAAAAACTCATGACAATTACTCTTGCAGGATTTTCTTTGAAGCTGAAAGTGAAGGGAGATATGTCATCGCGATTAGCAACTTGGA
>JBHLQH010000053.1:0-17010 GCA_048884965.1 Candidatus Thorarchaeota archaeon | reverse complement strand
TTCCCACCTTCATAGCCACCCTCTTTTCGAACGATAAAGAGTGCTGCGGACTGCATCCCTCTCTTATCACCGCCTGCTGATTGTCCAGCCTTCAATGCAGCCACGAGCTTGTCAATGAGATCACCCTCAGTCTTCTCGTATGCTTCAGCCATATTGATGACGACCGCTTCACCAGCGAGGATATTTCCTTGACAGGTATATCCATCACCTGTGATATGACCTGCCCAGTTCATGCATTCCTCACCGGTATGCGCTGCAACATTTCCTCTACCATCTACAATGCCAATCTGCCTGTGTTGCGAGCCATCATCACTCGCAATCAAGTGGGATAGGGTTTCTTTGGCAGATTTCCCATCCCGTAGAAGAGCTAGACCTCGAGGTCCATATGATACATTCGCCCAGGCCTGTGTTGCAATCGCACCTACCTCAGCCTCTGCCCAAGGAACCACAGAACCAACACATGGGAACTTGGATTGGACGATGATTCCCAGATCGCCATTTGAATCATCACGAGCCACGATGGAGAACGTGCTTGGAGTTGCTACTAATCTCTTCATTCCAATTCGACCTCTCTTTCTAGAAGGTATTCCACATATCAATATGAGTACAGAGTGCTATGCTAGAATGTTTCCTTTAGTACTACCTCTGAAATGCCTCGTCTAGGACGTGGTGGAGGTTGTGCTTCATACTGACCAACAGGTATCATAGCGACCGGACGGTATCCATCAGGTGCTTGGAATATCTCTGCAACTGCGGCATCGTCAAAAGCACCTACCCAGCATCCTCCAAGTCCATTGAAATGAATACCAAGGAGTAAGGCGTACGTAAGTGCTGCAGTGTCCTGAAATACATAGAGATCGCGACCTCGATCAGCATATCTCTCAGCAGATTCCTCAGGTACTCCAAAGATTCCAAGTAGTACTTGACACGATGCGACGAACTGCTGCCCAAAGGCCGCTTTAGATAGCTTCTCCAATCTCTCGCGATCGCGTACGACTACTATTCTCCATGGCTGCCGATTCCCTGCAGAAGGAGCTTGGAGAGCCATCTTGATTATGTTATCAATCATCTGATCGGATACAGGTGAATCCGTGAATTTTCGGATTGATTGCCTACTTGCAAGTGCCTTCATACAATCATGTGTCATGGAACATTCCTCGTGAATTTCATAGTGATTTACTTGCTGTACTCATATATAATTGCAAGTCACGAAGAGATAGTAGGAAAAAAGAAGAGAGTCGGACTACTCTAGTCCGACTTAGTTGAAGTACGTATATTACTTCTTTTTCTTGGCCTTTGCTTTCTCAGCATCCAACAAGGCTTTGAACTGAGCGTCATACTTTGCGGCCATTGCTGTCTTCTCGTCTGCAGTAATGAACTTGTACTTTGCAATGGCGGCTACACCGGCCTTCCAGGCTTTCTGGTCAGCCTTAATTTTGTCTGATTTACTTACTTTCTCTGCCAATTTATGACATCCCTCATTTTGGGGAGAGAATATGCATCGTGATGTTTTTCACAATACAACATTCGGTAATTGTTTAGAATGCAATTTGAATATGAACTAACTTTGTATTGATACTATCGGAATGTTTGCATTCAAAAAAGAGTAGGAAGGCTCACGTAGCTTCCAACGCGAGCACATCAATCAATGAAAGAGCTCGAAGGTTGCCGTCTTGAAGATCAATTTCACCGGCTTTTGTTCTAGGCGTGTCAACGACGCTTTCGTCGGTCATCATGGTCTACCTGCGATACTGGTATGCGTGAGCGATTGCCTCACAACAGATCTTCTTATGCGGACCTTTGTGCTTGATCTCCCTGTGAATCTTTTCCTCTGCCAATTCTATACACCTCCTTTTCTACACCTGTTTGTATAGGTATGCGCGTGCAAGGGCTTTGGTCGATTGGACCTCGGCCAACTTGTTGTTCATCTTCACGTCTGACTCGACCCGCTCGCTCTTAGCGAGGGCCATCAGTTCCGTCCTCCTTCATCAAGGTAGTCTTGGTACAGGTTCCCCTTAGTTCGAAGACGCCTGTCTAGATCCTTCACTTTGGAGTTTGTTCTCCGTTCTAGATTTGTCATTGCGAACACCGTTCATATGCGAAATTTTCGATTCGCGTGGTAATAGTCTGACATATTACATCTTAAATATTTATCTTAAATATATTAACGTCATACAAAGGGTGGCGATTCGTACTTAATCTCTAAATCAGCGAGTTGGAAACAGATATCTGATGCTGATGCGTTAAAGGAGATTTAGTATTTGCAACAGAAGGAGGCGTTCATTATATCAACGAGTGAGTCAACGCCAAAGAAGAAAGCTGGTAAAGAGAAGGAACAAGCAAAGAAAACTCCCAAAAAGCAAAAGGAAACATCTGAACAGAAAGTGAAGACAAAGAAGCCAATCGAGAAGACATCGAAAGCATCTGTAGCGAAGAAACCCGCCAAAGAAAAAGTAAAGGCATCTCCGGAGAAGCTTAAACCAAAGAAGAAAGCGATAGATCCAGAAAAGGAAATTCGAAAGAGAATCAAAAAGGATGAGAACGATTCCCAAGCATGGTACGAGTTAGGAGAGTATCTTCGCGGAAAGGAGGACTATGAAGAAGCTGAAGAGGCGCTGAAAAAAGCCCTTCGTTTGGACAGGTCCAAATCAGAGGCATACAAGAGCCTTGGTTTGCTCTATCTGTCAACGGATAGAATTGAGAAGAGTGATCAAGCCTTTAGACAATCTGTATCACTGCAACCAACGAAGGCTGAGTCCGTTTTCGAAGTGGCAAGAGGATTGATGAACGATGGAGACTATGAGGCAGCGATCAATGCCCTGAATGATTGCTTGAAATCAAATGGCGAAGACTGTGAGGCGCTGAACCTGCTGGCAACAGCTCTACTAAAAGCTGAAAAGCTGGGTAAGGCTGAGAAGGCTGCGAAGAGAGCAGTCCAAATCAACAACTCATATTCTGAGGGGTGGATAACTCTGGGTCAGATATTGGGACAACGGGGGAAGAACAAGGACTCACTCTCTGCCCTAAGCAAGGCAATCGAACTGACCCCTGAGAATCCAGCCATATTCATCAAGATGGGGATAACCTATGCCAGAATGAAGAACTATGATGATGCGATCTCATCATTTCAACAAGCAATCAGATTGGATCCTGACAACGAGTCGGCGAGGAAGAATCTCGAAGTCATGCATAGGCACACTGGAGCGAGATGATTACTTCTTTTTCTTATCACAATATATTCGAAAAGAAGGAGATACCCAGCCTGCTAAGGACTGGGCACGTTCGTATCTCTTAAACTATACTCGATATAGGCTAGATGGACTTCCCTGAAGTACTCTATCGCAATCGTTTAGCTAGGAGGACAACTACGATGATAACGGCAGCTATTCCGCCTACTAGTGTGGCAAATTCAAGAGGGTAACGTTGGATTGTTTCTGTAGGATTGCGTATCAAGTCACGTAGGTAAATGAGTGGATTTGCAAAGAGAGAGGGATTTAGTGGTTGTGCTCCATCTTGATAGTAATCAATCACCTGATAGAGAATTCCGCTCGGATCATCCGTCTTATTGTACACAAAGAGACCCCATCGGAAGTTCAGATGCATCCATTCGTCACTATCAACAACATCACCGATAGCTCCCTCGTATACAACTCCTTGTCCATATTCGATAGCATATGCATACCCGCCAAAAACTCCAAAGCTTACCTCAAGCCCAAGGCCTCCAATTGATGCACCAACAGCTACATCCATACCTACTTCATAGCTCGACTCAGAAGAGGTCATTTCATCCAAGCGCATCGTTACGATATTGTAGCCATTGGCGTTTCCAATCGTTTGTTGCTGAGATTGGAGCATATCTTCGGACATCGACTCCATCTCCATCTTGGAAGTGTAGGTTTCTGGGTGACCTAATTCGTGTTGGAAAGGACTAATCCCCCCATTAGTTGAATTTGCAAAATGCTCATTAAACCAAATAAGATCGCTTTTGAAAACGTTCGTTTCATAGGGGATATCGATTGTCATATTCTGTCCTTCTCGCTCAGGAGATGTGGGATGGATTAGAATCTCGTAGATGAATGATCGATACCAAGTCGTTTCATAGATCACTGCATCAGATTCAACGCCATTTCGAAATGAGATCTCTTGGGTTTCAACTGATGTTACAGACTGCGTCTTTTTGAACTCTGAGCTGAATGTCGCACTGAATTTTGCCTTAAAGAGCGAGAATGGATCCCCAGTTTCGTAGGACACTGTAACACTGACTCTAAGCCCCATCCAATTTGTTTCTGTTGATCCTACACTGGTCTGCTGCCCAAATGCCGTATAGCTCCCAGCGACCTGATAATCATCAGGATAGGTTGGGGGAGATGCCATAGCAAGCATTACACCTGGAGGTCCTAGGTTATCTTGGTATGCACCGGTGTACCCCACCTTCACGCCGTCGCAGTCAAACTCTCCAAAAGAGAAGATTCCTGCAACATTTGAATTCTCCAGTAGGACAGTATAGTTGCTAAGCGAATCATCTAGAATGTAGGTGGTACCAAGCTTGTGTGACATCGCTATCTCATCCATCCCATCACAATCTACATCACCCATGCCCAAGTACTCGGCATCAAACTCTCCCACGGACCAATTCTTTGGATACGTAGGATTGGAAAAATCGTCAATGACGTAACCTTGATACTCATCATAATCATCTGGTACCAGACCAAATGTCACAAGCTCATCGCAATAGTCAGCATCGAGTTGGCCAGCAGCGATTTGGGCTTTGTAAAGATTCATGATTCCCAGATCGGATGCAATTATATTTAGACCCGAGTCTATATCATCAAGAATGTAAACATTCTGACCACTAGTATGAGAGCCAGCTGAAATCGCAATCTCGAATCGGGGGTCATAATCAAAGTTACCAATTGCCAGAGTAGGAGTGAATCCAGTTCCAGATAGTTCGTATGAGACCATGGCACCTGAGCCATAATCCAAGATCCAAGCCGAATGTCCACCGGTATCATCAGCCACTACAACAATCTCTTCATGGATATCAGAATCGAGATTCCCAGCTGCAAAATTAGCTTCGCTAGAACCCAGAACCCAATCAGTAATCGCATGAGACCAAGACACTGTATAACTAGAATCATCAAAGATATCATCAATCAGGGATACTTTGAGTGTGCTTCCCATGACAGCATCGGCAATTGTCAGCAGCAATATCTCATCTATATAATCACCGTCTACATCAGCAGTGAGGACCTTGGGAGTGCTATCAACACCGTACCCCTTATCCAAGATCTTGGGATACGAATGCACTGCATCGTCATAAATAGTAATACCACCAAATCCACTAAAGACTAAGATTTCATCGTATTCGTCAGTACCAAAATTCCCAGATACTATAGCATGATAGACATCGGGACTATCAAGGGCTGCCGATCTTTCAAATGACTCATACGCATCGTCTAGGACATAAGGGATAGAATTGCCACCGGTAACATAGTCAATGATAGCGATTTCTTCCATTGGGCTGATCACCATTGTATTCCGGCTTAGAGGAGGAGTCGTATCGATTGCACTCAGTGCCTTCTCAGATTGTCCTATTTCTTTGTGAGAGCCATCAGCGTAATGACAAATCGTTGAAGTTGAGATTAATTCTGGCCCACCTTCTTGATTTGCAGATAGGTTTGCGTTGAATGAGCCTGAATGCATCGGTATGGATGCAACACAGAAGAGAATAGCAAATACCACTAACGGTCGATAGCTGAAGTTCACACCAATCACCATTAACAATGTTAAGTTCAATCCGCGTTTAAAGGGAGTATTAAGCGTATATTGTGTATCAGGCTAACTGCATTGAGGCATAAGGCATTTCAAAAGCAATCATCGGAACCTGATGGTGGAACGTTCTAGGTGGTCCTTGGAGCAATTCATTCCAATTCTATAATAGCACATCATCAAAGAAATCCCTCCAGTCGTTGTTGCACGCATTAGTGCATTCATGCAAAATCCGCTTCACTTCTGTCAGTCCAAGTTTCTCAGAACAAGCAGTTACACTTTCCAACAAGTGCGCATCCAAAGCATCTGAGATCATCTCGAGATCGTGAGGAGTTGCTGTTGACTCGAAATAGGTCTTGATTCGACCATCGCCCTCCAGATTGATTCGGCCGGCCCATGAGTGTGCTTTGATTACTTTTGATCGTACATCCGTAAAAAGAGAAGTAACTGTTTCTTCATCCAACGCGTCTTTCATTTTCAGATAAAAACGAGTCAAAATGCATTCATTCAATAAAAGGAATTTCTGTTCGATAGGCACTCTGGAGAGGTACCCTAGGTTGCAGAGATTGCCAAGATCAATGATAAGTCGTTCATTTTTGCTCGTGCTAAGACCACCAATGAACTGAAGGAGTGGCTTTCGTCCATCCAGTGCGGTGATGACTTCAAGGGATTGATGAGGGATTTGAAGTGGATTCTCAGATGAGAATATGATGCTCGAAGAGCCAGTTGATAGTTCCATGATATCATTATCCATAGGGATGAAATGCAAGTACAATAGATTTCGCCAAACTGCCTCCGAGATCAGTTCCTTTACCAAGGTTGAGTCAGAATCACTTTCTATGATATATTCTTGTATCGTCTGCCCATCAGATACTTTTGTAAGAAACGAGTTGAACTCAGAGGAGCAAGGTTTTCCCTCCATTGAAGTAAGGAGTTCCATACAATCATCTCCTTTCAAGATGAGGGTTCTCTCATTCAGTTTGTCCCCTACGAATACTCTTTGGACATATTTGTCGAATTCATTAAATATCCCTCCTTCAATTCCATCGGCATTCTTGAGATGGGCAAATGCTTGCTCATATTCCTTCACGATGCGTCTAAGCTTGCTCCTATACTCCCGGGTTTCCTGAACTACTGCTAAGACACTCACCATCCAATCAGAAGCCTCAACTAGTAGTATAGTGTCACTGCCATACACAGTCTTCCACTGATGCTGCTCTGCGCCTGTCATCTCTTCCATAAAGCTAGACATCGCTGAAACAAAGCCAGAAAGCATCTGTGAGTCGAGATGTCCAGGGACAAATTCATGAGTGTAAGGAGCCATCCCAGTCAACTTGTTGTATAAGAAGAGCATCTTCTCGTTGGATTGATTTGCATAGTCGTCAGTCTTCATGTGCTACACTCCACACCACGTCGTGAATAGAAACGATATAGACTCTTAACTCAATTAGGGAAAGATAAATCTACGTGGGGGTGGTGGATAGTTCGATGCCATCTGAACAAGACAAGGATCATGGTGATCTAGATCAGTCTTATAGAAGACTACAGAAAATCTCTCACCAGATGGTAGTCTTGCGAAACATAAGCAAGGCTTTGTCCGACCATCGTTCTTCTCTTGATGACGCAATGACGTTATTTATCCACATGGCACTTGAAGGATTTCACAATCCCGATTCAATATCTTGTAGGGTGAAGATACTAGACTCAGTATATGAAACGGATGACTTCTCAAGAGCACTTTCCACCATTCGAAAGAAAGTCGCTCCGCATGATATCGATGATGTCTTTATCGAATTGGGATTCATGGATATAAAGGAAAAGCAGATCCTGTCTGATGATGAGGAAGCATTCTTCTCTACCATCACTCTTGATCTTCAGGCTCATCTTGAGCGAGTCTGGTTATTAGAAACTCAGCGGAGGCAGACCAAGGAGCTTGAACTGTTTGCCTCTCTAATGCGACATGACCTCAAGAACGATATAGGGCTGATCTTGACCAACATCGATCTCATAAAGATCATTCTCTCAGACGATTCAACTGAACTCCATGAATTTGTAGTCACAGCTGAGGCAATCTGTGATAGAATGATTAACCTCCTATCAGTGCTTGGAAAGGGTTCTACTACTCCTGAAACCGAAATCACGAGAATAATCAATGAATCGGTCGAACGGGCAAAAAAGATCTATCCAGAATTGAATATTATTAGGAACATCGAAAGACTTGAGGGTGTTGAAATCCCCTTCAATAGGCTATTACCACTTGTGTTTGATAATCTCTTTAGGAACGCGGCTACGTATGCAGGATCGAAAGCCATGATAGAAATCATTGGCAAGATAGAGAGTAATCAGGTTAGGATAGAGATTCAAGACGATGGACCGGGTATCTCATCTTCTGTAAGAGATAGGATATTCGAAAGAGGGGTCTCAACAACGGGAGGCGGATACGGTCTTTATCTTTGCCGCGAGGTTCTTAGAATCGTGGATGGGTCTATCGAGCTGAAGGAATCTATGAAAGGAAAGGGAGCTGGTTTCGTGATTTCTCTTCCTGTTCGAAAGATAGTATAATAATACTCAGGATGAATATTTCTCGATAATAGCGAAGAGATATTTGCTTCTAATGGGTTTTGTCAGGAAATCCAAAGCACCTGCAGTAAGAGCTATCCTTCGAACAGATTCATCGGCACTGATGAAGATTATTTTTGCTTTGGGATTAATCTTGAGTATCTTTTTTGTTGCCTCTGCCCCATTCATGACAGGCATTCGGTGGTCCATGAGAATGATCTCAGGTTTCTGAGAAAGCTGTGTATATTTTTCAATCGCTTCAGCTCCGTCATAGGCATGCGCAACAACTTCATGACCTCCAATGTTCAGAATTCTACCTAAAACAGTATGAAGGAAATTGTCGTCATCCACTATTAGTACCGATGTCATCTACATGTAGCTCCTGTTCGTTTTATTTTTCTCCTGAATACTTTAGCATAATGACAAACTTGGCGCCTTTACTCGGATCTGATTGAACACGATCTTCTACTCTGATATATCCCCCAAATGATTCCAGAATTCTCTTCACTAGGGTTAGACCCAGTCCGAGTCCTTTGACACTATCCTTTCTCGAAACCTCCTTGTCAAAGATACGTTTCTTTTCAATGTCGGAGATTCCTTGTCCATAGTCAGAAATTTCTACTCGCAAAAAGGGTGAATGCGCAATAGGATTAGCTGTGACCTCAACTCTCACTTCATCCTTTTCATCAAATTTCAATGAGTTATTGAATAGCTCGTAGAACACATCGGATAGATAGGTGTTGGATCTAATATAGTAGGTATTTAGCTGAACATTATTGACAAGCCTCAACTTCTTCGTTGGATTCAAAGCTCTCGCACGAATAGATGCACGATAGATAGCTTCTCCCAAATCCCGGTCGTCCATTATTTGTGATTCAGACTCTAATACGGATAATTTCCTGACATTAGAGATAATCGATGTTGACCTCTCAAGCTCAGTCATACATTCATTCAGAAGCGATCTCATATCGGGAGGAAAGGCAGGAATAAAACTCACTAACTCCAAAGTAGAAAGGATTTCTTGATTGATATTGGTAATATCATGAATCATGATATCCATTAGGAACTCAGCTTTCGTACGAGCTTCCTGAATCTCCTTTTCTATTCTCTTCTGGTCAGTAACATCTCTGAATATCCCCATCACGGCTACAGGCAGCCCACCCTCATATCTTGGAATAAGACTACCCACAACCTCAACAATTCCGCCAGCGGAGTCAATTAATGTGAAATCTTGATCAAGGATATCTTTCCCTGAAAATGCCAGTTTCAAGAGCTCCTTTACCTTATTCAGAGATCCAGGAAATGCAAGGTCTGTAAACGTAACTTCTTCATAATTATCTTCAGAGTATTTCAGTTTCGTTAAGAAGGAGGCATTCACATATTCGATAGAGCCATCTTTTAGCACACTAAATATCAACTCGCTGGTTCCCTCTACCAAGGTCCATAGCAGCTGTGTCTTGTCCACGGTCCTCACCTACGACCTCTAAATTCCAGTCGATACAAGCCCATTCAGAAGATGGTAGAGTTATTGACTAATGAATCTATTGAAGTAGAGCACCTTGGTTTCAGACCTCAGTAATTCTGGTGTGCCATATGTAAGGAGTATTATCTTTCGCATTCATGTCTATTTCAGTTTGCAGAATACATCGAAGAAAAGGTTATACCATGAAACCAGAACTTCCGAAAAGGGACACGCCAATTCTGTAGCTAGACACTCTAGTGGAGGGTAGAAACAGAATTGTATGAAATCGCCATCTTCTCAGCACTCATCTCTGTCATTGTTACTATTGTCTATATTGTTCAATCGTGGCAGAGAAAGAAACGGAACGACCTGATTTTTGCTGGTTTTGCCTTCGCTATGATACTTCATAATCTAAATCTGTATACTTGGTTGAATCTGCCCACAAGCGACCCCATAGTCACTATTCTTAGAGCGATGGACTATTTCTACGGATTGCCCCTCTTGAGCCTAGGAGTCTATTTTCTTCATGTGAGTGCAGAAGCAAGGATTGAGAAACCAAGCATTTGGGCTGTAAGAACAATCATGATAGCCTTTGCGATTAGTTTACCTGTAGTGTCTATTTTCTACATACTTATTGATCCTGAATTCGCTAGACGAGTAGCAGTTGTCTTCCTTATCCCCCTTTTTACGGCCCTTCCGGTCTATTATTTCAATCATTTTCGTAAATACCCCTATCGTACAACAAAGCCAGAGTATGAGAGGGGATACCGAGTGATAATGCTTGGTTACTTTTCGATGGTGCTTGGCACGGGTATTTTCGCAGGGCTTTTCAGAATGATAGACCTTGGAATAGCCTTCGAAGCAATATCGGTAGTATTAGTTGGATTAGGGGGATATATCATTGGAACTGTTACCTACGCAGGACTGTACGAAAAACTAGAGATTCTTCTTCTTATAGTAGATGACCAAGGTAGGATTGTCGAATCAAATCTACCTCCCGAGGGCACATCCATCAACAAGCTTGCACATACCACATTGTCCTATCTTTTGGATGGCGTTGAGAGGGTGATGCGGTCTGGGGATGGATTCACGATACCAAGCATCAGGATCGACCCTCTAGGAATCTCACGCCGTTTCAAGGTTGATATCCTGCCACACGAACTAGGCACAGATGGTTCTCCATTATCGGTTGTAATTGCACTTACTGATGTGACAGGAGCACTAGAAGGAATGGAGAGCGAACAGCTTTCTGAGATTCTCTCCAGATACAAGGGGGAGAGAGAGAAAGCATCATTCTATCTTGACCTGCTTAGTCATGACATGGCAAACATCATACAAGGGATGTTATTGGGCATAGAAACAGCATTCCATCAGATAAAGCGCAACATGAATGTCCTTGAGTCTCTGACCATGGTAAGCGATGAGATTGACAGGTCAATGATACTGTTGAAAGAAACTAAGATCATGGTCCTTGCTAATGAAACAACGCGGATGCTAGTCGATACTGATGTTGTCAAATGCATCGAAGAGGCATTAGTAGATATCCATGAGCTTTACCCTCGGGCCAACATCACTTTCAATGCTCACTTTCCTCCAGAAGACTATGCTATTCAAGCAGAGAATATGTTGAAGTATGCTTTCTTTAGCGTCTTCAGATTCATCATTGACAACATCAACACATCCGAAGCAAAGGTCACAGTGAAAATCGAACATCAGGAAAAAGCAGGAACAATTGTAGTCGAGATATCATGCGAGGAGTTTGATATCAAATCTCTCGATCTGATGAGTTTGTTTGATTGGCATTCTCGGAATCCCAGCGGAGGTGTTGGTCTTCCATTGGCCAATGTCCTTGTAGGGAGATATAATGGAAAAATCAGTGTGCGGGAAGGAGTTGATAGGGAACACTCAAGTGGTGTGATTTTCAGGCTTGAGTTCCCAACTACCCAAATTAAGCGAACTGCTTGAAGTTTTGAGATAGTGCATTTGGTCTGAAGACCGGAAAGAATAGCGAAGAGGATGCTGACAATAAGATGTCAATCATCCTATGCATTTCTAGACCAGACCAGTCCAAGTCCTATAGACTTCCACCCAGAAGAATACCATGGAAATAATCCCTATTGTCAATGTGAAGAGGCTATGGATACTATAATCTATTCCAACAGCGGTAATATAGAATACGACAAGTCCTGTTATTACCACCGCATAGAAGAGCACTCTTGGAACAGTCTTATCTCGGATATATAGGAAATTGTCAAGGAAGCCGAGGTTTGCACCAGATTTGACATGATACTCGCCCTCGATGTTTTTTTCGACTACATTCTCATTGCAGAGTTTCTCAAGATGATATATCGCAACCGTGTGACTACTCATCCCAAGTCTTCGTGCAACCTCCCTGGGTCCTATTGGTCGCTGTACAGCAAGCAAGGAAATCAGAACTTTCCAGGTTGTAGGGCCTAACTCAAAAACCAGAGGTAAGCCGTTACTCTTTCTATCTCGTTTCATGCACATCTCTTCCTATCCGAACTCGCAAGGAGTTCCATTTCTGAGTTCTACTCAATGCTCGAAAACTAAAGAGTATCATTGATGCGACTACAGGAATGGCTCCCAAAGTCAAATAGCTTGTGTTCCATAGAAGATAGAAAAGCGATACACAACCTGGGATTGCGTAAGGAAGAACAGAGGTCCATGTTGATTTGATCTTGCTATCATCAAGGTATTGGACAACAAGTATGAACAGAGGGATCCAGAAGATCATCGCTATAATTGGTAGAACACCAACGATGTCATAATAATCTAGAATCGAGGACGGTCGTAGATAGTAATCTACCCCATATAGATATACTATCCAGTTCTTTGAACTCTCTCTCATGGCTTCCACACCTATGGGAAGAAAGACTGCAGTCGTTTCGGTAGTGATTCCACTCACAGTAGCAATTGATGTGTTGATTGAGAACCAAGGTAGGCAGTAGCCTACGAACATCAGGAGGGTGGGAATGAACCGTTCTCGATGGATCCACTTAGCAAGAGGGAGTGGATTTTGTGCCTTCCTAAGACTAATGAGTGACGCAAATATCATACTCAATAGAACCAATGCGGCAAACATCTGAATCACATCAAATGAAACTCCAAAGAACGGGAACCTATTTTCTGCGATTCGAATTAGCAGATCATGAGTACCGTCAAGCGATACAGGATTCTCATACAAACGCTGGCTCGGATCAATACCGTAAACGAGTACCTCATCTATTCTTCCAGGAGCATATAGGAACGAATCAGCGGGAAAGAAGTCCCTGAAATTGTAGATAACTCGAGATTGCTCAAAGAACCAGTTGTCTCTTATTGCGCGGCCATAAATCCAGACTTGTATGTCATGACTTTGGTCTTGTGGAAGACTCAAGTATACTCTCATACAATTGATTTGCATTGTCAGATAGCCCTCTTGATCTGGTGAGAGGACGATCAAGCACTCACCATACTCAGATATTGAGGCATTGTAAAGTAGAAACCAACCATAGTCAATCTTGTACTCGCCGGGGGTGAGGTAAATTCGGTCATCTGAAACCCATTGAAATACTGACGCGGTTTGATTCAGTTGCGTCTCCGTGATATTCAAAGAAGGGGGATAGCCCATCATTCGAGAATTCTTATTGGCATACATACTTTCATTCGCAGAATCTCGGAAATCAAAACTGAACGGAACGAGAGGGGAAGAAGTGACTGCTGTTGATGTTGCATTATGTACAATGACCGATGCAAAATCGTTGAAATGTACCTCAATTTCCAATCGTGCTTGCTGAATCCAACCTTGAGATATGTTACATACTTCATCGATTTGAACGGCGAGACTAAAGACTCTGTACTCGTCCATTTCTAGGACAGTGATATTTGATCTTCCAGTCGGACTTGCCCAAAGAGTACTGAAGGCGCCGAAATGTGTACTTATCCCTACGCGAGGTGTCCCTTCCAATGCTTCGAATGCAGCACTAAAATGTAAGATGAGGTATTCTTCTACTGGAACGTTTAGGAGATATTGTAGGGTGATGTCCATATCGCTGCCAGATATCTGGAGACCATCATCGGTTTGATGCCACTCACCCGAGGGAGTGATAGAGTAGAGAATTCGGGAGCGCCATCCTGATTCCAAGGTGAAATTGTGAGTCTGAAATAGCTCCAATTCGCTAAGGGATGCACTCTCCTTTGTTATGAAGGAAGAGCTATATCCAGATGGCCCATCGCGCTCAATCAGAAAATATCCGCTAGGTTCTGTAACAACAGGTACTAAGCTCGTGATTATCAATCCAATGAGAAGCGATGTGATACTCCCAATCAGAACTGTCTTCTTGATATTGCCATGAAATCTTGCATACCGATAGTATTCGTCTTCTTGCATCATAGTGATCAAGATAGCATTCCTTCAGAATCTACATTAGTCTAGACTTTAGACCAGCCCGATATTTGAAATCTACTGAAAAATAGACCCAGCCATAGCTTGGCTGGGTTAGTGAGGCG
Organism: Candidatus Thorarchaeota archaeon; assembly: GCA_048884965.1. Taxonomy (GTDB): domain Archaea; phylum Asgardarchaeota; class Thorarchaeia; order Thorarchaeales; family Thorarchaeaceae; genus MP5-2226. The sequence continues at coordinate 2,711 of JBHLQH010000053.1, read as the reverse complement.
GTCTATCTCTCAGCCTGAACGCGCTTGATCTCCTCGACGACCACAGGAACAATCGCGGAGAGGCCATCCTTGAAGATAGCGACGATCGTATCTCTACTGGAGCTAATCTAGCATTACTTATGGGTTCAGCTTTCCAGAACCACACCACAGAACGGGCATTCTGAACAATCACCCTTCTTGAGTAGCAAGACGACATCCAAAGGCAGAATGCCACTGCACTGGGGACATAACCATGAGTTGAGCTTCTTGGTGAGCTCATCAATTGCGGGGAGCATCATCGCATCATCCTCGCCTACAATGCCAAGATTGCAAACCGCACCTTTTGTTTCAGGAATTCCTGATATGATTAGTGACACACCAACATGCTTTCCAGTATACTTGCCCTTCGCCCAACCAGTCAGTTGGATTCTAGTTTCTTCACCTTCAGAGGTGACCCGTTCACTGACCTGATAGAAGTTTGAGTCCTTCAATACCCGAACAGCTTTCTCTCGCATCTCCTCAGGGCTCCAGTCATCGACCTTGATGCTGGAATCGCTGCTCTGAAGAGATGCGAGCTTTAGTTCGAAATCAGCTGGTGTGATACTCTCGGGACTGAGCAGGTCGCAAACTGCACGGATGATATAAGGCTCTGAGGTTTGTGAGTGTGCCTTTCCCTCGTGGTCCACATATGATATGCTTGCTATAACTTCACCCTTCACACAATCCTGTGTGGGTGAGAACTCAAAGCTCGGACTTCTAAAACCTCCAGACTCAATCTTGGAAATCCTCTTTGACACATCGCCATCCAATGTCAGGCTGTCTCTTGGATAAGAAAGTAATGTGACAGTGACATCTGTTATGATGTACTTCGTGTCATTCAGAACCTTGACCTTGTACCTTAATCGGTTCCCAACAAACTCGCCGCCACGTAGAATTTGCACACCCTTACCTTTTGGCAATGATATCTTTACTCTATCTTTCTTGGGTTTAGGTAATTTCTTGGGGGTGGGTTCTTTCTTTGGTCTAGTCCTATACCACGCTCGACCATACCAGCCGCTTGTGGCAATTGACACTATCACTACCATGGATATCAACCAAGGAAGCACAATTGGGATGATATCAAGCGGAAGTAGCACAACCATCATCGTTTCAGAAGCAGTATTTCCCCTCCAATCAAAAGCCAACAGCGTCACATTGTAGGTTCCCGGTTGCATCCCAATCATGTTGAAAGAGATTGAAGTGCTGTTGAGTTGTCCTGAATCTACGATTGAGCCATTGACATATATCACATAGGAGCATTCACTCGAATCAGAGAAATTCCAAGAAACAAGTGCTCCAGAAGGAGATTGAGCGACTGTATAGTAAGGAACCCCATCAATTGTGGGGCCTGTTACATCAAGATAGGTTTTAGTGAGAATCAGATTATACCCCATATTGTATGCACGCACTAGGTTATCATCGTTGTCTAAGAATGAGATGTGGATGTACTCAGATGTAACTGTTAACTCAGATACAACAGTTCGTCGGATGGAGCCATCCGGATCCACCCACAATTCGAGTTGATAGGGATACAGGTAGCCAAGCACTCCTATCATTCCATTATCTTCGACTGTGAGACAAAAGCATGCAGGTGCTTCTCCCGGAGGAGACTCCCACAGAGAAGTCCATTGTAAGTCACCATTATCATCATATTTTGACACGAAGATGAATTCGTCATGCGCGTACAGATGGCTCTTTGTCCATCCTGATACGTATGGATTACCTGAGGAGTCAAGTTCTAGATTACCTGAGTTGGTGTAATTGCCAGGAGTCGCCGTTCTATTCCACAATTGATTCCCAGAATCATCGAATTTGAAGAGTATGCGATGGTCATCTATGGTACCATAGAGATACGGATGATCTGTTTCGTCTACGACCACGCTAGAATCGACTGGCATGTCAGAGGTCCAGGTGACATTCCACATACCATTTCCTGATACGTCGTATTTGCCAAGATATCCATCGGAGTCCTCAGTTTGGAGTGCATAAATAACCAAGTTATCACTGCTATCAATATCTCCGGATTCGATGTGGTAGCCCGGGAATGTCTTTATCCATTGATACTGACCTGATGCGTTGAAGCAGATGATATGCCCATCATATCCGATGAAAGGCCTCCAGCTGTATCCAATGAGGTAGATATTGCCAATACTGTCAATAACGATATCTTCCGCACTCTCGGTTTCACGTAAATCATATGTAGAGTGGTTCAGGTAGGTTCCATTGCCAGAGAACTTCACCCAGAGAAAGTCAGTCTCAACGTTCTCTCCTTCGAAGTGATTTAGGCTTCCGACGATATGGATATTACCAGACTCGTCACAGAAACCATCCTTTGGCTCGACAGTCATCTCATTTATTCCCCAAGCTTGTGTCCAATCGCTCTCAGTCTGCGCTTCGTGATACCTGTAAGGAATATCATATCTAGCATCAAGAGATGCCATTGTTTCGTTGAATGATAGAAAGGTCAATAACACTAGAAAGATGAGTGCAGATACAAGTACCAGATGATATCTCCGCGAAACTCCCATTGTAATCGAATTGCAGACGGTTTCAGCGGGTATAAAAAGCTCATGGACATCCAAGCTCATCAGAATCCTTTACATCGAGGAAAGAAAGTTCTAGTGAAAGAATCTATGTACATTCAATGAAAACATGTATGCTAAATCGACGCGCCGCATTTCTCGCATGTTCGT
>JBHLQH010000052.1:0-17564 GCA_048884965.1 Candidatus Thorarchaeota archaeon | reverse complement strand
GCGAGATGTTCCGACACAGCTTGATAGGATTGAGAAAGGATTATCCACTCTATCTGAAGATATGAGTGTCGGATTCAATGAGATCTCTAAGAAAATGGATACTTTGGGCGGGATCATGATTTCCGTTGGACTATCTGTGGAGGAGCAAAGAGAGGTCCAATCAGCTCTTACTACTCTACTATCAAGATCTGATGAGCTAGCAGATACGACGAAGCGTCTTATCCATGCGGTCGAGAATGCTCATCTGGCTACTACAATGGGATTCGAGAAACAAGAGGAAGCGTATGAGCGCCTTGAATCCATTCTCGATATCATCAATGGAAAATTGAAGACTCCCTCCACAAGATGGGAGAAGCTCAAGGATAAAGCAAAGGGTGGAGGAAAGGAACTCCTGAAGGAGGTCTTGGCCCTAGGTCTTCAGATGGCTGTCGGATTACTCATGTAACTATGCCTGTTTCTGAAGAAAGCTTCATAATTCTACATTTGCTACTCTCTTCACGGAGGAGTACTGAATTGCTAAGGTTTCGATGTCTGAAGGGGGTATTAGCGTTCTACTTAGTCATCGTACTATTTCTATCTCCTACTATCCCATCTTTAGACTTCCAAGAACCGATGTCCAATGATGAAAACGCCTTATCGCTTTCACAGTCTGTAGCACCTCCATTCATATCTCCGTATACGAATGCATCAACTGTGCTAAACGGGAATGTAACTCTCACTCTTACAGGCACACCTGTAATGTTCGAATGGCGCTTATTCTCCCCTAACATCACACAGTACACCCCCGGAAATTTCTGGACTTCTATTGATCTGTCATGGAACGTGTCCAATTGCTTTGACAATATGGTCATCGAATTCAAGGATCCCGACCATGAAGAATCTCGCAATGCAGCTTGGTATGGCTCAGCTTTTGTGAATCAGATACTCTGGGATGGTAGCGAGTTCGTACAATACATAGCCTATAGGAATGCAACATACTTCTTTCTCAATGGCTCCTATTCTCAGCTCCATTATCCTGAAGTAGATGATGAGATGCTGATGGATGTCCGCCTCATGCTTGATGAATTTCAGGTAACCATCTTCAATATGACCATACTCACCGAAACGATGTTCCCTGAGGTGAACATTCTATTTCCTGAATATAACTCCGATGTAGAAGGACCCCCGTATACACTAGATGCAGTGAATGACTATTTCATAGTGAACGCAAGTGACCCCTCAGGAATCGCCAGTGCTAGCCTCCACGGAATTTACTGGGACGAATCCACCCAGCAGGAGTTATTGTTCTCACAGAATACGAGTATCGTTTCTGGCATTCCTTTCCTTCTACCCGTCCCAATGCAAACCCTAGAGCTCTATGCAGAATTGACGCACCAACAGACAAGCGAGCGAATCGTTGTACAGGCATCACTTTGGGTCCGTGATACAGTTGGGTGGGGGTCAGTACATTACATCGATTTCCTCTTCAATATAGGTAGTCCATCGAATACTTCCACGACAGAATCAATACTAGTACCCCTAGTGATTGGCACCATATTCAGTATCATTGGCATTGCTTCAGTAGTTGTGATTCTTGAGATTCGAAGAAGAGAACAGGCTCGATAGGTCTGGTATTGATTCTTCTTGTCTATCTCCGGCGGATGAAATAGACTCCAACTACAGCGACTGCAACGATAATTGGCGACGCGAATAGGAGCATAACTTCTATCCCGAGAGGGGTCGGATTTGCTGGATCCGTACCTGTTGTCCCAGTAGTGGAAGTGCCAGTTGGCTCGGTGCTCATATCCGTCCAAGTGTTCTCATCAAAGGAGAAGGCCCACGTATCTCCAAGTGGGCTATAGTCAGGGGCTGCGCCTCCGAACAGTATGACGACCTCGTTTGCTGAGTCGAACGCCATTCCCGGTGTGATCCTCCTGCTAGGGCTCGAATCCGGATGCGCATTGGTCCATGTTTCCGATTGCCCGTTATAGACCATGGTTTCATCCACAGGGTCATCGCCCACCTGCCCGCCGAACAGGATACACCTCTGATTGATCGAATCATAGACCATTCCAGGCCACTTCAGGTTTCCCGGGTCCCCGGTTGTGGACACCTCTGTCCATGTGTTCGCGGAAGTATCGTACACCCACGTGTCATCCTGATGGCCTTGATATGCGGTATTCCCATTGGACATGACGATCAAGCCAATGCTCTCGTCGTAGACCATCACATGTCCATATCGAGCCAGTGGGACTGTTGCTGGATGAAGCTCAGTCCAGTCCCTAGTCAACAGGTCGAATTTCCAGGTGTCATCACCTTCACGTCCCTCTCCTGAGAAGCCTCCGAAGAGGATGATGGCATTCTCCTCTGGATCATACGCCATCGCATGACACCAATGATTCCCCGGACTCACTGTGGTGATTATCTCGGACCATGTCTGAGTATCACAGTCGAATGACCATATATCTGCATAGTCACCCACACTGTAGGTTCCGAACATAATGATCTCGTTCGTGCCATTACAGTAGACCATGCTATGCGAATCCCGTGCAGGAGGAGAAACAGCTAGATCAAGCTCTGTCCATGTATTCAGCTGGTAGGAGTAGACCCAAGTGTCCCCTATAGAATGATATCCACCTTCAAAGTTGTATCCCCCAAAGAGCACTGTCACCTCATTCTGAGGGTCATAGGCCATCGCATGACCACCTCTTGCGGGTGGAGTCTCCGGCTCTTGCAGCGCTGTTACTGGCGGTTGAATGACTACAATACATCCCAATAAGAACAGGATTAGTAGTGCTACTGGACCTTGGCCTTTCACAAGTATCTCCTACACGGAATTGGTGATACTAGATATGACCGTGGAGTAAAAAGGAGGGATATCGGCGCAATCTTGCATCATGAGCCTCTCCTCTCTTTCTTCTGAAATCTAAAGATTTCATTCCATGAGGAGGAAACCTCCGCGATAGATATAGAACCTGAATCATAGGTGGAACAATCAGAACCGACGAGTGGATGTTAGTATTCCTCAAAAGTTATTTGAATATTTTACCAAGCGTTAATGGGAACAAAAGATTCCCGATTTAGAAGGTATTCCTATGAAAGTGAAAAAGAGAGATGGCTCGATCGAGGCGTATATGCCTGAGAAAGTCGTAGTAAGTATTGTGAAGACAGGTGTCCCTTATGAAGATGCTCGGACAATTGCTAGCTCGTTGTCGAAGCGAACAGACGCTCAGATGACAAGCGCGGCAATAAAAGAACATGTTCATTCAGAGCTCAAATCAAGAGGACATACTGCGTCGATAGATCACTGGAACAAGTACGACCAAGCCAAACACAAGAAGAAGTAGTACAGACAACTTCAGACGACCTTAGAATATGACAAGAATCACTCGAAATGCGTTTTGTACTGTCCACACACCATAGGCCAGAAAGATACGTAAGATAGGTGTGTGATACCCCTCAGAATTTTGACAGTTCTCTGAGGGTCTATTTCTTTGTTACTTCCTGATTATGACTATCGCTCCCACTTCAGATCCTTCACTATGAAGTCTGATATCGAGCTGAGGAGTCTACCGAGCTTATCGCCTTTCCTCGTGAGGGTGTGGATGATCTCATTCCCCTCTTTCTCGATGGTGATGAGCTCATTATCGAGGAGGAACTTGCGGACTCCAGCAACCCTCGCTCCATTCAAAGCAGGAAGGGTCTTGGTTTCTAGGCCTTTCTTGATAATCTCATCTGCTCTTGCCTTTCCCTTTAGTCGTGTGAGGAGAAGGATGACTGTGAGCTCATACTCTCCTCTGAGCAATTTCACGAATGGACTAATCTTGACCATGTTCTAACCACTCCAATATGAGATATCTACCTCATGCACACTTTTCTGTGTTTACTGGATGGTTCATCACTTTTTGGAGATGACTTCGTATAGAAAAAAAGCGTCCTTGACATGATCAAGGACCGAATCCCATCAAACAGGATCATGACCTATCAATGGTTGTCATCGATATTCGTAGCGTCATCATGTTCCTGTATCTTACCCTTGAAGGTTCCTGGGTCTACACCCGCTAGCACTGAGAGTATGTACCGACTGAGAGGTTTAGAGAGAAGATCCAAGACATTGTCAATCCCTTCTGCCTTCTCCTCATTGCTCATTCTGCTTCTCCTCCAGTTGGTGGGCTCTCCTTCTAGTACGGATATACAGCCAGATAGTAAGGATTCCTGTTGTGATCGATGGAACGACAAGCTGATACCACCACATGGAGAACCATGCGATCTCGCCTGAGAAGGCAAGTAGGATACCCAAGGCTCCCGTGATAATGGATGCTACCGTCAGCATGGTGATGATGAAGAACCTATTCCTATTGGGCGATCTGATGAAGAACCAGTTCGATGACAGGAACACCATGATCGAGAATCCTACCTTGAACTTCCTCAGAATACCTATCATCTTCGCAGTCGAGCCTACAGCAATACCTAGAGATATCATGAAGAATGCTGAACTGATCCATATGAAGGGACTAGCAGCGTTGAAGTCTATAAGGAAAGGTATGAGGCTCAGTATAGTGAAGATCATACCTGCCATCATCCCCATCTGGCTCGTGAAGAGCGCGAGCTCCTTCCGAGGACTCATGGACATGACCGCAGAAAGCACACCATATTGGTCTATCTTGACATCCTTTGCGACTTGGTCAACGAGGATGAGGGCACGTTTTCCAAGGTCACTTATCCGGTATTCCCCGTTAGTCCGCTCGATCAAACCTACTTCGCTCAGCTCCTTCAGGTGGTAATTGAAGGTGCCGCTCATGAGATTTGGATCAAGACCCAGCACTTGCATGATCTCAGTATAGGTCGCACTGCCCTTGTCCGAGATCTGCCTCATGATCGTACGACGTGTCGAGCTCGAGAGAGCCTTCAACACATTTTCAGAGTCCGAATTCATTTTCAATACCGGTATGTACTTGGATTGTAGATATTTAACCAATTTTCACTAACTTTCTCGTGGGGACCATTTTAGGTCTGTCGAATCTTTTCGTCTACGAGGAAACATAACTTTAAAGAGCCTCTCTATGACGCACCATGTCAGACTTAGTCTGGAGGATGTGCATCGCGCTTGGGATGCATTGACAAAGTCTATGATTTAGTGGAGAGAGGATGGAGTGGGCCACCAGAGAAGCATTCTCATTGTATGTTGTTTGTCGCTCGTTATTGGTCTTCTTTTTGCGTTCCCTAGCTATTCTGGTGATATACATCAGACTGCTTTAAACCCAGAAGGCCTAACTCTTGAAGGTGAACGACAATACATCACTTCAGCTGAACCTGATGATTATGTGGATTCAGTCCAATCCCAATCCTATGGAACGACTTTGACTTCACCTCCAAGCGGGATGGGTGAGAGCAGCTCGACTTACTCTACACTAAGAGAATCACAGACCACGACATATTCCTGGGACAATCTGATGACCCGATCAACATTCAGTAGCACTCCCTCTGGATGGTCTGCTACCAACATTCTCTACTCGGGAGGATATTTCCGTCAGGATTCCTCTATGTACAGTGGCGAGATATATTGCAGCACAGTAGATACTACGGGTTCTCTTCAAGTTAGATTCACACTCAATATCGAGTGCTCTTGGAGCGATGAAGAGTATGGTTTGAGTGTCTATTTCTGGGATGGCTCGAATTGGGATCCTATTGGTGATTTCGTTGAGTCTAGTGAGGGCGATCAGACCTTTTCCTCATCATCCTCTCAATACAGGCGTTCTGACTTTCGAGTGAGGGTAGCATATGGCACCTTAGATCGATTACTAGTCTTTAAGGCCAATAACTGGCGGATTGATGTTCAGACATCAGATACCTACTATCTCTTCGATGCTGTCTATAAGTTCACAGGTGTTGCATTCGATTCATATTATGTGGATACCCTCTATGTTGATTTCGCTGATACAAGCTCTGTAGAAGACCTCACATTCTACTTTGAAGCAGGTGATACTACACCCGACAATCCTATCTGGACGGGCAATGGCAATGAGAATTTCAGCGTGAGTATAGGCACATACTTGACAGGTAGCGAGTGTTATGTGAGGATATTTGATGTCCTCCGGTCGGGTGATGGAGATCAGGATTCTTGGCTAATCAAACGTTTGTATATAACATTCACAGACACTGCTCCTGTATGTGATGTCACACCAGTGACTGCAGGATTAGTGAACACAGATGATGTCCTTGCTGAATACAACTACATCACCACTACTGTCAATGTCAGTGATATTGATGGCATCTCCAATATTGACTATGTAGCCTTGAGCATCTACGATGATTCACAGACTACCAACTATTTCACGCTCCAATATGACATTGGTGGAACCTTCTCAGAGGCTGCAAATGGTAATCGGGTCGTCTTGGATGTTGCTACATCTTCTAGTAGCTCTTCTCCTACATCTCTAGAGCTCGTCTTCAATTACACTATTAGCTTCGAGTGTCCTCAGATAGAGAACGTCGACTACTACGTCGAAGTCTATGATATAGACGCAGAGTCCGACTTTCTATGGCATGAGGCGAACTGGGATGCAGTGTCAACTTTGACATTAGATGGTGGTCTCTTTCTAGATGACAGAGCTGGGACTCCGAATAGGGGTAACCTCGGAGGAACAATCACAGCTACTGGACTAGTGGCATATACTGGCGCGACTTTATTCCATCCGGAATCCAGTCTTATTGACATCCAAGTGTCCTGTGTCAATGTCTCAGGTAGCCCATGGACCTTCAGCACCTATAATGAGACCGACGGAAACTTCACAGTCGATATATTCGCTGACGATGAGATAGGTCTTGATTCCTTCTCTGTGGTGGTCAATGTTGGTGGTTCCAACCAGCTTGACACGACCTACTCTGCTGATTATATCACGGATCAGATTCTTTGTGTGGACCTCTCCTCTCCGAGCTTTATCGTGGATAGCACAACAACTGGCTATATGCTGGCCAGACTCCAGTATGCCTATGATGGAACGAATGTGACAGATGGAGAATATTCGCTGAATGGTATCTCGATGAGCTGGCTGGGCAATGATGTATGGGAAGCATCTCGCACTCCCAATGAGCTCAACTTTTCCACCTACAGCAAAATCACAATCATATCAACAAACTCCCATAATATCAGCTCGATAGATATGAATGCGCAGAGTGTGACTATCTACTGGGATGAGCTCTTCTGTTTCATATCGAATCCTACTGAATCCATGGTGAACCCTGGTACCAATGCTTCTGGAATTCTAATGTGGGCAGAGTACTACTATGCCGATGAGCACCTTGCATATACTGCCTATACAGGAACGCTTCATGTCAACGACACTGTCTTCGTTCTCTATGCTCCCGGACAAAAGGGCTACAAGGTGTCAAGCGCTGATGGCGATGACCTGTGGGGCGTCTTCACAATCTACAGTAGCAATGCGACATACTGCATCTGGGAGTATCTTGATCCGGCACCAAGCTGGGATCCTGAACCTACTAATCAGATTTCAGAGTATCTCAGTTCCTTCCTGTATGATGTGAATGCTACGACTCCCTCCGGGCTTGGAGGATGGCTTGTGAATGATACATCACGTTTCACGATTGATGAGGATGGCATCATATCGAATATCTCAACTCTCCCTGTGGGCGTCTATCCTCTCTGGGTATATGTCAATGATATCTTTGGTAGAGCCATCAATCAGTCATTTCTTATCATAGTGCAGGATACGACGATGCCCTCGTGGCTGCAAGATCCCGTGCTTCAGACATCCGAGCTTGGTGATGACTTCTACTACGATTTGAACGCAACTGATCCCTCCGGGTTGCATTCATGGTGGTTGAATACCACAATTGACTTTGACATCGGTCCCACTGGAATAATTGAGAATGTGAAGATTCTAGACGCTGGAACCTATGGCATACGCATCTATGTGAATGACACGTATGACAACACATTGTATGCAGATCTGACCATTATTATCGAAGATACCACTGAACCTATCTGGACTACTGCGCCAGCTGATACGATTGTCGAGTTCGGTGATGAGCTGGAGTTTCAACTTGCTGCTTACGATTTATCTATCCTATCTGATTGGTGGGTTAATGACACCACGTGGTTCTCTCTATCGGGAGATGGACTCCTAGGGAATGCAACACCTCTTCTCGTGGGAGAGTATTTCATCAGAATCAATGTCACTGATGCCCATGGGAACTCAATTAGCTCAACGATGAAGGTCACGGTCCAAGATACTACAAGTCCCTCATGGATCGAGCCTCCAATAGACAAACATGTTGAGCTAGATTTTCCTTTTGTCTATGACATCAATGCTACTGACCTCTCTGGCAGCGTGACATGGTATCTCAATGACACGATTCACTTTTCCATAGATGCTGCAGGAATCATCCGGAATGTCACAAACTTGGAGGTCGGAACGTATCCACTTTCAATTGGCGTGGAGGACACCTATTCCAACTACCAGAATGCTACGTTCCTAGTCATTGTCGAGGACCAAACGCCCCCGACATGGGATCAGTCCCCTGATGACATCGAATGGGAGTTCGGTGCTGCATTTCACTGGGATCTGAATGCTACTGATCTATCAGGTCTCGATACATGGTGGCTGAATGATACGGAGAACTTTGATATCGATGACTTTGGTGTCATCAGAAATATCACCCTTCTACCTGTAAGTCCCTACGGGCTTCATATCTTTGTGAATGATACCTTTGGTGGAATCTTGGATGTCGAGTTCACAGTGTTCATCATTGACACAACAGCTCCTACCGGACTGAGTCCTTCTTCTCCTCTTATAATGGAATTCGGGGATTCCATCATGGTACAATTTTCAGCATTCGATCTCTCTGATATCTCTCAATGGACCATGCCAATCTCAATCTACTTCTCAATCTCAACGACTGGCTTGTTGACTAACAAGAGCTCTGTACCTGTTGGCGAATATACCTTCAATATCACAGTTTTCGACGAGTATGATAATTGGGACCGCACTGAATACACCATCATCGTTGAGGACACGACAGATCCTCATTGGGTGGACTTTCCTGAGATATTGCAGGTTGAGTTTGATCATGACCTCTACTATAGACTCAAAGCCTCTGACCTTTCAGAGAATCTGGATTTGGAATGGAGAATCAATGATGAAGTTAACTTCTCAATTGATGTACTAGGTGTACTTAGAAGCGAGGTCAATCTGGCTGTTGGTAACTATAGCATCACAGTAGAGGTTGAGGACTTCTATGGAAACATCTTGGAAGGCTCCTTAATTGTGCAGGTGAGGGACACCACACCACCAGACTGGATCATTGCTCCTCAGAATCGAGCCATCTCGTATGGATTGTCATTCGGTTATCAAATGTCTGCCACGGACTCATCTGGAGCGATCTATTGGTCCGTGAATGATACTACCCACTTCATGTTCAGCAGTCCGGGCTATATAGAGAATAAGACTGTCCTCGAGATCGGTATCTATACCATCGATATCATCATCTCGGATATGTATGGCAACTCTCGTTCAGATTCAATGAGAATAACTGTTCAAACAGCTAGCACAACACCAACAACAACTCCGAGTACCCCAACACCAACTGAACCCGGCCTGCCTGTGGAGCAGATCCTCATTGCTCTGGGGGTCTTTGGCATCGGAGTCATCCTAGTTATCGCTCTATCGATGAAACGTATTCGTAAGTTCGTCGAGCAGCGGACTGCATCCATGATGGAAGGAAAGGAGGATCTTGGCACCGCTCTTGACTATCTAGACAAGATCCAAGAGGAGCACAAACCCAATGAAGATGGAGAATAGCTTCGACTTTATGGTTCTCCCGCTAAAGCAATAAGATTATATCGAACATCACCCTATAATACGGTATGCCAGATGGGAGCAAAGACTCAGAGATTTTCAACGCTCTAGCTGGTATCCAGAAGCAACTCAAGTCCATTCAAAATGCGATGAAGAGCTTTGAGGGTCGGATAGCCTCCTTGGAGCAAGCAGTCGAACATAAGTTCTCAGTGGATGGTGAGAATCCCCTTATCTACTCCAGAGTGTTGATGAAGACTCTCGAGACCATTGGCGAGTATGAGAAGGAACATGGTCACGGTGTAGTCGCAAAGAATCTCGCCCGCATCAGAGACCTTGAGCAACCAACGGTCTATGATCACCTCTCAAAGCTAGAGGAATCGAATCTGATCTTCTGGCAACGAGGCACCGAGCTTGGTCTAAAGCCCTTTAATGGAAAGTTCTATTCAGTAACCAACAGGGATGAGGCGCTCGAGGACCTTCCTGTCCTGATGAGCCTTCCCGATACAACTACTCCAGTAGCCCAGACAATCCTAAAGGCTTCCTCAGATGGGATAAGTAAGTCCGCTCTTCTAAGAACACTTCTTGAGCTGAAGGAGAGTGGGGAGAAGCCCTGGAAAGGTATGTCCGCAAAAGAGATCGAGTCTGCCCTTAACGAAGCCATACAAACCCTACTTCGCCGGGTATTGATAGAGTACAAGAAGACTCTGGATGATGACTTTTTCTTTCCACGGAACAAGTAATGGTGAACGCATCTTTCAGACCAATAATGCTGCCAACTGCTGAATGTGATTCTCAACGAACCCAGTGAGCTTTGGTAGATCCAATGTGCTCTCGGCTATCATACTCGCGACCACATCGAAGATGTACGGGATGGTTGGTCCTGGCGCAATATCCGCCTCGACGAACTTCTGCGTCCAGTAGTCCAAATACTTCTTGATTCTCGGCTCAAGCACAGTACCGTCTTGGATAGGCACTTGATTCCAAAGGAGGAAATCCTTTCGAACTGAACCTGCACCTGAGTACTTGAGCTTCCGGTATATAGCATTGATGATATTGAAGGTCGACTCGACTCCATAGCGAACAGGACGTATGACTAGGACTGAGCGAGTGCTACAGGAAAGAAAATTGATTGCAGCAAGTGAGATACCGCTGGAGTTATCGATAACTATCTCATCGAATCCCATCTCACTCTTTGCTGTCTTTATCCCTGCAAGGATTTGCTTCAGGTACTTTCCATGAGTCTTCGCATCCGCTTGCAGGATCTCCTGACTAAAATCTGGTGTAGGTGCGTAGCTGACATAGAGGTCATCATATTGAGATTCGTGGACAACGTCCTTGAAGGTGGCTTTACCAGCCAAATAGGATGTGAAGGGCTGTGGGTCTTTCTTTTGAGGGAAAAAGGTATCAAAGCAAGGGGCGTAGTAGTCGCCATCAATAAGGAGGACCTTTTTTCCTTGTTTGCTGAGGTAATACCCTAGCACCGCTGCAACTAGTGATTTACCAGTTCCTCCCTTAAAGCTGTGAATGGTCGTTGTTGACATTACGAATCCCTTGCTTTCCTGAGTGATTCTGCAGTCTTAAAGATTATCACAGATTGCAGGAGACCCTTGGATTCATCCTTCCTCAAGATTACGACCACATCCCCGCCATCAAGCATGCAATTAACATTATGCATAAAGTTATAAAGTAATGTATACTGGATATTCTTGATTCTCATTATTCCTCTTTCTCTCGATGGGGTCTTCGGACCTCATCACTCCTATCCGATTAATAGAAGATGCTTCTTGCTTTGAGAAGAACGCTTATACAACACGAATTCGAAGGATAATTGGAATATCAGGGGCGTTGGAATTTTGAATGTAGGTCTATCACGTAAGAAGACGGTTATAGCTGTAGTAGTTCTTGCTGGTCTAATATCTTCATCCGTCTTAGTAGTAGCATATCTTAACAATCTCAGCGAGTCGAACTTGGATGTTCTCAATGGGTATTTCGTAGCGGTCTACTTTGATCGCGGGGTAACTGCAGCAAGTCGTGATGCCTGCATTGCGATGTTGGAATGGACGGGAGCAACTGTATCAGTGATCAATGAGGACCACATACATAATGGCAGTCTCTCGATGTTTGATATGCTGGTGATGCCCGGTGGCTGCTATTGTGATGAACGATGTCAGGTGCTAGAGCAGTCTGATTTTGAGATAATTCGGGACTTCATATCTGACGGAGGCGCTTATCTTGGTATTGACGGAGGAGCTATCTACGCGACAGAATGGAGGCTAGACCTTTTCCATGGTGACTTCATTGCGGATGCAAATGGGACAGGTAATTTTCTCCTAGAGCTTGATGTGAACCAAGATTCTATAGATCCCGCTCTCTCGGAGCAACCCGCAACCTATACTATGTTCTATGAGGATTCTGGGTATTTTCAAGCCGAGAATATGACAGGAGTATCTGTCATTTGCACCTATCAGGATACTGGCTATCCGTGTACACTCGCACTTCACTATGGTGATGGCAAGGTTTTCCTCTCAAGCCCACATCCTGAGTATGAGGAGGGCTCACTTCGAGATAACACGGACTATTATGACACATTAGATGATCCAGATTCAGAATGGGACTTTATGTTGAAGATGTGCCTTTGGCTCCTTTCCTGATGAATATCCCAAAAAGCTGGAGCTATCTCACTGACCATGAGAGCCTTTGAGGAATCTAATGTACGTAGGGATCTCTTTTGGCTTGACATAGAGAGCGGTCGTCCTACTCATGTACTCTCTGAAGGAATCTCCAAAGCGCTCGATGAGTTCCTTCTCTTCTCTGAATGTTTGCAACTTGAATACAAGATATGCTATGAAGCCAAGGATCATCGAGTAGATCGAGAATCGGAACACTATAGCTGCGACAGTCAATAGCACACCTCCCATATACGCTGGATGGCGAACGATGGAATAGATCTCATGGTTCTGGATCTCGGACTCCTCTGGGTAATAGAGGTACACCACGGTCATGTAATCTATCCCGAAGGTAAATAGTGCAGCTCGTACCGTGAGACCTCCTAGAAGCAAGAAGAATCCAGATAGAAGGACTCGGATGACAATATCGACCTCTGAAGGCACTCCAAGCATTGGTAAGATCGACTGTGACCAGAGGATACTGAGTTCATTCACTGGAGGTATGGGCGGGATAGTCAAATTCAGCGAACGGATGGATGTTGCAGCATGGAATACAAGTGGAGGTATCAGAAACACTCCTGTCACACCTTTCATGATCATCCTCTGATATGCACGGTCTCCATACTTTTCCTTCATCGAGTCTCGTTGGCTCCATAGTCGCCCAATCAGCCAAAATGCGAGACATGCCAAGAACAGGCTCCCTAATAGTGGGATGAATGGCTCAAGAAACACTAGAATTTCGATACCATTGAATAGGCGTGGAAGGCTATCCAGGACTATGAGGAACAGGTATCCAACTACTGTAGCAAGCAATCCTCGCAAGGGAAGCATTGCGATTCGATTTCCCGGGTAGTCTGGTAGCTTCTCTCTAAGCTTCTCTAAACCTTTCAGATGCATTGCTCCTTCACCTAGTTCCTTAGACACATCCCAACTAATCAGGCTGTTGGATTTGCTGTTATCTATCTTGTTCCAGAAGGAGGGGAAGTACGATGGTTGCGAAAGACACAGACTCAATGAGAAGAATTGAAGACTTCCGTTTGCTGAATGATGATAAGATACCCATCGTCTGTAGTGAGATAGACAATATCATCTACAACAATGACATCTCGTCCCAATCCAACACCAAACAAGCTCGTAATTGGAATAGGATTGTGAGGATCCGCTACATCAATCAACATCAGACCCACTTCAAAGCCTACAGCATATGCAACATTATCAGCAACGAAAATGGAATTGACGACACTTCCAAAGTTATATTGTCCAATCTCCGAAACATTAGTTGGATCGCTCTTGTCAAGTATGATGAGCTCTCCTCCCCCAATCTCATGGTTTCCACAATAGATGTAGTTTCCAAACACGTTCGGATTCCATAGCTCGTCATCAGGCATGTAGGAATCGATTAACCTTGGATTCGTAGGATCGTTCACATCAACGACTTTCAGGCCTGTATTCTCATTTCTATGATCGATTAGATATGCAATGCCATCATCGACATGAAGATGAGTGCATGCGCCAGAGATGAGATATTCTTCAATCAGTTCCGGGTTTGATGGATCACTGACATTCAGAATCTGAAGTCCCTCAGTCCAATCCGCAACATAGGCTATATCACCAACTACCTGAACGTCGTAGGTTTCACCACTACCTACATACTCTCCAATCTGTTCCGGATTCGAAGGGTCACTCGCATTGATGATGAACAACGAACCAAATCGATCCGCCACATAGACGACACCCTCACTGACGTCAAGCTGGGCAGGGTAGCTCATCCCAGAAAATGAGCCAAGTTCTACAGGATCCGAAGGGTCGCTAACGTCGACAATTACAAGCTTTCCTGCGGCACCATCTTGAGATACAGTAAGATAAGCGATGTCACTTTCGATGACCACGCCCAAGGTGAATCCAGAGGTTTCAAACTCGCTGAGGATCTCCAACTGGAACTCCCTTTGTTCTGAGGAAGGTTGCAACACCAAGGGCAATAATATCCCGGCCACGATGAGAAAAGCAATGAAAGCTCCAAATATCATCTTGTTCCGTGTTGAAGTCATACGAACACCTGCTCATTCTGTGGAGAGGTTCATTAAAAGAGAAGCAATTGACGCAAGCACTAGAATAGAATGCTCAACCGCAGGAGCCCCCAAATTATATGCCAGAAGAGGTAGTATACCAATCTGAAGGAATACATCGATACGAAATCGTATCTCTTGAAATTATGTAGTTCCATGAAATTGATCATGAAGACATGGATTCCTGTATAGGCGATTTGCCAGATGGGTTGCGTTGCTGCTATTCCCCAACTCATCTGATAGATGGGCTCCAACAGGGCTACTGCGATTAGACCAACCCATAGAATCTTCCTTTGTTCTACTTGTTTGAATAATGAACTTGCAATTGCGAGAATCAGTGCAAGTGGTGCTAGGTGGAATAGTATCTCAACGATATATCCCATTATTGGATAGAATATGAGAGATAGGGGAAATTGAACATTCGTATCCTCCGGAAATGGAGATACCAGGTCCACAGTTATCATCGCAAATGCCAGTATGATGGCGACAATGAATGTAGGAAGACAACCTCTGAGATTCTCTCGCTTGAAGATGCGAAACCATCCGCGATCAAAGAAGAATAGAATGATGCCGAATCCTGCCATTGCTAGAACCGGAATCAGCAGGAGCGGGTTGACGTCACCGATGAACCGAATGAAAACAGTTGGATTAGAGAAGTACACTATACCTGTGAAAACGCAAATAACTAACGATATCAGTGAGTATATCGCGAATTCGAGTGGATACTCTGATAGTGCTTCTCTAACCTTCATTGATCACACACTCGCAGACTTTTGCTGAGTAGTAAGGAGGTTACCGATTTCCTTGCCAATCATCACGAATTGTTCCTCAACATTCGGATAGAGAGGTCCTTCTCTCTTGTTAACAAGTGCTGACTTGCGAGGTCTGATGATCTGCATCTTCATGCGTTTGACCATCCCCTCAATTCTTCTTGCAGCACTGTTCTCGAGTACAAAGTAGCTTGCCTTGTTCATCCCGGTTTCGTTTCTAGTGTCGAAGCAGAATGCATACTTACCGTGAAGATCGGTTGCTTTCAATCCATCTAGGAATGCCTTCATGTCCTTAGAAAGACCGAGCATATGCGTTGGTCCCCCAATTGCTAGTAGATCAAACTGAACCAGCCCTTCTAGATTGACTTGGTCTATTCCCTTGCAGTCAGTTTCAATACCGCAGGATCTTATCCCGTCTGCTAGACTTTCCGCGACCTTACGTGTGTTTCCAAAGAGTGAATGGTATAGTACTAGAGCTCTCATACCGTTCATCTCCCTGATTTCCAGAGTAGTCCTACAAGTATTCCTAGAACCACTCCGACCCCTACGCCAATTCCCATCGCAATGAATGTCGAGATATCTAATCCGCCAATCATGCCGATGAGAGTTCCAAGTCCTGTGGTACCAAGGACTGTGACGCCTATTGGCTTCTTTCCACCCTTTTTGAGCATAAGGCCCAGTCCAATTAGTGCACTTCCAAATAGAATTGAAGTGCTAATCGGAGCAAATGAGCAGTGTGACACATATCCTATCAGGTTGAGCTGTGATGATCCCCATGGGAGGAGACTTGTGGGGATTATCGTCCAGACTCCTGATACGAAGCATCCTATTACGAGTGCTGATAAGAATCCCCAGACAAAAGAATTCCATGTGACTGAAAGGATTCTCCTAACTATGCTTATACTGTCTTTATTCTGTTGCTCAATTGTCATTTCATTTTTCATCATAGTGTTTTACTCCTTGTTCGATTATATTGAAGAGAACCCAAAGTGTTTCTTTGACCACATCCTTTGGTTGTCCACCGACAGCCCCTCGCCTAATGAGCTCGAGAGTTGCAGAATTGATAGCGCTGAGTGCTAACATGATTCTCATGGGGTCTACTTTTCCTTCCAATCCTGACTCTTGCAGGGTTTGTGAGATGACTCCCATCATAAGCTCGGCGACTAACCCTTCTTTCTCCTTGTATTCGATTTCGCTCTCAGTCAATGACTCCTCTCGGTTATTTTTCTCGAGGATGCGCATACTGATCATACCACATCTGCCAGAATTGAGAAGAGCCGCTTGCCCTGGGTACTCATATGCAAACTTGAGATATCCGTCCCCTACTGTCCTGAGCTGGGATTTAGTACCAAGGTCTCTCAAGGAATTCTCCAATGCATCATAGAGATACTGATACGTACGAGCGATTACTGCGGCCAACAAATCTTCTTTCGAGTCAAAATAATTGTAAATTGTAGCCTTGGTATATCCCGCCTCAATAGCGATCTGGTCTACCATTGACGATTCATAGCCTGTTTCGATGAATTCCTTCTCAGCGGCAGTGATGATACTTTCACGTCTAATCTTACGCTCTTGTTCCATTCTGCGCTTCTTGGGGGATTTACCATTCTTCTTTATCATTATACTCACGTCAATTAATTTTGACTCAAGTATAATAAGATATACTTGAGTATAAAAAAGTAGCTATCAGCGCCGCTTTATGACCGCAAAAATCGCTTCAGCTAGATACTATTATTACTTATTAGAAAAATTATGAATAGTTTCTATTGGTATGAAAGTCACTCGGGTCGCCGTTGCAGAGCGCAATTACCTGAGGGGCATACTCAGGGCTTTCCTGCTCGGCAAGAAGAATCAGAACTATGTCATTGGCTGCTTCAAGAATGTCCCCATACGCGTCTTTGACGAGGTTGCCAAGGAGTTAGCGGACTATGCACATGTACCAAGATTCCAGGAACTATACCAGATACGAATGCGTTTGCAGGTTGAACTGGAATCTAGTACGACTCGCACAAAATGGAGTCCTTGGGTGATCAGTCGATACTAGCTACAGCGGCACATTAATCTCTGTTATCTTTCTGGTCGCAGGATATGCCACGTTCATTACTTTGGTGGACCCAATTTGTGCTTCTGGATTCGTTGCATAGTGTATATGCCCATGGATGATGTAGTCTGGGGATACATTTGCGAAGACCTCTGAAATCCACCAAGTGAATGATGCGGGATAGGTGTCTGTCGAAATAGGACTATAATGCATGAGAAGAATTG
>JBHLQH010000051.1:0-17759 GCA_048884965.1 Candidatus Thorarchaeota archaeon | reverse complement strand
TTCGATAGCCTGTTCATCCTTGACTATCCAGTAGTCCAAGCGATATTCATGATCATCGCCATCACTGCGATCCTTGCGAATTTCGTTGCAGATCTATTGTATGGTGTCCTTGATCCTCGTATCAAGTACGGATAAACTAGAAAGGCTAACATTACGTTAGCCTATTTTTTTCACCATGCTCTATATTGCGATGAAGCGTTTTTCATCGTAGGCATGAGTAGGTGATCAACAGTATTGATAAAAAGCCTAAGGTCCATCAGGATTTTCCTATAGTCCAATGTTGGTTTTAGTAATTGACTCTGTATATCTGGACAAGTCACTTTTCGAAGTGCTCTGAGAACAGCAATAGATTCTACTTGAAGAATGCCATCACTGGCCCTCATCCAGATTCTATCTAGGGCATTGGTAAGGTCTCCATGAAGTGAGAGAAGGGTTCCTCGATGACTCCCAGCTCTTATTGATTCAATCAAATCTATGGCTACTTCTCTAAGCTCTTGTGAGTATGAATTCTGATGATAATGAAATGCATTTGTAGTAGACCAATATGTGTCTGGAGTTTTGCTTCTCATCTTTTATGACCTAGACAAAGTGATAGAGTCTCTGAATATAATAGTGAACAATACATCGTTTGAACAGTTTAAACTCCTCTAGGATTTTAGAGTGTAGCGTGTATTGCACGGTCTTATAGGCTCTTTTCGGAATCATTACGAATGAGATGAGGTCTGATAAATGAAGAAGGATTACAGAGTCGTTGAGCCCAGACTTCCATCGCAACTTGAATACGAAAGGGCTCAATTTCCTGAAGTTGATTTCACATCGATTACAAAACGTCTGAGTCAGCTATCCGATGAGCATCGAGTTCTATGTCCAAAATGCGGAGGTAGCATCAATTTTAATGCAGTGATTGAATGGTATGGTCCAAGTCATTTCACTTGCACTCATTGCTTGGAGCTCGTTCATGTAAGAAGGATTCAGGTCACATCAGAGAAATAGATTAATGAGCGATACGCACTCCCTACATAAGATTCTTCAAAGTCCAACTATTGAGTAGCGTGGTGAGTGAATTGGCCTCCAGTATGTATGAGTTAGTTATGTCTTGGACAAAGGGCGAATGGAACGGTGGTGTGTATTTTCAGATAATAAACCAAGTAAGCAAGACACTCTCTTCAATAGGTCACGGAGATACACCATTGGGAGATGCTATGTATGATCTCTGGGAGTGGTTTGGAGAAGTCACAGGACCTGCTGGATATGGTCTACGACGTCAGGAATTAGTGAAAGAACTTTCCAATATCATGGGTCGGACCTCTTCAAAGGTCTTTGAGTCGGTTGAGATTGAAATTCAAGAATCCCCCGAGCTTAAGGTCAACATATTGAACATTGATGAACTTAAGACCACGGCTGATCCGGAACATGAAGCGAAAGCGAAGAAACGTTTTGATGAGATGTTCTCAGCTTTTGTAGACAAGGAATGATCCATTTTCTTGAGTTCCCTACACGTTTTCTTGGTTTGAAAATTGGAATGCTCTTCTTCAAAAGCTATCTTCATCTGTCATAGGGCTCAATATCCCTGGGAATCATTCATTGGTATCAATTCGTGTGAGTGGGAATCATTGATCCTCTTGAGTTTTAGGGATATCTCCATTCTCAAGTTCGATGACATCTATTCTTGGCTCAATACTCTTTGTGATCAGAATGATGAGTATCACAAGATTGATCGCAATGACTGAGTAGAGGAGTGGTAGTCCTTGAAAGAGGTCGTAGATTATTCCTGCAGGAATGGGTCCTAATGTAACGAAGATCATAACAATTACCATGGTGAGACTCAGCATCTTACCCAAGTCCTGTCTTGGCAATGATTTCAGGATGTATGTTCCCAGAACACTGAACCATAGAACATCGTTTATTGACTTCATTGCGGTTCCTATGAATGCAAGAGAGAATATCACACTCAAGCCCGGATATACTGCATCTACCGCTTCGTTCCAACCAGCTGGAGAGATATATGGAATATACTGAGCTATTATGAGCAGAGCAATAGCGATGGGCATGACCGAGTATACGGCGATTGTGACACCTTTCCCTCCACGTTTATCAAATACTCTACCAAGCCAAAGTGTCAGGGGTACTGATATTGTAAGCGTTATCAGCATCATTAGATTGATGTCAGGTATTGAAAACTCAAGTGTTTCGTTAACATAGTATAAGCTAGCGAATCTGTAGAAGCTATCACTGAAGGCATCTAAACAAATGACGGCTACGAATACAGGAAAGACCTTGATGAGGAGTTTTAATCCTCGTGTATTCTCGCTTAAGAAATCTCTTAGCAAATTGGCTGAGTGATTGTCACGTTTTGGAAGTGGCAATGATGCAAGCGCTGTCATTCTTACAAGTCCTGCCAAGACATACAACACACCCGCTCCGAATAGTAGGTACTGCATGACCAAGATGAATGGCGTTCCAACATCGAGCAAGAGAGTAACGACATACAAAGGCACCAAGCCTAATGCTGTTCCCAACGTGAACAAGCTGTTCGCAACTCCTCCTAGTCTTCTATCTATCTGTTGCATTGAGTATGCTTGTCCCGCAGTTCCTGTGAATGATGATAACCCTGCAATGACCATGGCAATTGCTATCGCGAAAAACTCGGTTGCGAATGTAAGAAGGAAGAATGCAATTGCGTTGACGAACATTGTGACAGCAGATAGTTTCCTTCTATCGTAATTATCAGCTAGATATCCTGAAACAACCGTGCCTATTATGTTCACTCCAAACATCAGGGTAAGCAATGCTCCTACAAGCACATATGAAATTCCGATATCCCGAAAGTAGATTGTGAAATACTGCATCAGGACACTCATACTAGAATATATCCACACTGTAGCCAAATAGATCGACCAATTGCGATTACTAAGCACTCTGCGAAGAGATTGGGACCAACTTAAACTAGAAACATCCTCCTCTTCGTTGGACTGTTGCAATATTATCTGCTCTTCTTGTGGTTGCGAATCATTCATTGAGAATCTTAGCTCCTTAGTGCAGTAGAATAGGAACGAAAAATCTAGTCCTATTCGTTATAGTACTTCGTAAACTGGCAACAATTTTTAGAATCTCAGATTCGCGGAAACGATTCTTCTACATCTTGAAAATCCTGTACATTGCGATGAAACCCACCGATAACGTGAATCCAATCAATCTAAGAAACGAAGCTAAATCGTTCGTTGGTACAAAGAAAAATAAAACTCCTGCAAAAACGATTATGATCATCATCAGACCTAGTCCACAATCAGTAACATCTTTCATCGTAAGCATATCGTCACGCATATGATACTCCTCTTTCTTGTCATCCCTTCACGGAACTGAACCTATTTCGTCGTGCTGCGCATACTCGCCATAGTAACACTAGTAAATCCGAGAGTGAGAATGATTCCAATCAGTTTGAGGTAGACATTCTGGTCACTCCATCCTCCAAGGCCTACTATGACTCCCATAAAGAGCATTGTGACCACCAGTATTCCAATTACAAAATCCATTACATCTCTAGTTTTTTCAGACAACTATTGAATTCTCCTTCCTAACACTTTTTCCCTGAGTGAACAGAGAAAGACTTCAAGACGAAGTCCGAACTCGTGGTATCAGATTTGTACTGATATAGTTTCTGTCACTACTGTGGCTTTTTTACATCATTGATTTCGGATTCTTTGATTGTCATGAAAATGCATTCTTCTAGCCATTAGAAACCCAAATAGCTTGTTTTTAATCTCTGAAGCGGTATTCGAAACGGTGTGGAGTTGGTTCCTCTTTGCAAACAGAAGATTGACAGATTGAGTATTCTTCTGCATCTCGAAATAGCATAAAGGGATGCCTAATGGGAAATCTTAATCTTTTGACTTTAAGTTGTTACAACAAGGAAGGGATTTAGTTTGCATTTGCAAAGTTACAAGATATTGAGTCTAACCTGCATTCTGTTATTCGCACTTCCAGCCATATTCACAATATCCCCCAATCCCATCAATGACTGTATTAAATCATATTCTCCTGGAGGTGGCCTCTTTTGGATTGATTTGCTACCTGATCCTGATTTCGAGAGTACACCGGAAATAGAAATTCATGGTCTCTCAGGGGAATTCTCTTGGACCCATGATACAGATCTCGAAGAGGATGATTACTACATTGACCTTACATGGAGTCATATACCTGAGACCGAATTGTCAATTGCTAGCGGGAGAGAGTATATCAATGACCATACTGATTTCATATCCTTTTCGCAGTCATTTGAATGGATTTACGAATTCATCCCAGTGGATGTAATAGGTTCCATGGAATACAGCATCACGACTTCGGGTGACTTCTCAGAAAATGAGGAAGCAGACGAAATGTTCGAAGTATATTGGTGGATTATCGATTCTTCTGGCAATTGGGATTTGATTCATTATTCATATCCACCTTATTCAGTTGGCACAAAATCCGATGATGTCGATTTGAACTACTTTTCTCTGTCTGCAGGCTGGCATGGAATGATTGAGAATGATGAGGGTGAGCAGGAAGACCCAACTGATATTCTAACTGTGGCATTTGGCTTGGCTCCAACTGACTCTTTTCGTTTGTATGGTACATCTGAGCCTTGGAGGACATATTCAGGAAATGTGTCTGTTCGTTTCTATTCTGCTTCCTTATCCGCTCTTGTAACAACTCCGTCTGACCCTTCTGAAACAATTCAACCAGATTACAATAATTCCTATAATACTCCCGCATCAGAAATATTTCCCTTTGACGCTCAGGTTGACGACTTTTCCATATTGGATGATATAGAATCAATGCATCTGGGAAGTGATAATTGTGTCTACACAATAGGTGCTTCCATGCACACACATAGTTCTCCCATTTATCTCTCACAAGTATTGGTGAAATGGACTCCGCAGACAGGTGTAGACTGGATTCAAAGATATGGTAATATGACTCGTGGTTTCAGTGTGGCCATTGATGGAGATTCAATTTATACCGCAGGCGTAATATATCAAGAGGATGCCAATTCAATTCTTCTTGTTGTAAAATACAACTCAGATGGAAATATCATTTGGGAACGAAGATACCATTCAGAATTCAATGTACTGGACCCGCAAATAGGAGTTTCTTTTGATGGGTCCATTTTTGTTGGGTTCCTCTCTTATGATATTTCAATCCCCGTTTCATTTCTAGAGCTCTTGAAACTAAATAATGAGGGTGAAGTACTTACGAATAACCTCCTTCCAGAAAGCAGAATCCATGATTTGGAAGTCGATTTAGAGGGGAATGTCTATGTGCAATCATACGGTACTCTCTACAAATTTGATAATAATTGCTCTATGCTCTGGGATAGCTCGGCATGGGATTTGGAAGACGCTGTAACTGCAATTGATATCTCCACCAATGGCGACTTGTATACTGCATCTATCACAAGTGTCGAGGAAACCGGTGGCCGCTTCACGACATTCAGAAAATGGGAATCGTTGGATTCGCCTTCCTGGAGTACAATATTCAATTTAGACTATGGCCACGGCTATCAGGACTGGGCCGAATGTTACAATTTTGCAATCGCTCCTGATCTTTCATTATTTGCTATCATTGAGGAGCCAAAGTTTTCGGATAGATTCGAGCTCATTAAATTGGATTCAAATGGCTCCCTGGAGTGGAATCGTACAATAGGCGATCATACCTGGTCGTACCCTAGCCATAGCTATACCTATCCGATTGAAATTGGCTCTAATGGACTGCTGTATATCAGCTATACAAAATACAATGATGGTATGGGGTCGAGCTTTGGGCTCGATGCCTATCGGTATACAGCCTTTCCATTCAACTTTGATAACCCTCAATACATTCTAACGCTGATTTCTCAAGCTATAACCATTGGCAGTTTTTCAGTTATCCTAATCGTACTTTTCTTATTTGGACAAGATAGAAGAAGGAACTCACATTTAGTATTAGAGTGACCACTAAGATCTCACAAAGATGACAGAATTAATATACTAGGTCAGGTTTTCCCCTAAGTTTAGGGTGTATTTTTTGGAATTGAGAAAGCGTGTATTGGTACTTTACGGAATCGCTGAGATATGTCTTCTTGCTACGATTCCACTTAGTCTGCTGTATAACACGATTATGCAGATGGCAGCGATTGGAGTTGCCTTCTTCCTTGGATTCCTACTACTCTTCTCGCTGTTAAGCGCATACGCCAGGATCATCTTCGATCTGTATGAAGAGAAGAGATGGGGAGTATGGAAATATGCAGGTTCAATTGACCCAAGTGCATTCGGTATTGTAACAGGGATAGTCTCTATGATTATAGTCGCATTCTCCTTTACAGGAATTGTCGATTGGGAATATCTAGGACTAACCATGCCGAATATCTTCACAATCTTCTGGGCAATCACCGGACTTTGTGCTTTGATTGGTGGGATAATGGCACGTCCAATGGCAAAGAGGAAATCAAGAATACAATATGAACGGAAGAATCTGTGAGGCCCAAACGTATCAGTTGGAGATGAAGTACTCAAGTGCTTGCCTCTGCATCTCTGATAGGTGGAACACGATAATTCTTCTCGATTCGATAGAGAATTACTACAATGACAAAGAAGTCCAAAGATAAGGTGATATCTCAGACTATAACCATAGGTAGTTCTGTAGTCATCCTAGTAGTTCTCGTATTATCTTTAGAATCCAAAAGAAAATCTTCATACTATGTAGGTGGTTGATTCTGAAAATCCAATCTCTTGATCATTAATCAGTCTATTCACGTTTCGCTATTTTCCTCTCAATATCACGTTCCCCTCGCCCACACGTGACACATGTCAGAATAATCACCCATAATGGGAATATCAACCAGATGGGCGGAGCATCTGGGTTGCTCATCAACATAAACGAGAATGGATAGACCAGTAGTATGCATACTACGATATAGTATGGTAACTGTGTTATGAATCCTGCACGAAACCTGCTTCGTTGATACAACTTGAAGACTTTTGAGCAGAATGATGTTTCATCATCAACTGATCTTTGGCTTTTCTCATGCACTTGTCCTCTATGAATGCATGTGGCAAATTTCCTTTCAAGAAGTTCCGTCAAGAGGAATCCTAGTCCAACGCCTAAGAAGAGAGCAATCACTATTGCTGGTTCTCCATAGAATTCAATACTTGTTTGCATATTTTCCCCCTCAATATTTCAACAAATGAAAATAGAAGAAAGGTTGGGGCAGAGCCCCAAGACCTTGCATATATTAATCCTGATAGCCTTTCATGTAACCCTCACGCTGCGCCCATTTCTCCTCAAGGCGTTGCATGATGGTCCACATGCGGTAGGTGTAGTTCCAAGCGTCATCGAACTTACCCTGATTCATCTGATCTTGGAATTCTTCTACAACATCATTAATGGCCCCAATGTCGTCAATGATGACTGCGTCGAACTCGTAAACCTTATCGAGTTCGCCCTCATTGATTTTCTCCTTGGAGCCCCAAGCTGCATACCCATAGTCTGCATATCGAATGCCAGACTCTATCTTGTCCGTAAGCGCAAGCATGCGGTCGAAGGTTTCCCAGGTTTTGGTCAAGTTGTAGTCAACGACCATCATCTGAAGCTTCTCCAAGTCCTGTTTGACTAGCCGAAGCTGGTCTGCGAGAAACTCTCGAAGTACCTTGTCTGCAGCACGGCGTTCTTCCTTCTCTTGGTATCCGTGCCAGCCAGGAATGTAGTGAGTGATCTTACCGAAGATGCCTCCCTTGATATCCTTGGCAGCCTTCTTCCTAATGCGCTTGGCAATTGGGTCATCTACTTTACCCATGCTTTGAAATCTCCTGATTTATTGCAACTCGAGTATCAAATGTCGAGTTGTTCTAGGATGGGGATGTACGTGAGTCTTAATAAAAGATGTTACGAATGACCTCTGATGATTCCTCTTCATTTTTCGAAAGGTTATCACGAGTCGCAAAAGCATATATCGTTTCTAATGCTTAAATTAGGTATTGCTGGAGGGTAAGACATGGCAAGTAACTACGATTCTGATTTTGAGTTTGGCGATAACCCAACTGAAGCACAACAGAAGCTATCGTCATGGAATACTTGGACTAATAGATCTATTCTCAAATCGCTTTCCGGTATTTGCTTCGCGTTTTCTTTCTTCGGGATTGCGTATATGGTGCTTTTTCCTGGAGTGTATATTCCTTCACTACAGACTCTACTACTCTTTTCTTTTGGCTTGATTCTATGGGGTCTTTTCTACACCATGGAGAGGGAATACCGAAAAGTGACCCCGAATAGAATACGATGAAAAAGAAGATGAGAGACCCACTCAGGGTCTCTAAATTGATTTGACTTTACCAGAGTTGGTATTCGCGTTTTACAAAGCCTTGCCAGACATCAGGTAGCTTTGCGATGACTTCTTCGCTGATGCTTTCAACAGATTTCCTTATTGCATCGACATCGCAGTCGCCATAGATCTCGACATTCACCGCCTGTGGCTCAGTGATGGGCGCACCAATCTTGCTGACCATGTAACAATAGACCTGGCTGACATCGGGATGCTCCTTGACCACTCGCTCGACGATCTCACGTGCGGCAACATTGTAGGTCTTACCAACATGAGAAACGGGATTCTTACCAGCTGCTGCCTCAAGGGTCATTGGTCTGTACGGTGTGATAAGACCGGTAGCACGATTGCCTCGTCCTACTTGACCATCGTCACCATGCTCTGCTGATGTACCCGTAACGGTTAGATAGTAGAGACCATCATCGTAGGAATCTGCTGTATTTACAGAAACATCGACCTCGTGATCAGTGATTTTTACAGCATGATCAAACACATAGTTCTTGATAGCATCCATGACGTTCATGTACTCGTCCGCATCCTTTGTTTCAGTTGAGATGATTGCTGCTGCTACTTGTACGTGCAGCTTGTTCCCAACTCGAGTGCCCATGATCTTAACGTCTTCACCAATCTGAGGCCATGCTTTCTTGACCTTTGAGCTGTTCAAGAGCTGTTCAGCTTCGAGAACGATCTTCTCGGTATCGCTGAATGGTGCAAAGGCTACTCCAAAGCTTGTATCATTCGCTCTAGGCACGTCCTGGGAAACATCAAAGTTCCCAACAAGATCAGTACTACCTGCTCGAATCTTGTAATCGATGATGATATCTGA
This sequence comes from Candidatus Thorarchaeota archaeon, assembly GCA_048884965.1. Taxonomy (GTDB): domain Archaea; phylum Asgardarchaeota; class Thorarchaeia; order Thorarchaeales; family Thorarchaeaceae; genus MP5-2226. Next base: position 8,595 of record JBHLQH010000051.1, on the reverse strand, counting down.
ATTAACATCCAGATGTGGTAGGTCATTGTGTAGCCACTCCCTGGTGTGCTCCACAGCAAACTTGCCAACTGGTACTTGCTTCTCATAGTTCTTATCTACAACGTCTACAGCACGACCGCTGAGAAGTAAGTAGATAGGTTCGATGACATCTCCACCTCCGAAACGGGCGTTCGATTGCCCACCGACTAACAATACTTTGTCAACATTATGATGCTGGACCTTATCAAAGGTCTCAATGTAAAACTCGCTAAGGCGTACTGATAGTTCCTCAGCCGCCTTGTCACAAAGTGTATCAGGATGGCCTTTTCCCTTTCTCTCTACGATTTCCATACCTCGTTCCGACAAGGGCGGGCCTGCTCCTCTAGTGACTCTTAGATCCATAATAATCAACTCGTCTTTGAAAGGGAAGGGCTCAGACGAATGTATATAAGTCAACCGATAGGTTATTACTCCCAGTAATAAAATATTATAAGTGGTATGAATGATCGTTACTGTAGAAGACCTCAAGCAAATGCGCCTCTCAGCTGGTATCAGTCAGATGGAATTGGCCGATGAGGTTGGGGTTTCTCAAGCTTTCATTGCTCGTATGGAGAAAGGCGAACTCGATCCCAAGCTCTCGCTTGTACGCGACATCATTCGATATCTTGCAGGTGTAACAAAGAAGGTCTGCTCAGAGATAATGACTTCTGAAGTTGAAACTATCGATGCAAGAGACCCTGTTCTCCAAGCTGCTGCGATAATGAGACGTGGTAGTTATTCACAATTGCCGGTTCTTAGGGGAACTCGATTGGTGGGTTCAATCTCTCAGGGGGACATCATTCGTAATCTGAACCTCAATCTTACCGATATGACTGTTGAAGCAATTATGAATCCCGAAGGAATTCCTATGGTCAGTGAGAAAACATCAGTAGAATCTATCATCCCGCTCCTACAAGACTATCAGGCAGTCATTGTACAGAAACAGGGACGGTTGAGTGGGATCATCACGAGTTCCGACCTTCTGAAACAGATACGTGATGGAATCCTTGTCCTCTAGTGTGTAGATTTATTACGGAGAACTTCGCGCATGAAACTCGTCGGAGAGGAGATTACATGAAGACACTAGAGCCATCACTCGCCAAGGCATTGAAAGCACTTGGGATACAAGAGCTAAATGATGTTCAACTGATTGCGGAGAAGAAAGGACTGTTCTCATCAAGGGATAGCTATGCTTTGATGTCTCAATCCCGAACTGGAAAGACCTTTGCTGGTATTCTTTTCATTGCGAATGAGATGTTCAAGGCAATACAGAAGGGAAAGAAGTCTGACAAAGGGATCTGCAATGAGCTCGCCATTTTCATCGCACCATTTCACGCTTCTGCAAGAGAAACTGCTGCAACAATCTCACGATATTTTGGTTGGTTCCTTCGCCCTCTCGTCCTCTTTCGTGGTGTTGAGGAATCAGATATCATTGTACGCCTCTCAAAAGGATTACCTCCAAATATCATCATCGCAACACCCGATGCACTTTGCGAGTTCCTTCGATATGATACTACACGCAGTTGGCTTCTGAATCAGACTCTTGTTGCATCGGTACTTGATGATGCACATTCAATTCTGCACGATCCCATGCGAGGATTGCGTCTCTTTGAGGTATCAAGCATACTTAGCACGATTTCCAACTCCAACTCTCGAATGCTAGTGCTTTCTGCAGAATTCGAGGAACCTGAACGACTCGAATCATATTTTGGAGTGAAGTTGATTCAAGATGAATCGAAGTATTTGCCTCCTGAGATTGATTTGGTGAAGTATAACAAGACAAAAGAAAAGGAGGAAGCACTCAACTCCCTTCTTGAAGATCTAGCTGATGAAGGTACACGCACGTTGGTGTACATGAAATCAATCGACTCAATAGTTTCCTACATTGACTCTGAAGGACCTTCGCTTGCCGATGCCGTCTCATACGATTTGGACCCTCTGATCAAGGAACGTTTGAACAGCATCTCATCGATAATTGCAGAGGTAGGCTACCCTTCACCTGTTACATTCAGAGGAGGTATTGGTATCTATCATGGACTTCTATCCGAAAGCCAACGCTGGTTTGTCGAATGGGCATTTCGAAGAGGATATCTACGATTCCTCTTTGGCACAGAGGCACTTGGGTATGGCGTGACTGCTCCGGTTTCGCATGTGGTGATGGAGTCCCCAGGAATTGATGAGATATTCAGACAATCAATGATGGCTCGTGCAGTTCGTCTACGCAGGGGAAAGATACGACCTGGCAATTGCACGGTCTTCACAAAGTCAATAGAAGATGTAGGTGCGCTAAAGAAGGTGTACAACTCTCCTACTATGCCTGTCCGCTTTATTGATGAAACGAATGTGTCAAGCCTCCTGATTGGCTTGATTGGTCACGGTATCATAAAGACTGATGATGATCGAAGAAAAGTCTCAGAGAATCTTGACCTCTTCTTCAAGAAGGGATCAACCAGCAAGACGCTCAAGACAATGATGAGTCACGAGCCACCATTTATCCAAGAAGCTGGTAAATCCGAGCTTTCTCTTACTTCACTAGGAAGGGCAGCTTTTGTTTCCTCGATTGCGTTTCCAGTAGCAGCTAGAATCCTTGAGGGTCTTGCTCTCTTGGAATCCACGAAATCCGTACCCACCATGATGGACTTGTTGTTGCTGGTCAATTATTCATCATCTCTTCTTGGTCGAAAGGACAAAACAAGCTCTGATCTGTCTGATACAGCACAAGATACCTACCTTAAAGATCACAAATCTGCTCTCTCTGCCAAAATTATAGATACCGAACTTGAATCGGACTGGCGTAAAGCTATAGAGTTCTCACTTATATTAGCTGCAGAGGGAGAACGACAGGACCTGAATCTGCTAACGAGAAAATCTCGGGATCGCTTGAGAATGGATCTGAAACGCTTCCTTCCTAATTTCACAACGTTCCTTGTTTATCTTAAGGACATCCTGCCGATTACTGGAGTCAATTCTCCGAAAACGATAGACTCGCTTCTTAAGATTCTGGGTACACAGGAATTGCGTGATCTTATCACAGATGAACCTCACAAGATTGAGCGTACCCTACGGTTTAAGGATCTCTCGTTTGTGGACTTTGGGAATATTGAACGATCGATTGACTTGACCCTTGACGCAGATCTCGAACCAATGCAGAAGGCTCGGTTGGTAGAATTGTTGGAAACTGTACAACATACTACTCTCTCATTTGTGGCCTTGCTGGAGCGTCAGAAGGATAATCCGGAGAATAAGGAGATCCTTGATATGATATGTGACTTCAGCTCAGAGGGAGTCGTAGGCAAGAATCTGGTGAAAGCCCTTGAGGAAGAAGGAGTCGTCGAGAGAGGCACACTTGATGGTCTCTGGCATAGGTTCTCCAATGAAGTAGAGTCGATACAGAAACGTACAGACGCTCCTGCAAAAGCTGCTTCTGTCCTTTTCTCTCTATTCACTGGTGATGTAGTGGGTCTTGCAACGAGTGGCGTAGATGCATTGAAGATTGCGCTCGGAAGGACATCGAAAGTTGATACGTCCAAATTGTCATGATTCAAATGCCAACTCTGAAGATATGCCCCCTGAGAATGAGTTATAAGCTAAGAAAAGAAGTTGTAAATGGAGTAGAACATCAAGTTGTCTCGAGAGCTCGATATCCTTGAGGACCTTCGTGACGGCATCGACAGCTTCGTAGAGCGCTGGGGTAAGATTCAGCGGAACTCTGTCAAATCCATCCAAGCAGTAACAAACACATTGATGCAGCTTGAACACCTCGACGGACCTCTCGGCAAACTAAACGAACATCAAAGCATTCGTGAGAATACAAAAGGCAAGCTTCTAGTCAATCTATTCACAAAACTTGTTCCTTCACTAGAAACTAGCATCAAGGATTTTACAAAGCTCATGAAGATGTTCGAGACCCTTCGTCAAAAGGCGTCAACTATTCAGACATTCAATGAATCACTACGTGGAAGTCTTTCAGAGCAGCCTGAACTTGAGGATCTTGTTGGTTTCCTGGACCTGATCATCCTTAGCGTTCATGACATCCTCAATATGTTCGAAGCTGAGTTCCTCATCAAGATCACAATCTTTCGTGACCTTGAGGAAGGTTCAGTTGAGTTGGGAGTAATCAGTAATTATCTCACTATCTGGGTCGCAGAACCCAATATCTCAACAGATGAACTTGAGAAACTGCTGAAGGACTTGGACGAACACTTCGACCTTCTACGTGATGTCTTCAATGGAAAGACCGGAGTTAGAATCCCTGATATCTATCGAAAGGTATCATTCTAGGGATTCTCCTTCCTTTTTTCTTACTGCTGAGCCACCAAGAGAGATTCTCGTTTTATTTGCCATCTGAGATATAATACGCCCACGACAGCAGATATCAGGGATGCAAGCAGGATCGCTCCTTTTGCGCCATCTAATAGAATTGGATCAACAAATGCCAAGGATGAAATGAAAATCGCAATTGTGAAACCTACACCACAAAGAATCGACACACCAACAAGCATTCCCTTACTGAAGGTTTCGGGTAGTTTTACTAATCCTAGTTTGTCTGAAATCAGGAGTGCAGTTAGGATGCCGAGAGGTTTTCCAACAACCAGTCCCAAGATTATTCCCACCGAGAGAGGAGTTGCTAGTGCAATGAGAGTATTCTCCGAGAAAATCAACCCCGCATTTGCCAAGGTGAATATCGGTACTATTAAGAAAGCAACCCAAGGTGTCAGTTCATGCTCCAATCTTTGAAGAGGTACCTGAGCCTCTTGACATGAAAGCTCAAGCGTCTGTGTGGTATTCAAAAACGCTTTTGGATCAGTTTCTTCAGGTTCTGGACCTATAATCTTGTGCAACCTATCTACCAATTGATCTGCAATCTCCATGAACTCCTTGTAGTCAATGGATCTGGTTGCTGGAATGGTGAGGGAAAGTAGAATTCCTGTTATCGTTGGATGGATACCACCAAGATAGAGGCTGGCCCAAAGTAGTAATCCAAAGACAAGGTACGCTATTCGTCGTCTTATCTCATAATAATTGAGCATTAGGAGTATGGCCACAATTAAAGCAGCGGTTCCAAGGAAAACAAGATTCAATCCATGAGAATAGAATACCGCGATGAGTACTACACCACCGATGTCATCCACAATTGCCAGCGTCGCAACAAAGACTTTCAGTGGGGTCGGTATTTTGTTCCCAAATAGAGATAGCAGTCCAAGGACAATTGCAATATCCGTAGCGGTAGGTATTGCCCATCCTAATGAACCTAGAGATCCCGGTGGATTGAAGGCCGAGAAGATTATCGCAGGAAAGATCATGCCTCCCATTGCAGCGATGACCGGAAGAATTGCTTGTTGAAATGATGACAACCAACCAATCATAAGCTCTCTCTTGATCTCAAGACCAATTAGGAAGAAGAAGACCACCATCAGCAGATCAGAAATCCAAAAATGAAGGGGCTGTGAAAGAAGAAACTCCCCTAGTCCGATTGCGATGTATGAATTCCACAGAGATTCATATGTCAAACCAAGCAATGGCAAGTTGGCCCACACTAGTGCGATAACTATGCAGGCGATGAGGATCATACCACCAGCTGACTCCAAGCGAATGAATTCTCGGAATGGGCGAATGGTACGAACAATCGTTGTCGGGGTGGGTTTTCGCTTCTTGAACTGCTTCCTAGGATGTGCCATTGAATCACCGCGGAAGCAAATAATGAAACGATAATATGAATCAATTCATTGATACTATGATTCTTCACTCTTCTTTGGCGCTGATGCTTGAGCACTCTTCATATGCGCAGCGAGTTCGTCTATATCTGCTTCCAGCTCCGCCTTCATATCCTCAAAGGTGGTGTCAGAAATCCTCCCTGCCTCATATTCTGCTGAGTAGAACTCGAGTTTCTTTTGGGCGAGATTATGTCTTATCTCTAGCTCCCTAAGTCTTGCTCTTCTTTCGGCAACAAGTTTTCGGAGCTCATCCTCAAGATGGAAAATTTGCTCTTCGAGCTCCATCTTTAAGAGTGAGTATAGTCTCGAATCTACCTTGCCTTCGGTATACTGATCAACTAGATGTAGTAGGGATTGGCGTATAGCGTTTCTTTCAGCAGTTATTTCTTGTGCTCGATCCTGTTCCTCAACCAGTCCAAGCATAGTTGTGAGTATAGGAGTTGTAAGCCCTTGAATGAAGAGACTCATCAGGATTACGATGAATACAATTGAATTGATAGTCAAACCAATTTCCTGTGCACTTATACCCCAAAGAATTTCGACATCTGCCGCGTGATCGACGGATGTGATTACTGCAACTACAATAGCGGCAAGTGCTGCACTTGCTACTCCTTTCACCCCCGCCCAGCTCAGTAAGAACCTCTCCTTGAATCCTACTGTTTTATCCTGCAGCGTTACTGCGAAGACGGAAACGGGTCGTGCAACAAAAATGACCAGCATACCTACTACCAATCCTGCGAAAAGTAGATCCGGTCTTGCTATCAGCTGTACGGTGTTCAATGTCAATCCTAGAAGTATATAGACTACAATCTCAAAGAAGAATGAAACGTTCTTCATGACTCCCCTCATAGATTTTTGAGGTAGGAATGGAACCGAAACCATCCTTGAGTTAGCCATGAATATTCCCGCAAATACTGCAGCCAATGCTCCTGGATGGACTCCTGGAACAATGCTTGCTATTGCTTCTCCTATCCCGTATGCGAAAATTGGGGTAGTAGCTGTAAGGATTGAAACATTTGTATCTCCAGCAGTGGAATTAATCAGTCTGCCAAGTCCATATGCGACTGCAAATCCAATCACTACACCCAAACCCATACTAAGGATGAAGTCAATGAAAATGATATACCATTCAATTTGAGCTTCTCCATAAATGCCAGGCACAATCAGAGGCTCAAAGACTGTAGTGACCAGAACAACTGCTGTTGCATCATTGAAGACCGCTTCACCTTCAAGCAAAGTGAAGAGCTTTCTCTTGACTCGGACCCCACCGCTTTCAAGAACTGAGAATAGGGCAGCTGGATCCGTAGGTGATACAATCGCTCCGATAAGCAACGCAAGAGGAAGGATTGTGCCTACGGCTGGCGTTATGTAGAACATTGTGACTCCTGTGATAACAGAAGTAAGCAAAACACCTAAAGTTGCAAGAAGGATAATTGAGGTTCTAGCTCTATTTGTTTCCTTCAAGTTCATAGTAAGTCCCGCATAGAAGAGTACACATGCCAGTGTTAGCTGTGCGATAAAGCTGACATCGATATCGATTGGAAAAAAGGGGAAGACTTCGTTTGCCTGTCCTAGAAGGATCCCCGCTATAATCAATGGGATTGGATATGGAAACCTGTATGTTTCAGATACCTTTGCTAGTGCAACACCACCAATAAGGACGGCTGCAATGAGGTAAAGCGGGAGAACATCAGCCACTTACGAACACCTCATATATCGATTATGACCTCAGCAGCATCCTTTATGTAATCCGAGATATGCTCCAGCTCACTCACGATTTTTCGCATCATATAGCATGTGTAGTTCGTTTCTCCTTCAAAACTTGCTACAGATATTTGCCTGCAAATGACAATATTGTCCTCATCAATCTCCCTTTCCAATCTGACAACTGATTGCAGTGCAGCTGTCGCTGCTTCTTGATTTGCTATTCGCTCTAGGGTCAAGTTCTTCAAGGCCGTCAATTGCTGATGGGTCTTCGATGAGATAGCATTCATTGAATCCAGATAGACTTCTCCGAATGGCTCACCTCGAATCATATCGATCATGACTACGACCTGTGCGTAAGTGTACTGGATCTTGAGGAGGTAGCTAAGAACTGCTTGAGCTGCTATACCTAAGTCGTCTCTTGGGAGAGTGCGAGCGAAGTCGTATTTTGAAATGAGATTCTTCAGATGCTTCATGATGTGAGTTCGTTTTTCCATCCATTCCTCTTCTGCAGTTTCACATGTTTCGCAAAGCCTCTTTCCTACAAAGGAACTAATAGCCTCTTGAAGTTCCAAGATGGCGGCAGTCTTTTCCAATACCTCCTTCCTAGTGAATACCACATCATTCATCATCAATTACTCCCTTCATTTCCGGTCTTGCCCAAGCGAGCGATAGTGTCACGTGGATGAAATGTTTTCGGATTCCTACTTCAATCCCTGTTTCTACTGGCTCTCCAATAGATAACTCAATTCTTCCCTCTTTTCTAGAAGGCATAGGCAACTCTAATATTTGACCCTCTCGAAGTTGTTCTGCGATATCTTCCAAAAGTGTCGCGAGGTTTGAGAGAGTTTTCTCCTCTTCAAATTCATAGTCTTCGATCTTCATTCTCCACACCATGAAAACTGCTTCCTCCTCCTTTTGAAAATGTCCTTTTTAGGGTACCTCTATGTGCTGAATTGTGTTTACTTTTCATCTCTCTTATAATCTGTGTCTAGTCGAAGGTGAAATCTACAAATAACCTATTTTCTGCGATGATAGACTTCCATGGCAATAATGATTGATCCAACCACAGCGATTCCTATAATGGCGTAGATTGTTGGTAGTATATCCGCTTCTTCAGTAATCTCCACCTCTATATCGAACGATGCTTCGTTTCTAG
>JBHLQH010000050.1:0-18058 GCA_048884965.1 Candidatus Thorarchaeota archaeon | reverse complement strand
GTCAACAACTTGATGAGTGTCGACTTGCCTGCATAACCTGATCCCATGAGAGCTACTTTGACGTATTGCGTCATATGAATTGACTCCTCAAATCCTAATAGAATCGTGGTAGTGTCGGAATTTTATATGATGTATTACCTGTGAAACACTAACTAGGTGTCAAGACCGCGCCTGAAAAAGACCTACTTAAACAGTGCTAAGCATACTAGCAATTGGCGGTTTCTGGGTCTTTTTATACTATAGCGATGGTACATATTCGTGGAGTTATCCTCCGTTCATAGGGGTGAACGAACTGAGGGCTAGAAGTTCAGCTGATCTAATTCGGCTCATCGAAGGTTGTACTATCACAGAGCCACACATCTCTGGAAACATGGCCATATCAGGACTTGTTGATGCTAATGCTGAGCTTCAACGTGAGCTTCTATCTTTTGATCTATCTCTAGATCTCCAGAAGCTCACAATAGACGAGACTGGAAATGTACCCAGTCTCGTCTTCAATACAGACCAGTCAATTCTAATCCGTGCGGGAGAAGCTGTCCTTGGTGGCGGCAAACAGGACCGAGTCGTGAGAGAGAGTACGATAATCGATGTTAGAAGAAGTGTCGATGTCTTCTGCATTGAGGCAGGTAGATGGACTCCTTCGAACAAAGGCTGGATCCACGTGAACGTTCCAGTGTCACTCAGAAGGCTGATTCTGAGTGGAGCAAATCAGAACCAAGTATGGGGTCACGTTGCAGAACTACTGAATCTCTGGGGCATTTCATCTCAGACAGGAGCATTAGGAGCGATTTATGAATCTTTCAGAGGTCAGTTCAGTATGCGAGCGGCTAGGTTCGGCAGATGGGACAAGCAGATTGGAATGATTGTGACCATCGACAATGTAGTGATGGGGGTTGAGATGTTCGGAGATATCATGAGTTTTGGAAGGGACTCAATGAGTCTTCTCACTGATGCATATGTGCCGAATGCGATGCAGAGAACGGAGGGCACCTTGACCGTAAGCCATGTCAGGAAAGCGGTCACTGATTTTCTCGAGGATCTACAGAGTGATGCAAGATGCGTCGAGATAGTGGAACATAAAGGGAAACTCGCATATGCTAGCGCAATCTGAGACTTTTATCGTAGAGCAACCCTATCGGATGGGTTTAAAGGAATGATAGCGAGATAGAAGTCCTTAACAGGGCAATGAGTCCGGCAAAACAGGAGCTGATAGAATGTCCTCTGAGTGTTCGATAAAAGTTGTTATTGCAGAGGATGCGATACATCAGCTCAATAGAGTTCTTGAGGATTACAAGAGACCTCTCATTGTTACAGATGTCATGATCTTTGACAAGTATAGTCAATTAGTCGAAGACCTTGTGGATGCTGATGTGATCTGGTCCATTTCTCCTGATCACAAGAAGGGATTGGTTTCAAGCTTCTCCGATGTCGATATCATCATTGGCTTTGGCGGAGGTAAGAGCATTGATCTAGCAAAGATCTTTGCCAATGAGGCAGGATTGGACTGGATCTCGGTTCCTACTGCTGCATCCCATGATGGGATTGCAAGTGATGTAGCATCAATCATGCATAATAGCTACAGATACTCAGCCAAATGCAAGCAGCCCAAAGTGATACTAGCTGACCTCAGTATAATGGCAACCGCTCCAAGAATCCTGACAAAATCTGGGATTGGGGACATCATCTCTAAGACATCTAGCCTCGCGGAATGGCGATTGGCACATGAGCATGCTGGGGAACCCCTTGACAAAGAAGTCTATGAGATCGTGAGCAGATCGTTAGAGTCCGTGATTCGGAGTGACGACCTTGAAACCTTAGTAAGGTCGGTCATAGACACGGGAAATGCCATGACAGCTTTTGGTAGCTCAAGACCCTGCTCGGGAACAGAGCATGCCATCTCCCACGCGATGGACCGACGAATGCAAAGCCTTCATGGGATTCAGGTGGCTTTCGCTACACCATTGAGCCTGTTCTTTCTTGAAAAGGCTGGGTATGCAGAGCATGGCTCCAAAGAAATCAAGGAATTCATCCGAAAGCATGGGATACCGGTGACTCTGAAGGATCTTGACATGTCCAAGGACATGTTCTTAGATGACATCCATCATGCGTTGAAGATTATGAACAAGAGAGAGCGATACTCAGTATTGAAGCACTGTAATGTAGCAGACGATGAGATTCTACAGGCGCTTTCGGAGCTGGGCTACTAAAACGTGCAGTTCGACAGTTTTAAAAGATGATAGACAGAGGCGCGAAGGGAATAACAGGTTCTGTTGTTTAATCCGTATTCATTTCGATGAATATCTGGATACCAATGAAGTACGAACTGAGGTAGACAGTTATGCCAAAACCAAGTTTTGTAGATTGGGAAGCCACTGAAGAGCTTCAAAAGAAGGCCCTTGAAGCCCTAGAGATTGCCAAGGATACTGGCAGGATCAAGAAGGGAATCAACGAGGCGACAAAGAGTATTGAACGAGGAATCGCTCGTCTTGTAGTAATTGCTGAGGATGTTGAGCCAGCTGAGATCACAATGTACATGCCAGGTCTCTGTGATGATAAGAAGGCCCCCTACATCTATATTCCAAGCAAGAAAGACCTTGGAAACGCTGCAGGTATTGACCGTCCCACAGCAGCAGTTGCCATCGTTGTAGAAGGCAAAGCCAAGGATCTTGTCAGTGATATCGTAGACAAGATTGCTGGACTCCGAAAATAACCGTTAGGTGATTGAAGAAGATGAGCGGTGAAGAAGAAACACCTTCAATTCCTGCCGAAGTCATTCAGCTATTGGGACGCACTGGAGTGACTGGGGAAATTACACAGGTACGAGTTAAGATCCTCGACGGTAGAGATAAGGGTCGAGTCCTCACACGCAACGTCAAGGGACCCGTCAGGATGGGTGACATACTGATCCTGCGTGAAACTGAACGTGAGGCGCGGAAGATGAGGAGGCGCTAGAGCAATGGTCGGAACGCAGAAATGCTCTTTCTGTGGAAAGGACATCGAGCCTGGAACTGGCTCTGCCTTTGTACAGACCAAGGATGGCGCTCTCTTTTGGTTCTGCTCCAACAAGTGTAAGGTCAATCGACTGAAAAGGAAGATGAAGCCCAGAGACACGAAATGGACTGCCGGCTATGAGAAAGGCGGCAAGGCCGGTCGTTGATCTAAAAACAAAGTCATGGTGGCACTTGGTGCCACCGTGTGATTCTATTATTGTTTCTCGACTTCCTCGATGATGAAGTCAAAGATTGCTTTTGCTAAAGCCTGAATTTGATCTGATGGAATTCCATCAGCGTCCTTGCCTAGCAAATCGGTCAACTTCTCAAGCACATACTTGGAAGTGTTACCCTTTGCGATGGCATTCTGAACAGTTTCACGAATCTCCATGGTATAGTCGGCATCGCCGGAGATATACTTGGCAATATGGAATTGAGCCCTCTCGTGAGCGTCAGATGATTCTATGAGTCCTCCTTCTGAGGTCCAGAGAGCGATCTCATTGGTCGCTGTTTCTGGAGCGTCAGATGCATGTGCGATGTTTATTCCAGCCCAGATACCATACTTGCCCCGAACGGAGTCAGGGTTGGCTTTCTGGACGAATGTTGCACCAAGTGTATCACGGATCGTCTGAATGGCATTCTCAGCCTCGAAGATGATAGTGAGGACCGGTGCGGACGAGATGAAATCTACGAGCCAAGGGAAGAATGGCTTGTCCTTATGGACATCGTAGTGCATCTTTGCTAGTGACTCTGAGACCTTCATCTCCTTGAAGGCTTTGATCTTGAGACCTTGGTCAAGGAGTGCCTGCAATGCGAGGGCACTAACCCTTCGTCGGACGGTCCCATCGGGTTTGATTATAACAAATGATCGTTCCACTTTTCTTCACCAATAAACTGGTATGACACTGAATATTCTGTGTCTTTGCTGGGGCTTGAGCCAGACATTTGTTATTTGAGGCTTGTGACAGCTCCACAAACGACACTTTCTTATGCTATCTCAGGCTGCGGGGCAACAATCTCATGTGAGGTGCTGGGTTATGACAGGATCATCCAAGCTTCGTTCTCCAATAGTTACAGTCCTCGGACACATCGACCATGGAAAGACCTCCCTTCTAGATAAGATGAGGGGGACAGGTGTTCAAGAGAGAGAGGCAGCAGGCATCACCCAGCATATCGGAGCCTCCTTCTTCCCCACTGAAACCATCAATTCCATCTGCGGAGACCTGCTCAAGTCCATCAACACACAACTGGAGATCGACGGCCTCCTATTCATAGATACTCCCGGTCACGAGGCGTATCTCAACCTTAGAAGAAGGGGAGGAGCAATAGCCGATATCGCAATCCTTGTTGTCGATATCAATGAAGGTGCGCTTACCCAGACCTACGAGTCGCTGAAGATCCTCCGGTCAGGAAAGACACCCTTCCTCATCGCAGCGAACAAGATGGACAAGATACCTGGATGGAAAGCCAAGCCGGGCATGTCACTGATGCAGGCCATCAAGGCACAACCAGTGTCTGTGCAAGCCGAGCTTGATAGGAGAATCTACGAGATTGTTGGCGCGTTATCAGGCAATGATATCGGTTCAGAGAGATTCGACAGGGTGACGGACTTCAAAAAGAATGTCGCCATAGTCCCGACAAGCGCCAAGACAGGGGAAGGGATTCCCGAACTCTTGATGGTACTCTCCGGACTCACACAGCAATTCATGAAGGAGAGGTTGAAGGTGACCTCAGGACCCGCTAAAGGTGCTGTCTTGGAGATTCGAGAGGAAACGGGACTTGGACTTACATTAGACACTATCATCTATGATGGTATCTTGAGGAAGACAGATACCATTGTTGTTGGTGGTTTGGACAAGGTCGTCGTAGCAAAGATCAGGACGCTCCTACAGCCAAAACCCCTTGACGAGATTAGGGACCCAAAGGAGAAGTTCACACCAGTTTCAGAAGTACATGCAGCAGCTGGTGTAAAGATAGTGGCACCCGATATTGAAGGTGCTGTAGCTGGAGCTCCCGTATATGCGGTTTCTGATCCTGAGAAATTAGAGGAGGTCAAGAAGAAGGTCCGTGATGAGGTCAAATCGATACGAATTCAGACGGACAAGTCAGGTATCGTTCTCAAAACCGACACCTTGGGCTCACTGGAGGCTGTATCACAGTTCCTACAAGAAAGGAAAGTGCCCATCAGAAGCGCAGATGTTGGACCTATCGTGAAACGTGATGTCATCGAGGCGGTGGCTTCAGGGGATGAGGACCCACTTAACGCGGTGATTCTTGGCTTCAATGTCAAATTCGGACCGGATATTGATGAGCTGGCAGCTGAGTATGGTGTCGAGGTGTTCCTGAACGAAGTCATCTATCGATTATATGACGAGTATAACGCATGGGTCATGGTGAAACGTGAACAAGCAAAGGCAGAGTCCCTTAGCAGCATCATCCGACCTGGAAAGGTCGAAATCATCCCACAATACATCTTCAGGCACAGTAAGCCTGCAGTCGTTGGAGTACGGGTCCATGGCATCATCAAACCTCGATTGGGATTGATGAACGCTGAAGGACGACGTGTGGGAACGATAATGCAGATTCAAGATAGATCAGTCAATATTGATGAAGCTACTACTGGTATGGAGGTGGCTCTCTCCATACGTGGGCCAACAGTTGGAAGACAGATAGGGGAGGATGAAACTCTCTACATCGATATTCCTGATTCGCAAGTACTGGCTATCCGCCAGAAGTTCATGGATGACTTGACACAGCCCGAACTTGATGTATATGATGAGATTGTACAGATTAAAAGAACCGCAGGACGTTTCGTCTAGCCCTTTGGGCAATTGACAATGTTTTTAGGTGATTCTATAGAGAGTCGAAGATGCAGCGGGAAGGACGGGCCGTTTGCCGCGGCTTCAACCACATGGCAATAGTGGCGTCAGTAACACAGCGGAGGCTGAACCCCGATCCTGATGAGTTTCAGTGCGGGACGTTGACGAGGAGTCTCTGAAGTCTTGCACGGACAAAGGTGCATTCGTAGGAATGCTCTGATTGTCTTAAATTGACGAAATGGGTCAGGCCCTGGCGGGAACAGCCCTAAGGCTAGGTGTGGGAGCCTCAGAGGTAGCTGCTTTGAGAAACGCACTGTCCATGCTCCTCAGAAGAAGGACAGTCGATGCATCGTGAGCCGCTGCACCTTTCCTCTTCTTTGGTTTTCTTATCTTTAGTCAGGAGCCCTTCAATCGTTCAAAGAGTTCATAAACTATAATAATTCATTTAAGGTCTTTATAGTGCTTATTATTATTGTTTAAACTATATGGTACTTCAGAATCATTATATAGTATCCTGAGAGAGAAAAACTAGTGATAAATCAATGAATCAAGGATTTAGTATATTTCTCGTATCATTTGCTCTATTAAGTGCAGGAATTCTATTCCAACCTGTAGCTGCACATGGATCGGATGATGGAGGAATGACCGATACAGTTCCAACGATGCCAGGTATGCCGGATATGGCAGATATGGGCCATATGCCGGGACATATGATGGATGACGAAGCAATTTGGTTGACCACAGATACCCTTACGATTATGGCAGTGAAAGAGATGCCTGCTTTTCATTTTTGGTATACTCAAGATGATAATGGTGCTATGGCACGTTTCATGGCATCATACAGTCTAATCGCTGAATTCGAAGACATGAATGGTGATAATGCATTTCAATTCAATGAGTCAATTGATTTCGCACCACTTTCAGCATATGAATGGACAGTGCAGAGTGGAAGCGTTGAAGATTCGAATGGTACGACAACTGAAGTTTGGCTTAAATACTCTAAAGGTGGATTAAGCGATGAGGAGTCACATCATCACATGATGCCTGGCGGACCAGAGATGATGCATGGACCTCATATCTATGATGAGGGAGCGAATTACGAGAGATTCGAGGATGTCACAATCCAGATCTGGGCACATCTATATCTAAGTGACTATGAAGATTATATTACAGATTCAAATGGGCTCCAAACGAATTATACTATTGCTGGAGGGACCGAGCTGAAGGTAGACATAGAGATCGGAAATTTTCCCTTTAGCACAAACACCTCTCAAGTTTCGATACAGACCATGTTGAATGAGAATATGGCTGAAGGCCATATGGGAAACGCTGGCCATATGTTCATGACCCATGAACGATTCCATAATTTCAATGGAACATCAATGATGAACTGGACCACTCAGTCAGGTAATGAAACACTATTTCATGGGATTGGAGGTAATCACATGCAGCAGATTGATTTTATCGATATAGAATCCAATCTGACACAGGGATTCTACCGATGGATAGACCAAGCAGTGATTACATGGCCAGGTGGTATAACTGAAAGTGTCAATGTTACCACCTCATATATTCCCACAGGAATGGGACTAGCTGTCTTTTTCGCATATCCCAATTTCAATAATGGTTCAATAGTACATGATCCATCAATTGGTCTACTAGAAGGAAATAGTCCAGTTCTACAGATTCCTCTCGATACAAGTCTAGCAATTGGATTTTTGGCTACAATTGTCATCATATCGATAATTGCAATAGTGACAATTAGAAAGAGGTAGAGAAATCTTTCTCTACCCCTCTTTTTTATGCAGAGTTTCCTTACTCAATAAGATGGACCATGTTTTCACGCCCTTCACGAAATCTTCGAATTGCGCCTCTTTCTTCTAGATTTCCGAGAAGTAAGCTCACCTTTGATTCAGAGATTGGTAAGCTTCGATAGAGTTCTTTCTGAGAACAGGAACCACCTTTCTCTCGGAGGATATCTAGAATCTCTTCTTCTTCAGAAGTTATTCCAAGATATTCAACCCTACCAGACTTCTTGATACGGCCGACTATTCTTGGCCAAAAGAATGTCAGAATTGATCCTATCCCAATTCCAGCTACCAAAAAAGGTAGGACAAGTAGGGCAGAGAGAGCTTCTGGTATTGATTCTATATAGTCAACTTGGTATCGTATGATGTATGCACGTTCTTGACCAGGTTGAAGTATATTCGTATTCCAGACAAAGATAAGCGATTTACCGTTGGTATAGTTACCATCGGAACTGGGAAAGATAGGTACTAATGATTCATCAGAGAGAGAAGCATACTCTGGAAGAATGGCTGTAAAGGTAAAATTTGCTATTGTGACATGAGGACGCATATAGTAGACTAGACTACCTTCCATAGATTCACCATCAGTTGCTATTTCGAGTGGTGATTGAATATCCTCTGAAATGACCTCGATATCTAGCTCTCCCGAAGATCCTGATTCGAGGCTTTCAGAGAGCGTGATGAGTATCATGGAGTGCCGCTCCATTCGAAATATCGTTGCTGGAATAGCATCTCCATTGAAGTTTACAGAAATTATGCGTAAATCTAATGATTCGATTCTATAACTGATTTCACTTGTGGCATTATCACCTTGGTTTGAAACTGTACCATGAATATAGATAGAAGTCGATCCATTGGTATTCATTCTTGCTATAATTGAGAGTGGACTAATAATCAATTCCGGAGTTGTTGTGCTGTCGATTTGGGCATCTACTCCTATTGTCAATGGAAGAGTAAGCATAATAGTTAGCAAAACAAAATAGATTCTAGACAATCTTTGTCACCGTTTCTTTCCAAATCTCCTTCTTTCTGCTCTTTTATGAAGAAGTTTAATAATCAAGCTAAGTCTTTCTGACTGCAATGTCCACTTCACTATAGTGTATTAGAATATATGTCTGTGGATATTGTCATACATGCTATTTTGATAACGCAGATCGAATCATCTCGACATAGTCACTCATTGGGATGTCCCATTGTTTAGTATCCTGATTATAGGTGGAAAGAAGGTGGAGATGCCCCTTGTGAGTGCCACGGAGATGAGTCTGAATGAAGAATTCATCCACATATTGCTTGAGCTTATTGATTCCTTGGAGGAAATAATCTGTATCGCTTGATGGAATCGATAGGGTCACGAAAAAGTGATTTCTGGTCTCCATTGAGAAGACCACAAAGAAGGGTAACCGATGGAAGGCACACAGAATCTCTTGAGCGTGCTCACGGGATTTGAAAATGGTACTTATCGTAGAATAGTCCTTGAAAGGCATGAATGATGGCTTATACCCTCTGATTATGCCAGTATCCTCCAGATTCTTGATGCGTTTATGCACCTGCGGTTGGGAGATGTCGAGAATGTCGCTCAACTCCTTCAATGTGATCTCTGCATTCTCAACCATATTCATGATAATCTGGATGTCCTTGAAATCAAAGCTCACCACCTGAGGGAACTCTTCGAAGCCCAAGTCAATCCTCTCACAATCATCCATTATCTTGCCAACCTGGGCGTACCACTTTTCCCAAGTCCAATCACTCTCAGGAAGAAATGCATCCACGTTGGCTCCTTTTCTCTTGTAGTCAACAAGATCGAACTCATAGCAAGCCTCGATCAGTCCCGATTCTTTCATTTCTTGTGTTAAGCGAGCGATCATGTGAGAGCCCGCTATGGGGAACATGGAATATACAATGAACCCATCGAACTTCCCATAGGTTGGAGCATAGTTATAGAAGATAGGTATCTTATCCAAGACTTCTTTAAGTTCAGACTCCTTTGAAGGGATTGAACGGAGGAGGAGCACCTTCTCTGCAAGGCCTAGCTTTCGTTCGTAGGTCTGGATGATGGGGGAATGAAGGATCTTCTTCTCTCGAAGACGGTTGAGCCTGTATCTGACGGTCCTATCGGGGATATCAAGTATCTTCCCCAAGTCTCTGGTCGAGGTCTTTGCGCCTTCTAATTCCAGTGCTTTCAGAATCTGTACGTCTATGTCATTTAGGGGCAAAGCTATCTCCAGTGTGGTCCACCTTCTTCTATCTCAACTATGCTCATTTTGGAGAAATGGTATATAAAACTTGCCAAAAAAACACCAAAAATAGTTGCGTTGGGCATTATATTTATATACAAACTTGCCCAAAATTTCATTGTGGTTAATAATTGGCAACACAGCCTTCGTTACGCTGCCAAATATTCCTCCTACGATAGAACTGGATAGTAAAGCAGGTATTGAACCAGTGACCCCCTGAAAGATCTGCTCATGCCTGCTCTCGTTTACCTAGTAGGAAGGGTGTGTTGCCAAGGTACCACATAAACAACGAGTGTGTAATAACGATGCAAACACTAGTAACAGAACAAGAATCAAAGATTGGACAGATTGTTGAGTCTATCAAATCCCAGGTGCGAAAGCGGACTGCCCGTTGGTTAGAGTATGACGAAGGGGCTAGGTACCAGCGATGCGAGATCGCATCAGCTCAGGCACTCAAGGATCTTGAGGCGCTCAAGTCCGGCACCCGTGCAGATAGTTACAGAAGCAGCTTCCTGCGTTAAGTTCCAAAGAGGAATCGTAGGAGCTGCCCAGCTTCTTTTTGTTTGCTTTCAAATCTTCATATATTATTGGTCAAACCATACAAAGGCTCCTTCTGTTGTATATGATCCATCGTCAGTCTGCTCAATAGGTCCACTGGAATATAGACGTGCGGAAAGGGAAGTCATGTTATTGTTAAGGACGTAGGTATTAGTGACAGGGGAAGTTATTGAGATGCTAATATTGAGAACGATGTCATAGCCGAAGATATGTAGTAGATATCCGCCCAAGAGGACAAATTCCCTCTGAGTGCACACGATGGTTATCTCTTCTAGTTCTCCAGCAGCAACGAACCATTCCAAGCTATGTGAACTCTCTTCACCTGTCTTATCCTCTACCCACATTCCTCTGCTATTAACATAGGAGGAGGAATCGAATCCGAAAATACCTGATCCTATATTTGAAATGTTGATCAATTCAGCTTGGAGCCACTCTCTTGTACCATCGGTATACTTCCATAGCTGCCATGTCTGATTTAGAAGGGGAGCGTTTATTGAATGCCCTAGACCAAAAAGACGTGTGCTGAAGGATCCGAATCCAAGATACGCCGTGAATTCGGTATCAACCATGATATCATCATCTCCCCCTGCTAATCTGATAGTAATTGTATCATAACTGTAACATCTGCCATAGCTTAGCTCTCCAGGAGGGTCATAGAGAATGTATGTAGGAACCCATGATTGAACAGATGTTGTGCCTATGAGTTCACGCTGTGGAGGTGGAAACAGGATACCCCAGTTTATCAGTCCGATGAACACGACAAGTAGGATATAGATGGTGAAGAACATTGTACGCTTTGACTTCAATCCTCTAGATGATGATTTAACCGAGGGATTAGTCGTCCCAATTAGAGTCAATTCAAAAGCTCCCTGCGTATGCTGGTTCTAGTTAATTCAGAGGTACGATACAAATATCTCTTTACTTTGATTTTTGCAACGTCACAATGTTTATGAGAGAATTGTATCAGGAACGCGTCACTTGTGCTGAGGTATCCTAGCTTGGTAGGGAGCTGGATTGCTAATGGTTGGCATTCCAGTCATCCTGCAAAGATCCAGTGTCGCAAGACTCGAGAGTTCAAATCTCTCCCTCAGCGCCATCCTCTTTTTTTGAGAAAGTGTATATGCTCTCAAGCTGTACTACAAGTATGCAGCTTATCGATTTAATTCCAATAGTTGCTTTCGCGGTCGGATTCGTTATTTTGATGATGTGCGCGGCCCGTTCTTTTGGTACAGGGCGTCCTTCGGGGAGAGTTCAAGTCACACGACCATCAGATAAGAGCGTCGATGGCTACGGTGGTATACGTGGGTATGACTATTCGTACTCCGGTCAATCTTCTTGGGGTGGGGACAAGCCCTTCCCTGTAGGACTGCGTACAGAACGTGATAAGACTGATACACACGAAGCATACAAGCATGATGATGATCGCTGAAGTATCTAGGTAAGAGAAACTCCACACTCAGGACAGGACTTGAAAATCAGTGATTGTGGGATATGTTATCCTACGATGAGCCTCGAGTCGCAGAATGGGCACTGGACTACTTTCTCATCCACTGGCTTTGCATTGGATAGCTCAAATGCCTCAGTGCATTCCGGACAACGGTACCAATCAGTCCCCTCCATGGGCTGAGCTCTGCTGGCTCGTAGATGCATCTCTTCGAATATCATGGCATCTTCACGGAGGTCAGTCCGAACTATGGATGTGCCTCGTGCCCATGCACAGGCTGTGAAAGTGAGAAGACATACCATTGGGACGAGAAAGGAGAGCAGCAGTATCAGGTAGATCTCAGAATCGATGATTAAGACCGAAGCTGAGTAATAGAGCCCTATGGCTGCGGCAATGATAACACCTGCTGCAACGACGAACTTGACATATTTTACCGATGACGCTTCAGGTGTGTCGTATTGATCATAGCTTCGTTCGTCCAACTTACTCACTTCCTCTTGGAGCTAGGTACTGGGTAACATCGCGAAGATAAATGAACATACTGCACCTACTAACTTGATATTGTTCATTGCAAAAAGACCAGAATTTGCTAGAAATGTGAAAGGAACGCGAAAAAGGTACTCAATATCCCTCCAAACGTGTGTGAAAATGATGACTGCCATTGCAACATAGAAGACAGAGGTTGTGAAAAGAGCATTACTTTCAAAGAGGAGCAGGAAGAGAATCATGCCTCCAGTGATGACATCAGCTGCAAGCAGTAGATTGTTCTTGAGGGTCAGCCATTCTTTGGCCTTGGTAGAGATCGTATTCATTCCAATGAGCAATGCAAATGCCTCACCGATGACTAACAAGGCGATGCCTGTCACCAGCCAGAAGTTCGCGACCTCAAAGATTGCCATGGTTCGGAAGAAGAGTGAGTCATGATAAGGATTGGTCCAGCAGACATGCTTCTAGAATTGCAAGGTATCCTGTCGGAACCTTTCACGGTGCAAGAGAATCCTTCTGTACCAGAAGACAAATGCCAATGTGATTGGAATCACTAGCAGCAAGAGGATGGGAGTCACCTCAAGGGGCAAAGTGAAGAGAAGAAGGGACCCTGGAGACCCAATCAAGAGAAGAAGGGCTACCACAAGGAGTCTTGACCGATTGCCGTCCTCATATGCCTCGTTCGATTCCGTATCCAATGTTCAGACACCTACGAAAAGATCAGGTCAGTGAAAGATGATAAAGGGTGTTCAAGAGGCACAATTCTCCTAGCTTATCTTCGTCTGAGTCTGAAGGGGACATAATCCGTGAATTGAACCTCCTTTCCAAGCATTCGAAGTGCCATTATTATCTGTCCACGGTGGTAGGTCGCGTGATTGTTCATGTGGAAGACTATCTCAGGTAGGGTGATAGTGACCATGTTATCGCTCGTGCCGACATTTACTGTCTTGTTCTGGTCCGATTCTAGGAGCGCTGCCCATTTCCGATTGTAGTCCGAGATGAAGGTGAAGAGATCCTCTCGGGACATTGCATCAAAGTCAGGCTCTTCCTCGATATCGGCCCCGGTCCAATCGGCATACCACTCCCAAGAGTCCTCCGCAAGGTGAAGATAGCGCTGATGGATACTTGGTCCGTCATTACCAAAACGATGCGTGAACTCCTTGTCAGAAAGAGATGTCACGAGGTTCCAGACAGAACTGTCAGCCCACTGCCAATATTCTACCATTCTCTCTAGTATATCACTCATGTACTGAAGGGTGGAATATGATGTTATAATACCTAACCTGTCTGCCAACTTGGAGGAATCCTTATGTTCATCGGCAGGGAGTGTATGATGGGTAGTGTAATCGCGTGGGTGAAGATGATACGAATCCTGAACTGGAAAAGAGGTGGCAAGCGTATCTACGAAGACGTAGACGTGGCAAATACTTGTTCCTCCTCGGTTGCGTTATGATTATTGTTTCACTCATACTAGGAATCCTACCTATGGCTGTTGCTGCCTTAACTGGAAGTGTGTATGTTTCATCACCATGGGAGAACTATGTTGGAATTGGAGTCATCTTCGGTATATTCTTGATTCTCGCCGGTATCATCTCAAGGATATCTCCAAATATGATGGAGGGGGATGTCTTATGGATTTTCAAGTTGGGACCGTTCGATAAAGGACGATGATTCACATGTCTGGTGTGGTATGAGATTCATGTCACTAATTGTCTGTCCTCAATATCTAATTGCATATACAATGCCATAAATCTTGTAGGACAGTGATACCGTATCCTCTATGCTTTGGGGAATCTTAGAACGAATTTTGCACCTTGTTTGGGAACTCCGCTGATTCTATCTTCGACCGAGATAGAACCTGCATATTTGTCCATTATACCTCTTGCTTGGTGTACTCCTATCCCACCAAAACGCCGATCTTGATCGAACAGTTCGCTCTTGCGAGAATCAGAGAATCCCTGTCCATTATCGGAAATTGATAGATTGTATCTTCCTTCTACCTCTTCCAATATGATCCACACTCTCTTCTCATCGCTTTGATTGTGAATGATGGCATTTTCTAAGATGATTTGAAGCAAGTAGTAGAGATGAGAGTCTGCAAGAATGGTAGTGGATCCTTCTGGTATGGTGGTTTCGATCATTGCCTCAGGATACCTCTGTTTGGTCTTGTTCACTACATTCTTGATTGCATTGTTTAGGTTGGTTTCGCTCATTGGTGCGAAAAGCAACCCCTCAGTGGCATGTATCCCAGATATCAACCGTTCACACATCATGACTGAATCGATAACTGACTCCAGAGCAGCATCAGAGGGTAGCTTTGCCCTCAGTGTTTCAGTTCCTATCAACATAGCTTGAAGTTGATTTCTGATGTCATGCCCCATGATGTCCAAGTAGAGCATTGCAGCTTCTGCCGCTGATTTTAGTTTGTTCTCTGCTTCCTTCCTGTCCGTGATGTCAACAAGTGTCTGCTGTAGTGCTGGTTCATTATCGATGAGGAACCTACTGGTTGTTGCGTTCAACCATCTGATTGAACCATCTTTCCTGAGGATTCTGAACTCCTTTTCGGAGTAGTTCTGGAATTGCTTTGGAGTGTCTAGCAGGATATCAGCCAAGCTGTTTCTGTCTTCAGGGTGGATTATTTCAAGGACCTCTCTTGAGGTCTTGCGGTACAATTCCTCGCTCGAATAGCCAGTAATCGTCGAATAGGCAGGATTTGCGTACTGGATCCGCCCCTCCTTTAGCAGCACTATGCCCTGAATAGAGCCCTCGGCCAGCTTTCGATACTTGCTTTCAGAAGCCTGTATCTGTAATCTTGCGATTACCTCATCAGTGACATCGAGAATGGTCGTAAGGGATGCTGGTTCTCCCTGATAGGTAATGTAGCTGGCGGTGACCTGCAACCAGATTGATGTGCCATCCTTTCGAAGACCTCTGGTTTCGTAGATCCTGGCAACGTCACTTCCAGATAGTCGCTGTTTGAATCGATTCGCTACTATCGCTCGATCCTCAGGATGCAGTACAGAAAAGGCATCCTCATCCCTAAGAGAGAGAAGCTCCTCTTGGGTGTAACCCAGTAATTCGCATATCTTGGGATTCACATAGGAGATTCGCACAGGATTCATCTGCCATATCATGATACCAATCTGTGCTTGATTCAACAGGGTTCTGTATTGGAATTCTAGTTCGGTGTCTTCTTCCTTCTCATGCACCTGACGAATCATCAGAAAATACGCTTGGTCATCGGCCGTCCTTCTTGGAAGCATTCCTAACGTCGTCATGGTCTTGTATCTTGTAGAGTCTTGGCGAGTCCAAGTGAGAGCCACCTTTCTGACTTCATTCGATTCGCAACTTCTCATCGCGTCTATCAATCTTAGATGGTCATCATCAGATAGGAAATCGTCGATCTTCCTGCTGATGAGCATCGCACGATTCAGACCAATCATATCCAAGAATCCACGATTCGAATCGCGGATCCGTCCTCTTCCGTCGACTATGATGATTCCATGGTCCACTAGGTCGAACATCAATTGAATATCTAATGGGGAATCATTCATGTTGGACATTTCACAGGCCTTGTTTTATTTCTTGCTTCAGCCCTGAATCAATGCTTAATATCCTATATCATGTGTATCAGCCCTATTAGCATTGATTCTAATGGTCCAATTCGGTACCAACGACCGAAAAAGAACAGAAAGGAGCCCACGGACTCCTTCTGCGACTACATGCCTATGTGACAGGGTCATTCGAACCGACTAAGTAGCTGCCAAAGCTAATAGCCCAAGCCAGTATCGGATAGATTGCCCAGCGCTCCATGGACCCCTTGGCCATGCCAAGAAAGGTTTCAGTTGAGCCAGTTGGCAGACCCAAATAGGGAAAGAAGATAATGACTGATAGAAGCGCGGTTAGCCCTAGAATAAGGGATATGAAATACATCGGTTTCTTTTGCAGTTGGAAGGAAGCGATTGCAGACAATGTGCCAGCCATGATGGCAATGAGCGTGGCAATGCTATGCATTGGTTGAGCGTATCCGGGGAAAATACCCAGACCTATCGCACCTATCCCTGTTATCGCGAGGAGTATCGTGAATAGTCGCGGTTTACCGTCCTGAAAAAGAAGGTATGAGCCTATAACTAGGAGGACTCCAAGTATGAAAATAGAAGCATTGTACAACGTAGCCATCTCCCAAATACCAAGCTCACTAACGTAGTCGATACGACTACTATAGTCAGGGGTCCATGATTCTGCAGCAAGTAGACCTATGAACCATTGAAGGCCAGCTAGGAAAATCAGGTAGCCACTCAGTCTTGTCTTGTCAAATTCAATCATTCAAATCACAATCTAGTTCATGAATAGAATGAATATAAGTAGTGGACAGCGCTTGCCTCACATCGTAGTTTGTATCACAAACTCGCTTTTCATATCATTTCTATGGCAATGCTTAAGCAATTTCCATTACAGGGATGTAAATGAGGGGAATTCAACTTGCCAAGGTTCATCAGGGTGCCATTAAGGGGGAGATGGGCAGGAGCGATCCTATTCATTGCTATAGTATGGGTCGTGATTCTCTGGTTGATTCAGCAGAGTCCGAATGATTGGGTATTAGTGCTGGGTGCTGGTATCCTCATCACTATCATGATGGTATGTGATATACCAATCCGAAACGATAGTGAGAAATCAAGCAAAAAAGAGTAGAAAGGAGCCCGTAGGCTCCAACAATACTAGAACTATTTCTTGGTGACGCTTAGAACGACACCAACAGCAACGGTCATACCCATGTCACGAACTGCGAACCTACCGAGCTGTGGGAGCTCCTTGTAGGGCTCAATGACCATTGGCTTCAATGGTACGAGCTTCGCAATCATTGACTCACCTTTCTTCACGAAGTCTGGGTTCTCCTGGATCACCTGACCACTTCTCTGGTCGAGCTTCTTCTGCAGTTCATCGAACCTGCAAGCGACCTGAGCGGTGTGTGCGTGAATGACGGGAGTGTAACCGACTGTGATAGCGGTTGGGTGCTGAATGACCATCACCTGACCAGTGTAGTCAGCTGCGACTGTGGGTGGTGCATCAACTGGACCAGCGACATCACCACGACCAAGGTCCTTCCTTTCGATACCTCGGATGTTGAATCCGATGTTGTCACCAGGCTCTGCTTGGGCCAAGATCTCATGGTGCATCTCGATTGACTTTACCTCACCGGTCTTGTTCGGGGGCATGAAAGTGACCTTCATTCCGGACTTCATGATACCAGTCTCAACACGGCCAACAGGGACAGTACCTACACCCTTGATGGAGTAGACGTCGTTGATTGGCACACGGAGTGGCTTGTCAATCG
Source organism: Candidatus Thorarchaeota archaeon (assembly GCA_048884965.1). Classification (GTDB taxonomy): domain Archaea; phylum Asgardarchaeota; class Thorarchaeia; order Thorarchaeales; family Thorarchaeaceae; genus MP5-2226. The sequence goes on along the minus strand of JBHLQH010000050.1, from coordinate 384 downwards.
GCTTTGGTGGAAGGGAAACCAGATCGAGTGCTTCTAGGAGGCAAGGACCATTGTAGAAGGGTGTGAGATCAGGGGTCCTCTGCTTAAGGTTAGCAGCGGAGAGTGCTGAGGTTGGGATGAATGGGATATCATCGGTCTTGTAACCGATACCCTTCAAGAAACCTGCGACTTCTTCCTTGACCTCTTTGTACCTGTCCTCGCTGTAGTTGACATCGTCCATCTTGTTGATGGCGACAATCATTGATGGGACACCGAGGGTCATACAGAGGTATGCGTGTTCCTTGGTCTGGCCACCGGGGCCAATACCTGCCTCGAACTCACCAGTCTTTGCTGATACGACCAACATGGCAACATCTGCCTGTGAGGCACCAGTGATCATGTTCT
>JBHLQH010000049.1:0-18466 GCA_048884965.1 Candidatus Thorarchaeota archaeon | reverse complement strand
CTTCTTAATAGATTCCATACACGCTGATTCACTCATCCTCTCTACGAGTAGACACTATTGCTCCTTCTGGCCCCACGAACACGCTATGCTCGAACTGTGATACCATACCGTTCTTCCCCTCTATGAGAACAGGGTACCCATGGATTGCTCCAGCACGTTCTAGATTGCGAATGGCTGCATCGATGTCTATCTCTGTCTTTAATCTGTGCAACCAACGGGATGCCCAAGGAAGGGTTCCAAATCTTTGACGGGCAACGTTCCTGATCTGCAAGGTCAACTTGTCTAGTTTCTTCTTGTTTCGCATATCATTCGAGTAGATGTATGAGGCTCTCCCACTCCTGATGGTCCCATTTCCATTCGTAGCAAAAGGCTCTACTGCGAACATCTCGCCCAGATTCATCTTCTGAGTCATGGACATTGAGATATTTGGCACATTCTTTCCTGCGTGCAGTATCCATGGCTTCAGCTGGTGTCCTGAGAGCTGATGGACGGGTTTCAATCCATACTTCTTGATAGCTTTCTCGATAGATGCACCAACTTCCCCAAGCTTGACATCAGGCTTGATGGTTTCTATGGCAGCATCAAGAGCTTCCTTTGCCGAAACGATGTATTTCTCATACGAACCATCAAGATCCACCGTTACAGCAGTATCTGATAGGTACCCATTGACATGTGCTCCAATGTCTATCTTCACAAGTCCCTTGTCAGGAAATGCCTTCTTGTCCCCGTGAGGGCTAGTATAATGCGCAGCCTCCTCATTGATAGATACATTACACGGAAATGCGATTCCAGATGCGCCATATTCCAAGATTTTCTTTTCAGCAAGCAGACAGATCTTGAGTACCTTGACACCAGGCCTAACTTCTTTCATAACTTCACTCATCACTCGTGCAGCAATCTTCCCAGCTTGCATGAAATCAGGATGTGGCTCTATTGACATGCTTGGTACCTTCATTCGCGGGTTTGCAAAAGTTGTATTAATGTTAGCCTATAGGGGAGAAAAGCAATCTATTCGAAATATACAAGTGCCTGACAGCCTCATACATGTCTTGAGGAGATACTGTGAAAGTAACATACCTTGGACACGCATCCTTCAAAATAGAAGCAGATGGAAAAACAGTGTTTGTAGATCCATGGCTGAATGGACCGACTTCGCCAATCAAGGTTGAAGATGTCAACAAGGCAGACCTCTGTCTAATTACACATGATCATGGCGACCATGGCTACAAAGAGGCAATAGAAATCTGCAAGAAAACCGGGGCAACGTTCATCGCAATCAATGAGTTGGCCCTCAAAGCCAGACAGGATGGTGTTGAGCATGTGCATACCTTGAATATTGGTGGCAGTGTAGAAGTTGCTGGTATCACCATTACCCTAGTTCATGCATTCCACTCAAGCAGCCTTGGCACACCCACGGGCTTTATCGTCAAGATGCCTAGCGGCACCTTCTATCATCCAGGGGACACAGGTCTGTTTGGCGATATGAAACTCTTTGGAGAACTCTATGGTATTGATCTCTTCTTCGTGCCCATTGGTAGCTACTATGTGATGGGAATTAGAGAGGCTGTGAAGGCGGTCGAGCTGGTAAATCCCAAGGTCACGATCCCAATGCATTATGATACGTTTCCACTGATTGCAGCAAACTCCAAACAATTCTATCAAATGGTCACTGACAAAGGGAAAACAAAGGTCGAGATCTTGAAGCCTGGTGACTCCAAGGAAATCACTTTCTGATGACGTAGTGGTCGATGCCTGTATCCCTACACACTAACCCCCAGAATCCCAGCATCGGAAAACCTTCCGGCTCAACTGAGCTGTCTCGTGTCAGGCTGATGTGACATCGACCTGCCTGCCAATGTACGAACCATGGGTGACCCGACACTCATCTGAAGGATATCATCCCCATTGTGTGAGTCCGTTATGTTTCGCCTATTGGTATTCAGCAGGCTTCCTGTCCAGTGTGTAACCCCTTCTTTGCGCGACACCTCATCGAGTTAACTCAGTGTGCCCTCGGGAATGGGTAAGTATCACCGGACGTACCTATTCTTCTCGTGATGCTATATCAGGCTTTTCAATTGGCGCCATCCAATCCTCTGCTTACGGACTCTTCATTTTTCTATAGCGCTAACGACATGTTCAAAAGGTATGAATCCGCAATTGACTATGAAGCACACTGGAGCACTCCACTGTGCCATCAGAATTACAAGTTCATCATATCACATCGCCGCGGAATCCCATGTATCAATCATTTGGGTTCAATTGGAAACCGCCTTGTAGTATAGTGGACTCTTATCATTCACATGTCACATCTTCACGATTATCATTCAAAAAAGTAGGGCAATACTCTATGTGTAGTGCAGAGGGAATTGAACAGACCAAGAATTAGATTTGGCTCCGGCCTAGTGGGAATAGATGTTACTGAAAACCCGGAGAATGGTACGGGAACGCGCGGCAATCATAGGAGACGTGCGTAGAAATAGGAACAGGAGACTTTGACACAAGCACTGCAAAATACGTTATTAGAGCTAAAATAGAGATCGACGGTTTCGTCGAACAGCCCGATGTCGTTGGTGCTATCTTTGGACAGACAGAAGGACTATTGGGAGAGGATCTCGACTTACGAGAGCTTCAGAAGACCGGTCGTATTGGCAGGATTCAGATTGCAATAAAATCAGAGGGTGGCAATAGTAGAGGTGAGATAGTGATACCTGTATCACTCAACAAGACCGCCACTGCTATCCTCGCAGCTTCATTAGAAACAGTTGATCGCGTTGGACCCTGCACCGCAAAAGTGACCCTCTTGAAATTAGAGGACATTCGCGGCGCCAAGCGACGAAAGGTCGTCAGCAGGGCTATCAGCATTCTCAAAGGCTGGGAAGAGGATATCTCGCCCGGTACTGAAGAGATTACGGATGCGGTATCGAAGGCAAGCAAGAAATCAGTTGGGAAATATGGACCTGACAAGTTACCTGCAGGACCTAGTTTGAACGAGGAGCCCGAGATAATCATTGTTGAGGGCCGTGCAGACATCATCAACCTGATGAAGAATGGAATAAACAATACGGTTGCGGTAGAAGGGACTCATATCTCGAAGTCTATTGCAGACCTTACTGGTGACGCTAAGAAGACCATCGTGGCATTTCTGGATGGCGATCGCGGTGGCGATCTGATTCTAAGAGAGCTATTGCAGGTAGCCAGAGTGGACTATATTGCAAGGGCTCCCGAAGGCAAAGAGGTAGAGGACCTCTCACGCCGAGAGATCACCAAGGCACTCCAGACTCGGATACCCGCGGAACAGGCTCTTGCATTGGTCAGTGACAGAAGAGCCCCCACCACTACCAAGAAGAAAAAGCCACTACGTCGACCAAGACGAGAAACAAGAAAACCCATCGAACAGAATGAGGAACCTCTTCCATCGTTGCCTGCTAGAAGCCAACTACCTGCTAGAAGTCAACCAGCAAGACGGGCAGTTCCAGAAGTGGATAAGGAATATCTTGCGAAAATCAGCGAAATCAAGGAATCATTCAAAGCAATACTCTTTGGCCCGGATAAGAAAGTCATCATTGAATGTGGGGTCGCAGAGTTGGCCAAAACATTGGAGGCTCAGGAAACCGTTGCAGCAATTGTCTTTGATGGCGTTGTGACTCAGCGTCTGGTAGACGCAGCATCGAAAAGGAGCACAGCATTGTTGATTGGCGCGGCCATGGCAGACATCGAAAACCGTCCAAGAGGAATGCAAATTCTCACCTTCGATGATATCGAATAGTCGAAATAGCCTAGAATCAATCAGATCACCTCAAGATCATCAAATCAGATGAAGGGCGTTAGTCGTTCCAGACTATCGCCTTTCACTGCTCTTTTTGATTCCATCACACGTGTATTACTCACATTCAATTCTTTGACGGTATCTATTCACACGCGGCTAACTCGTATGAGGCCAGTGACTTGACGACTATACTCGATCGAATTGAAACAACAGAAGAAGTACCGATCTCAGACAATCCTTTGGAGATGGTAATAGGTCAAGATCACGCGGTATCACTGGTCAAATCTGCAGTCTTACAACGAAGACATGTGCTGCTATGCGGTGTTCCGGGAATTGGCAAATCTATGCTTGCAAAGGCCGCTCATTCATTGTTACCACCACCTCGCTCTGACATTGTAATCCAACAGAGTCCATCACAGCCAGATCGGCCAATCATTGTAGAAAGAATAATCGAAGAACAGACAGCTCGTCCTGCAGTATCAAGGCCTCCCGAGGTAGTATATACCCGACCTGAGGATCTACCTTTCGAAGTCGCTTCCAAGATGGGCTATCGATGCAATCGATGCGGATCGCTGTCTATTCCAAGTCACCCTCTATGTATGGACTGTGGCTATCCAAAGCGAGCTGAAACGAGCGGGACCGCTTCGTATGTAGGGCTTATGCGAGAGCTTGATGTCATCTCTGAGCCTGCTCTCACATCCGTGACCCATGTCGATCAAGAAGGTGCTCGAATAACCTTCAGACGGGGATTCGATGACACAATAATGATCATCTATGACGAGGAATCAGTTCCACATCAAGATGACCCAGTTTATGATGAGAACGCATCCAAGGTGCTCGTATCTCATACCTCTAGTCGGTTCGTTCATGTGAGTGGATTTAGTCCAGTCGAGCTGCTTGGTGATGTCAAACATGATCCATACGGAAGTGCCGAGAATCTAGGTCTTGCAGCATATCTCAGAGTAGTACCAGGAGCCATACACGAAGCCCATGAAGGCATCTTGTACATCGATGAGATTGCCGCTCTTGGGGGATATCAAAAGCACCTTCTTACCGCGATGCAAGATAAGACATACCCCATATCTGGACATAATCCTCAGAGCTCAGGAGCAGCAGTGCGAGTAGACAATGTGCCCTGTGACTTTCTATTGTTCGCAGCATGCAATGTTGAGGACCTACCTAAGGTCATTCCACCCTTACGCTCTCGTATCAGGGGCTATGGATATGAGATCATGTTAGACTCATGGATGCCCAAGACCGAGGACAATATTGGGAAGGTCGTAAAATTCATTGCTCAGACTGTTACTGAGGACGGGAAGATACCTCATATGACATCAGAGGCTGCAAGGAAGGTCCTAGAGATCGCTGAGGAATACGCGCTCCAGATGGACGGCCAACGAAATGCGCTCACCCTGCGTCTACGAGAACTTGGAGGGTTGGTGAGGATTGCTGGGGACATAGCAGTGGATGAAGGCGGTCATATCATAGAAGCGGATCAAGTATCCAAGGCTCGAACGCTGAGCAGGGGGATCGATTCACGGTTTTCCCAGCAGTATCCTTCTGCACAGGCAGACCATCAGAAGACCTACGGAGACTATTTCTTCTAGCCCTTCATGACTAGCAACTGGTGACAGTTTGAAAATCCTGAAACGCAATCTCAAGGAAGGGAAAATCGCCCTTAAGATAGAGTTCTTGGACGATCTTTGGACCCTCTATAATGTCGTAGGTCCTGAGGACATAGTGATCTCAAGAACCACCCGAAGAGTGCGCGTTGGGGATGATGACGCTCGCAAGCAGGATAGCTTTCGAAAGCCGATGACTCTTCACATCAAGGTAGAAGACGTGAACTTCCATTCATTCTCTAACAGAGTCAGAATCAAGGGGACGATCCTACAAGGTCCTTCAGAGTACGTGAGTATTGGCTCCTATCATACTATCAACATAGAGGTAGGTGACACTCTGACAATCGTGAAGGATACTTGGCCAAAATACATCATAGATCGACTCAAAGAGGCAGAGAAATCTGGAAAGAGTCCCATCGCCCTCTTAGTTACCATTGAGGATGAGGTGGCAGAACTATTCCTTGCAGCAGACTTTGGTATCAGGGAAGTCGTCCGAGTGAAGTCTAGCCTCTCACGCAAACGTGGCGATCAGAAGGCATACGATGCTACGATGAAGGAATTCTTTGAGGACACCACTGTCGCACTCAAGTCACAGTTGGAGCAGAATGAGATCGGCCTCATCATCATTGCAGGACCTGGCTTTGTGAAGGATCACTATAAGGACCATCTCATGGGTGCTAGAATCAAGTCCCTCCCCTCAGTTATTGCAGAGGCCACTAACTCCATTGGTGTTCCTGGAGCAAAGGAGATCTTGTTCAGGGGAGTCATATCCAGTGCTGTTGAGGGAATAAAGCTTGAAGAGGAAACCCAACTCGTCGAGAGCATAATCGAGCATATCGCTAAGGGCGACGGGCTTGCTGCATATGGACCTGATGAGGTAGCCAAGGCTGTGCAATATGGAGCAGTTGAGAGTCTCTTAATTACAGATAAACGATTGAGAGAGGGAGACCCTGCACAAAGACGCTGGGTCGATAAGCTTGTCCGAGATACTGAGAGCGCACGCGGAAAATTCCACATAGTGTCAACCGAGCATCCTGCAGGTGATCAACTCCAGAATTTCGGAGGGATCGCAGCATTGCTCAGATACAAGCTTGCTCAGTGATCATAGTGGGTCAAATAGCGTTTGTAATCTATCATGGGTGGGATACTCGACCCCGATGCCCATCTCAAGATCTTGTGTGTATGTGAATAGACGACGCAAGTCATCTGCAATTACCTCTAGAATCCAAGGTGCTATCTCTATTCGGTTTCGTTCCCAGTCCACATTCATCAGATCCGAAGGCACATCAAATGCATTCGTGAGCTTGTCCTCTAGGAATGCAAGGTGCTCTTCAGAGAGTTTCTGTCTATGTGGAGCTCTGATAACCCCGAGAATGACCAAGGGCTCATCCTCATCTCGTTCCTCGAAGGGTCTAATCACATTGGACAATCTTCTCTCAAGCCTGCTACGCAGTTGCACGGCATCCTTGTATCTGGCTGAACAAAAGTGAACGGTAAGGTGCTTGAGGTTCTCGGACGCCCAGTCAATCACGTTCCTTGCCGTTTCAGCACTCCCCTGAATGCTCGACTTCTCCAAGCTGGTCAAACGCATTCCCATGGAAACCAATCGCTCAAAATTCGTTTCACTGGACTCAAGCTCGTTGAGGTTAAGGAAAGACACCCCCATGTCCTCAGCTCTTTTGGCGACTTCTATGAGTCGCGCCGATTGACCTGGAATCACTGGCAACTCTATTCCAACAATCATCCCCATTTCGACTGCACGGATGATTCCAGACCAATCTGTTCCCTGTGGATGGAATCGTATCTCATCCAACCCCGCTGCTCGCAACCTTTCAAGGTCGCTGCTATTGACATCGGCCTTACTTGTATACAGATGCAAATGGAACTTCTTTCCACCTTCAGCCTTGAGGAGATTGATATAACGAAGAGTCCTGTCCATATCGCACAGAGGATCCCCGCCACTAAGGCCAGCTCCCTCTGCTCCTATCGCCCTAAGCTCATAGATGATATCATCATCATCAGAGACCGGCAGCTCATCAGCAAAGACGAAATCCTTTCCGGCCTTCTCGGAGGAAAGTGGACAGTAGTAGCAGGAGCTGTCACAAAGACCTGTGACAAATAGCACCATTTTCGATCCTTTTGCACACAGCTTGCATCCAAGTGGGAGGTCCCCTATTGCAATGGAGTCCCCAGCAAGTTCCCGAATCTTACGCTTTGTCATGATTAGTCACTACTCCCTTCTCCGGATAGTCCTTCGCAAGGCAGGATCGCTATCAGTGAGTTTCTTTGCTGCTATTTCGAACGTTTCATCATCTGCTAATTGATACGTACGATATACGCCGGTACGTCCTACTGCATCTCTTCGCTTTAAGACTCTCACTCTCTCCTGAGCTATTGCTAGACTGACCCCTAGAGTCTTGGATACGTACCATTCATAATCAATGACCCCCTGCTCCGTGTGACCAGAATCTGTTGGCTCAATGAGGACCAATCTCTTATCGACCCCGGGCTTCCGAGTTTGGGATGACAGATCTTGCAAGGATGCCAGCCCTCCCCACTGGTAGAATTCCCGTTCTCTTGACATCATCTTGAACAGCGGAAAACTGACAACCGTTTCAATATCCAAGTGCAAATGTGCTTTGAGTACTGACGATGGCGTCGCTTGAATCAACTCTCGTTTGACACCTTTTCCTAGGGACAGCTCCACCCTATAGCTGGGAATTACATCTAGGATGACAATGTCTATGTCAGAGGTCCTACTGGTGTCCCCTCGTGCGACAGAACCATAGACATACGCGTCCATTCCTGCGCTCTTCAGCTGTAAGAGCACCTCGGATGCCTTACTTCTGAGCTCATCGAGTCTCTTCCAGTGATTGGAATCATAGATAATGACCCTTCTCTCATGAAGCACCTCAGGTTTTCGTGACAAAGCAATCATTCATCCTTGACCTAGCTCATCAAGCAATTGGCACGCCTTGCATATCTTAGAAGGTGATGGATCTCCACATACTGAACAGGTACTATCTGGAATTCCTTCTGCCCTCTCAATAAAGGCTTCTGCAATGGCTTCTCCCGAGCGAAGAATGGCTGTTAGGGTGCCAGGTCTCTTGTGCTCCATATCATTCAAGAAATTACGGAGGTCATTCCTGTATGCTTCTATGGCATACGGACATGGAACATCGTGATATTGGAGGCGCCCATAATGCGCATACGCGACAACATCACGCTCACTCAGCTCTGAGATTGGCTTGACACGCGGCACGAATCCTGAGATCGCATTCTCCCTGAGTCTATTCGTTCGGGCTATTCTCCTTCCGTCCCCTCTCATTATATTCATCATTATCGTCTGAGCTTCATCGTCCATGTTGTGACCTGTGGCTACAACATCGGCTTCCAGCTCTTGCGCAGCCAAGTTCAGTGCCTTGCGCCTAAACACACCACAATAGGAGCACGCTCCAAGACGTTCCTTCCCAGTCCTGTCTTCTACCATCCCATCCAAGGACAGTCCAAAGAGATCCTCGAAGGAGCGAATCTCTAGGTCTAGTCCTAGTGACCTAGTAAGGGCTTTCGCAGCCTCTAGTGCTTGGTCTCTGTATCCTCGTATCCCTTCATCAATGGTTACAGGGATTAGTTCGCTTTTAGGATACTTCTGCTCGATTCTACTCAGTACATCCAGAAGGACCGCACTATCCTTTCCACCTGAGACGCCGATGACGATCCTGTCATTTTCCTTCAGCATCTTCTGCCGATTGATAGTTCTGCGTACCCTATCAATGGTCGTTTGGACAAGACACGATTCACAGAGTCGTTCGGCCGTATATCTACGAAGATAGACTGCTTGACGTTCACACTTCGAGCACTGTACGGACATAGACATGACTCCAGCCAAGACTAATTGGAGGAATCATGCGTTCACTGTTAAGATTACTTATTGGTCCATACCAGTTCTAGTCCAGCTCTACTCTTCATCATTGTCTTTTCTTTCATCATCCGATATGAGAAAGTCCCTTGACTGGACAGCGATCTTGGAAACGCGGAAGTTGGCTGCCAGAATGACTTCATCTATTCCTTTGTTCCATTCAGTTGGAGGGAATGTAGCATGGAACTCCTTACAGGTTTCGGCTAATCGCTCGACACGTGCGAGCAACTCCACTCTATCCGTTGAGTGACGTCTTTCATCATATATCTGCAGAGCATATCCCTTGAGGGCTTCCCAATCTAGGTCTATATTGGCGTGGAGGAGTAGCTTGATTCTAGCCATGGGCTCTTGCCATGACCCTGGGAGGAACATCGATAGATAGTCTGTGAGTACCTTTCTGGTCCTTTCTTTGATATCTCGTGATGCAGCTAATTGTGAGGTAATCATCATACATCAAGAAGATGTACGATTTTCCCCTTATTTAGTCAGATAATAATCTCAGAACAGCACTTTACCTGTCAGAAACGTAAGTACAATGCTCAGTATCACTATCAGGAATGCAATGATTCGTGCAGGATACATGATATACTTCAGCTTCCTCTCATCCTTGATCCGAAGACTAAGGGCGTTCGAGAGTAGCTTATCGCCGTCCAAGAAGGGTATAGGCAAGAGGTTGAACAATGCCACTGAGAAGAGGATCAAGAAGGTCCATTGCAGGGTCATCTGGTAATGGAACGGGAACATAGGATCCAAGAAGCCTATCTTCGGCTCCCAATAGTCTGCTCCGTAGATGCCAATATACCCCCGCGTATGGTTCACCGAATTCATACCGAGCGTTATATCGAAGGTAGTATCCAGCGTTTGCACGGTCAGTGTTCGATTTGATAGGCTATCCGCCATGAAGATTGAAACGTCCGCCCAGGTATTGATATCAGTGCCATTCAGGCTAACTATGACATCACCAATCTCTATATTCCCAAAGGCTGCTGAATCTGGTGCGACATCGTAGATGTATGCTCCACTTGGAGGGCTGTAGCCCAAGGATAGAACAGGACCGACATTGATGAGGAGCAAGAAGAAGAACAATGCCCAGATTAGGTTAGCATAGGATCCCGCTGCAAGCAGACGCATTCTTGCCTGTGGTGAGGCTTCCTGTTCAAAGACATCCTCATCAGGCTCAACGAAACCTCCAAAGAGCACCAAGAAGAATACAAGTCCTGAGCCCTTGATCGGGATATCATCCTTTGCAGAAGCGAGGCCATGGGCGAATTCGTGGGTAAGCAGAGTAACTGCCAGACCAATCAAGAGGTAGAAGAGCTGTGGTCCTTGGATTGTGACGCCTGGAATAATTGGGACCACGCCTCCAGCAGTTTCAGGCATAAAGAAGAACCTCAGGAGGTTCTCACCGAACAACCAGAAGCCAATCGCCATTCCACCAAAGGCCACAACAATACCGAGATTGAAGAAGGCTTTCGGGAACTTCTTGCCCATTCTGGTCAAGAATGCATTGAGCCGTTCAGTCTTCCACATGATGAAGAATGGCGTTCCTGCCTCAACACCTTTCTCCTGCAGTTTCTCTATTCCAAGAGCCTGTGCTATGATATACACAAGGATATAGATGACAAAAATCAGAAGAAGGGCTTGGTACATGTCCATGGTCAATCACGCTGTCAAAGTTGATTACATCGGGCGATGCTTATGACGTTATAACGGTTATGACATGGGCTGCATTGTACTACAAATAAGAAGCTAGAACAAAACGTTCATAAACTGAAATCATGACGCTAGCGCTGTTGTCCGGGTAACGGACGACGGTAATAACCATAGGTAGGCGAAATCACAATTGCCCTTCAAACTAGTAATCAGTGACCCAGAAACCGCAAAAGCTATCCAATACGAGTTGGATGATGCTAAGACGAACGTTCTAGTCGGTAAAGCAGTTGGAGAGATAGTAGAAGGCGATGCCCTTGGTCTACCTGGATACAAGCTCAAGATTACCGGTGGAAGTGACAGATCTGGTTTTCCAATCCGTCCAGATGTCCATGGAAGCGGTAAGAAAAGAATTCTCATCCGAGGCCCTCCTGGTTTCAAGCCAGACAGGGACGGAATTGCCCGACGAAAGATGGTTCGTGGCAGAGAGCTGAGCAGTGAGATCTCTCAGGTCAATATGCGAGTTGAGGAAAAGGGCTCAACACCTCTCGAAGAACTCATCACAAAGGCTGCATAGAGCACCCTTGTTCTATTTTGATTCCTTGTGCCTCTGTTTCAAACCTCATGCAATGCTCCATATTGGATATGCCCCAAACCATAGGGTTCATATGGATTCTTTTGAGTTCAACAAACTTGACTCCTAAGGGATGTTGGAAGTGATACTCAGGTGAAATATCAGGGACAGTCCGAAGTTAGTATTGGCGCATTAGGTCATGTAGACCACGGAAAGACCACTATGGTAAGCTATCTGACCGGAGAGTGGACGGACCGTCATTCTGACGAAGTACGTCGTGGAATCTCGATTCGGTTAGGCTATGCAGCGACCAAGATCATGAAATGCAAATCCTGTAGTGGCCCTGATGGTTACACTACATCTCACCTCGCACAAGATGGCAAGTGTCCCAAATGTGGTGGTAAGCTTGAAACCTTGAGAGAGATCTCCTTTGTAGACAGTCCCGGTCATGAGTCTCTGATGGCAACATGTCTTAGTGGAGCGAGTCTGATGGATGGTGCCATACTTGTCATAGCAGCCAATGAACCTTGTCCCATGCCTCAAACTGCAGAGCACCTTCACGCACTTCAGATCGTCGGAGTCAAGAACCTGATAATCGTCCAGAACAAGATCGAGCTCGTGAGCAAGGAGCAAGCCCTGAAGCATTACAAGCAAATCAAGGAGTTCGTAAAAGGGACTGTTGCTGAAGACGCTCCTATAGTCCCCTTTTCAGCAGTCTTTGGTGCAAATGCTGACCTTCTAATCGCAGCAATTCAAGAACGAATTGCCACGCCTGATAGGGACGCTGAGGCTCCACCTAAGATGTATATCGCTAGGTCATTCGACATAAACAAGCCCGGAAGCCTTCCAAAGGACCTGAAGGGTGGTGTCGTTGGAGGTTCAATCGTTCAAGGTAAGCTGAAGATTGGTGATGAGATTGAGATATCTCCAGGTCAGAAGACCGAGAAGGGATTTGAACCAATCAAGGCGCGAGTTTCCAGTCTCCTCTCTGGTAGTGGAAACAGCTTGGAGGAAGCCTATCCAGGAGGACTGATTGGTGTTGGTACAGAGCTAGATCCAGCATCCACTCGAGCTGATCGACTCGTTGGTAATGTGGTTGGTAAAGCTGGCAAGATGTCAAAGGCACTTGAGAAGATGATGATAACTCCCCAGCTCATGGAACGAGTAGTAGGATCCGAGTCCAAAAAAGCCGTTGACAATCTGCGCTTGAACGAGCCCTTGATGCTGGTCGTAGGAACAGCGGCAACTGTAGGCATTATTACTCGTCTTCACGGCAATGATATCGAGCTTGAGTTGAAGCGACCTGTTGTCGCCGAAGAGGGCCAAAGGATGGCCATCGGTCGCCGAGTCGATAATAAATGGCGGCTTATCGGATATGCAGAGCTCTAGTCCTTGGCCGTGAGCATCATGCCGCTATCTGTAGTCATTGATACCAATTTTATCGCGGTACCTGCTCAGTTCGGTGTAGATATCTTCGCTGAAGCTGAGAGAGTTCTTGAACGCAAACTTGAGTTCATCATTCTTTCATCATCCTTGAACGAACTAAAAAGGAAGCTTGATTTTCCAACGAGTAAGACCGAGGAACGCCATTTCAGGATCGCATTGGAACTTGTCAATCGATGCACGATAGTAGGTCCTGAGGGACTTCCTTCTATTGACAACGTCGATGACCAAATCCTTGAGTATACAAGAAGTGTAGAAGGCGTTCTAGCAACCAACGATAGAGCCCTCAAAAAGAAAGCAAAAGCGTTCGGTGTACCAGTACTTATTCTCCGTGGGCAGAAGCAGTTAGTTCTGGATGGTAGTGTCCTTTGAGCAAGTGACGAACCCCTGTCTTCGATGAAGACTTGAATCATTCATTCCTACAATCCGATTCCTGATTACATACCTTCCCCACGTCAATTCCTTCCTAGGGTAGAGATAATTCTGACAGATTTGACATATCGAAATCGAATCCAACACATCGACAAGTAGCTGAATATCACTCATTACAAATCGCGAATACGTAACAATGGACATATTAGGAAGCTAAACGTATGGACAGAACAGCGGGCACGTGGGTTAGTTTTTCGTTACATACCCTAAATTACGAAATCTCCCCTCCTACCACTATTTCCCACGCATCCGCTGGCAATCCAATCGAATATATCAAAATGATTAAAAGAGAACATTAATCGGATTGAATTCTGACGTGCCTTAAAAGACCCTAGGAAGTGAAAAAGTCGTATTCAGTAGTAACAGTGCGTGATGTAGTACGTATCCCCCCAAAGGAGTTTGGTGCTCCACTAGAGAAGGCAGCGATATCTCACCTTCGGAAAACCAGTGAGAACGTACTAGATCGTGACATTGGTCTCATGATCGCCGTGATTGACATCGATGAGATTGGACAGGGAAGGTTGATGCCTGGAGATGGTGCGACCTATCATACTGTGCAGTATCAAGTACTGGTGTTCAAGCCAGTTCGTGGAGAGCTTGTCGAAGGCAATGTTGTAGAACTGATGGACTTTGGCGCATTCATCAGGATGGGCCCACTTGATGGTCTTTGTCATGTCAGCCAAATATGTGATGATTTCATCACACAGGACTCAAAGGGCAACTCACTCCTCGGAAAGGAAACTGGACGAACTCTCTCAGAGGGCGACCAAGTGAGAGCTCGGATAACCTCCATCAGCTTCGAATCTGGCAACAGGTCCGGAAAGCTTGGTCTAACAATGCGACAGCCCTTCCTTGGAAAGGTCGGTCCTGACGTATCTTGGATCGATGAGGACGTCAAGGCTGCCCGAGGCGAAACAAAGAAGGAGAAGAAGAAAGAGTAGGATCTGGTGACTTCTCATGGCTCGACCCAAAGCATGTCGCGAATGTCATTTTCTGACCGCTGAACCACAGTGTCCAAACTGTAAGAGCACGAACCTTTCGACCTCCTATACTGGTGTGGTCGTGATTCTTCCTGGTCGTGACGTTCATGATGACCCTCGAAAGTCATCGTATATCGCAGAGCGCCTCAATATCGACAAGCCCGGAAAATATGCGCTCAAGGTTCGTTAACACTCGAATCTTTGTCACTGGTGAAAACTTTATTAGACAACCCCAAGTGGGCTGCCTGAACCCTGATTGCACGGGCTACAATAATTAAAGAGTGATGCCAATGAAACTCGAAATTCTAAAGGAAACGGAGAACAAGACTCTCGGAAGAAAAGAGATTGAGTTCAGAATAGACCATCAAGGAGGCACCACTCCAAGCAGACTAGATGTCCGAAGCAAGATTGTTGCACAATATGATGCAAGCGCTTCCACTGTGGTGATCAGATTTATGGATACCACGTTCGGAGCAGGTATCTCTGAAGGCCTCGCTAGAATCTATGCTGACGAAGAGCAGCTGAAGCGAGTGGAACTCGGACATATCTTGAAGCGACATGCGTCCAAGAAGAAACCAAGCGAGGGAGAATAGATGTCACACAAGCTATACAAAGTCGATTCTAAGACAGGAAAGATATCTTCCGTAAAGAGGACATGCCCTCGATGCGAGAAGGGTACCTACATGGCCGAGCATTACAACCGTTTTGCATGCGGTCGCTGCGGCTACACCGAGTTCAAGCGCAAAGAGAAGTAACTCGGACTATTTTTCAAAGGTGCATTGCCGGCCAATCATTCGCCAGCAATCGCCATGACCCATCGCACGAAGATGAGTACTCCCACGATAGATGTCACTAGGACATCAATCATGAAGATGCCTGGAACGTATACTTCAGCAGCTGCAGCTAGGATAAGGGCTATGGGAAAGGTCACGATGAAAGGGATCGTTGCTACGGTGAGAGACACCTCCTCACTGGATACCATGGAATTGACCAGTGTAAGGAGCCATATGGCATAGACCGCAACTAGAAACCCAATCTCGAAGATCATCATTGAACACCGTCACTGCTGACAGATACCTGTCCCCCTCTTCTCTTTTGAGGTCAACTATTACAAGAAAAGGAACTATTGATGAACAGTTTCTCCTATTCGAACACTCCTCTGAATTCAGAGGGTTCATCGCCTTCTTCTATACGTACAATTCTATAGTTGATTCCTAACTCACCCCTTAGTCTTGCTGCAGCGCTATCACCATTGAGCTTCATTAGGAACCCTGCATTCTTCCCCTTCCAAAGATATATGGTTCTTCTGTTTGGATGCACCAAACAATAGACGCTTGATGAGTCCATGTTCATTCCACCTCTTGGTATCTCAATGGTTTTTTCAGAGCTTACAACCTCATAGCATTTTATCTCTCCACCAAGTGTGGCTTGTTTGAGAAGATTCTTCCGATCACCCCTGACTACAATGATAGGCTCACCATCTCTAAACACCTCGAACCCTACTGAGTGTCCTATTGGAGACATCTCTATGAGATAGTTCACAGATATTCCCTCCTCAAAGATGTCAAATTCGAATATTCTTCTTGAATTAATCAATCCAAGTTTCTCAGTCACTACTGGTTCTCCATTGTACTCAATTATCGCCTTTCTCCTCCAGTTCACCTCAATCCAGAAATCTATCCAATTCCCATTTACACTGAAGGATATCCCATTCCATTTCATTTGGCTGACTCATGTACTGAAACAAGATAAGTCCTTCATCATTCAGAGAAGCATCACGGAAGTCTATTGGAAGAAAGACTTCGAAGAAGTGGTAGCAGGTTGAGGTTGTAGAGATTCAACTATTACATGATGAGAAGGAATGGCATCAAGTTCAGAAATGATCATCTAACTACATTCATGAATCCTGCCGGCTCAGCACCCTCGTCAATGTACTGTATCCTAAAGTCGCGTCCAAACTGCTTTTTCAAGGCATCTGCAGCTTCTGTACCTAGAATCCTCATTCGGAAACCTGCGTTTCTCCCCCTCCAAAGATAGATGGTTTTTCTGCCATTGTGAACAAAACAATAGACACTTGATGAATCCAGGTTTACAGCTCCCTCTGCTATCTCGATGACCTCGCCTGAGTCCTGTATCGTATAACATCGTGCTGGTGTATCTAAGTCGACTGAAGGAGGAATCTTCTTTCGTGTTCTTTGAGATGTTAGAATTAGCACTCCATCTCTGTATAGAATGAAACTCAATGTGCGGTACAACGGAATCATCTCTACGAGATAACGAACATTCGAGCCATCCTCCTCACCTTCGAATTCGAACGATCTGTGTCTAGAAGAAAAGGCCCCCATCCTTTCGGTGACTACAATCTCATCATTATACCTGATGACTATCGTAATGCCCAGCTTGCCAGATGTTTGAAAATCAATCCAGTTTCCATTCACATTGACTGAGAACCAATTCCATATCATTTGATTGGTTCTAGTATCGAATAAAGATAAGTCCTTCACCGTCTGGAGCAACGTCAAAGGAATCTATTAGAACTGCTTGTTAGAAGAAGAGGTGGTAGCGGGTGAAGGATTTGAACCTTCGATCTCGGGGTGTCCCCGTGCGAAGCTCTCAGGCTGCGCCTTATGAGCCCCGCGGGATAGAATGCCAGACGTTCGGAATGACTCCAAACGCCACCTGGCTTCCCCAACCCGCTAATCTTGGAAAACCAATTGTGTTGGTCGTAAAAGAGAAAGCACTGCTCCGAGTTTTAAGGCTTTTCATGAGTCCCTGCATTCTCGGACCTGACAAGTGCAAGCAGGATACCAACAACCCATCAAAGACAGAGAGGTCATCCAGGAAGGCACTTCAAATCCTTCACCCGCTACCATTTTCTATTTAGATAGCATATGTATTCCAATCCGGATGCACATCCCCCCGTCTTGCTGAATCTGAATTTTCACTTTTTCAACCAAGCCAACTCGATTTTTGGCTGTGTCATCTATTTCTAGAAGCACGTATCATTGGAATTGTCTTTTCAAATCTATTGCAACTCTTCAAGAGAGTCATCCAATGCATTTCGAAACTCGGTCTTTGTCAATCATTCATTCACAAAACCGATTATCTCACCATCGAGCGCAAAGTAAAGCTCAGGGGCTGTCTTGGCTTCAAATAGCTTGACCAATTCTTTCTTGGCTTTGATATCGGCTTTGGCAAATAGCTCTTTTCTCTTGTACTCTGGCGCAATTTCTAAGCACTCTGACCTGCAGATCGCATTCATAGTCTCCTCTCTTGTAAGACTGAAAGAGTGGACACGCAACTTCAAAATTGCGTTGTTCATACTATTATTTGGTGTCCTTATACTTGAAGTAAATCCTTCATATGAGGATTGACAATGGCAGAGAACCAATCACACAAGTTTCAAAATAAGATTCAAATCACATATCAACAACTCTTCCACCAGAGGTACACTCGTTTAGTATCTTTCTTCAACGAACTCGAAAAGGTGATACCGCGAGAAGAACTTCTGAAAGTTGTTCGGGATTGGAGTGAACGCTCAAGTATAAAATCAGTTGGCGAGGAACGAGCCTCGAGTTTTGAGGAATTCAAGAATTATTGGAAGACTGTATCATATGGGGAGTACTTCTCACAAGTTGTTTCTGTTGACTTTCCACATGAATCAGATACTGAGTTACATTGCAGCTATTCAGAATGTTTGTTCGCGAAGACCTTTCGAGATCTTGGTGCGGAAGAATTGGGATTGATTATTGGTTGTGATCAAGATCACTCATTCATTAAGACTATGAATCCCAGATTAAAGTTGAAACGAACAAAGACGTTGATGGAAGGTCATGACCAATGCAATCATGTCTTCATTTGGGAAGATTAATGTATCAAGAAATAAGAAAGATAGAGAGGGATGTTTCCACCCCGATGGTAGCGAAACCAAAGTGGTATGACATGAGTATTACTTGATTGTAGGATGGATTAGAGATAGCATTACTATGCGATCCCTTTTAATGAAATACACTCAGATATTACTGGTCACGCTTGAAATTGCTTCTTCTAGCGTCATTTTATATCCTTCTTGCCATGCCG
>JBHLQH010000048.1:0-18561 GCA_048884965.1 Candidatus Thorarchaeota archaeon | reverse complement strand
ACATCGCATTCATCAATATTATCAATCCATGCAAATAGGGATGTTGGAATCTATCTATGTTCTGAGGATGAATCTGAGATTTCGCATGGACGCCAACTAATACGTGAAACTCTCCAGCTTGCTGATGCAATAGGTGCACATCAAGCGGTTTTTCATCTGTGGGATACTTGGGCTACGAATTTCGACCCCAATGTTCTCCGGGATGAGCTTGCCAAAATCGCTGCACTGTATCCAGCGGTGATCCCCTCTGTTGAGAATGTGCCGACGCATCTTGAGGGCTCTACTCCATATGATAACTTGGAGGAGTTCAAGTGGATCACGCTTGACACTCGATGGGCTGGGATGTACGAAGAGCTCGATGCATTCTCGGACGTTGTAGAGAGAATCAGCAATGTCCATCTACGCGGTTCTCTTGAAAATAGTCAATGGCAACTTCATGGAGCACCATACTCCTTTGAGGAAGCTTTGCAAAAGATACACAGAGAATGGGGCTATCGTGGTCTTTTCACAATTGAACCTGAGAGATCTAGTAGCGTTCCTACATGGAATGGTATAAGAAATGCAATGATGAGTCTGTGGGAAAAAATCATTTGAGCTAGGATGAAATGGGTATAGGAATCGCGTCTGAAAGAACCATATAATACGGATAGGCAAAATAGAAATGATTATTCCAGATTGCTGTGAATAAAAGGCAATTAGCCTTCAAATTGGTTGCATGTGGAATGTCGAATCGGGAAACATTCATCATATCCGTGATAGCTCGTCTAGTGCTAGTAATGTTGCTGCCCTTTAGAATCACAATGAGTACTGGAGTTACGACTATACAATTGATTGCGACTGGTTTGATCTGGGAATTATCGAATGATTTGCTCCAATGGCAATCCATCTCGCTGGCCAGCGGACTAATATGCAGTATCCCCGCACTCGAATTCAGCATTTATTTCAGGAGTGTCGGAAAGAGAAAATACCCCCTTAATGCAGCAATTGTTTCATCCCTGACTCTTCTAGCATTTCCGGTTCTTGGACACATCCTCCCTAGTTGGATCGGTTGGTTGTTCTATGTTCCCCTAGTATATTCTGTTGCACTCATTCTTTGCTTCATTCTGATTCCTTCATTATATGGCCTACTTCAATCTTCAGAAATACGGCTCCTATCAGTGGAAGCACTTTTGCTTGCAATTTCCTTTGTGATGGTCCTTGGGTTCCCATGCGTCTTCCTGTACAATCAAGGTCTCTATGGTTCAGATCGGACCCTTCTTTCATCTGTCTTTCTCACATTCAGCTCGGTCCGCTCTGGTTGGAGCGAAGAGTCTGGTTTCTATCTCTTGGAAAACAGCTCACTTGTTGAGCTTGAGCAGATGCTGAGTTCCTTTCAGATAATCTTCATTCTTCGATTGGTCTTCCTCTTGTTCATTGCATTGTACTTGGGCAAGCGATTATCAATAGCTGGTGTATGCTTTGCTGGAATTTTACAGGAGGTTATTCTTCTTGTAATAGCTAACAATGTCAATGCAGTCATCATTATGCAACCCTACTATTCAGTTGGGGCTTCTCCCCTCCCCTATCTTTTTCCTCTCCTGCTTCTACTTCTGGTGATTCATTGGAGGCTACGAAGAACCATCAAACGTGTTGATGATGATGAGGTGTATATTACTATCCCTCTCATGGTGACAATCAAACATAGATTGAATGAACTAAGGGATGCCCTCCATCGACATCAAGAACCTCCCTCGATTGAAGACGGCGATTAGTATCGATGCTGTGTCATTTCATTCAGAGAGCTCATGTACGATATCGGTATACGTTTTGCCCTTCCGTCTTCTTTGATACACTGCTATGCCTACGATTCCAATCCCTATCACAATGCTCCAGATGATTATGCTCACCCATGGGAATGACAATGCATACTGCTGCCCTGCAATGCTAAAGAGCGAAAGATGAGTCACGCGCGCCCATACATAGCCTGCATAGACCTCACCATAGACCTCAATGTCGGTTCCATTTACTCCAGTTTCAATGACCCAATACAGATCATCTGTGATTCGAACCCACATGTTGATGCTGTCATCATAGAGATACATTACCAAGGTCGCCTCATCGATATCCTCAGAGTCGTTAAGTAATCCATTCCCATTCCTATCAAGGTCCCTATGTCTGTAGTACATTATGATGAGGGACTCTTGAACAGTGGTCACAGTGACTCCACTCGCCATTACGGAGACCTCAAGGTATCGTCCCAGTGCTTCTTCTCCTTCTAGGAGGCCAGAGAATGTAGTAAGGGCATA
The DNA here is from genome assembly GCA_048884965.1 of Candidatus Thorarchaeota archaeon. Classification (GTDB taxonomy): domain Archaea; phylum Asgardarchaeota; class Thorarchaeia; order Thorarchaeales; family Thorarchaeaceae; genus MP5-2226. The sequence continues at coordinate 16,276 of JBHLQH010000048.1, read as the reverse complement.
CGGTGTTGTTGTCATGTTGTACTTCCTGAGCGTAACAGTGGGAGCCAGTTGGGAGCTGAGGGTTATGGAGAGGGTAGCATCAAGATGCTTCACGATGTCTATGCTTCCCAAGGATAGGGTGGTTACTCCCAGTTGATAGTGCTCTGAGTGCGCAATGTTGTAATCGATCTCGATTCCATCGGTGAAGACAGTCACGTTGCTTCCTCTCAATATGCTGAGTACTGTGTAGACATCAAAGGCGATGGCACGAGAGAGCATCACAATGGTCTGAGTATCTTCCCATATGCCGTAGCGCACAGCCAGCTCATGGGCATTCGGAATTTCCATGGCAGTTAGCACTTCACCTGTACCCTCAAGCAACTCATAGACTAATGAGCATACGCCATCGGTAGTTTCCTGTGGCTTGCCTACGAGAACGACATAAGCTGAATCTGTGTAGTCGCTCATGAAGTCATCATAGCTTACCACTGTCAGTTGGCAGTACTCCCGCAACCGCTCGATGAACTCCAGTGTCGCATCATCTGCATCTTCAGTGACGACAAGGGTCACATCTAGGCTGATAGTCATAAATGAGTCCTCGTCTTGCCCATCTGGAATTCCATCAAAATCTGAATCGCTGCACCACGGATTAGTACTCATCTCAAGTTCCTCGAGGTCTGAGAGACCGTCTCCATCAGTGTCATCGGAGAGAGGATCTAGCCAGAGGTCGATTTCTATACCGTCAAGTAATCCATCAGAATCCGAATCATTGGACATTGGGTCCGTATGATAGAGAATCTCGAAACCATCCTTTATGCCATCCATATCATCATCACTGAAATTCGGATCAGTTCCAGTATTGTTCTCCATGCCATCGAACATGAAGTCATTATCAGCATCAGGGAGGAGCAAACTCGAATTGAAGTCATACTCGTCATGGTCGTTCATGCCATCTCCATCTGAGTCCGAGCTGTTTGCATTAGAACCCAAGGAGAACTCTATTGCATCAGGGACTCCTTCGCCATCAGAATCCCCGGAATTGGGATTACTGCCATAGGTTCTTTCTAAGCCATCTGGTAGAGTATCAGAGTCGGAGTCGAAATGGGTAGGGTCTGTGCCTAGTGCTATCTCGACATCGTCTCGAAGTCCGTCGCCGTCTGAATCTGGCATATTGGGATTCGTTCCCAAGACCCATTCATCATAATCATTGACCAAATCCTTGTCAGTATCGTTGAGAAGTGGGTTACTCGTCACATTGAAGAATTTAGTTCCATTGCTAAAGGTGATGGATATCTCCCACCCTGTTTTTTCTTCTAGATTAGTTAGTTGGTCAAAGTCTGAGTCTTCATCTTCAGGAAGTATATCACTAATAGCCGTCTGATTCTGTTCGAATCTCCTAACATTCGACCAGAGCGCCGACATTTGCCCAATGTAAATCGTCCCATCCTCACTGATAGCAAGGTCTCTTGGATCAATAGTTAACGGATTCATTGGTTGTAGGTTGCATCTACCATTATCGCACCAGTAGGGGTATTTCTCGCCGTTATAGTCATACACTGTGATACTCTTGTTGTTCACACCAGCATCCAGTACGTAGACAAATCCCGATTTGTCAACCTCTACTGCACAGGCTGTATCATGATCTGTTCCAAACAGGAATGCGTATTCAACTGCAAGTGGGTCAAAACACAATATCTTGTCAGGGAATGACACATAGATTAGTCCGAACTTTTCATTATACGCAATATCTGTTGGAACGTCACTCCATCCTATCATTGGATTGAAATCCTCATCCTCGCTCCAAACATCAACTAATACCCACGCGCCCTCAATACAATTCCACTGACTTACATAGAACCCTCCCTCACAGTAGTATGACATCATAAATGCTGTTTCTTCATCAGAAGAAATACACATTCTCTCTACTTCTTCATCACCGACACCAACTATAGCGTAGTCGACGAGTGTGCCATTCAGCGCGTAATAGTTATTATAGCGTCCATATGGTGCATGCCATACATCGGTTACTGAGACCACAATCGATTCATTATGATGTTGAGAGCTTGGGCTATATGCCGTGATTGCATGTTCACCAGGGAGATAACCTCCCAATTGAGTATCTACATCTTCAAAACCAGGCCCTGTGGGCACATAATCGAGCGTTGAATTCATTTTTGTAACAAACCATTTTGCTGTCTGCCCTAAGGAAGTATCACGGTGAGCGAGGGCGTAGACATTCTCCTCAGCATCAACAGCAATCTCGTCCATGCTAACATCTGTACCGCCAAAACTGTAGCTCCAGTCCGTTTCTGTGTATAACTCTGTTTGAGGCATCTTTCTCTGAATGTCTGCAATTCCATCACCGTTTGTATCATTGGACCTTGGGTTCGTATTGCTCCAGTACTCCCAATAGTCATTGATATCATCGCCATCAGAATTTGCGCTTCTTGGGTCAGAGAATACATGAATGATGAAGGGTGTGTTGTTGTACTCAAAGGGGACTTCCCAGCCTGCAAGCTCTCGATAGTCTCGAAGTCCATCACCATCCGAATCAGCGTTCGTGGCATTAGTGCCGTAGTATAATTCCCATTCATCTGAGAGTCCATCTCCGTCGGAATCAAATAGCTCGGGGTCCATTCCATGCTTGTCTTCATAGACATCACTCAAACCATCTGAATCAGAATCAAAGACCCATGGCTTATCATCATCATCACCAATGAGTCCATCTCCATCATAATCGAGCTTCTTGATTGCACTCCAATGAATGAACCCATCAATGGTCGAAGGAAAGACATCAAAGTAGAGCGTCGTAAACTCTGAGGTGTTACTCAGCTCCTGAGTTTCCAAGTGATAGCATCTCTCACCAAAGAGCCAGAATGGTCGATGGTACCATCTGCTGGTTAGCTTGGTGTAGTGATTGAATCGGACATTCATGGGGAAGTTGACCATTGCAGTCCCAGGTGATACTGTAACTGTTGAACTGCAATCGTTTTCTACATAGTACCATCCTGCTGGATCGGAATTTGTAGTATAGCTAGTGTAGATGTTTGGAAGACCTCCTGCTGGTATTGGGTAGGTCTGAGTATTCGAGGATGTATTTGTTGAGGATGACCCTTCAGGGAGGATGGTTGTCAGCCATGCTTTGTTGTAGCTTCGGTCTATGTATCTCCAGTCCTCTCCTGTGGCATTCAATCCCGCAACAATCTGAGCTGAAAATGCAATCGTATCCCCAACATTGAAACCTAATCCATCTGCATCAATGATTTCAACATCCGTGGATGAGATGTCGAAGTATGGAGTCGTTTCGCATGACGTATGTGGCGGTCCTACGAATGCTTCGGTGATGACCCTCGCCAATTCACCAATCCAGTTGCCAAATATGGCACCTAGACCATAGATAATTCCAAGGATAGCCCCAAGAAGGGGATTGACATATATTCCGACCAAGAAGATAGTAATTCCGATTGCGAGACCAAAGAATGCCGCAATTGAACCATATACCGCTCCTATCTCTACACCTATTTTCCCACCAATCTCATTTGCCATTGCAATACCTGCATAGATACCAAATCCAACATCCAGTAGTATCCCTAGGATAGCTAGGCCGATATCGAACTTTGCCCAGAATGATGCAGTGCTATCTCCAGCTTTGTATATTGACTGCATACACTTCACAGTATTCATGGCTTCAGTCATTCCCATTCCTTGTTTCACGAGTTGGAAAAATTTCGCGACCTTTGAAATGGACACGCTCAATGCGCGAAATGTTGTCGAGAAAAGATTTTGACTCCTTGTAGAAACAATAACCCCCAAGGTCACTGCACCTGCGGCAAGAGTGGGCACAAGTGTAGTTAATACTGCATTGGGAGGTGAGAATTCTACGTTCCACTTACCTTCACCAGAAACAGTCTGCTGACCACTGTTCCAGATCATGACCATGCTGATTGTTGCAATGGATGCATTCGTGTCTAAATTCCACTTGCTCAGGTCTAGCATTATGTCTTCAAGTGACAGTGCGACATAGTTGGACGTATTGTAGAAATTAGTTTTCATTGATTTTACTGTAGCCAATGGTTCCGAGGCAAGATCGATAGAGAGTGCTGAAGGAAGGACATACATTCCTGAATAAAGTTCAGACATCTCAATAACTCGTGACTTCTCCTCTGTCGCTAAAATGACGGGAAGATTTTGATTTGCTGGCAGACCGTCTAATATGGCGGGAAGTAATGTGTTACTCATATCGATGAGTGCTTCATCTCGATGACCGTAAGTCCATGAAGGGGCTGATACAACGATGCTGTATGGTGGAAGTAGATTATCCACGGTCGACAATGTGTTGGTATTGTTTCTCAGAAAGATTGCACCTAGAAGTAGGTTCGTAGCAACTGTCTGATTTCTATTTGCACTATAGAAGAAGCCGACCTGAGATTCTGAGAATTCTTCAACAACCAACCCCGTGCAAAACATCCTGTCATTATATGTTATCAAAAGGACAGTTTCTGATTCGTAATCTTCAGCTGAGAGAACAAAGATATTATCCGATGAGAATCCACTTACTGAAAACGCAGATTCATCCTCAGAAAGAGCATCTACCTGTAATCCAAGCTTTTTATCATCCAGTACTGTAACATATTCACCAGTGTATGCCTTCAAAGCAAATCTGTCACTTCCCATTCTCTCAAGAGTGAAGGCTTCACGAGTATCTATTGCATATCCTCCAGCGACCAGTTTGGAAGAATCATCGACTGTCATATATTGGCCCGTCTTTAACCTAAGAGCAACTTGCTTAGGTCCCACCTCGACTAAACTTATGTCAAGAGTTGATGTATTCGATGCTTCCGTGATGAAGTTGCCCTCAGCATCAAGCGTGACATACTCTCCTGCAAGAGTGGAGAGAGAGAGGATTTCATTATCTGTTTCCCCTAACACTCGCCATTGAAGCGTCATATACAGATTCAAATTTGTTGGTGATGATTCGGGGAAGAATATCTTCGACTTTAGGGCTACTATCTCATCTCTATCCCATACCGGCATAACAGGAACATAGAGGCAATCAGGTCCTACTGTGATACCATAGTCGTCTACTTCTGATTGATTAGGTAGCACGTTTGACATAACCATTAGAATAGGCTGAGTGGTAAGGTCTTCAGCCGAGTTATCGAAATCCCGCATGATGCCTTCTTGATCAAACGGCCAATCCCATGTCTGTGTTAGAAGTTGGAGATGTTCCTTCTTGGTAGGGCGAAATTGAAAGTCGATATAGAGGGGACCTCCATCTGTATCAATATCCAACTGAAAAGTTTCACATGATACAGAGTAGCCAAATGGGGATAGGTCTAATGCATCGCTGACGGAATCGCCATCATTATCCTTATCCCAAACATTTGCGACACCATCTCCATCAAGATCATAGGAGGTAGTATTGAACTCATTCTTGTCCGGGAATCCATCAAAGTTCGTATCAGGTTCCAATGGGTCTGAATCGTGGAAGACTTCGAAATAGTCATCTAATTGATCTTCATCCGTATCTGTCTTGGTGTAGTCCGTTCCAATAATTGCTTCAACAGGATCAGGCAGTTGATCTGAATCCGTGTCTGGTGTCCCTATTGGAGTGACATTGAGCAATCCCTCCACAAGTTCCCTAAGAGAATACGGTTTCTTAGGATCGATTTGTTCAGCCAGTTGGCGAAGGAGATTATCAGGTGAGCCTTCTTCATATGCATCTCGAAAATCAGGCTGATTCAAAGCGGATTCGTAATCCACACATACGAGCATCATACCGATACAACATACAGCTGCGATTCTAAGAATCCTCTTCAGTCGATGTATTCGGAACCTAGACTCCTTTGATTTCATCGTCCTATTCTCCTCCTTTCGAAAAAAGAAACCATCCCATCCACGCGAATACTAGCAAACCAAACAGATAGTGTGGCTCGCAGTTTCTCTTGTATCTATTCAGTTGAGCGAATATATGAGGAGCAAATGAGGATAAATAAACACCGATATCAGTTTTAAGCTGTATTTACTGGGTTTATCCAATTCGAATTCGTTGCTCTTTCAGATATACTAATCAAAGAGTCTTATGAATCAGAAGTATGAAAGAAAGAAGGGAATACCTTCGCTTTTTTGACAGCGAAGAATATGAGGTTACAGTTCCAGAATCTGATGAGCAGAAGAAAATCCCGCCGCCACAATTTCAACGACCGTATCCTGAAAATGCATCTCTCATTGATCTTGTCCCTCCTGATGAGATAACAATTGGGCAAGCTCCATTCCTAGAAGTAGTGAATAATCGAAAGAGTAGAAGGAAGTACACTACTTCTCCACTCACCTTAGAGGAATTATCATTTCTCCTTTGGAGCACTCAAGGAGTGAAGAAGGTTTTGAAGTCTGGTCTTGGAGTCAGTCGTACTGTTCCTTCCGCTGGTGCAAAGAGTCCATTGGAAACCTATTTAGTCATCAATCGAGTTGAGGGGCTGAATCCCGGTCTCTATCGTTACATCTCATTCAGTCACAAACTGCTTTACATCAAGCCAATAGAAAATGCAGACGAAAGAATAGGTGAGCTTTCCTATGATCAGAAATTTGTTGGTAAGGCTCCTGTGATCTTCTTTTGGTCAGCTGTTCCATACAGAACCGAGTGGCGATACACAATACTTTCCCACAAGTATATCGCTGTAGATCTGGGAATCGTTTCTCAGAGTCTTTACTTGGCATGTGAAGCTATCAATCTGGGTACTGTCGCAATTGGTTATTATGAGCAGAACAAGATGGATCAGCTTTTTGAACTTGATACCGATGAAGAATTCATTGTACTATTAGCTCCTGTAGGTAGGTACCAAAAGGAAAAGGATCTTTCAGAGTTCTTCAAGTACCCACAGAAGGCTGTCACTCCTGACTCCCTACAGCGACTTATTGGGAAATATAAGCGTAAGTCCCTAGTCGAATTTTTTGTCAAAGACGGTTCACTGGGAATACAGATTGAAGACTTTCAGGAAATCCTTGAGCCATACAACGATTTAGAGTTCATTGGAGAGATGAGTGCACGAGCATTTCGATTCGAATTCGCTGAAGATGGAACGCCGAACAAGGTTGTCGCATTATCCTTCGATGATGAAGAGATAGAGCTACTTCCCATAGAAGAAAGATAGATTATCCATCTGGCATTAATCAAGCAACCATTCAATCACCAGTTCACAAACAAGAAGGTGTGGTCAGAGCCAACAAGGCTTTGTGGTAGGAGGGGGGGAGTTTGTGTAATGAGGGCATGTTACGAAAACTAGGCCTCATTAGCTACTGACCACATGCTTGTGTTCTATGCATCCCACTTAAACTTACCCAATACCTTAATTCATTTTTTGAGAATATTCTCAACATCATTAATTCAAATTATCTTTTCACCATCCTCAGAATTTCCCTTGCAGGTTCTCAAGAAATTCAACGGTCATTTGAACTGTGCAAACCTTATAACTTACCAATGGTATTGACATGAAGCGTAAGGGAGGTAATCATTTGGAAATCCCTATTCTCTCGAATATGATTGAAGGACTCGGTGTATTCTTCAAAACCAAGCGATACGTTGCATATCTGATAGTCTTTGTGGCATCTGTCTTCCTGTCGGTTTTCTTCTCGATAATCATCGCGAATGCCGTCGGATCAAGTATTGAACTCATACTGACAACCACATTCGTCTATGTAGGTGCAACAGGCGCCATTTACTTTGGTCTCGGTTCTCTATTTACTGGACTCGGGCTGGACAATCTTTGGATAACCCGAAGAGGTAGAGGTCGAGTCACTGAGCTCAAAGGTGCAGTATGGATGGCCATCTCATTTGCCATAGCAGTTGCGTTGGGTGTTGGAATTGGTTCAGCTGCACTATACATATTTGCAGCTTTTGGCTGGGTGGGTTGGATAGCATTCCAAGCTTTTCTGTCTTCACGGACAAGTCTGAGACTCGCATCAATCGTCGAGCCAAAGAAAGGAGGTCTTGCTATTGGTTTTGGTAGTTTCATTCTTTTGCTAATCGGTCTTGCGATTATCGCGGTTGAAGCAATCGCTGCACTTGTGTTGATACCTAACAATATGTTTGACATCGCTACAGCCATACAAGGTATCTTTCCTGCTGCTGATCCTGTTGGCAATATCGTTGATCAATACCAGCTCGTTATAGTGGCGTATGCTATGATGGGTCTCTTCGCATTGGTCTCATTGTTCGCATTCTTCAAGTATGCACGAAAAGGTGCTGCTTTGAACATTTCACTGCTTGTCATTTTCATTGCTGTCTATGCTGGATACTTCTTATTGAATATCACGAGGAGAAGTGGAGCTCCTGGTATCGAGGTAACTGATCTTGCCATGACACTATTCTTCTTAGTGTATGCTCTAAGTGGTATTGGCACGACCATCACGAAATCCGTTGAAGGCTCTCGATCTCGTATACGGGATTTCGGACCTCTACTCACCTTCTTCTTAGCTAGTAGCTTCTTCTTTGTGGATTCAATTATCTCTTTGAGTTCAACCAGTCCGATTGTTGCAGATTGGTTTGGAAATTGGGTTGCTACTACAGACTCCCAATTAACTACATGGATATTCAGAGATGTCGCGAAACTAATCGCGTTCCCAATTGCAGCTACTCTATCAATGCTCTACTATCTTAAGACTGAACGTCTTGAGCGAATCGTTGAACGAGCGAGAGAAGAGGGGAGAACCTATGATCCGGACGAAGTAGATGACGACATCGATGCAGCAACTCCGGACCCTGGTGAATCATGGCCAAGTGAGCGATCCGAGGGCATCAAGGAAGGTAAGCAGGGACATGGTCTCTCAACTCCAGATTCCCGTAGGATGTCCGTCGACTCTAGCAGACGCCTAGGTGCACCTAAACGCCTAGGTGACGACGAAGAAGAAGACGACGAATGATACATCTAAAGGAGTCCTCAGTGACTCCTTTCTACTCTTTTTTGCTCAACATTCTCATATGGTGCACAATTCCAAGTATTGTCAAGAGAGTGCACGCTAGAATCTGTATTGCACATGATGCTTTCTGATTCAAATGTGAATACGATTAGAAGTAGCAGGACAATGAGGAATGTCACATCATGCCTACATGCTATAGTACTGCTGCAATCATCGCAATTATCATGATAATGAATGACACAACTGCGCAGTTGACGCAGAGACCCTTCTCGATCTCTTTTTTATCACGCGAGCTCATCTTCTGTGATTCTGCGATTTCTTTCTCATCATTTGTTTTCTCGTCTGTCAATTATAGTCCTCCTGCTACAATGAATGAATACCTATCAGCTATTAAACCTAAGCACGATATCAGTCTGATGGTGGAGATAGAACGTATTCAAGTTCAATCTCATCTCTTATCGGGATTCCGTGATTGCCAATATGTGGGATCTTTGGCTTGAGTTTCCTCGACTCGCTAATTGCTTCTTTATGGACCATATGAATTGCAAAGCCTCTCCGTTGATAGAATCTCAAAGCTTCAGTATTATCATTGGTTGTCACAAGCCAGACTCTGTCACAATGATTCTTCTTTGCGATCTGAATGCATTCATTAATCAACGCTGTACCAATCCCAACTCCTTCCATTATACTATCAAGCGTAACGATCTCCAATTGATTGTCTGATAGAGTGTATGTGAGGAGTCCTATTGGTTCTGCATCTCCATTGCTTATCCGTGCAATTAAACCGCTAAGGTCTTGGATATGATGTATTTTTCCTCGGGAAACCACAATATCATCACTCCAATTTCTCTCCCACAATTCCTTCGCCCATTTTGCGTCTTTATTATTGAGCGGGAGAACAAGTATATTAGCCACCATGATATTCCTCTCATTGAAGGTGTTGCTACCTTTTTTGTACAATGCCCAAATCATATATGGCATTACGTACTAACATTTTCGGATATAATCGTACAGGTGGTATTGCCGATTTACAACTATGCTGAAATTATCATTCGACGCGCCCAGCTGTCAGAGGTGGACCTCATCAAGGCCATCATTAAGGAAGCATATGCGAATGTTAAGAAGAAGCTATCTAGGACCCCAGGAGCACTACACGAGGGTCTCGACAAGATCTCTCGTCACATTCAGATGGGGACTCAGTATGTCGCGTTAGTAGGAGATACAGTTGTCGGATGCATGCGAGTTCAGATGCGAGGTAACTCGGGTGTCATTAGCAGAGTTGCTGTTGCTTCATCATACCGAGGCCGAAAGATTGGTACTCGCCTTGTGCAATACGGTGAGAATCTCCTTGAGCATATGGGCGCATCCTACATAGAGATTGATGTGTACAACGTCATCGAAGAGCAACAGAAATTCTATGAGACGATGGGGTATGAGATGGTTGAAAAGACCACTCGTGAAGGCGAGGAGATTGTCGTCATGAGAAAGAGCCTCATCGAGGAAGATGTCATTGAAGATGACGAATGATCATGAATATCGATTTTAGCATCGATTAGGGAATGATCTCACAACCATTATTGTACTCAGGATAGTGGAAATCTTCAATTCTGACAATCCCTGACTTGATCAACCTCTGAACCTCTGGTTCAACATCTCTGAGCTGTGCTATGAGATATTTGACGGTTCCACACACTCGGTCGAATCCATCCTCTCCCCAGAGACGCTGCTTATTGGCGAAAAGACATCTACCACCACATATTCCATACTCCTCGCATGTAGGACATGGATCTTCGACTTTCATTATATCTCTGATATCGTCTGGGGACGATTTCCAAATGTCACCAACCAGAGAGAACTCCCAATCGGGAGATATCGGACAAACACCAATTGAGCCATCAACATGTATCGCGAATGTATCCAGACCCGAGCCACAACGTAAGAGTGAATCTTCTCTTGTCAACAATGATCTCATTATAGGTATGAACGGGACAATACCTTCTACAATTCCATTTCTCATTGCGTTCAGCCAGTCATGAACAAGAGCTTTGATTCCAGGATTGTATGACTCAGAGACCCATCTATCAAAGTCTTGCCAGTTACCCTCTGCATCCCAGATGACATTCAGCTGCCAGTGGACATGGTCGAAATGAGGGTTGCGTAGGTCCAGAAGATGTCGCACTTCACGGTAGATATCACTCTCTTGTGATACCGCCATTCGAGCTACGATATCGCCATTAAATCCCTGCTCTCTCAGCCAACTCACATTCTTGAGAACCTTCTTGTACACCCCTTTTGATCTGTAGAAATCAGTCACTTCTTCCGTGCCATCTATTGAAATCAAAATCGAATGCAATCTATGTACATATTGAACTGGTATACGATTCAAGCGCAATCCGTTTGTCTGGAGCATGAATCTGGCATCTGAGAATATGTCCATCATCTCCTTCATAAGCTCAATCCTCAGAGTAGGCTCGCCTCCGTAGAACATCAACTGCGGAGCGTAATCCTTCTCTAGGAATCTTGCAAGGTCGTCTACAGAGTATTTTAGTTCCCCATCTGGACCTGACTCCTCTCCACCATGGCAATAGTGGCAGTTGAGATTGCATCGTCGCGTCAGGACCATGTGATAGTTCATGGTGATTGCACCTTCGTATTGTCTTCGAAATCAATCAGGGCATAAAGGTTGCTTTCCATCAATTTATGATCGTGCGTATCTCTTCTGCACGTTTCGCAATCCTTTCTCGAGTTCGATTGTACATCGTAGTTCCTCTGCTAGTTGTCAGCAATTCTCGTTCCTGTTCAACATAGCTTAGAAGCCTTTCAAGTCGTTCTACACCTTCACGCATGGCACCACCATCTATGAGTGCATTCGCATAGCTCTCTTCCTTGACCAACCACTGCATGAAATCATGAATATCCCCTTCATCCATCAGCGGCTCTCTGCCATCATGGAGCCAAGGCTTCTCCACACCATCCATCAGATCGTAAATGGTATCCTTTGGAACTGTACCAGCTGCTTGATTATCAATCGTATCAGGAATGTCATCTTCTCTCTTATCAGAACGTTCCCATCTGATGACCATGAATCCAACTATCCCGATGACCACCGCTGCAAGAATATAGGGGCCATAGAATAGGAGCGGTTGAGTCAATGGCACGTTGGCAGAGAGCGGGTCAAAGCCCCACGTGTACTCCCAGCCATCAAGATATGAGTCACCATCTGTATCTGCAATGAGGACCTCTGTACCCATCGTATATGCCTCCTGTCCGTCCATCGCGCCATCAGCATCCGAATCTGCGATCAAAGGATTGGAGTGGTACACGTTTAACTCTGCAGCGTCCGAAAGCAGGTCTCGATCGGTATCTGTTGCATTCGGATTTGTATGATGCACAAAGATCTCATCATAATCTGAAAGTGAGTCCAAGTCGGTGTCGACATGAGCTGGCGAGCTTCCATAGAGGTTGACTTCAAGCCCATCGAGAATGGAATCATTATCCGAATCAACGTTATGCGGAGAGGAGCCATAAACAAGAACCTCTAGTCCATCACTCAAGCCATCATAATCCGAATCGTTTGAAAGAGCATCAGTGAAATATACCAAGATTTCGAGGTTATCATTCAAGAGGTCTGCATCAGAATCAGGGTTGTTACCCATTGTATGGTAGATGTAGGTTTCTTCGAAATCCCCTAATGAATCGAAATCTGAGTCCACTAGGAGAGGTGAAAGGCCAAGGGTGACTTCAATGCCATCAGGAATTTGATCTGAATCGGTGTCATTCTTCACCGGTGAACATCCGAAGTATGCTTCTGAGTATGTCGAGAGCATATCGCCATCTTCATCGACTATTCCAAGAGACCCTGTCCGAGAGAAGTAGGGGTCACCTCCCTCACCTTCCCAAAAGATGCGTTTCCCTGAATCAATGACCTCAATGGCATAGATTCTGTTCGTATCGCAGCCTGCGATGATATCAAGTGTTCCATCATATCCGATGTCTGCAATAGCTAAGTGAATGGAAGTCGCTCCGGGTATTGTGAACTCCCAAAAGATATCCCGAGTAACTGAATCAAGTGCGATGATTCTTCCTGTTGTGTCTGTAACAATGATATCCAAGAGACCATCACCGGACATGTCTGCTATACAGGGTGCAAAGACGATGCCACCTCCAATCGAGTACGACCAGAGAGTGTCACCTGATTGTGAATCAACTTTGTACAGATACCCATCTTCCGAGCCGACTAATATCTCAATATTCCCATGATGGTCTGTTGATAGAGCAGGACTAGAGAGATCAGACGATGAGATGTGTGAACTCCAGAGCTCAGTCCCAGTCTTTCCATCTACGGCGAGCAGAGTTCCATCTGATGATGCTATGATATCATCAACCAAATCATCATTCACATCAGCAGTGACTATTCCTTGGAATGAAGTAGATACAATCCCACTGTTCCAGATACCTATTCCAGTAGACCCATCAATGGCGATTATCCACCCATCAACCGTTGAAACGATGATGTCCAAGATTCCGTCCTCATTCAAATCCGCAACAGTGGGAGAAGAAGCGATATTCGAATAGACCTCATATGACCAGATGACCGCTCCTGTCCCTCCTTCCATGCAATAGACATGACCATCTTTTGTTGCGAGAATGACCTTCTGAATGTCGTTGTCTTCCAAATCAGCGATAACTGGATTTCCTGCAAGATTCCCTGAGATTCCTGCCATGAAACTTGTTGTAACGGTTACGGTAATCACGAGACGATACGGGCCTGAGCCGTCATAGCTATGCACCATCAAAGTCCAATAGCCTGGTTCCATATCGCTGAATAGCAGGTCCTCCCCACTAGATGAGAATCCTCTAAAGTCATAATTGCTGAGAGTAGGTTGATATCCTAGCCCTCCGTAGAGATCAAAGTCATTATCTCCACAGCTGAGGACCATATGCACTTCTGTGGTCCCCTCTGGAATAGTCAAATAATGAAAAGCTACTTCATCCTCGCTCTCAAGATTTCCTTGGAACTGGTAGGTCTGCTCGTCAGTTTCTCCTTCATACTCAATTGAAATACTTAGCTCATAGTTTCCTGTACCGCTGAAGGACCTGACCATGAGATGCCATGTACCATCTTCTGGATATGAAATCGTGATATCCTCTCCAGTCCCAGTATAGCCTCGATAGTCATAGTCGCTTGTTGATGGTTCATATTCATATCCTATGTATAAGTCATAATCATTGCTACCACAAGTCAGAATGACTCGCATACTCTCAGCACCAGAGTCAACAACGATCTGGTACCTGTGCTCATCGTTCTCAAAGATCATGTTCCCTTCGTAGAAGTAAGTCTGAATGGGCGGTGTCCAAAGACGCGATCCATCTTCGCCATTGATTACATGTATTATTCCATCAGACCCTGCTGTCACAATCTCTGCTAGGCGATCGTCATCAACATCTGCGATCGACGGTGCTGCTGAGATATCTCCCATTGTAGAGAATTTCCAAAGTTCACTTCCATCTTCTGCATTTAGAGCGTATAGTGAATTGTCATTACTACCTGCAACTACTTCTAATTCACCATCCCCATCCAAATCATACAAAGCTGGTGCTGAGCTGATATCATCACCAGTTTCAAAGGTCCAAGTAGTGATCAAATCTTGCGTGGTTGTTGTCGGTAGACTGGCTAAGTCCGAAATGATGAGTACTGAGAAATATCCAATTCCGACTGAGATTAGGAGAAGAGCTGCTATTGTCTTTCTTTGAACCATTCAGAAACCTCTAAGTCTATCAACTTCTTTACTTTCGACTATCTCGATTGAAGTTAATTGTTTCTAGAGTGTGCTTCCTATTCTTAAACAAGCTTGAGTTTCCATAAACGATAGGTTTCAAACCATCCAAAGAGGGATGCTATAGTTCCCAATGCTAATGCAATGAGTCTATCAAACAAGCTGATCCAGATGGTAAGAGATAGTATCCCATAGACGACTGTAAATATGCTAAAGAAGACGGCGAAGAATGTGTAGCGAGGCAGCAAGACTCCTCGATATCCCACGAAATTCCTGAGCACTCCGACCTTGACTATTCGAACGAGCTCGTAGCTGTTATCACTGCGCTTCTCCACTAGTTCTAAGCTGACAAGCTTGTTTAGGTGATGTGATGCGACAGATGGACTTGACATGCCTAGAGCCCGTTGGACCTCTCGCACACCTACAGGTTCGCTCTCTTGAATCATGTGCCAGTAGACTCTTAGAGTGTTACCTCTCAGGTCATGGTCCAAGATATTCTGCTCTGGTTCTTCTCCCATACTACGCCGCCTCATTATTCAATCTAGTAAGAACTGATAATATCTTCGCTTAGAGTATTGTTCTAATGTCTGAACAATATGTTCTATAACATGGTACTAAGTAGAAATATGTGAAGTGTATTGTATGTTTCCTATTGATATAGTCAGAGCTATTGACGCTGGAACGAAACGCAAGATGATTGGTGGCAGCGTAGCCGCTACTATCATGGCAGCTAGTTTGGTGATGATGATCGGATTCTTTGGAGGTGTCTTTACACCTTATCGATTGCCTAACTACAATGGCGAATTAGTTGGAGGTAGTCTACTATCATTCAATGGAAGCATAACGAATTCATTTGGCACGTACATACCCTATTCGGAGGATTTCATTCCAAATGCTCCTGTTTATATTGTGTCTCCTGGACTTGTCAATATTGTAAATCTCAATCAATTCTCGTATCTCACCGCAAACGAACTAGCCTTAATCGAGGCCAATGGATTCATTGTGCGTCCTCAAAATGAATTCGACCAGATATATGAAATCCTTGAGGATAACAAGGATTCATACATACCCAATTTTATCACCAGTGATGCAGTCTTGCATGCATTCCATGTCTGCTATGACCTAGCCCTAAGAGAAGCAGAAGTCTATTCATTCTGGGATTTGCTTGGAAATCTTACACAATCGATGCTTCAGGACTCTTTGGATCAATATGCTTCAGCTCCTGCTGGAGAATGGAAGGAAGCCGCTAGAAGGAATGTTATCTATTTTTCAGTTGCCGCTCTACTACTCAATAATGAAACTGAAGTGCATCCTGATGTCGAGTTAGACGTATCCTACACCATCAATCTAATTGAGGAAGCACAAGATATCAAGTCTGATTGGTTTATGGGATACAGAGAGGATTTCACACAATACATCCCTCGAGGGCATTATACTCGTTCTGAAACTCTTACAAAGTATTTCCTCGCAATGATGTGGTTTGGAAGAATCCAATTCAGGCTGGATGCACAGTACGGAGTAACCCCTACTCAGCAAGCGATTCTTATGACATTGGCTCTAACGAACAGCATTGACGGATTGGGTTCAGGAATCGATGGCTTCGA
>JBHLQH010000047.1:0-19388 GCA_048884965.1 Candidatus Thorarchaeota archaeon | reverse complement strand
CAAGACGTCAACAAGAAACTCTATGATAGAGCACAGAATTCAAATATGATGCTTGGTCAGAATCTGGCATTCGTCGATCTTGAGCTTGGAAAGCTACTCTCAGCTAAACCAGAGATTGTACAAGACAGCGAAGTGGCGGAGTACAAGCACTATCTAGAGGGAATCGTGAGACGCATACCTCATTACTTGAGCGAGGAAGTTGAGCAGACCATCATTACCAAGGATAGAAATGGAGTCCAAGCATGGTGGAATCTCTTCAATGATTGGCTTGCTTCTCGGACATTCAACATCGAGATTGATGGTGAGATGAAAGAGATGTCATATGGCGAGATCACTGGTTTGTACCAGAGTCCAGACCGAGATATTCGCAAGAGGGCGATGGAGGTAGTCTTTGGAAAACTCGGTGAAGATCATCAACTCTGGTCAGCTGCAATCAAAGCAGTGTCTTCCGACCATGTTCAGATGACAAAGCTGAGGAAATGGCCTAGCCCTATGACTCAGAGCCTTATTGACAACGACGTAGATGAGGAAACAATTCAAGCTTTAATGAATACTATCGAGAAGAATGTCAAGACTGTTCAGGACTATCTCAAGCTCAAGGCTAATGTGATGGGTCTGGATATTCTTGGGAATTGGGATCTTCCTGCACCTCTGCCGAATGTACCCGATAAGAAATGGACGTGGAATGATTCAAGGAAGCTAGTTGTCGATGCATACTTAGACTTCGATGAGGAAGTTGGAAAATGGATGGATGATATGTATGAGCGACGTCACTTCGATGCCGAGGTTCGACCTGGAAAACGCTCAGGAGCTTTCTGTTCTACTTGGTTCAATGGCAAAAGTGCGTATATTCTCCAAAGCTACAATGAGCGAATGGGAGATATCTACACTGCCGCCCACGAACTGGGTCATGCGATGCACGCATACCTTGGGACAAGAGCGCAGAAGCCATCAAACTACGAGATTGGAAGCTGTGTCGCAGAAACGGGTTCTATCTTTGGAGAGCTACTACTAACGGAGAAGCTTCTCTCAACGATTGATTCGAAAGAAGGAAAGCAAGAGGTGCTTGCAATCGTGCTAGATGAGTTCGTTGCGGCTGCCTACCAAGTATCTGCACGAGTATTCTTTGAGTCCTCAATCTATGAAGCAATTGAGAAGAACAAACTACTGGATGGTGAATCAATCTCCAAGCTCTGGCTCGAAGCGAGGGATAAGATCTTTGGTGATGCCGTCGAGTGGATTCCTGAAGACAAATTCTGGTGGACAATGAAATTACACTTCTATATTCCAAACTACCGCTACTACAACTATCCCTACGTCTACGCACAGCTATTCGTCTTTGCAATGTACAGGCTCTACAAAGAACAAGGTAAGGAATTTGTACCCAAGTTGAAGAACTTACTAGCAGCTGGCTCAAGCAAGAGTCCACGTGAGCTTGCTGCAGAGATAGGCTTTGACATCACGAAAGAAGATTTCTGGCAAAAAGGAATCGATCAATTCTCAGAGTTCGTTGAGATGTTTAAGGAAACTCTGTGATCAATGTGAATGAGGAGTCAATGACTCCTCAAACCAATTTTTTTCAATGAGTGGGATCTAGAGAATGGATATTTCATCTTCTCCGCATCCCTCTAAGGATTTGGCATGCATCCTACATCGACTATACAAAAAGTTTATAAGCAAATATATCGCGAGCCACTTAAAGGTCTATTGCTTAAGGCAATGGGCTAGCGTGGTTGGAGGAGTATCAAGAATTGTCTGAACACCTTAGACCACTACCTATCAGGGTCTTCGGAAACTGATAAACAATTGAAAGGGAGTTTCAGAGGTCAACTATCGTACACTATTATGATCCCTATACGGGCACGGTGATACGATTTGCAGGTGAAACGCGAGTCGGTAAACTCGAGGGTTAAATCTACTCTGAAACCAACCTTTCATCATAGGAAGAGAAAAGCCCCAGTAGTCTAATTTGGTTTAGATTACGATCGTCCACAATCTTGATCCCTGGAAAGGGCACAGTGAAACGATTTGCAGGTGACGCAAGACTTTCGATCTTGAGAATATGAGTTCAAATCTCATCTGGGGCGCCATCTCTCTTATTGCAGAAGAAACGTGCCACTTCCTTCCTAGCTTGCTAGGACAGTCGTCCGCTAATTCGATCCCTTATGGGCACCGCGAAACGATTTGCTGGAGATGCTGAGTTCAACCTCATCAGTGGCGCCATCTTCTTCTACAATTTATGTTTTGAAAGAAAAAGGCATCAACAAAATGCTTGGCAATAATCAGAAAGCAATATAGAGCTGTTTAGAGTATTACAAAAGAGCGAAAACAGTTGCTAGAGGGTAAATAATGTCAAAGAAACAGCTTCAATCTATATTTGGGGAAACACTGGAAGAAGATATTCCTTTGCTATCTAGATGGATGCTAGAGCAGAGAATGAACATCAGACATCTGATTCCTTCAATCCTATCATATGCTGTAGAGCATGGAGATCAGCAGCTGTTCAAGTATGTTCTGGGAAAATGCACACCAGCAGATGTTCGAGATTGGATACGTGATGAGAAGAAAGGAAAGGTTTCAAGTACGTACAAGGATTTGATTAACGATTATCTCTATGAAACTGCACCAAATGCACTACAATTCTGGTATCACAAATATAGCACCAAAGTTTTCCAAGAAATATTTGATATCACGCACCCTCACCCAGATCGATGGCAGTTAGCATGGTTCCAGAAGTCTGTATATGGCGAAAAGGCACCTGAGGATTCACTTGTAGCGAGAATTCGAGATGCGAGAAAGGCAGATGAGCAGACGAGAGACGAACTTGAAGGATTTCTTAAGGCAAGAATAGCTTGGCACTATCTGAGCCAAACATATCCCATAGAAGACTATCTTGAATCATACCTTTCTCTTGCGCCACTGCGATTCGTGGTTGATCGCGTTCCGTTGTATCGGAACAAAACGGATCTTATTGAAATCGCATTGAAGCGTTTGGGTTTACCCGAGTGTTGGACCTGTGGAAAGGTCCAACTGTTCTTCACTCCAAAGCATCAGTACAAGTGTAATGGATGTGGTCGTGAATTCGAAATTGAACCTTTGAAGTACGCTCCTATGATTAATGTCTCGGAGATTCTTTCAGTAGTGGACAAAAACCTCAGCCCAACACACGATGAGCACCAAAGGGCACTTAGAATGGCATTGTTAGATATCGCACAGAGAGCTCTCAATAAAACTGTAATTGATAAGAAACACATCGGAACTACAGCTATTCTGATCGATAAATCTGGTTCAATGGCTAATTCCATTGAGTTGGGCATAACTCTAGGGGGATTGATTGGAGCAAGGATAGGAAGAGAGAATGTTGTCCTGATTCTTTTTGATACAGGTTCCTATCCAATTGATGTTCCAATAGATATCCAACAAATGCTCTATCTTCGAAAAACAATAATATCCGGAGGAGGGACAAATATCATGCCAGCTCTAGGGTCTCTTAGAAAGAGAATGCCAAAAGATGGCTATGGAACCATGTTCGTAATATCGGATGGACAAATTTTCGATAACACTACCGATACAGCTCAAGCAATCGATTACCTAAAACCAAAAAGAGTCTTCTTTGTCAAGTTGGGGGGTGGAACATCATCGCCATTAGATGCTGCATTATCAGCATCCAAGAGTATCAACATCGTCATTGAGCCAGAGGGTCCTCAAGATGCGGAAACGGTTCTTGGAATTGCATCATACTTCAAAAATAGACAGCTAATAGCTAATCTTCAGGGAATTCGTGAAGACATTCTTAGTTGGGCTGAAGCATCATGGAGCGATAGAGGAACAATTGAGTATGTAAAAGCAAAGAAATGTGGTAATTGTTATGCGCCTGTACCTCCCGGTATGGAATTCTGCCTCAGCTGTGGTTCTTCGTTTGAGTGATAGAGGGGTTATACTTGTATCGTTTTGGAACTAAGATGAATCGTGAAGATGTCTTAGCTTTCCGATGGCCAGAGGCATGCTTGTCATGTGGGCAAATGATGTTATCAGATGGCAAATCGCGGTATGCGATTCTAGGCATGTTTCACGAAGCAAAAGATACACAAATTCTTCTCAAATTAGCAGGTTTCTTCTATATGTGTAATAGGTGTGAAGATGAGATAGAAGTTGCTGTTGACAATCCCTCTAGGAAGATTTCCTCACTAGCAATGAAGCTTAGAGAACATCCGTGGAATGAATTTATCGCTTTGGAAAAAGATGGTTCAGTAAGAGTTCCTGAAGGACCATTTCGAAACAAGCTTTCAGAGATGAATCCGGAAGCTATTATCAAGACCCATAATTGTCCAATGACCAAGTTGAGACAGCTAGTTACAAAAGGATAAAGAAGGAAAAACTATGGAATCGTCTGCAAATCGTATAGGTCCATCAGTAAAGGACGATTATGGCAGGGCGATATCATGTCTTCTACCGAATGAGACTATTGTTGATGCAGTTGAGATTCTCAATGGATTCCTTATCCTCACTGACCGACGTTTGGCCGAATTAACTGCGTATGGAATCCAGCAGTATGGTATATCCAGAAGTATTCCTTATGACTGCATTCAGAGAATATCAGTGCGAAAACAAGATGAATTCATAATGATTGCATCTCCTGTGGATACTTTTGGACGATATGCGAAAGATGAGCTAATTGAGATTCCACTAAAAGCGCAAAGGATTGCCAAGGATGAATCAAAAGAAGTAGCCCTCGGGAATTTCAAATCAGGCATCAAGAGCATATCAGATCGTATCGCTACCTTGCAAGAAGCGGCTATTCCGAGTAGCATCCCTTTGAAGAGGGATTATGCATACTTGGAGAAAACACCGAAAAGCTTGACTCACAATGCAATTCTGGATATGAACGCGATCCTGCAAGACAAGCCGATACCAGATGAGCTCTATCATGAAAGCTTCAAATTTCTCGGCAAGACACCTTTCCTTCTTGAGGAATCACTACGCGAGTGCAATGACTCTAAGAGTGGTGTACTCTTTGCCGCAGGTGAGCAAGGTTGTATCTGGATTAGAGGTAGAAAGCAGGGGAGATTTATGGAAAACGTTCTTGTCGACAAAATTGAATGGACTAACATAAAATGTATCAGTTATCAGTGGCAGACAGCTGACAGCAGGATGGTTGCTACCTACACTTTGAAGAAAGACCGACATGATTTACAGACATGTTTTACTTGGAGTCCTACCCTCAATGAAGATACAATAGAATTCCCATGGCTAATGCAATCTGAAAATGGACCATGGATCATTGCAGATCTAATGTATAAGTACTCAGGAATACCATTAGCTGCGACGTATCCTATAGAAAATGGTGACCATCGAGTTAATCGATATTTTATTTGAGGTGAGTTCACCAATAAGCAAGATGAAAAAGAGGAGCTGAAGAAGAAAAAACATCTTCAGCTCTACCATTTATCCTATTGGATTGGTTGACTTCCGTAGGTGCTGGGAAGGTCACAAGATTCGGTTTACTAGACATCATGATGTACACTATGTTTCCTTTTTCTTTGGAGCTTGCGTTTTCGAGATTTCTTATCTTGACTTCTGTTAAATCCCATCTTACTTGACCTCCTTGTCAAGTGGATGCTGAGAACCAAAACGCATTCTCTGAATTACCCAATAGTCTCCAAATTCATACTAATTGGAGATTCTTGTGGCTTCGAGTTCGTGGTATGATATGTTGTAAGTATATCTACTTGTTGAAAGGGAAATAAGTTGGAAATTGCTATGTACCAATCTCTCTGGACATGCACTTCTGCTTGAGCTTTAGTGCATCCTTCATCTAGATATCGTTGCGTGAACTAAGCAGTTGAAAGAAAAAGGAACAAAGAGGTCATGATATCATAAAGTGACCTCTCATGTATTTTAGATACTTCTGAACTCATCTAAGCGATCCATGTATTCCATCCTACGATGAGATGGAAACATAATGAATCGACATGCAGGAGCTGATGCAGCCTCACATGAAATCTCCTCTGAGTCAAGATCAAGTCCGGTAGCTACAGAACACCACCCCGCAGCATATCCACCGTTGAAATAGCAAATGCTTTCAATCGCGGATCGGCCATCTGCTTTCCAGAACGCTGCCTCGAAGTTGTTGGGATGCTCATAAACGAGAATATAGTTCTCATCATCAGTCACATTTGATCCTGGTAGTAACCTCACCCTAACAAATCCCGAAAAGGCTGCGTAGATAGGTCCAGCTGCTACTCTTTCAACAACATTCCCGAGTGTCAATTTGGGAAGCATTCTTTGGGCTTCAGATGAACCAAATGCCTTTCCAACTTTGTACATGAACATATCTCTACCTTGCTCGCCCAGAACATCATTCAGTTCATCCTTGAGTGTCACTGCTATAGTTCTCAAGGAAATCAGCATTACTTCATTGTCGAGAAGTTTCACACGACTAATCTCAGGGTTGAACGTGAGATTCTCACTGAAGATTTTCTGATACTGAGCCTCTATCGCTTCAATCATAGGGTGCATTGGCTCTGGAGCTTCTACTGTCTTTACCATTTTTTCTTCACCTATTACTTGAGGTTCTAGCTAGTCCCAGCCACTTTTCTCCTTTAATTGGAAAATGTAGATGTCATAGTGTTTAGCTCGATATTTCGGTACTCTAGTTGTAGCATTCATTTGCTTCTTAAATCGAAGACACCTGCTTCCCAATGGAACGGTGGTGGTTCCTGATGGTATAGTTCAGTGACTTTCACGTAGATTACCTCGAGTCTTTTGCATTAAATTTATTTATAATATTTATTTGTATCAGATAATTCTAAAATAATTAATATTTTGGCAAAGTGAGTTTGAAAGTAGTGTGTTCAGTATCATCGAGTTGGATAGACCAACCATGAGCAATAACTAGCTTCTTCACTATAGAGAGTCCCATACCTTTCTTAGCCCCTTTTGTAGAGAATCCTCGCTTGAATAACTGCTGTCTATTCTCTTCAGAGATAATGGTTCCATTATTCGAAATTAGGATTGAGAACTTGTCATGATCCTCGTTCAGACGAATCGATATTTCCGTAGGATTTCCATGCTCGATGGCATTCTCTATTAGATTCTGAAAGATCTGCTCAATGTGTCTCTCGTTACCAAGAACAATTGGCAATGAATCCATTGAAAGAAGAATGTCAGGTGGAATCAGTATAGAACTCAACAATCTTACAAGTTTATCGAGATCAACCTTTTCTTTCTCATGAGTATAGATTCCTTCTTCTGCAAGGTCTGCAGATATACGGAAAAGATTCGATGTTCTAACAGCTATGCTTTCTATGCGATCTAAGAAATCTGGATCTGGATTTTTTCTGTAGAGTTGGATTAGCGCCTCAATTTTATTCATATTGTTCCCCAGATCATGTGACATCATATGAGTCAATTCTCTAAGCTCTTCTTTTTGATGTTCAAGAAGGTCCCTACTTTGCTTTACCTCATTGATATCCAAAATCACAATCAGACGAGCGGATTTGCCTTTATATTCCATAACGGTGGTCCAGTAATCAACCCATCTCATTTCACCAGATTTGGTCAATATACGCGTTTCAAAGTGAAAGTTGTCTGTTGGAGATGACCTTCGTTTCTGTTCATTTTCCAGAAATTCTTTCATCAACGGTTTATCTTCTTCTGGAATTAGATCAAGTTCATCAAGTTCGAGTAATTTGCCAAGAGGATATCCTGTAATGTCAGTGGCTTGCTGGTTTGCATATACTATCCTATCATTGGATTGAACAAGAATCCCCGCAGGATTTGATTGTGTCAAGGTTCTGAATAAAGCTTCATTCTCTTGGAGGATTTTCTCAATCTTTTTTCGATCAGTTATATCTCTCACTATCGCCTGAAGCAGCTTCTCATCAGGCAAATTTACAACATTCAAGTTTACCTCAGCATCAAATGTTGATCCGTCTAAACGCGAGTGCCTCCATTCAAAGAATTGGGATTCTCCTGAGAGTGCTGCTGTAATTTTCTCTATAGCCATGGATTTGGAATCTTGTCCATTCGGTTGCTTCTCAGGAGAGAATTGATAGGGTGTTTTTCCAACAATATCTTCTGCTTCACATCCGAACATCTCTAAGGTTTTTTTATTGCAAACAATAAAGACATCATCCCTCAACAGGAATATTGCATCGTTTGCTGACTCGAAAAGCAGCTTATATCGCATGTGTGATTCAGCCAATGCTTGTTGAGTTTCCTTAATTTCGGAGATGTTGATCACCAGGCAAAGGAGTTGGTGGGTGGATTCTGTTTCTACCTTAGTGACATAGAGGTCGACCCAGACAAATTCACCGGATTTGCAAATCAATCTAAAATCGAAACCTAATTCCCCTGGTTGAATCCGCTCCTCCATAATATCGTTGTATGCATGACTTACTCTCTCACGATCATCTGGATATACTATTTCTTGAATAAGGTTGGATTCCCAAGACATCATCTCCTCTTGGTTGTAGCCTAGGAGAGAAACTACTGCAGGATTTGCCATACTAATTCTTGGCGGAATGCCCTCCACAATTATTATCCCTTGATGGATATTTTCGATTAGGTTTCTGTATTTATCTTCGCTTCTTACAAGCGATTCAATTGTTTTTATGTACTGAGTAATATCATGAAGTATAGCCTGAATTACTCTGCGGCCATGCAAGAAGACATTCTTCCCTCGAACAATTACATCCCTCAGTTCATTATTCTTGGTTCGTATCTTTGTTTGAAAAACGATACTATTCCTTTCAGATATCTCTCCTATCTTTTCTTGTATGAAATTGGGGTTGGCATTGGCATCAATGTTGAATATGCTCAGCATCTTGAATTCATCATTCGTATACCCTAGTGATTCATATGCCACCGTGTTGTAATCGATAAATCGTCCTGTATCTGGATCAATTATGTAAATACTATCTCCTGCTTGTTCAAAAAATGCTTTGTAACGTTCTTCAGATTCAGCAAACGCACTAGCTGCCATCTTCTTCTGCGTGATGTCTTTTACTATTGCAGTTGTTGCAATCCTTCCTTTATAGCTCATAGTTGATGGGTGGATTGAAGTATATACTATGGAGCCATCCTTTTTCAGCATACGAACTTCATATTCCTGAGGAGCATGATCTGCATCCTCAAAACGTAATTTATCAAACTCAAATACTATTTCTCTGTCCTCAGGATGTATAAAATCAGTGTAGACAGTCCCCCGAACCTCATTGATAGATCTTCCAAGGATATTTGTTAATCGGGGATTGCAAAAGTGAATAATCTCATCTTGAACTAGGATAATACCATCTTGAAGTGTTTCTATAAGATTGAAGTATCGATCTTCACTCTCTCTGAATGCTTCCTCAACTCTCTTATTTTGTACAACCTGTTTGATGTGGTGTGCAATCTCAGCAAAAAGACCTTCCAAATCTTCGCCTTTTTCAAGGTAGTAATCAGCACCTAAATTCAAAGCTTGTATGGCAACTTCCTCTCTGCTTCTACCTGTAAAAATGATGAATGGAATGCTATTCTTCATGTCGCGAATCCATTGTAGAATTTCAAGACCATTCATTTGATCTGGACCTAGATAGAAATCGCAGATAACTCCATCAAGATCAAGCTCTTCCAACATTTGAAGAGCTTCTTGTGTGGATGTAGTGGATATCAATTCGAAATCTGCATCATGCCGACGAAATGAATGCCTAGCGATGAATAGTAGGTCTTCATCATCATCTATGATCAGAATTCTTAGTTTCATCTAGAAACACTCCTAGAAAATGATCGAGGGAACCCTTTTGGTTGTAGGATAATATCAAATAAGCAAATCTCGAATATCTTTTTGATATGACTATTTTAAAAATATTCGAATTGTAAAAATATTTAAGCATAAACATAATAGAAACAATCATGAAAGAGCGAGACTCACTAGCCTATGATAGATTGGTTAAATTATGCAGAAGACAGTTAGGATGGCTGGGTCTCTCAGAATCCTCTCGGGACATTTTGGCTCTTCTCCTCGTTGAAGATTATTGGACCAATGAACCTCTAACACCAGAAGAGATCTGTGATCTAACGGGCTACTCAAGGGGAAGTATGAGTGTTATTCTATCACAGTTAAAATCTCTTGGTTTCATTGAAGGACAGACGGATTCAGGACAGAAGGGACGTGGACGGAGAAGAGTAATGTATTCTATGAATCAAGGTCTTTCGGGCCTCGTTCTATTCGGATTGAGAAAGCTAAGGATAGACCTCGAAGGAATGTTGGGAGAAATGATAGCCATTGAGGAGATTCTAGGAGCAGAAGAATCTGATGAACTTGAGGTAGTTGCTCAATTGATTGAGGAAGCAACAAAGAACATCGCACATCTTAGAGAAGCCGGTACAAAGATACTCTCTAGTAGAGCCACAATCGACATGGAAGTTTCAAGGTCAACGTCTTCAGAAAAGGAATAATTCTTTAATTCTAATTATTTTAGATACATCCAAAAATAATATATATATCGATTGATAATACTTCATATTGACTGCTAAGAGAAAATCGTAGAATAATGCAGCAAGCCCTGTATCATTCTGGCGGTCACATACCAATTAGCAAGGAAGTATAAAGCAAATGAGTGCTAAAATCAAGAAAATTGAAGATGTTCTAAAGCAACTTGAAGCAGATAGTGAAGTGGATGGTTGCGCTTTAGTCAGTGATCGTGGTCAGCTTATGGCTGCAGCTCTTCATAGGGGCATAGATGAGAAGGCTGTATCAGCAATGGCTGCCGCACTTGTATCAATTGGAGGACGTGTAGGAACTGCACTTGATTCTGGTAGTCCACGAAACATAGTGATTGAGGGGACCAATAAAACAATCATCGTAAGAAAGCTATCAAATGCTGCTCTAATCGCCACAGCTCCTTCAGATGCCAAGATTGGTCTCATTGATTTTGAAATGGATAAGGCTAACGCACAGATTGCGGAAATTCTCTAGCGGCTTCATGTAGCCGCTACGAATTTTCCAGGAGGCTAGACATTGACATTGATGAGATTGAAATCATACGATTTCAAGGTGTACGTTACAGGTCCGTTTCAGGCTGGAAAGACTACTTTGATTCATTCTCTGGACCCATATGCGATTTCAGTTGAACGAGATATGAAAGAAGATTATCGTGGTGAAAAAGGCACAACTACCACAGGTTTTGATCTTGGAAGAGTTATATGGGCACGAAAGCAGGTTGGACAAATCGGACTTGTCATCCCCAAAAATGATTTCGTAAAAGAAAGATCTGAATACGAAGGCTGGATAATCAAGGAAATTGAGCTACGCGGAGTTCCAGGTCAACTTCATTTCAAGTTTGTACGAGATACGATGAGAGTTAATACTGATGGTGTGCTTCTTGTCGTTGATTCATCAGATCCAGGAATGATAGGTGAAGCATGTGCAATCTTCGCGGAAACAGAAGCGGCATTTGGAGAAATTCCAACGGTTGTAATTGCAAATAAGCAAGACCGTGATGATGCCGTTGATCCGGATTCTGTTGCATTATGGTTGGGAATTCCATCTGCTAAAGGAATGTCTGCGCGGGATCGTGAATCGTGTAAAGATGCATTGAGTATTCTTCTTCAAAGAGTTGAATGTATTGCTGATCCTGAGGCATGCAAAGCTAGTGCAATATCAAGAGGGACAGAATATGTATGAAGATAAAATGAAAGAAATTAATGAAACACAGAATATACCGCCGATTGAATACATCCGGAAACTACTATTTGAATTCGAACATCGAGTCCCAGTATGGGGACTAACAGTTTTCACTGTAGATGGATATATCCTTGCACACAAACTATTCTATGAAGGAATGCCAAAAAATATCGAGATGGCAGTAAGTAGTATGTCTGCAGGACTTATCACAATCTCTGAAGATTTCATTCGAATGGTGAATCAATCAAGTATATTCAATCAAGTATTAGTTGATGCTGAAGGTAAAGATAGTAGTGCTACATTCTCTATAATTTTGAAACACATTGCTGATAATGTGATGCTAGCATGCATATTCCCATCAGATATTCAATTGGGATTGGTTTCCTTTGAGATACAGAATCTTAGTAGGGATATTGTTGATGTAGTAAACAACTGGGATGTTAAGCTGCATTCCGAAACAGTTACTTGAGGTGCTTCAATATGCCAATAGGAACTGGGAAAAAACTCGACAACATTCTAAGCGATCTAATGCAAAGATCAGGTGGAAGATTTAGATCATGCATTATAACAAATGAACGCGGGTTGATTGTTGCATGGAAAGGAGACAGTGGAATTTCTCGTGATACACTAGCTGCAATGATGTCTTTATTCTCAGAAACATCACAAAGGATCATTAGCAACCTAGGTATTGGAAAACCACAAGCCGCATCAATTAAGACAATTGAAGCAACTCTCTCATTGCACGAATTCTATGTTGCTGGAAAGTTATTCAGAATTGCAGCCATTCTAGATGAATCAAAACATAGATTCTCGTTCTTCAGAAGAGGGATGTCTCTTGCTAGGATGCAGGAGAATATTGACAAGGCTGCTTCAGAAATAAAAACTGTCTTGGAGAAGTAAGGAGGGTAGTCAGAAATTGAGCACAAAGATTGAGAACCTTGAACAAATTCTGAATGAAGTGAAAAGAAACTGCGGCGTAAACGCATCAGCTATCGTTACAGGTCGAGGGCAAATCATCTGGTCTGTGTTACCTCAAAATATTGAGGAAAAGGCACTATCAGCAATGGCTGCCGCCCTGAATTCAATTGCAATTCGAGTAGTAAGAGAACTCGATGCAGGACAGCCAAAATCACTGCTTCTTGATGGATTGAATATGAGCATCATCTTGAAGGGCAACGATGATTTGCTTATCATTGGTGTAGCTCCATATGATTCTGAAATATCTTTGATCAGCTTCGAGCTGGAAAAAGCCATGGACAGGATTCAAGAAACAATGGAGGGAGATTCCTGATTTCCTCCATGCCTTCTATAAAAGAAGAACTATTGTATTTGGATCGACTTTTTCAAATTGCCATTCAGCTTGTCGGCCTTCAAAGGACCGCTGGTATTATCCTTGCAGCTCTATATGCAGAATCGTGTGAAAATGACTCAGGCTTTTCAGTTAGCGAATTAAGTGAAGTAACAGGTCTTTCACTTAGCACTGTATCAACACTCTGTTCTCAGCTAGATAGTCTAGGAATTACTGCTAAGCAAAGTGTTGATCAGGAGAATGGGAGAGGAAGACGAAAAAGCATCGTAAAGCTTAGACTCGGAATCGACGAACTACTTCGTATAGGGATGAAGCGATATCTCAGTGAGATTAACGCTGTTATGCATGATATCAAAACATATGCAGACGACCCTGGAGTGCAGACATCTCTTACTATTCAAAGAGCAATGAGTGAATTATTGCTTTTTCAATCTCAAACATTTCCATTTACAGAATAGGATGCTAGAGCAAATGTCAATCTATATACCATTGAAACAGACCCCTCGTCTTGTTCAAATACAATTTAGTACATTGCCAGAGGATGAATGGATCATTGGTATATCAGATTTAGCATACTTTCAAGGCATAGGATTCTCTCTTCCAATTCCCTTTGATGAGCGAGTAAAATCAGTAACATATGATGCGCTCTTGCGTTCATCAGATTTTGACTTGCAAAACGAATCTATTAACAAAATCGACTTAATCATCGATGAGGATTCTAGAGATTTAGTTCCAAGTGATGATCTTCTAGATATGAATAGCGACTCTCTAATAGAATCATCTGAATGGACGGAAAAGGGTTTTCCAATACCGATAGCAAACGTGTCTGTAAGGAACTTGGAGGATATGGGAATGGGTAGTAACAAGCTCTATGCATTTCTACCAGGGATCTTCTATTGTTCCAAGCATGATGAAATCGTTGATGGAGTACTAATCGAAGTTCTACATAGGAATATCTTTGATCAAACATTCGCTAGTTTTCAACCTGAATATATAGCATCATTTGATATCCAATCGGGTCTTGTAGAGGATGAAGATGGAGAGATTAGAGAAACCGGATTCGACATGGCATTATCACGCAGATTCACCACTGGCATAAATAAACATGAGTTTGAAACAATCGATGCAGATAGTATGATACAAGGTTCGTTTCGGGATGTAGCATATTCAAAAGAATTGGATGTTGCGAAAAGATTGTCCGCAAGATTATCAATAGATGATTTAAAGAAAGCCTATGTGTCAGATTCTATTGTGATGGGACAGCTAATTACCCTGCTACACGATATCGAAAGACGAAAAATCATTCCAAGAAACAAAATCTACATCACAAATTCTCATTTCCCAAGTGGTAAAGTAGTCGATGTGGTGTACAAAGGACTTGATATTATACTTGAGCTATCTGATGATGAAGGAATTCTACTCCCTCTAAATCTAGAGATTTCAGCAGAAATTGGAAGTCTTTCCTTTGCCAAGCTCATTGGACATTCAAAAGAAGTGGATATTGAAAGAGCTGTTCTAGATATGTATCAGTGTTTCGAAAAAGAAGTCGGACATAATCCTTCTATGGATGATTTAGCACATTTGATCTTTGGAGGCATAGTATGATCGCAGATTTTGAAGAATTATTCCAAGAAAGAATGCAGATTGCTTTATCCATATTGCAAACAGAGAACGCATTAAATTGGAGCATTGAGGAAATCTCGCACCTTCTCAGACCTATCTTTGATGCTATAGTCCTTACGATGACAAATCAAAGCAGCTTAAGTACCAATGAAGTTGTTAGCTTCACACAAACACTCTGTTTTAATGCCTCTTCTTCGATTCTGGACCATTGTGGAATGGCATACCTGATTCTTGATTTGCCGCTTATCGCTCGCTATATCGCAGGCCAGGCTGCTGTCGCATATAGTATATGTGGAGTAGTTGATACCCTTGACACTGAGAATAAACCACTTAGAATTGCAGCAGCATTCAATGCCGCTGTGTCATATCTGCTCGCTTCTAAATTCAAGAAACCAATGAAGCCTGCAGACATATACTACTGATAGATTTTTGGACCATACTGACTAACTTGGATTCCTCGAGTCAAGATGGAACTTCCATATCGCTCTATTAGATTCCTCAATTACCTCGATATTCGGGTTTATTCCACAATTCTGCAGTCCTATCCAAATGTGAGATGCAGCTGTTCCAACATCGATATCATAGTATGACCATTTGAAATGCCTGTAGCCAGGTGGCTTCGCTAGTTCAATTTGATATGATGAATTCTCTTCTGTAATCAAGTAATACCACTTTTGTGAGTTCATCGCTGAAGGAGCTCTAGATGCTTTCTCCAGTGCGGCGCGAATATTTTGGGGGAATTCTTTCAGCGAATCCGTATGAAGGAAATCATCCACCGTCTTTGATTTCCTTGATAATCGTTTCATCGAGAATCGATCCATCAAACCCGTTTTTTCTGGGATGTAACCCAAAGTAATGATGCAATACAACTTCTGATTCTCGACATTCTTTCCATCAGCAATGAGAATGTCCTGCACTATCTTCTTCTTGTAGTGACCCATCCAACAGGTTTTGATATCTAAACTCTCTGCAAAGAGAACTATTAGTTCACCAAGAAAACCAAGTTTCGCTTGAGCTTCAAGAGAATCAGTAGTGATTAGCGAAACAAAATGCTTTGGACCTTGAAAATAGACTATGTTTTGGTTATCGGCCGCTTCATGCAGAGATAGCTTGACTGAGTGAGAAAAAGGAAAGTCTTGCAGAACATCTATGAATGATTGGATAGATTTAGCGTGTTCATCATTCAGTGAAACGGGCAAATAGTGTCTATGGGACCGTCGTCTCTCTATCGCATCAAATAGTTGTGGAGCATGCTGGAACATAAAGAGCGAGAGTATCTTTGAGGTTATCTGGTTTTCCTTAGTAGAATCGATTTGAATGTTCTCGGACTGGATTCAAGTTTAGCATCATAGTGATGATGTCATCGAACACATCCTCGATATTTTCGCCAGAAAGAGCAGATGTTTCTCTAAATATAACGGGAATACCGAATCGCAAGGCAAAGTCTTCTGCAAACTGAATACCTTCTTCCTTGCTAACCTGATCTGAGGAAGCTGAGTCACGAAGATCGACCTTGTTCCCAAGGATTGCAATCGGAGGCAATGGTTTACAGTATCTATTTACTTCATTGAACCAGTTGGCAGCATTTTGGAAAGAGTCGCGATCTATTATCGAATAGACGAAGATGATACTATGTGTCCCTTGATAATACAGCTTCCGAACATTCTCGTAAGAATGCTCTCCTGCAAGGTCCCAGATTGTTATTCTAACAAACGCATCAGAGTGCTCAACATTCTTTTGAGCAAAGTCCACACCAAGTGTGGCGATATGCGATGTGACGAAGCTTTTCCCCATGTAATTGCGTCGGATACTAGTCTTTCCTACGGCTGAGTCACCTATCAGAGCAGTTTTGAATTGTCTAGATCGATTGGGACTTAGGGCCATTGCAATAACTCCAACGGACTCAATATCTTACATTAAGCCACATGCAAATATGGCTGAGTGTAAATGGGGGTTGATATCTGAGTCGGATATGCAATTCCTGTAATAATAAATCAATGGTGGATGAAGCCTTTGCTCACAGAGGGTTTAATTTAATCATCATTTCAACAAGTTCATGGAAAGCATCCTCAATGTTCTCTCCCGTTAGCGCGGAAGTTTCTTTGAAGACAGCTGGAACACCTAAGCGGTCACAGATAATTCTAGTAAATTTCTCTCCTTCCTCAGATGTAACAATCTCATCTTTCTCTCTTGATGACCTCAAGTCTATTTTATTTGCTAGCACTGCAGTAGGCGGCAATTTACCCATATACTTGTGTGCCTCAACTAGCCACTTTGAACTATTATCAAATGAATTTCTATCCACAACAGAGTAGACCAAGATTATAGAATGACATCCGAGATAATAATGACGTCGAACGCTCTCATATGTTGGTTGTCCTGCCAAGTCCCAGATAATCAACCATCCTTTACTACCCTCATGTTCAATCACTTTCTTCGCAAAATCAACACCAATCGTTGCGATGTGAGAGGATACGAACGAATCTCCCATATACTTCCGCCGAATTGAGGTCTTTCCAACTGTGCCATCCCCTATCAGGATTGTTTTAAATTGCCAAGCACGGTTGGTTTCCTTTTTCATACCCCTTGCTCCCGTATTCGGATATTTCGATGAGTGTTCCTCTACTTATTTGTTCTTTGATTTGTCAGTCTATCTAAAGGTGTTACATGATGGTACGTTTCTGTACCATATGAATCATTTGTCAAAAATTTATATCACTCGATGCAAATTGTATCCCATGGAACAATATGGGAAGTTCGCTGAATGGTATGATATCATGTATAACTGGTATGACCATTCAGCTGATTGTGATTATCTGGAAGCGATCCTACAACGTTATTCGACAAAGAAGGCTGTAACTCTACTGGACATTGGATGTGGAACAGGGACGCACGCGTTGGAGCTGGAAAAACGTGGATACAAAGTATCAGGAATTGATATCTCTGAGGGTCAGATAGCGAGGGCTAAGGAAAAGAGTATACAATCGCCAACGATAGAATATCATGTAGCTGATATGAGACAATTCAAGCTCGAGCAGAAATTCGATGCTTCTGTGAGCTTCTTTGGATCAATGGGATATGTCACAGGAGAAGGCGAAATTGAGAGAGCATTAGAATGCATTCATTCTCATTTACACGATGGAGGTCTCTTCGTTTTCGAGTTCTGGAACGCTAGAGGAGTCATTCCAAACAACTCATCTTGGTTGAAGGCTGAGAAGGATGATATCAGGGTCATTCGTCTGAGTAAATCTGAATTCAATCCGGAAACAAATATCATCACAATTGATTTCGATGCATATGTTCTCTCCAAGACCTCAGTGATTGATGCTTTTACAGAAACACATACCTTGAGAGTCTATACTCCAAGGGAAATGAAACACATCTTGGAGGGATGTGGATTTGCTCTCGTAGGTATTTTTGATAATCTTACTTTCAACATATCAGACAAGGATCCTTTCAGGCTGACTGCCATTGCACGAGCAGAAGGATAGGGATTACCTATTCCCAATATCATGTTTTATATCTTCATTTTGCATAATATCGGCGGGACCAAGGAGAAATGTCATCGAAGGAATACAAAACGGGTAGGTATGAAAACCAGAATGCTGATACTGGTGTTCCCGAATTCTGGCAAGCTGAAAGAGTATACAGGACAGTGACTATTATCTTTGGGAAAATTGGCTCTAAAGGAACTCGAGCCTCTCGTGACTTCTCTTCTTCTACAGAAGCACAACAATTCATAGAAACAAGACTGAAAGAGAAGATCGAAGAGGGTTTCGTTAGAACTGATTAACAGGCCAAAATTGCTCTGAAATTATTTAATCGATAATTATCTAATAATAATCAATAGAATAAAAGAAAATCTAAAATTATAATCAATCTTTCATATATATCTCATCGTTCACCTCTACACCATTTATTCATTGTTAGTTTTGAGGATGTCGGCAATTTTGGCATCTATTCCTAGTCAATCAGATATCTCGAGATCTAATTTAGTTTTAAAAGCGTTTGACAAGTTCCTAACAGTTGCTGATTCCTTTTTCTGAGTTAAACGATTGAACATCTTCTCCGAGTTCATCTATTGTAGCTGCAAACTACAATCTCAGGAATATGATGTTCTTGTTTTGCTTCCTTGCCTACAACCATCGAAACTAGTTCGCGCATTCGAATCATCTGGTCTCTTACATGTTCCGATCCCTCTTTGACCAAGACCACGGTAGTTGTTGGCTTCAGATTAACGAATCCCTTCTTTATTCGAATCAATCCCATCTTTTCCAATTTATTCAGATGACTTGACAGATTTCCTGATGTCAAGCCAAGCTTCTTTTGTAGAACGGAAAAGGTCACATTTTGAGTGAAATAGAGATAGACAAGAATAGAGAATCTTGTAGGAACCATGGTTTCACGATTTTCTTCTATGAGTCCTACCAATACGGATAGGATGTCCACTTCCATAAGACTTTCCGAATTCATCTATTTTTTACAACTCCGATTTTTTGAAACGGTTTTAGTGGTACTATGACAAAGACGCAATTACATATGAGATAGTGGGAGCATAATGAGTCAATAAGTGGGATTCAATACATGAAACTCTACGTTAAATTGAAGAGAGTTGTTCAAAAAGAGGGAACCCGATAGTCGAGATTATTCAAGCGTGGGTTTTAGACCAGCTTCAATAAACCTTTCTTCTAACCAATAACGTCGAAGATCATGAAAACTATAACTTTCATTTCCCATTATGGAAGCTGCAGATTTGACAAAAGTCGTTTTCTTGATTTTCTCAAC
>JBHLQH010000046.1:0-19958 GCA_048884965.1 Candidatus Thorarchaeota archaeon | reverse complement strand
TAACGCGGAGCAACCAGCTAATTCGAGGACCAGTCAATGGACTGAATATGATCTTTGCAGAGAATAAAGACTCTTTGTCACCCCTCTCTGCAATGACCCTAGACCTTGTACTTAGACAAAGAATGCATGAAGAAGTGGCACGTTGCTTCTCCAATGGCACAGGACTGGTTCATCAAGGAAAGGCGACTCCTCTTACTTATGCTGTAAATTGGCTTAAACCACAATATGATGAAGATGTGCAAAATCTGGAAATGTTGTTCACAAGCCATTCATTTGCAGATCCTGCCACATGGAATAATCTTGGATTCCTTGATATCTTGGTGAAAGAAACGAAATGCGCATACGCTCTCATCAAGGTCTTGTCATCGTACACTTCGATGCTCAAGAACGGAGAACGCCTGCCATTCAGACTTGTTCATAGTCAGGCAGATGAGAGTAAAGGGCAGGATATCGACCATCTTACTTCTTCATATGACATCCTTTGTGACTTCCTAACGGGAGAGGGAGATTTCTCGAAAAGTCGTGTCCACGCCGTTGGAAATGATAAGGGATATTTGGATTGGCTAGAGAAGACACTGCTGCATCTGCCAGCAGTTGGAAAAGCATTAGGGTGTGAAGACATCTTTTCCCAGTGTATCAAGGAGTGTAAAAAGTGGCTAACCAAAATCAATGAATTCCTAGGTAGTACAAGAGACCCTCTGAAGATTCGCATTATCGATATCCTTTCTAAAATCTAAATCACTCCAGGCTCAGATAGAATAGAATTAGCATGGCAACAGTTGTGAATATGTCAGGGAGGATGCTAAAAGGACCAAGACCTATTGATTGAAATCCAAAACGTGCATGGATGATAGGATTCGATGATACAGCATACATCAATAGTAGGAGTAGCATTGTCACAAGACCAAGTGTGAATCTTGTCTTCATAGTCCTATAGATGTCGAGATATACACCCAAGGTGAATAGGATGAGAGCCGTATTGATGAAGGAAACAATCGTCTTCTGAATCACAAAGAACTGGACGACTTCAAGAGGTGGGATGATGGTCGGGATGGATGGAGCACCTATTAGTGGAAGTAGGAGTACTATCGCGATGAGATATCCCATTATCCCCGCAATCACCATACACACTATTAGCAATCCTGTGAGCTGTTTGTTATTCATGTCAATGCACCTATACCTTGTTCTTTTCCTTAAAGCCTGTTTTCCCAATTCTTTCCCAAATTTGTTCGAATTCCTCAAAGTTATTCTCAATATCATCTGATACAAAGTAGATCGTGCCATACCCCTCTCCTTGAGGGATCAATACCGTATGTTCAACTAGAACGTCCAGATGATGTCGAATTGTCTTGTAATCGAGGCTTAGTTGCTCCGCTAGCTGATTAGCATTGGATGGGAACTCATGCAATGCCAATATGATTCTAGCACGATTGACACCACCTCTGGTTCCTGCAAGCAGCCACCAGAGCAGCCTCTTGGTTATCATCGATTTCTTTGATGATTGACAGGTGGTAATAAGTGATTATGCGAACGTACGCCTCAATTCTTTGCTTCGAAAATTCGACAAGATTTGGGTGATATTTGGGCCTTTTTCCGGTTTAACTTCGGTCTAACCCTATATACAATTCGCGAAGGCATTCATCTAACAAGAGGAATCCTTCCTCTAGACTAAGTGAAGAAAATGGATACTGTACTTGAATTGACAGGAATAAAGAAGACCTATCAAATGGGTGAGGTGCCTGTTCATGCGCTCCAAGGAGTTGATGTAAGAGTTGAACAGGGTGAGTTCATTGCTATTGTTGGGCCTTCAGGGTCCGGAAAATCTACCCTTCTGAATATGATCGGTGCCTTAGATAGACCTTCAGAAGGAAGCATCCGGATACAGGGAATAGAGGTGTCGAGTCTAAACGACAACAAACTGGCTGAAACTCGCCGCAGGGTAGGCTTTGTCTTCCAGTTCTTTAATCTTATATCTCGATTGAGCGCTCGTGCCAACGTTGAACTCCCTCTAACGATTGCTGGAGTACCAAAAGAAGAGCGACGGAATCGAGCAGAAGACATGCTCAGAAAGGTTGGTCTGGAAGGCCGAATGGACCATCGACCATCTCAGCTCAGTGGCGGCGAGCGCCAACGAGTAGCGGTAGCGCGAGCTTTGGTGGCAGAGCCCAGCTTCCTACTGCTTGATGAGCCCACAGGAAATCTTGACACGAAGACTGCAGTAGAGATGATGGAACTCGTTGGTAGATTGAATCAGGAAATGGGAGTCACGGTTATCGTCGTTACACATGATCTTGAGGTCGGTGCTTCTGCAAGACGGCAAATCAGATTGGTCGATGGGTTGGTATCGGCAGACGAGGTGAGATAGATGAGAACCCGTGATATCTTCTCATACTCATTCGGATCAATCCGTCTTCGAAAGGTTCGTTCAGGTCTAACGACTCTGGGAATAGTCATCGGAATTGCTGCGATCGTTGCTCTAATGTCTTACACGCAAGGTTTCGAAGTAGCAATCACAAATCAGTTCACCGAAGGCTTCTCGACAGATACAGTCACTGTTAGTGCGCAGAACTTCGCAATCAGACCGGGTGCAGGTACCCAGCCTTCTGACTTTACGCTCTACGTGAATGATACAGATTTGATAGAATCTCTCGAGTATGTCGAACGCGTTTCACCAGTGATAAGCAAGCAGGTGACTTTGAACACTAGTGAGTATGAACTGTCACTCAGTGTGATTGGTATTGATTTTGCAGCGTATCAGGAAATCTATAGCAGTACATTCATAGCTCAAAGCGGTGAGATTCCCTCTACATCCTTGGCATCCGACGCAGTCATTGGGACTTCGGTTTCAGATCCTTGGGACAACGGAACATTATTCGCGGAGGTGGGTGATGAGATACTGATCTCGTATACAGTCATCAACGGAGTAGTTCGCACTGAGAAAAATATGACTGTCACCGTAGTGGGTATTCTAGAGGAGATTGGCAGCTCATTTGGTGGACCTAGTGATATGGGCGTCTATATTTCAATTGATACAGCAGTGGACTTCTTTGAAACATCAGAGGTCAATTCCATCGTGGCCCAATTGACTGATGACTCAGACACTACCATAGAGTTGGTAACAAGTGGAATCTCAGCACTCTTTGACGGAGAAGCCACAGTGACATCTCCAACCGCGATGCTAGACCAGCTATCAACAATGATAGGAACAATTGAGCTGTTACTTGGAGGCATTGCGGCTATCTCGCTTCTTGTGGCTGGAATTGGAATCATGAACATCATGATTGTGTCCATCATGGAGCGAACTCGTGAGATTGGTATTCTCAAAGCATTAGGTGCGAAAGGGAGCACAGTGCTCATGGTCTTCCTATCAGAAGCTATGATGATTGGCATCTTTGGAGGTGTGTTCGGGATCCTCACCGGTGGAATCATAGCAATGCTACTCTCGGGAATGTTAGGAGGGTTCAGCGTAGGAATGGGCGGAGGTGGTCAGAGCCCATTAGGTTCTCTTGGTACAATCACTCCTGTGATTACACTGGACCTCATCTTCATGGCCTTATTCTTTGGGATTGTTGTGAGTGTAGTCTTCGCCCTCTATCCGGCTCGACGTGCCGCAAATCTTCAACCAGTTGATGCATTGCGTAACGAGTAAGTGCCTGAGATTCCATAGCCGTGATGCTATGGAATCCTTTCTTTTTCTTAGAAACTCAGACCTTTCTCTTCGAGGCTATTCGATAAAGTCTTGGTATATAGGATATTGGGACTCTTCCGGAGGAAACAATCACATCATGGAACAATTTCTGATTGAATTGCTCTCCGAATTCGTTTTCCAATTCATTTCTAGCGTCCATAATCTGATGCCGTCCCAGTAAATAGGAGAGGGGATATCCAGGGGTTTGTGTATATCGTGTAACCTCAGCGATAGCGCTAGCTTCAGCCATGCCTGTCTTTATCGTAAGAAACTTCACAGCCTCATTGAAGCCCATTCGACCAGAAGAAAGGTTGACATCCACTATTATTCGAGCAGCTCTGAAGAGCAACGCATTTGTCTGTGCGAATCGTGCCTCGGGGGTGTCATTGAAGCCCATATCAATCGAAACTTGCTCGCAATAGAAAGCCCAGCCTTCAACCATCTCTGACCCTTCAAGTAGAAGTCGTGAGAGAGGAGCCTCTGCACTTGCTAATCCTTCATTGAAATGACCCGGGTATGCCTCATGGATGCATGTGTTTGGAATTCTTGCATAGTAATGCTCTCTGAGGTTCTTCTCATCAGCGGGTCTTGTGACAATATACTCTCCTCTCTTCGAGGACTCAAAGAATCCTGGAGGTACGAGTGCAGCTGTTGGGAGGAGAGGGGCTAAGAATGCAGGTGTCTCTATCACATCCAATATGCCTTCTCTGACAGTAACGAAGTCGTTGGCAATCACCCATTGTTTTGCCTTCTCCACCCACTGTTGATAGTACGCAAGCGTATCCTCGAACGTCTTTGGATGATTGTCCTTGATCATCTCTCGGACTTGATCGACAGAAGACCCAGGAGATATCTTTCCAGCGAGTTCTTTTAGCTCTCCTTCGAACTGCTTGAGGTATTTGAATCCAATTCTTAAAATCTCAGCAGGGGTGAGCCCTAATCTTCGAACGCGAATGAGCTTCTCGAAGTTGTAGGCACCGATACACCAAAAATCCCTGTGATCTTGAGCGAGTTCCTCAAGCCATGCTTGAACCTCTGCCAGTGTATCAATAGCAATTTCTCCGGCGTTTTGTAGACGTACTAGTGCCTCCCCTTGTAGCTTTTGCTCTGCCACAGAGATAATCAATTGGATCAAACCCGGTATACCCTGAAGGGACTGTAGTGCAGTCTGGGTCCATAGGTGCACAGGCTTCGTGATAGTACGTTTGAACTGATCAAATGCAAGAGGAATACCTTCGAGTCGTGATGCAATGGCCATCATGCGTTCTTCAAAAGGAGCAAAATCCCTTGTGAAAAGTGGGAACAGAGCCATTCCGATGAACCCGCCAAAATCGACATCTGACTCATAGGTCTTCAATTCCTCAAACTGGAAAAGCTGGTATTCGATGCCAGCTTCAAACATCTCTCTGTTTATCATACCTTCCTCTGAATGTCCAGATGGATCAATTTGGGCCAAGTCCTCTAGAGCCTGATTCAGCTGGTGTATGGTCCGCTCAATAGCTGCAGGCGATAAGTCGCCCAACTGTCCGTCATATTCATGAACTCCCATAAAGGTTGCATAGGTGGGATTATCACGAAGGAACTCATCAATCAGTCTCTTGGCAAGTTCCTCAACTCTTTCATCGCTAGTTGTCATCCAAATCGCCAAGGAACAGTGAATTCTTGTATATTTTAATTTACACCATAGCAAAAAGAATTGCAGAGAATGTCTTATGGGTCTTCAACATGAATTATCTCCAGAGAAAGGAAATCCTCATGCCTCTTTGCTCTACCATAGAGACCTATCATTAACACGTCATCTTCTGCATCCTTGAGCTCATCAGGACTCACATAGGAACCGATGTCCTCGTGAGCGTACTCGACAACCCAACCGGGCACTGCTCCTGCAAGCGTTACATTGAAGTCGCCTAAAGGGGTACCAGGTGCCAGAGGACCCCACTCTTTCAACACTTGCAATCCATGTTCCCTAGGATCCTTATCATTGTCATGACATAAGACGATAGTCCCATGCTTGAAGATAGCCCACCGTGTCACCTCAGGTGGTAAGATCTTCCTCCATATCTGGTTCATCGTTTTGGGATCAACGATAGGATAGTCTTCATTCATTTGATCTCATCCTCCAACTGACAGAACGACTCACTTGAATGTTCTGCGTACTAGGGATGTAGATACTATAGTTTAAAGCAAACTACTGCTTCCTTGAGAGCCATAACATCGTTGTGGTGATGTACATGACAAGTGTACTTGCAATAAATGGGAGTCCCAATATGGAGAAAGGGAATACTCACAAGATCCTAGCACCACTGCTGGATGGGATGAGAAAGGCAGGAGCATCTGTAGACACCCTCTTTTCCCAGAAGCTCAAAATCAGGCACTGTATAGGAGACTTCCAATGTTGGTTCGAGAAAGTTGGTGTATGCATACACACAGATGAGATGGAGCAAGTCTATGCAAAGGTAAGAGAGGCAGAGATTCTGGTGTTTGCAACACCGATCTACCTACCTCTTCCAGGTGCATTCCAGAACCTCCTGAATAGACTAATGCCACTAGTCGAACCTATGCTAAGCATTCAAGATGGAAGGACACGTGCCAAATGGCACGATAATGTGAACGTTACCAAGATTGTATTCGTTGGCTCTGGAGGCTGGTATGAAGTAGGCAACTTCGAAGTTGTCACTCATATTGTAAAGGAGATAGCAGAGAACGTCAATGTCGAGTTCATCGGACCAATCATTCGTCCACATGCAGGGCAACTCCAGCAGGGTGATGAGAGGACAATGGAGATATACGAGGCAGCAGAGGTTGCAGGAAGACAGCTCATAGAGAAAGGGAATATTTCTCAGGAACTTTTGGCTAAAATATCACAACCATTGATCACCCATGAACAAGCGATTGAAGGCGGAAACCGTTCATATCTGGCTGCACGAGATTCTTAATAGCAGGTTAGTTTCTAAGGGATACTGCACATCCTTCGAGGAACATGAAATGACATTCTGCTACCTGACTCCAAAACATCACCAGCGAAGAATCGAGAAGCTGAAGGAAGAGCTGGATGGAAAGGGAATTGATACATTTCTTCTCTTCAATTCGAAGAACATCTTCTATTTGACTGGACTCTCATTCATCCCAACAGAGCGTCCGATAATACTAATGATTCATCATGGTGAAACATACTTCTTTGTCCCATCCCTTGAGATAGATCACATCCAGCATCAAGTGCCCTTTGTCAAGGAAGTCTTCTCTTATTTCGAATATCCTGATGAGAAGCATCCAATGCGCCACCTCGCTGATGTCCTAATCAAGGAGTTGAAGGTAGCCAACAAGCGAGTAGCAAGCGAGATAGCAGGAGCTCCGGGATACTGGGGATACAAAGGACCGGCATTGGAAGAGGTAACTAGTCTCAAGTTCATGCTCCTTCCGGATATCATTATGGATATGAGAGTAATCAAGGAACCAGAGGAGATCGAACTCATGAGAGAGTCCTCGAAGTGGGCAGACAGAGCACATAGATATCTTCAGGAGTATACTGAAGCAGGTGCGAATGAGATTGATGTAACCATACGAGCAAGTACCCAAGGGTCTCACGATATGATTTCAGAGCTGGGAAACGACTATCGCCCTACAGGGTTCTCCATGTTCCCTGCAATCGCACTCTATCGGGGACAGATAGGCCCCAACTCCTATTTCCCTCACGCTCTATCCAGAGGAATTGTCTTCAAGCAAGGAGATACCCTGGTGACTGGGGCGTCCTCAGATGTGTATGGTATCCAATCGGAGCTAGAACGAACCATGTTCATTGGAGAGCCAAATGAACGTCAGAGGGAACTATTCTCTGCAATGGTAGCGGCCCAGGATGCAGCTTTTGCCGTTGCAGGTCCTGGTGTGAGGTGTGCTGATGTGGATAAGGCGGTACGGAAAACATTCAAGGAGAGAGGAGTATCACACTTGGTCAGGCATCATACGGGTCATGGTCTTGGTATGGAGGGACATGAGAAACCTTTCCTGGATATCGGCTCTGAAGATGTTCTTGAGGAAGGGATGATATTCTCATGTGAGCCGGGAATCTACGAGAAAGGACTCGGTGGATTCCGGCATAGTGATACCTTCGTTGTCACGGAGGATGGTATCGAGGTTCTGACAAGATATCCACGGGATATCGAGCACCTAGTTATTGAGTAGCTGGAGGATAATCGAATGTATCAGAGAGTGTTCGGACAGAAACGCTTCCCCCTCTGGGGACTTATTGGTTCCGCGATCGGGGTGATATTCATCCTAGTACCAATGATGCCCTATCAGGGAACAGAGGGAGAGCCTTTCTCAATGTTCAACCACTATGTATCAGAGCTTGGAGAGATAGGGGTTTCAGTATGGGCACCGATGTTCAACATCGGGCTGATTCTAGCAGGGATTGCGTTTATTCCATTCTTCATTGGATTAGGTTCACACCTCGACAACTTCATTGC
Organism: Candidatus Thorarchaeota archaeon; assembly: GCA_048884965.1. Lineage (GTDB taxonomy): Archaea > Asgardarchaeota > Thorarchaeia > Thorarchaeales > Thorarchaeaceae > MP5-2226. Next base: position 11,807 of record JBHLQH010000046.1, on the reverse strand, counting down.
CAAACTCTCTGCAGTCGTTGGAGTATACTCATCCATTTCCATCATCCTCGTAGGGATATATCCAATGAATTTCCTTCTCGAGCATTATATCTCTGCGATGTCATTCTTCTTCAGTGGTATGATCATGGTCATCCTCTGGGCAATTGCGATTCTCGTTCAAAAGGAGATCAAGATTCCCAAGATATTCTCTATCGGAGCTTTAATCACTGGAGTTATCTTTGCGGCATTCCTCTTTGGAACTGGTGATGAGGGACCGGGACGTCCCGATTTCTCCTTGACAACCACTCTTGAATGGGCGATCTACTTTGCGGTCATCATCTATCTACTATCGATAGCTCTGTACGTATTCCTGAAGAACAGGTCCCTGACTTCAAGTTCCTAGACTGCGATTACGACAAGAATCACTCCGAGTACGGTCAGCAAAGCGCCAAGGACAGACCGGAATGTGTAACGCTCTTTTAGAAAGAAGATAGAGATTGGCAGTGCGAACAATGGAGCTGTGGAGCCTAAGAGGGACGCAACAGAGGCACCTATCAAATCGATAGTGTATGTATAGAACAGAGAACCAAGGGTCATACCAAGGAAACCACCTGCTAGAATCATCTTGGTGGATTTTCGCGGGGGTGAGGGCATGCCTCGATGCTTGGCACCAAGGAAAACAGGAAAGAAGATTGCAGCACCGAACGCCATCCTTACAAAGTTCGCATCTATTGGATCAACACCTGTTACCCCAATCTGGAGGAAAACGCTTCCAATAGACCAGCACACCGCTGCAACAAGAGCCAATCCTATTCCAATGATATCCTTAGGAGTTCCTTCTTCCTTTGTTCGAGCTTGCGCATTCGATATCATCCCGACTCCAATGATAGCAATGATGACACCGACGAAACGAAGAGGAACGATAGCCTCACTCACGAGAAAGATGGCGATGACATAGGTCGTGATAGGATAGATATTCGCGATGGGGAATGCATAGGACACTCCAATCCGTTCCTGCCCGATCAGATAGACAAGATCTCCTATAACAAGACTGATAGTGACCGAGGATATCAGGAAAAGAAAAGACTCCATTGGAACATAGAAGGGAGATGTACGAAATGGCAACAGCACAATGAACAGCATGAACACAAATGATAGCCACATCTTGATGGAGGATATTGCCAGGGGAGTCGCTGAGTCGCTTTGGGACTTGTATACGTTGGTCGAGATACCCCAGAGGAACGCAGTGAATAGACCGATTGCGACGCCTAAGAGAACATCAGGAGTTAGCTGCATTTGCTGTTTCTCACTTCGAATGTGAACTAAAAGATACCGAAATGAACGAAGAGTGTTGCACGGAATTGTCTCCCAAGAAAAGCAACTACAATGCAGAGTATATTCATAGTACATTGCTTCATTTTACTGCATCTTTATAGCATTTCACACAGCATAATACTTGCGTGTATAGAGGGGTATCAGATGGAACGTAAGTGGTTGTATTCTGTTCTAGTCAGGATTGTGATAATCCTACTCCTTCCGATTGAGATATCATTCTATTTGGACTCTTTTGGTTATACCTCAGTAGTTCTACAGACAGGAGAACCGAGATTCATTCCTACATACGCGGAACCAAGTCTGCTCATTATCCTCCCAATTCTGCTCTTCTTACAGATTCCTGGAATCCTCTTTGACTATATTCAATACCATAAACCCAAAGAGGTATCGGTCCGGAAGTACTTTGTTGGTGCATATATCATTGGAAATCCCTTCATTCAATACTTCATTATGACACCAATTGTTCTACTACTATCAGTTTTGAGTTGGGAGATATGGATGCAAATGCAAATCTCAGCTGGATTAGCACTTCTGGCATCAACTTGGGGCTTGCTTCTATTCGTGATCATACCATTTCTTAGTAGAGAAACAAGAATGATGAAAGATGCACTGCAAATCAAACAGAATCTCGGATCATCAAGATTTGGCAGATTACTGTCGCAATATGATATCATTGCTATTCTTCTGGGAGCAACCATCTTTCTCGCACCTAATCTCTTTGCATTCTACGGCACAATGTCACCTTTTGGAGGCAGTAGTTTTACCCTCATATCAGGATCTGCTGTCTTTGAAGGTATGAATTATCCTACCTCTAGTTTCACCTATCTGATTGTATCAGGCATCTACTACCCGTTTATGGCAATAGTCAATGCCCTCTACCTATATTTCGCTGTAAACATTCTGCAGTATCTTCAAGGCAAGGCATCCCGCAACCAATGTGTCGCAATCGGATTGGTTTCCGTTGTGGGATCGCCATTCATCATCCCAATACTCCCCTTGTCATATATGGGAACAGGAGGTTTGCTCCTGCCAATCCCCATCACTTTCGTTCTCGGTCTACTTATCATTCTTGTCAACAAGCCCGTCTACATTGAAGAACCAATATGGGATGAGAGTGTTGAACAGGATCTTTTCAGAAAACCAACTCATGTTGGAGAGTCAGACCAAGCAAAGGATGAAACACCAGTCACCCTAGTTCCTCAGGCCGACGTAGAGAAGAAAGACAAGAGTAAACAAGAGTACGATTGGGACAAGAAAGACGAAGATGCCTTCGGAAATGATACGAGGTCAAACGATTGATTGGACTACTAACGATTAGAGGCATCCGTCTATCGAATAAAATATCTTAATACGCGGAGGGAATGAGTAAGTATTGAAAGAATATTGGGGGAAAGCCATGGAAGGGAGGTGGTTGAAGTCGCTGGTCATCAAGATAGTCTTGGTATGCCTGTTGCCAGTGAGAATCGTTGCGCCGGGTCCTTCCTCAAGTTTCGACTCAGTCCTTATACATGTAGGGATATCCAGCCTACCTGTTGACATAGCAACGATACCATGGGCACTCCTCTTCACTGCAATTATGATGACACCGGCAACCGTCTTCAACTATATCCAGTATCATCGACCAAAGGAAGAGTCAGTAGCAAGACCCTTTGTTGCTAGCCTGATTTTTGGAAATATATTCCTTCAATATTTCGCAATCTCGTTCATTTTAGCCCCAATACTGTTTCTATCTCGTTATATGGACACCTACATGCAGATCATGAACGGATTGGCTCTTGGAATTATGGCTGCAGCTTGGGCTCTTGTCATCATGGCTATCGTTCCGTTTATTATGAGAGAGATTGATCGGATTGAAGAAATAGTGTCACCAAACAGAGCGAGAGGATACAGTCATATCAAATCGGCTTCGAAATATCGCATCGTCGGGATGATCATGTTACTCTGTATAGTCGTAGTACCCATAATGGTGGGTCTCTATTCATACTTCTTTGAGTATTATAGCGAGAGTGTAATCATGATCTCATATATGTTCTTCATGCAGGTGCAGAGGAATCAGACCGGACTCTATATTGACATCATGCTTTCTACAGGCATATATTTTCCACTGAGTGCAATCACGAATGCGCTGTACATCCTATATGTACACAGGATCATCAAATACCTCCAAGGAAAAACGTCAAGAGTAAGGTGCATCATAATAGGAATCATAGCTACCTTTAGTGCACCATATGTAATTCAGATGATTCCCCTTTATGGGCTAGGATATTCGTTCATGCCTATTCCAATCACGCTCATTGTGGGTATACTTGCAGTTTTGCTATTGAAACCGGTGTCCGTCACTGATACCATATGGGAGGAAGATGAAAAGCAGTGGTTCCAGCCAAAGATATCATCTCAAGAACAAACAGTCAAAATCCCATTTCTCTATCTACTTCGTTCGAAGATGAGTCGTTCGAAATACTTGGCATACGATTGGGATCGAAAAGATGAAGATGTGTTCAAAGATGCTGCATAGATCGACATTGAGTGTGTCCTGAAAGAATCACGAGGAATCAATCAGAGCCCTCATGATTCTTGAATGCTCATATACTACTCTATGAACAATGACACGCGCCCTGGTAGTGCGAATCGGGCTTTATTCTGAGGGTCATAGTCTACCGCATCTGAATCATGAACTACAATGTCCAATCCAAGCTCAGCAGTCATGTAGGGAGCTGAGTCATTGAGATTCTTGGCTTCGTTTATTGCGGTAGTTGAATGATCCCATAGACCATTCTCTTTTGAGATTCTATCAACTATCGACTTGACCTCCTTGCCATACTGCCTGAATTCAGGTTTTGACATGAGATGCTTCATGATGTCGCCAACGATGAGGGGTAGGTTCGCTTCTCGAATGCCATTCATCGCTTCGAACATCCACTCAGGTGCTACATAGACATGGACCTTGGTGACCTTTTTCCCCTTCATCAATCGTACAATCTCACGGATATCCCTAATCGTGGATTCGACAACGTCATGTGCCTTCTCGACATCTGGGTCCATCAATTTCTTGTCAGGTCGTGGCCATTCGGCCAAGGACACATATCCATCACGCTTCATCATCGCCCAGAGCTCTTCCGAGGTATGAGGTGTTATGGGAGCCATTAACCGGACCCATATATCACAAACATATGCCAGCGCTCCTTCCATCTCTGTCTTCGGTACTTCATTGCGTTTCAGATAGTGCGCGATGATCCGGTTCATCTCAGAGGTCGTCACTATCGCATAGTCGCGTAGCTTGAAGTTCTCTAACAACTCAGTGGATTCCTGAACGATGGTATTCACTCGACTCTGTAGCCACTGTGTCGCAGATGTGGGCTTGTCCTTCTTCAAGAACACCTTTGGCTCCTTCTTGCCATACTTGCTGACGACATCAATGAATTGACGTAGTCTGTTCTTGACAGTAGGAACATCCTTCTCCCTCCAGTCCATCAGAGAACCAGGCTCTGCAGCAGAGATGGCATACATCCTATAGACATCTGCCCCATACTTCTTTGGGATCTCAACTAGAGGTATAACGTTGCCTTTGCTCTTTGACATCTTCCCGCCCTCCATGATCAGGTGCTCATTCAAGCTAATCTTCTGAATCCAGTGCTTCTCGGGGAAGATAGCCACATGATGGAAGATAGCAAAGGACAGGTGATTGGAGATATGTGAGGGAGCAGTGTGTCGTTGATCGTTGGGATACCAGTACATGAACTCATCACGCATGCTCTTCAATAAACCAGCATCGATCTTTGTCTTCTCTGAGACCTTGCTGGGAGTGCCCTTTCCTAGGAAGATGTATTCGAAGAACTCGTAAGTCAACTGGTCGGGCTTCAGCTTGTTGTCAGTGATGTGATGAGCAATCGTGTAGTAAGCCATGTAGATAGTTGAGTCAGATAGAGACTCAATGATCCAATCTTGGTCAAAGGGCAATCGTGTTCCTATCCCGCGTTTCCGGGCACACGGTCTTTGGGTTAGCCAATCAAAGGTAGCTTCGAACAGGTTCCGGAAGATATCTGGGATAATTGCCATCTCATTCAATGCTTTCCATGCAGTGTCCTTCCAACCAGGGCTCAAGTAGTCCAGGAACCACTGACCCGCGAAGACACCAACCTGTACGTCAGTTCCGCACTTACAGATGACAGGACGCGTATCAGGTTCGTAGAAGACATCACACGTATTGTTTTCCTTCATCCATCCTATGACATCGTCCTTTACATCCTTGATTGAGCGACCAGAGAACTGGGCACAGTTGTCCTTCATCATCCCTTCATAGAACTCAGCCTTGTAGATCTCTTGAGTTGCGGCTTCTAGCTTATCACTTTCAGCCTGAGACTTGATATCTCTGCTCTCGACTGCATCCTTAGCAGGAAACTCACTATACCCCTTGATGTCAATCATCCCAATGATCTTGATGTTTCTTACATCCTCAGCAGAAATCCCATATTGCTCAAGACCGGAGGGATCATCCCATAGGTCACGTAGAGCAATATAGTCGAAAGGAGCATGACCGGGGACACTATAGACTACTCCAGTAGCATTGTCAGGGTTGACGAAATCCGCGGGTAGAATGATTATCTCATGACCATCATGAATGGCTCTGAATCGCTTGCCAATGATCTTGGAACCCGGAAATTCCTCAATGACCTCAATCTCCTTAGCTTGTAGCTTGATCTTTGGAACAGCTTTCTTTGAGATGATCCACTTCTCTCCATCTACAATCGCCCAAACATACTTGGCCTTAGGATTTATCCACATGTTCGTGACGCCGAATATCGTTTCAGGGCGCAGTGTAGCTGCCACTAAGTAGCCATCCTCAAAGCCCCACTTTATTGCGGTGAATTCCTTTATCTTGGCAGTCTCACCCTGCAGCAGGTCGTCCTCACCAACGGGATTACCACACTTGGGACAATACAACAGCGGATAGTTGCCCTGCTTGATGTACTTCTTCTCCATGAACTTCTGATATTGCCATTCTATGAACTTGTTGTAGGTCTTATCACCCGTGGTGAACTTCCTTCTCCAATCTATGCCATATCCTAGTGCATCAAAGTCATGGGAGATCACCTTTGCAAAGAAGGATGCAGTGGTCCATGGGTTGGTGAACTTTGCTAGCTGAGCATTGACTTCCTCTTCAGTTTCAAAGTACAGTCGAAGGTCTCGCTTATACTGCTCAATGGCGGTCTTATCACCAGCCTTGATTCGCTCAACCATACCCAGAACAGGGGTTCCTGTCATATGCGAAGCCATAGGGAACAGCACATTGAAGCCCTGCATACGTTTCCAACGCGCGATCAGGTCACCTACTGTATATGTCCTACCGTGACCGATGTGTAATGCACCATTCGTATAGGGGTATGGCACCGTCAGGAAGAACTTCTTTCTCTTAGGATCGGGATCCGCTTCAAAGACCCTATCCTTCTTCCAGCGCTTCTGCCACTTCTTTTCATACTTGGCAAACTCACTCATATTCAATGACCTCGACTGTGTGGTTTATAATGGTTAGAGAGCCTGAGATGCGCTCCGCTATAAAGGACTCGCAAAAGCAGTTGGTATTAATCGAGAACGCAATCCATCCTTTGCTCACTCAGCATTTGAGATATCGTTTTTCCTTATTAGAGCTATGGTCAATTCAAGTCAACCAACGTCCTTGACAATTGACAATGATTGGGCATTCATGAAGAATCCTAAAGCGAAGATGACCTCAGCTATTGACTGAGGTAGCGGGCCATATATACTGGTTGGAATAGCGGCTCCAAGAATCATGATAACAGATCCTACTAACAGCCAGTGACTATGATTTCTACTCATTAGAATTGCAATGGCCAGTACATAGAATATTGTACCTATCGCCCCAAAGGGAGGTCCAATACTTTCCACAGTGACATATCGAAGAGTACCATCGAACAGCTCAGGGATGTACGTGACGCCCACAAGTTGAGCAGAACCAATCACTACAAAGACCAGATATAGGGATAATGTTGCATAAGATGCTGTTCTTTTGGTTGTGTCAAGAATCTTGAATTCGGTGACTTGGTAGTATGCCACTAGACATGCAAAAGGTGTGAAAATCGCGTGAACTCCAAATCTTAGGAGGTTCAGATACAGAAGCAGTGTGCCCTCTCCTAGAATTATTCCTATGGCAATCACGAAATTATCCAAAAAGAGTCCAAGGATAAGGATGAGTAAAAGTGCATGGTGTCTTTTTCTGTCAACCCAGAGGAATTTGATGACACCAATGACCAGTATCAGGTAAACGATACTAAGTATCGACATTCCTATCTCTGAAAGCAATCGAAATCTCTCCTCATGATGGTTTTAGAGCAAGTTTTAGTTATTGATATAATTCACTATTCCAAGAGTCATGTTTGTCCAAATGAGTGTCAGGGAGATGCATTCTATCTTCAAAAGTATCTCAAGTATGATTCGAACCTTGAGTCATCATGGATTATTTTCTTGAAGTTTCTTACTCCTGCTGATGCAGTTTCCTCAAATGGTTCCATTCGCAAAACAGCCAATCTCTCCACTACTTCTACCAAAAGAGAATGTGGCATTCTGCGATCCCTAGGAGGACCGTCAGTTTCAGTCAGGAGGAGATCTTCAGGAGTTTCCTTTGCTAGTTCTAAGAAATGCTCCCAGTTAGCTACTCGCGCCTTGTATTCTTCGAGGATTACCCTGCCGATTGAAATGTAATAGCCATTATCGACAATTCGCTTGAACAGCTCTACCGAGCAATCATAATCATGGAAGATGGCTTTTGTAATAGAATGTGTTTCCAGAAGAGCTAGCACCTCGTCTTCGGCACCATTGGTATGAAGCATGACAGGCTTTCCCTCTCTCTCAGCAGATTCCAAGAAATATGACAAGAGTTTTTCTTGAGCACCATATTGAGAGCTGTCGGAGATCCAATTGTGATCTAGTCCAATCTCCCCGAACATCAAAGCCTCTTCCATATAGGGATTCAAGATAGAGAGATTGTCAAAATATAGAGGGGCTTTCTCTGGATGGATTCCGAACATAGGAATTATTCGAGGACTGATGCTACAAATCTCGCGGGTCTGCACCCAATCGGGTATATCACAGGTAACAGAGCATAGGAATAGCTCATTGTCTTCTATGTCTTGAAGTGCAACTTTCAGCTCATCCGGTGAATATACGTACGTATGGAAATGAATATCTACAAGCATTGTAATGCCATATGAAGGTAAAGTCTCATAGATAAAACGCATACTATGAAAGCAGCCATCGCCTCAAAGGGAAACGCAAGGTATTTATGGGGTTTTAACTATAGTTAAACGGATGGGATTGCTTTGACGAGTCAATATCGAATAATGACACTGCATCCTGATGGCAAACAAGGTGTCAATATCGAGAGAGAAAAATACGATCTTATCCGGTGCACCATTATTGAGATACTTAGAGAGAGAAAGGAGGAATCCTTCATGAACCTTGGTCGAGAACTGAAGAATCGGATTGGGGATAGATTCGATGGTTCAGTTACATGGTACTATACCACAGTCAAGCTCGATCTTGAGGCGAGAGGAGAGATAGAGAGGATTCCAAGCAGAGTGCCTCAACATCTCAGGTTGACTGAGAGACCCTATTGCTAGCAGTAGGGCTTTAGTCGATAACTACCTCATAAGTATCTATAAAAAAGCCAGATTTGCAGGGATGCCTCTACAGAGGACTGCCCTTTGACTGGTCAAGACCCCGATGATACTTGGATGACTACAGTAGATGGAATATTCATCGACATACATTCTGAACTAAGATCATTCAATGATGTACTCAGATTCTTTCGTAGAGTAGAACAAGACTTCGATAGGAAGGAATATTGCAATGGAAGGAATGCTGGAGGTCGTTGGATCTACCAGATTTACAGCAAGGAGTTCATCACAGACCTCACAACTCTAATCCATTCGATACAATCAGGCAATGGTAATGATGGACCGATACTTGAGGTGATGGCTGGAGATGGCCGCCTCACTCATTTCCTTCAACCACTTCTATCACAGCGAATCATTCCTACTGATGCAAAGACAAGTCGCGATGGTATCGAGTTCCCGAAGGGTATGGAGAAGGTCGAAGCGTTAGAAGCAATCAGAAAGCACAATCCATCACTCATTCTCATGTCTTGGGAGCCATTCTATTCTGATACTAGTCAGAGCATAATCGAGAAGGATGTGCCTTTTGTGTGGATAGGAGACCCGAACTCATGTGCGGCATCTAGTAATATCCATCAGATGGAGTACGATATCCATGATTCTCCATTCCTTCTCGGACGTCATGATGATTTCACGAGGGGAGAATTTCGAACAGCTGTCCGGATATTCAACAGACCCTGAATTGCATGATTCATTTTCCTGTGTTACACCTGTTAATATTCTGATTTTCCACTCATACTGGTGTTAGTGTGAAGAAGGTGATAGAATGGTAAAACCCGAGGTAGAGGCGTTGGACATCGACCCCAAGACGGGAACTACACTAGGATTTTATCACTTTGGAGATGAGAGACCGAATATCCTCATTCTCTCTGCTATGGAGGGGCATGCTGCAGGTTGCGTGTACACGAATTTCCTCTTGATGAAACAACTTGAGGAGTTGAACAGAATCGATGGGTCGATCTCAATCCTTCCTGTAGCAAATCCATTGGCCTTCAGATTAGGTACTCGTGTTTCTCCATTGGATTCCCAAGCGTTAGACACCGTATTCCCGGGAAGTGAATTTGGAACCCTGACAGAAAAAATCGCATGGGAAATCTGGAGAAAGGCTTCCCAAGCGGACTTTGTTATTCACTTGCGATCAACCCCTCATGCATGTGTCAGTCATGTGGAAGGTCTTCATCGGGAGTATATCCATGTCAGAAATCTCGCATCTCAGATTGATCTCCCGTACGTAGTACAGAGTAGCGGACAACGCGGCGTTCTTTCAACTGAAGCAGCCCATGAGGGAATCCCCTCTGTGACGATCAATCTTCGAGGATTTCGAGATCAGATAGATCCACAGGCATCGGTTGAGGTGCGAGAAGCAATTTTGAATTTCCTTAGGATCAAAGACATGATACCAGGGGAAAGAATAGAAACCTCAAGCACCTTTACGGGCAGAGCACTGCAAATCAACTCAACTCGGGAAGGATTCTTTGTTCCTGCTGCAGGACTTGGAGAGAATATCCTAGCAGAAGATGTCATAGGTACTGTCGAAGGGAATGGTAAGATACTCAGCCCTTATGATGGTACTCTTCTCTCATTGAGCAGGATGAGCTATGTCTTCGAAGGCGACAGAGTAGCAACAATTGCGTCAAGGATTTCAGAGACGCAGGTCATTTCAGAGGAAGAGGACGCCACACCCCGGAGGAAGTGGTAGATGTGTGTGAGGGGTGCAGTTGTGAGTCCTATCTCCTGAGAACAAATGTTGGAGATTCAAAGCTACGAGAAAAAGGAGAACTACTCCTTATCGGAAGTTGTATGCGAGAGAGATATCCAGATATCGTTTCTGAGTACTCCCAAAAGAACAGCGATAAGGCAGTCTTGCATGTTTGCCTCGAGGAGGTTCATATGAATCATGCAGGGTACAAGCTCGCATCAATAGTGCGTTATGCGAGTATCAAGAGTGTGACTGCCCTTTCCATAGATGGAAGTCCCCACTGTGTCCAGCTTCACTATTTGATTGAGGATATTAAGCGGCATTTCACCCCAGAGATTGCTACGCAGCATTTTGTTGTAGAGAAAGGTCAAGTAGTTGAGATTTCTCCTGATACTGTAAAACGATCCCGACATCTCTCAAAGATAGGAAGCTCAATAGGCTGATATCTACGGCGTGCTCATGAACTCCTCGAATAACCTCTCCAGCTCATCCTCTTCGAGCTCCAAGGGAACGATGCCAACATCGAATGCCCTTCGTTTCCCAAAATAGTACAGCATCAATGTGCCAAAGGATATCTCACTCACGGCCAAGGAAAGAAAGAAGGCACCCATGATCCACGGTTTGGACCCAGTATTGTCCACTATCATTCCATCTGCGGGTTCAAAAGGCCATTCACCGCTGGAGGTAGCGGTCATCAATCCTGATGCTGCTGATGCGACCCCGACCAGAAGAAGGGATGCAACCATAAGCATTCCAATCCATCTCTTCATCATCCCAAACCACGCAATAGTATTGACCATATCCGACTAATGAGATTCCTCGTGTACGAGGATGCACATCGAAAAGATTGGCTTCACCTAGCGTCTGAGTTTGGGAAATATGAATCCGACCTGTTTCTTGTATTCCAAATATTCTTCGCCATAATGAAGGATCAGCTTACGTTCCTCAAAGTGTGCTCCAATGAGGGTATAGGCACTCAAAGACAGTGCAAAGACAATCACATTTGGAAATGGATAGATGAGCATGATGCCAAGAAAGAGCAAGATAGTGGCAAGATATAGCGGATGACGAATCTTACCATAGAGTCCCTCTGTGATAAGCTCCGG
>JBHLQH010000045.1:0-22276 GCA_048884965.1 Candidatus Thorarchaeota archaeon | reverse complement strand
CAACCAGTGGTTGTTGACGACAATCTAATAACAGCAAGCGGACTGTGTCCATTAGAATTTTCCTACGAAATAATAAAGAAAATGAATGGAATGAAACCAGAAACACTTGAGGCGTGGTATCGATTATATAAAACCAAGGAAGCGAAATATTTCTATTCCCTTATTGAATCACTAAACGATAATTGATTTCCTGTTACTGTATAAGTATGGGGCGTATCAATGAGTAAGATAAGCAGAGGCTTCGTTACATAAACAATGAAATGATACCTCTGCTGTCTTGGAAATCTCCTGGATTAAATGAAAGGTGGAAAAATGAATTGATCTCAGTTTCCTCAGTCATTTTCTCACTATAACTGATTCAGAGCTTCCTCGATTTGAGCCAGTAACTCTGGATGCTGTTTCGCTTTTCCTTTAGCCTTCTTGAATGCTTTCTTTGCATCTTTCTGCTTTCCTCTTGCGAGGTGTACCTTGCCAAGATAGAATAATGCTCCAGGATGATTTGCATCTGTACCTAAAACAAGCTTCAGGTAATTCTCTCCTTGTTCATATTCCTCCAAGTCAACGGACAGCTTACCAACGTTCAACCAGGTTATTGGATCATGAGGATTTAGACCAAAGGAGAAGATGAACGCCTTTAGGGCCTCTCTTGGTTTATTATCATCTCTAAGAGCCATACCAAGATTGAACCAAACCACATCATCCCTAGGATTGAGTTTCACAGCTTTCTGTAGAATTTCTATTGCTTCTGAAGGTCTACCTGTGTTTGTCAACATGCCGCCATATGCAGTTAATGCGGCGGCATTTTCTGGATTCAACTCAGCAGCCTTACCAAACGCTGTTGTCGCCTCAGCTGGCATATTCATCTGATTCGTGAGAACTCCTAAATTGAACCAAGTCTCAGAATTATTCGGATTCAGTTCGATTGATCTTACGTATGCATCATATGCTTCTTGATATCTATTAATTTGGAATAGGAACGCTGCAAGATTAGACCAAGCCAATGGGCTCTCGGGATTTTCCTCTACCATTCTCTGTATGTTTTCTAACATCTTTTTCGGATTCATAATCAATCTCTCAATTACGTTTTACCCAATTATTCGTACCAGCAACCCTCAATATATTTGCACCTACACAGAAATTCAAAATTCTGCGTCGAAGTGTGTGATTAAATAGTGCCTCAAGCAGCCAATTCCTACATACGAATCTGTATGACATGGAGGAAGTGAGATTTGCCTAGACCTCGTCTGCTAGCGTTTCTACTGTTGACAATTCTTTGTCTGACATCTCTTTCACAAAATCCATGCGCAGCACAATCTGAAAACGATGATTTGGCAGGCGTCAATGTTGCCATTTACGGTGGAAGCGGCGTAATGTTTTCCAGTCGTAGAGCTCTTGAAAAAATGTTTGAGTGGATGAATGCATCCGTTTCAATAATCACTTCACTTCAAATCAAAAATGGGTCTCTTGACGATTATGATATCCTTGTAGTTCCAGGTGGATCGGAAAGTACTGCGAGTAGTGAGTTGGATACAGAAGGCCGTCAGATAGTCAAGGATTTCGTGAAAAGAGGGGGTTCCTACTTTGGCATCTGTGGAGGGGCTACATTCGGTGCAAGACACCTTGGATTCTTCAGTGGTTTCATGTATGCAGTTAACGAACCCGGGTCTACTATTCATCTAACAACCATGCATATCAATCAGACCTGCAACGGTCCTAACTTGTCAGCATTCCCGGAGAACTTCTCAACGATGTACTATGCATCACAATACTTTGCTCCACGAATTGGCTTTGCTGTACATACAATTGCGACATATGATCATAATGGAGGGGCTGGAATGGTCGCATTCGAGTACGAGAACGGGAGTGTCTTCCTTTCAAGTCCTCATCCAGAATATGAGGAGATGAATGATCGTGATGACACAGACTTCGGTAGTGATCTTGATGATCCTGACTCTGAGTGGGAACTTCTGCTAGAGGTATCGAAATGGCTGATTGAAGCCTCCTATGTAGAACCATCTGATATTACGCCCACATCAGAGCCGCAGAATTTGAATCTCCCCCTCATCGGAGTGACCTCGATTGGTATTGTAGTTGTTGTGATAGTAGGTGTCTTGTTCTATCGAAAAATGAACAGATGATGTCTAGTTCTTCATTAGTTCGACTCTTGGTGATCCTACAGATTTGAAATGCCAAGTGAGTGATGCATCGCTTTATACAATGCCACTGCCCTTGGGTCCAAGGGGAAGGATGTTCCAACACCATTGAGGACATACCCAAATCCTAGCTCATATTGCGGATCTGCAAATCCAAAAGAACCTCCTGTCCCCATCATACCAAACGAACTGGGAGAGCCAAATGGTTCCTCTGGATCTGGCTTGGCGAATCCCAGTGAATAACGTGAATTTACTTTCAATACTTCATCTCTAAGTCCACGGGAAGGTGATATTGGTGGTTTCATCAGCTCTGTGAGTGTTTCCTTGCGTAAGCCAAGTTCCTGCCCGCCTGCCGCAAAAACGCCATACGTATTCGCGATTCCACGAGCTGTACCTACTCCTCCCCCTGACGGTACTTCATAGTTACGAGCATAGATTCGCTTCTTGTCTAGGCAAAACTCTGTTCCCATCAATGCACGACGTGCTGCAGATCTAGGATTCATTACTGTGAGAATAAATGAGATTGGTACCGACCGCATAGCTGAAAGACCAAACGTCATCTCCCTGAGAGGCGCAAGTCTGGAATTCGGGATTACCTCGGGGAGTCGAATGTAGAAGTCAATCCCCAACGGAGCAGCAATCTCATCTTGAAAGAATTGTCCTAAACTACGACCTTTCGGATCAACCCGACGCAAGAGTTCGCTCTGATAGAATCCTAGAGTCAACCCATGATAGCCATGACGAGTCCCGGGCTCCCACGATGGTTTCTGACTAGCTAGGACCACAGCAAGGCGGTCGAGGTCCGTAATAATATCCTTATCACCTAGCTCCTTGAATGCATAGAGTCCTGCTTGATGTGCAAACAATTGTCGGACAGTAATCTTATCCTTTCCTTGCTGAGCAAACTCAGGCCAGTACTTAGCTACAGGTGCGTCGTACTCAAATAGTCCTCGTGAATGGGCGAGTGCCATCGCTAGTGCTGACAGACCTTTCGTCGTTGACCAAACCAGTACCATGGTGTCTTCTTCCCATAGCTCTCCTGTAGCTTCATCTCGTATACCCCCCCAAAGGTCGACCACTTTCTCTCCCTTGTAGTAGATACAACATGCAGCACCAAGCTCGTCACGGCGCTCAAAGTTCTCGATGAAGGCTTCCCGAACAGCCTCAAATTCAGGTTTGACATAGCCTGAGATTGTAAAGCTCTCTGACATGATGGCAATAGTGTACTGGGTGCGTAATAAAGAAGATGCCAAATTTCGGGGCAAAGGGTATTAGTACACCATATTCACAATGTGATGTGGAGGTCAATTATTTTTGAGTTCGCCCAATCGAGATTCGGAGAAGCTGTCTAAAGGTGATATTCTCTATAGAGAAATCATACGGAAGTCAAATAGACCTGTAGAATTACTAGACAATCTCGCACCAAAACACCGAATATACGGTTTGGTTGAGATCGATGTCACGAATGCTAGAACATTCATCTCTGAGCATGAGGCGAAGACCGGTGAGAAGCTTTCCTTCACTGGTTGGGTCATTCGGTGTGTAGGACAAGCAGTCAGTGAGCACCTCGAAGTCCAAGCACTAAAGAAAGGAAAGAAGAAGTTGATTGTCTTCGATGATGTCGACGTTGGTATAATTATCGAGAAACAAGTCGGTTCGAAAAGATTTGCTACAACATATTGCGTTAGGAAAGCGAATGAGAAGACCTTCAGGCAGATACATGATGAGATACGGCGAGCTCAAAAAAGTGAACCTGATGCCAGCAAAAGAGCATCTGATTCTCTGAGCCTCTCACTCAAGATAAGAGGTCTATTAGGGAAACCCTTCTGGTGGAAATTAAAATCTGATCCATTTCTCAGAAAACAGATGATGGGTACTGTAGCTGTAACAGCTGTGGGAATGTTTGGAACGGGTGGAGGCTGGGCTATTCCTATTGGAGTTCACTCTCTTGTAATAGCATTGGGTGGGATTGCTAGTAAACCACGGGATTTTGCAAATCCCAGTGAGCTCGGTGAGTTCCTCAGCACTACAGTCATGTTTGATGAGGAAATTTCCTTAGGCGCTCCAGCGACAAGGTTTCTTGCTAGGCTTGCAGAACTCATGCAATCAGGATTTGGACTCGAATTAGCCACAGTATGATGTCTTTGAAGCTGCGCTAGATATATTCTAGAGTTGGTGGCTAAAGTATTATGAATCTCAAATACCCAAAAACTATTTCAATTAGTTTACTATCCATTTTTTGGTTTGCGTGGTATTTCCCTTTTAGTTTAATGAAGGTTAGGAAGAATGAGGCGTTTCCAGATAGTTTTCATCACATTCTTTATCGTGGTCCTATTCTTCGGAGCGGACATCAAGAATGCTGTGAATCATCCTCAGATGAGTAAATCTGAGGAAAACTCTCCATTGCGGTCTTCTGAAGATCTCCTTAGGAGCGTACTTGCCGAATTTGGTCCACCAAAAGTTCCGGTATCATTGAAGGAGCTAGTAACAGAGCTTCAGTTGGTGACTCCACTAGCCAATAGGACTGATTGTGATGGTGACGGACTCTGGGATGTCATCGAGTCTGTCATCGGTACGGACTTCAATGATACAGATTCTGACCGCGACACTCTGAATGATACTTTCGAGGTGTTCAACGATCTTGACCCTTTGGCAGCAGACTCCAATGAAGATGACATTCCAGATAATCACGAAGTGATGAACGTTAATTCTCTTGACGTTGACAACGATGGAATTCCAAATGCGTGGGACTTTGATAATGATAACGATGGCGTTAGCGATGCAGTCGACATCTCTCCCAACGCGAAATCCTCGATCCATGATGCATTTGATATTGATATTGCTACTGATGGAAAACCACTCTACATCTCATTTCAGATAATTCCAGATAATCCCCAACATGCCCGCCTTCTTGAGCAATGGTGGGATTGGCCAAACGATGCAAAAGACAGGATGCAAGATCTGGACGGATCGCAAAGAGACGTGCAGGTCCTACCTTTTCTAAATCTCACCATTGACTTCTGCATTGACGCGAATTTATTCGAGGGATATCCTATGATTGCTACCTCAAATGGATTACTTCTTGCGTTGAATTCTGTATATGATTCTGGAAACATTGTTGCACTAGAATCAAGGATGTACATCCCAAAAATGGCTTCCACAAATCTCTCCATGCATGCAGAGCTCATTTGGAAGGTGGTTGGGCAGACCGATAAAAAGGCGATTGCATTGATAGATGAGGAGGGCGTCTACATATCCTCAAGTTTTGGCGATCTCGCAGTTGCTAATACAACTGATATCTTGTCAGCATGTCCCATTCAAAAAATTGACCTGGGTGATGGAAAGATTGCCTTGAAGGAGATTGGTGGTGGGTTTCTTTCAGTTTCGACAGGAGGCTCAATGTATTTCAATGGCACTGAAGTGGGACCCAGAGAAATCCTCCAGTCTTGTGCTATCTCTTCTGATCAGATCACACTACAATCAATAGCCACAGGCTTGTATGTCGCCACGAGTGCAAATGGTCAATTGATTGCTAATAGCACATATGAAGAGGTCTTCCAAATTGCAGATCTTGGAATTTATCCAGAGCCAATAACCTTAGAGATATACGATGATAGCTTCATGTTCTCAGGCATCTCTATTCAGGAGTGCTACTACTCCTCTATGGGTGTATACTATAGTGATAATCGCAATCAGACCATCGCTGCGCAGGGTCTCTTGACCTACCATTTCTTGAGGAACTCCACAACTTCTCTGTGGGATATTCCTAGGGTGCTAGCTGAAGATGAGATATGCCTGATGTATCAAAATCAATCATATCTAGGCGTTGATCATGCGTATGTATCCCTGAGCAATAGTATTCTGCCAGCTGCCCTTGATTCTTTGCCTGCCCTCAAAGTATTACCTGTTATCATAGCTGCAGAGCATGAGATTAAGGTGGTTGATCTTTCGGAGATTATCGAAGGTTCCTATGTCGCTGAGCAACTCCTTCATTTTGACATGGACCTTTATAACACATCAATCGTGAAGTCCCTGTCCTGTTATTTCTACAATACTACTACCTATGAGACTTTGTCAATCGAGCAGATTACAGATGTTATTCAAAGCTGGGGGTATGACGAAACCACAACAAACGCCCTCATACTCATGATATACAAATTCTCAGTAGGAGAATCGATAATAGATCACGGTAAATTCACCAACGAGCTTCCTGATATTTCAATTGTGGATAGTTGGGTTCTATTCGCCAAAGGTGTCATTGGAACATTTGGAGATGAAATACTATTAATGACACCTAAACTACTCCGAAGTCTCCTTGATAAGCATTTTATTTGGCCAAAGACCCGTCCACGTAGCAACGCCATCTGGTCTTCAGTGGCAAGCTCTTCAAAAGCTGCTACGACCGTGCAGAAGGTCTCCAAATTCCTCAAGAGTAATGCCATCGCCATATTATGCATTGTGATAGATGTCGGACTCTCAATATATGCCGCCTTTCTAATTGCCCAACAAATCGGAGGTAGGCTTGGAAAGGAGATTGGGGCGACATATGGAACTATCTCATCAGCCATAAGTCTGGCTATAGGCATCCCCTTGTTATTCCTTGCAGCAGCAGGACCTGTTGGATTTGGTATAGCAGCGATTATTTCTCTAGTGCTGATGGTTGCTGAGCTTTTGGGTGGTGCTATTTCAAAGCTTGTTGAGTGGCTAACTGAAACAATTTTTGGAAGTAGAGATGAGATCGCCTCCACGACACCTTCGGCTGCTCTTTCGAATCTTGCCTTCGAGCTGAGTGATGCTACTCTTAGCGTTGGAGATAGGATAACACTGTTCTGCAATGTGATTGGGGACATAACTGGCTCTGGAGCGGAACAGCAAAGATGGGTAGGAGAAAGCTATAATATACCCAGGATTAATATAGATCAGCCTTCTGGGTCGAACTCAATCACCGGAGTTTCCGGAACTGAAGACTATACACTCCTCAAGAATACCTTGTACGGACTTGTGCCCGGCGACTACTGGGAAGCAAGAATGTACAATTACTCGGCTTGGATTGAACCTGGGATCGCATCACCTAATTTTCCAGTAGCGATAAGGATGCATCTTAATTATCATATCTGGGATATCTGGTCTCATGATGTACTAGGATTATTTGAGTGTAGACATAATGATGACTATTATGATAGTATAGACTACGAGTACACACGTGTCTACTTTGATGTTATGCCTGACAGTCTTAACGCCTTTATTGAGTGGAGGTCCATTCAGGCTCTTGATTCTTACATTGTGTATGATTCCGATTGCGATGAACTTGGTGATGCTTTTGAAGCGAATCTTGGAACGAATGCAAGGAAGTCCGATTCAGACGGTGATGGACTCAGCGACTACTACGAATACATCTACGGCACAAATGCCACAAACACCGATTCAGATGGAGATGGTCTTTTCGACTACTTGGAAGTAGCTGGCTGGCAGATTGGCTTCGACTATATGGCCAACTCCTCCAATCACTTTGAGATGCTTGTCACATCCGATCCTTGCATGAACGATAGTGATGGCGATGCTGTAAGCGACCTTGATGAATATCATAGTCATACCAATCCCAGAAGCGATGATACAAATGGCGATGGACGTTGTGATGAGGTTCTGCCAAGAATCGAATCTCATCCTACTCTAGAAGAACTGATTGAAGTACCGATTGGGTACTACTCTTTGGCTACTGATAATCATGGATACCTTTACTCTGGGACTGATCACTTGGCACCTTCTTTTCAAGGAATCAAAAGATATTACACGAATCTCACAGAGGCACAACTTCCTGAACTCTCCTATTTCAATGAATTAGATTTGGCATGGAGGAGTGGAGGATTTGCCATTGATGATGCAAATGATTGGATTTACGTGCTCAACGCTACAGAAGCACCTGGTTCGTACGACACTGTGATACAACGTTACTCGCTTGATGGTACAATCCTAAATCCCGACTCTTGGACTCCTTTTTCCAGTGAATGGTTTTTTGATGTTGATATTGGTGCAGATTCGAGCATCTATACGACTGAGGATCCCTATGTGAGGAAATATGACTCTGCTGGAAACCTCTTGGCATCTTGGGAAGTTCCTGGACGCGATTACTCTTGGGATCGCCCTTACAGGATTGAAGTCGATGATGCAAATGGGCTTCTATATGTAGCATGCTGTTGGGTCGACGATATCGTTCTTGGTTATATAATTCGTATGAGTGCAATCGATGGTAGTTACCTTGGTAGGATTCCCATGACAGAATTCTATGATATGCACGAGTTTACCGTGGACGATGATGGTTATCTTTACGCTCTTGGATGGGAGGATAATCCGGATCGTAAATATCTTTGTAAGTTTGATCGGAACGGCTTGGAGGATATGAATTTCAGGATGAACTTAACTGACGTAATCGAAGAACCACGCGAGAATGCAATATGTATCGACTTGGAGAAGAACGTCTACATCACTAGTAGTAACTATTCTAGTGGTGAGCATATAATAATCAAACTGTCTCAAGAGATTACATCAGTCGACCCATGTTTGACTGATGATAATCCTGATTGGGATGGTGATGGCCTGACCAATCAACAGGAGGTCGCAGGCTGGGAGATCACAGTTGCCTTCAATGCGACCTGCACAATGACATTCAATGTGACAAGCGATCCTCGTCTGAGTGATACGGATGGCGATCATCTGAGTGACTACCTTGAGTACAACCTCACCTCGAATCCGCAGTGTCCTGATTCTGATGCAGATGGCGTTTCTGACCATCAAGAGTGGTGGATTGGACTCTACCCTGACGAGGAATATATAGCCCCAACGATTCATCCACAATATCTGGCACCTAGAATTGGCGTCCCGAGTACTGGCATGGTTTCTACCATGAGCCTGACTCACTGGGACAGTGATGGGGACTCGCTTGGGGACGGGGTTGAACTCGCCTTTGGAAGTGACCCCACATTGCCAGATTCTGATGGCGATACTCTCTCAGACCTTCTGGAGTTCCAGCTCAACTCCGATCCGAACAAGATCGATACCGACGACGATGTAGCGACGGATGCCGAGGAGTATGCAGGAAACTCCAGCTTGCTCGTGGCTGATTCGGATGGTGACTTTGCGTTCGATGGAGCTGAGTACGACACTGGCACTAGTCCCCTGAACGCTGATGTTGATGGAGATGGCATCGTCGATGGAGATGAAGCGTTATTCGGGACAAATCCGTTCAGCAGCGATTCTGATGGTGATAATGTGTCCGATTGGCTGGAGATACAGCTCTGGTTGAATCCCTTGAATAACGATACAGACGGAGACGGCGTTCTCGATGGTGTAGAATTGGAGTGGGGCAGCAATCCGTGGAGTAGTGATTCGGATCGAGACGGAGTGCCAGATAGCGAGGACCCTGATACGTTCAGCACTTGGAGCGGACCTATAATCCTAGCCTATGACCCTGATGAACAGAACAACACCTTATTCTTTGCACAGAAGCTACAGGAGTACGCAAATGTAATCACGGTTTCGGTGGAGGAACTCAAGGAGTCCTACACAGTATATCCATACATTGTTCTAGTGGGTCGTCCTGATGCAGGGAGTGAAACTGTCGCTGGTCTGACTTATTCATTGTTGGAAGATGCTGGGGCTGTATTGGGTGAGATGATGGAACCGGAATCCCACGAGGTTGCAACTAGGCATGGC
Organism: Candidatus Thorarchaeota archaeon; assembly: GCA_048884965.1. Lineage (GTDB taxonomy): Archaea > Asgardarchaeota > Thorarchaeia > Thorarchaeales > Thorarchaeaceae > MP5-2226. The sequence goes on along the minus strand of JBHLQH010000045.1, from coordinate 12,413 downwards.
TATTGGGCTGACCCGCAGACGATAGTCATCCTCTCGGAAGCCTATACGACTGATGTATACAGTGTTCTACAGATACTCCGAGGCAGAAACATCTCTGTACTTCCTGATTCAGTCTTCCTTGAATACCAAGTTCCTGTGATCACGGATAGCGACACATACGCGTATGCCTTTGCTGTGAACGAGATAGATACAATGAAGGCGACTGATACGATTCTGACCATAGCCCTTAGTGGCCTTTCGCTACCAACGCTTTCCATGCAACGGTATACTACCAACACGACTCCATACCAATTAGCATCAGATACGGGTCTCGCTGAGAATGAGGTTCCTATGGGTAAGTATGTAGAAATTATTCTAGGATTCAATGGCGAAACCAGTGGCACACTTCAAAGCGCTCTGATTCAGATTTATTATAGAACCTCAGACCTTGACTTCAACCATGATGGAAGTATCGACCTGATTGGTGATTTGAATGAGACTTCTCTTTGCCTGTATTGTTATGATGAAGAATCTGCCATTTGGGTAAAACTATCTGATGACCTCGAATGGGTAATTGACTGGGGTGTCAACACAACGGACGTCGTACTCCACGGTGAACACTATGCCGGATATATCTGGGCACACGTAACTCACCTCTCTCTCTACGCGTTAGCAGGTGAGTTGGTTGGTTTCACTTTCGGATATCCTGATTTGACATTGCTGGTGATATTGTTTGGATTCCTAGGAATCGGTGCTGTATTGATCATCCACCGAAAAAGGAAGAGGCAATCATATGTTAGCCAGTTCCACCTTCTAGACGAATTGCAGGGGTAGATGGTTCGCAGGTTTAGGTAGACTTTCCCTTCTGTATACACCAATCGCCATTGATGGCACCAAGATGTCCATTGTGATGATTCAAGTGAGCAAACATATCCGAGATCACATCGATGACGCGCATGTTCCTATGGTATCCCGATGGACAGGACTCGTCGAGTCGACGATACATCTCCTCCTCTGAGGTATTGTCCGCCCAAAATAGGAAATCACCCTCAGCTGAGTCGTAATATGCTTCCAATGCAAGTGACGTTCCCAACCAATCTCCTTGGTCGTTGTGACTACCTCCATACATATCGAAGAGTTCTGGATACTTGAGATCTGTCCCTTTAATCAGGATATTCAAAACAAAGTCATAGACTACTGCTTGATGGACGAGGAGCCATCCTATTGATGACATACCTGTTGCAGGTCGATAGGACAAATCGGTGCAACCATTATCTTGTAGTCTTTGAAGAGCTCTTTCTCGTAGCACTCTGGTGAATTTGGCAATACTCTTGATGAAATCAACTGAACTCATTTCAATCAATCCCAAACGTCTTGAGTTTCGATTTATAGATTCACTACGACGCAGGTCTTGTGATTCTTTGTGAAGGACTTTTCCCTATAAGGAAGAAGTCACTTTTTAAGAGAGGATTGAGCTTGAGAAACTTGTGATAAAATGACCCATCTCGTTGTATACTACTCTCGAACTGGCAATAATAGGACTATCGCACAGAGTATAGCAAAGGCACTCTCCGCAGATATCGATGAGATTGTTGACAAGAAGAACCGAAAGGGGAAACTCAATTGGCTCCTTGCTGGACGTGATTCTAGGGCACAGAAGCTAACTGACATTGAATACAAGAAGAATCCCCAAGATTATGATACTATCATCATTGGTGCCCCGATATGGGCTTGGAATCCAATTCCTCCCCTTCGTACGTATCTGCAAGAAGTCGATTTGAAGGGGAAACGGGTTGCGTTGTTCATCTGTTCGAAGTCGGAAGCATACAAGAACATGTTCACCCGTCTTGCTGAGATGATTCCAGATTCAGAGATTATTGCACGCTTTGGAATAATGGAAGATCGATTCAGGAACGAGGACTATAGTGCTGATCTTCAAGAGTTCATTGATAAAGTCAAGTAGCAGCATATGACTACCTTTTGGCAAGCGATTGGTTGAGTAAGTGGTAGAGATTCTCAAAGGTCATAATGAATAGGTCCTCTGTGATTGATTCAGCTGATTCCTTGGCTCCACTATTCAGCCAATTGAGAACAACATTGAGATATCCTGATGTATAGAACTCGGAGATTCTCTCTTTTGATATTCTGGCTTCTGCATCGTTAGGTTGAATTGCATCTAGTAGAAGAACGGAGGTGTTCTCAATGGTTGTATAGATCAGATTGCGTCATGAGATAATGGGTCTACTTTCGTTCAATTGGTTTCTGAATTCATTGTTGAAGTCAATTTGATTACGCCTATTAGTAGATATGATACCCACTGGGAGTAGAATATTGAATAATAATAAACATCAACGCAAGTTCTGTTCAATGAAGATGGCTTTCGTACCCTCTCCCTGAAATCCCTCACAAAACCTTATTTCAAGGTCTCATATTGTTGAATGATATGTCGACCTATGAGAAGACCTATGCTGAAGGAATTGCATATCTACAGAGAATGAGTTTGGATCTTTATATGCCCACTCCATTTGGGGGAATGACCTTCAAGCCCGGTTCCTTCTTCGAGGATACGGAGAAGGAGAAAGTTCCCAAGCCGGCTAAGATTGGTCAGGGTCTATTGAGTAGTAGATTCATGGATAGATTCAACATATCTACAGAGGTCGACCTTAACCGAATGGTGAGAGCAGTATCGATCATTCTCACGAACTTCTCAGGTCCTAGGGATCAGGACTCTCCTAGAATCCACCAGAATCGTTTGAAGGCATTCATAGCTGGCGACCAGAGTAAATGCAAAGTGGAAGTTGTTCAGGCCTTTTTTTGTATAGAGAAGATTCTGAATCTAGAAGGTTTGCTGTCATTAGATGACTATTTCGATGCTGGATTTGCAATATGTGCGTTTGCTGGAGCATTTTGATTTTGGAATGCATTTCACATCTATCGTCAATACTTCTCATTGAGCTGTCCGACCTATGTCCTCGGTGTTAAGGTTTTTGTACTCCGCCAAATTGCCCACTGAAAAATGCCCTTGCCAAAGCATGATATAGATTGAATTCAGAAGATTCATCGATTGACAATGAAATTCCTCCCAGATGTTCCTGATAATTTCCAACCGAATTCGTTGGATCTTGCACTAGCTACGTTGGCGGCAATAGGATTGCCTATCGCTGCTGGATTTCTTTTCAATGCAACAGGTGCATTGATTCCCCTGATTCTGTACTACGGTGTTTTCTGTTGGGGTATAGTCAAATGGAGGCGAGGAGCGACAGGGTATGAAATTAACAAGGGACAACTTCGTAAGCAGTTTGTAAGTTATGTGCGTCCACTCTTCATAATACTGTTGATGCTACAATTGGTATTGGTTGGGTCAGAATTCATCACGTACTTGCCAGTATCAAATTTCGATCTCCTTGGATTCATAATCACGCTGTCAATATGGCCTGTGCTTAATGCCTTCTCTGAGCAACTCATCTGGATATACACGTTCGACTCCTTTGCGGAGTACTTCAAAGAGGGTACAAAGAGGAAGGTGATGATTACAATTGGAGGTCTAATGTACGTCATCCTCATCAGTCTGATTCATCTATTGTTCTGGATATTATTCCTTCCCGAAGGACAATCGATATTCCCATTCAGTGCATTGATCGTTCCCATTCAAACAGCGATTGCTATTGGCTATATCTTTCTTTACAGACAATCCAAGAGCATGTGGCCCTTGGGACTTATTCACGTGCTAATCAATATTACATCAACTGCACTCAGCGGATACTCGATGCTTCCCTTCCTGTTGGTATTCAGCTAATGTTGTGATATCTTTTGCAACTGGAATTATCATTAGGAAATTCAAGCATGAATACAAGCTACAACTGCAGAACCTGTGGCAAAATTATGAGGAAGTTGCAGGAAGTGACTTGGCAAAAGGTAATCATCCTTCGAGAAGTCTATCCTTCAGAGGGTCTATTTCTGTAGTAGGCTTCAGATACAAGTCGATAGATAGAATCAAATGTTGACGGGTTATCAGATTCTTTGTAGGCCCCATACCTTTGCTTGGCAAGGTGGATAGCAGGTTCAGGGTCCGCATTATTTTCTAGCAAAATCTCGGCAATTGCATGGAAATCGGATAAATCGTCCTCGCTAAGTAAGCAATTTGAAATTAGGAAAATGAGCAAGCTTAACGGTGTTGTAGGCTGCAAGAATGATGAATCTGAAGTCAATCCTGGGCTATTAGTCCATGTGTAGTTTGGATTAGCTCCGTGTTGAATGCATCTTTGCACACTCTCCACATCATGTTCCGTAATTGCTTCTACTAAGCCTTGATTGATATCAGAATGCATCATATGCTCAGTTTCAATTTCACAATATCAGATGTAATAAGAGTTCACCTTGCTTCTTTTCATCCGTACAGCACACGACATCTCTTGAGCTTTTGCGGATAGCTCAGTAAGTCTGTAGAGTCTGAGAATTGCTCAACTGAGCCAAGGTACCTAGGAAGGCATTTGATTTCCTCATCTTGGATGGTTTCAAAGATGGCATCTGCAAATTTCTCTCCCCAGATGACCAAGAATGGTCGATTATGAAAATTCGAGGGTTTTGTATCCAAATGGGCTGTGATTCCCAAGTCATTATGCTTCTCTGCTATGAACTCGTATGCCTTGACAAGAGGTTTCTGCCTCTCTTGGAATGTAGTAGCATCCAGTATCTGATGGAAGAGTGGTGTTAGTGCATCGGCACACTTGAGTTTGGAAAAGCCTGTTCCAAACCATTTGATGTAAGGTGCATAGGTCTTTTCCATTAGAAAACAGAGATTCATGATATCTCGAATGAGTCGTGATGCTACAATCCTCGAACCCAGTTCGTCATTCACTTGACTAGTACGACCCATAAATGCTTCTTCTTGCGAGATGCGGTTCCATTGGTTGGCTAGAAGATATAGCCACAGATCGTGGGGATAGTATTGCAGACGGTGAACAACAGGTTCCAGTTCGTCAAGCCCATCATGAAAGACTCTCCCTTTTGCGATGCTTCTAAGGCGTTGTTGCGGTGTAACCAACCAATCAGTGACAGACAGATCTGATAGCACATCGAATCCCAAGTATTCCAAGAAATACACTCGAGATGTTGTGATCGTGATCAAATGATTGATCTCCTCTCCTTCATCGACAGGCACCAACAAGGTCGTGTCATCTTCGTTCCGTACGGTGCTTGTAGGGATCCCACGTATTTCCCGAGGGAGTATCCTACGGAAGGTCTCATCGAGAACTTTTGAATAAGGATTGAAGTCAGAGGGATCTAAGAATAGGTAGAGTCTAGGTCCCCAACCATGGTCCATTGACTGCTCAGTATCAAATCCAAGGACATCTGACCCCCAACCGATAAGGCCAGCTGAATAGACTAGGTCAGGATAACTCTCCTCCATGATCGGACGGACAGCCTCTTGGTAAAAGATTTCACACAAATCTAGTCCTTTCATGAAGGGGTATGGAAGGGTGCCATGTTCCATGGCCCATTTTTCGATGATATCTCTCTTATCTGACATAGCTCCCATTACGACATCTATCCTTCTAATTCTTACCACACACAGCAATCCAGACCTCATCAACTATATCGAATACAGATACAAGTACCTCCCCCTCAAATCCGAAAGGCTCTGACTATCACATCCTATCATCTGGAATCGTCATAGGTCAGTAGCAGTAGTAGTGATATTCATGATTCAATTATTTGACATAAGCAACTCAATTAGCAATCATTCTTATTTAGGAGATATATCTCAAATTAACTGTGTAACGAAATGATCAAAGAACATGTTTTTGAAATAGAGATTCCGCATCCTTCAGAGAAGATTTGGGCACTCATGCAGGATTATGACCTTTGGAAGCAATTCACCCACGCTATTGTCAATGACATTGAGATTCTACATCTGGGCGACATGGAGGGAAATGGGCTTATCAGACGTGTGCACTACAAACTGCCTTGGGGGTCACGATGCGCTCTTGAATTAGTTACAGATGTCAGACCAAATGTCGGCTATACTTACACAATGTTGAGCCTAAAACCTGGAATGGATACCAATGGACTGATTCGATTAGAACCGATTGATAATGGTAGGACAAGAGTGCACTTCGAGGAACGATTCAACCTCAAGAAACTACCCTTTCTTTATCGCTTGATGGGGAATAGAATGTATAATTTCATCAATAAGCGCAACGAAGAGACCTTCAGAAATCTTTCTGATTGGTTGGATGCACATCCAGATTATCTTGGATAGGGATATCTATGCACACAAACATAAACAACGTAAAACCATGCACAATGACTGGAGTTCATGTTACCCCTGAATTATGCAAGGGTGTGTCAAGGAAAGAAGCGAAGGAGCACCTCTAGAGCATTTGCTCTAGAGAAAGAATAATCCATTCGAGCCTTTTCCTGCGGAGATTGAATATTGGCTAAAAGATTTGGAAAATGAAGGATGCTATTTTGAAAGGTAGTCATCTGTGAAGAGCTGATATACTGATTGACATCACCAAGAAATTTGAAAGTTGCAAACTCTCCTCATCGGGGATTACTCCACACATTAGATTTCAAGAGTTGAGAGAGAATCCTCATCTTTTTATTTCAGATTGCAACAAGATAGATGAACGTTTGGTGCTGAGAAATAAGAGAAGATGGAGTATCCTTATGGATCTAGTTGATAAATTCATTCTCGGTGAATTAATGGCCAACTGCAGGGTAACAGCCAGAAGTCTCAGCAAGAAGCTCAATCTATCTCCGACTAGCGTTCAGAACAGAATTACAAAGCTAAAGAAAATAGGTGGAATAAGTAGGGGCTATGTATTCCTCTCATTGGCTATGTTAGAGGCTGATTATTGTATGTGTTGGATCTCTACAGATGCTACTGAAATTGACGAACATCTGTTGAGAGAGATTGGAAAACATCCAGCAGTTGATGAATCAGGACGAGTAGGCACACGAGATCTATATGCTACTACTCAAGTTTCAGATTCAAAAAGCATTATCGATCTTAGTAGTTACATCCGAGAATTCGAGTTTGTTCAAGAAGTCAATCTGGAGCGTATTTACCCTATAACACCCACGCCTATGCCTGATAATCAAAAATGGGTCTTTCGTGGGAATAAAGTAGACTTCACAAAAATGCAAAGAACCATCTTGAAACACCTTTTAGAAGATGCGCGCACTCCTGCAACGGAAATCGCGAAGAAGACCAATTATTCAGCTAGACGAGTCCAACAGGTTATCAAGGAGCTGCAAGAGTGTGGCGGCCTTTATTTTACAGTCCATCCAAAATTTGACGCACTTGAACAGATACCTTGTATAGCTCGTATAACTTATGATGAAAAGAAAATCTCGCCACATAAAGTGGTTGGATGGATTCAGGAGAAATTTCCAGTTGAGTATTGGAATTCTTTTCAGATTGTGGATCAGCCGAAGACATTCCATGTCTTCACCGCTGAAAATATGAGAAGAATAGAACAGATCATCCACATGCTAAAGGATTCGCCTTTTTCCTTATTGGTAGAAACCATGGTGATTCAATCACAACATCACTTTGCAGGGTTAGGACATATCGGATTGTGTAAACTTTTGGGACTCGAAGCAACCAATCATAAAGTGCTATACCTACCTCCAAGAGGTACAAAATGGTACTGACGGATTACTTGTCAGGGACAGTCGATTTTCGCTTTTCTAATCAAATCCTTTGCATAACGAAATCCTAGAACAATTCCGTTTCGTTTCGATAGCTAATTGATTAGCTTAGATATATCAGCCAAATGCTGTACTTCTAAAAGCTAACTCAACTGGAACGGAGATACGGAGATGAAGTATAGGAATCATGCCTTAGTAGTTACAATATCTCTAATGATCATTGTAATGTCACTTGGACATCCTCAGATCGCAGCAGCTGAAGTATGGTCCGATGATTTTAGTGATGGAAACTATGACGGATGGACCGTAGCTAATGGGACTTGGTCTGCAAGTTCAAATGCTTTGATCGCGACAGAAGGTGTTGGACTACATGAAGTCGGTAACATATATTTTCCAAGCAATGTCAATTATGGCAATTTCAGTTTCGATTTCTACAAAGAACCCTCTATCACTGGTTATTACTTTGTGATAGTTCATGGAGATTCGATGGAGGATACAGGGGTCTTGAATGTACTTCCCTTCAACAATATGAACCTAAGAATCACAGAAAGTCAGATAGAAATTACCAGGGGTACCAATAATGTAGGAACTTCTCTTGGATCATATTTGTATTCAGAGTCATTTGATGGTTGGTATCATATTGACATGATACTGATGAGTAATCACAGTATCCATGTCTATCTCGAGAAAGAACTTGTGCTAAATAAACTCTCTGTGGCAGTTTTCGACGAAAGCGAATGCTTTATGGTGATAGCGCCAGAAAACGGGGGCATCGATAATGTCATTGTTACTGCTGAGGATGGAACAACATCAACCCCCACATCTACTACGACAGACACCACAACTGAACCTACAACAACCACAACTCCAACTCAATCAGAAGCCCCCCTACTTGATGGAACGACAATCCTCATCATCGCTGCTGGTGGAATAGTGATAGTAATAATAGCCATCGTTCTCCTGAAGAAACGATAAATGAATCATGGCACAGTCTTCAGTTAAGGGACTTCTCTACTAGTGTGCGTTAAGGAAAGAAGCGAAGGAGAATCTCTAGAGCGTTTGCTCTGGGAGTCTCCTACCTCTTTTTTACAGGAAATCATTCGATATAGGTTTTCAGCAAACCCGCTACGTCTTCAACATATTTTAGACATTTGTCGAATTGGCCACTCTGGAATGCTTTCATCAAATCCACTTCATCTGAGCCCCCGTTATATTGAATCAGGTCTCGACATAGGATTGACCCATGGATTGCCTTGAATTCTTCAAGTAGTCGAGTAGAGATTTCAGCTACCTTTGGATTCATTGGGTTTGAATCGCCAAATTCTAGCCCGATTGCCATCAAAGCACCTGTCAAAGCTCCACAGACATTACCAGTGAGATTTATTCCCCCTCCGAAGGCAGATGCGATCTTCATACAAGTCTCAACGCTGACCTCATCAGACCCCATATATGGGCCAAAGGTTGCGAAGATTGCTTGCGAACAGCTAGCCTTCATGCCATTCATTAGTTCTTTTGCTGCACATGTATTCTCAGTTGAATCATTCATTATATTTCGTCCTCCTGGCAAACTGAAATTGCAACACTACCCACTTTGTGTCCTTGCTCCACATACGCATGAGCTTCTGCAATCGCATCTAAGGGATAGGTCCTGTCAATAACTATTCGTAATTTATTTGATTCTATTAGCTCCTTGAGAAAATGCAAATTCTCTGGACCACTTGCTATTCCGAACTTCGCCTTCTTCTTTCCAACCTTTGATGTCCACAGCATTTGAGCGAGGAGACGAAAGCTAGGTACAGTTGTTAGATAGATTCCATCTTCCCGAAGTAGCTTTTTGCATTTTGAGAAAGAGCTCTTTCCCACTGCATCAAATACTATATCATATACTTCTTCTTCTTTGGTAAAATCGACCACAGTATAATCAATTGCTCTATCTGCACCCAGAGATTTTACTAATTCAATGTTCTTGGTGCTGCAAACTCCTGTTACTTCAGCTCCAAAATGCTTCGCTAGTTGTACAGCAAACACGCCAACCCCTCCCGATGCACCATTTATGAGAATCTGTTGTCCATTTTGGATATTTGCTAGTGTTCTAAGGAAGTGTAATGATGTTATCCCTCCAAACCCAACAGAAGCTCCTTCTTCATAACTCATACCCGGTGGCATTGTAGTTATAGTCGCATTTTCTGTACATACGATATATTCGGCATTTGATCGATTTACGCATCCGAATATCCTGTCTCCTTTCTTGAACTTGGTCACATTACTACCAACCTCAACTATTTCTCCAGCCACTTCGTTGCCCAAGATATCCTCCTTTGGTTTCCGAAGACCCATCATCAAGCGTGAAATAGGCCATAACGGTGCGTTCGCACTTCTAATTCGATAATCCATGGCATTAACAGATGTAGCGTGAACCCTTACCAAGACTTGATTATCTTGGATCATTGGTTTCTCCCGTTCTTCAATGACTAGGACATCTGGTGGTCCGTATTTCTGCAAAACTGCTGCTTTCATCTTTGATTACTCCTGATCTAATCCGTATTGTTCATATTTCATAATCTTATCAAGACCAATAAGAGATGCAATTTCCTTTGAGCTCTTGTTGAGATCTTTGTGGAAGAAAGCATAGTGCCCGACGATGCTTGTGAACGTATGCAAATCGACTTTCGATTTGTACAGGTGGGTGTACTTTACTTTCATCCATGAGAAAAGTCTGCTATAGAAATCCTGTATTGATGAAAGATTATCGTCCACAAGTTGATCGACATACCTTGCCTCTAAGTCTGGATTCATGTCTTTTATTATTCTCTTCAAAGGGTCAAAGAAATCCTGATCCATTTTCGATTGAAGAGGATCATCAAACTGGTCCGCAAATACAATAGACGTTCGACCGTAGTATGTTACATAATGACGACCTTCAAGGATCTTGGCTACTTCCTTGAGATACCCATGTTCCACGAGACCTTTAACATGAAAATGAAAGTTGGAGAGAGAACATTTCTCTCCTGCAGAGCTATTGGTATAGGCTTCATGTAATTCCTTTGCAGAAAATGCATGTCTGCGAGTGAGGTCATGTTCTTTTCCAAACTCGTCTTCAATACCATCACGAATGAATTTGATTATGAACCACTTTACTTCAGACTGACGAACTTGCTCGATATTTGTGGACTCCTTCTCACTATAGAAACCTAGTTCATGCCAGTATGTGTACAGGGTCTTTCTGACTTCATCCATTGTAGCGTTCTCAGACATCATCTCTCATTCCGACCATTTAGTATTAACTGAACGGTACGATTTAGTACTGACTGAATCGTAAAACATTTCCATATAAATTTGCCTATGGAATCCACTGAGAGTTTGAAAATGCCTGTATCATCGTTCAGCTGATCTGTCTTACGATTATCCATAACTCGGGGTTATTTGGGGAAGAACTTCCTGTACGGAAGGAAGATTCCCAAGAGCGATAGACTTAGAATCGGGATCCACTGTAGCATCTGAGAAACATCGCCAATATAGAAAGTATTGAAGAGTCCACTGGTTACCAAGAGAATTGGCACTAACCACAGTGTATACCATGCCCACTTCTCGCCCTTCCGAAAGCCGGTAAGTGTAATCACTATGACAAACAGTGACCAACTAACCTTGAGGAGACCCAGACACCCGTATAGCCAGAATACAAAATCCATGGCCTCCGGACTCGACAACTCAAGTTCGCTCATGGGCAAGTTCAACACAAGCTGAATGTCCTCCACAAGTAATTCCCGAGGAAGGAAGATTTGGTACAAACCAACCACTAACCACAATAGGCCCAAGGTTAGGTATACTACCCAACCGTATCTCTCAATTGCTCTCTCCATCAGTAAACCTCTGCTACAGGTCTATCATGTGATATAAAAACTGCGGCACATAGTTCTAGACAAAGGTTGAATACGACACTTTCGTTCAAGTACTGGCCATTCTTGCCGACATTATGATAAAGTACTATGGATTATTTAGGAGTTAGAAACTTGATATGTATAAGATATATAGGAAATTGAATAGTGAACTACTTGGGTAGTCTTTCTTCAGGTATCATTACAGAGTAACTAACTGATGTATGTGAACTTCTTAGTTCAAGAATATTGAACCCAACTCCATAGCAGAATACCTTAGGTTTTGGTTTAATTCTTAGGAAGGTCTCGTCAGAGTCGATGTCAGATACAATCATCCTGAGAACTCTTTTTTCAGTGAATATTCCTCGTATTTCTTCAGAATCTATAGGAACCAACTCTGCTTGACCATTCATTGTAATGGTTCCTGCAGGTATAAAACGAAAGAAATGATGAGGGAATGTAATTATGAAGGATACATTAGGATTTCTTTGGATATTCTTAACCTTCCGGAATTTCTTCATTGTTTTCAGATATATACAAAACTCGTCCTCTGGTTTCGATACTCCATATAATATTCCTGATGTGTGAGGGCTATTATCAAGATTTATTGTATTCAAAATTCCGAAAGTATTCTGTCTGATCTTCTCCTCAACGAAATGAAAATCAAATTTCTTCATTGTCATCTTCTTCACCCTGAGAGTACAATCTTCCTGAGATTTAAGTATTAAAGATTCACCCCTTGAAACACTGATTTATAATGCTGAATATGTACGCCAAAATTGCCGACATCCTTAAAACAGAAAAGTCGATAGATTCCGATACCCGAGCCGGTTTGGCGGAGTAGCTGACGCGACAGCCTGCAGAGCTGTTTTACCTGGGTGCAATTCCCAGAGCCGGCTC